>NZ_JBALUT010000062.1:3263-16383 GCF_036963705.1 Parasphingorhabdus sp. | reverse complement strand
CTTCACCAACGGAATAAAGACCCGGTACAATCGCGTCCGGATCATCCTTGGTCGGGTTGATCACTTCGCCATGATAGTTACAGGGTATGCCGCCCATATTATAATGGACCGTCGGAACGACCGGCAAAGCTTCGCGGGTCAGGTCGACGCCAGCAAAAATCTTGCCGGTTTCTGTGATACCCGGCAGCCGTTCGGCCAGCACTTCAGGCGCGATATGGTCGAGGTGGAGATAGATATGATCTTTCTCCGGCCCAACGCCGCGGCCTTCGCGGATTTCGGTCGCCATGCAGCGCGAGACAACGTCACGGCTAGCCAGATCCTTGGCGCTCGGAGCATAGCGTTCCATGAAACGCTCGCCTTCACTATTGGTCAGATAACCGCCCTCGCCACGTGCGCCTTCGGTAATCAATACGCCCGCACCGTAAATGCCGGTCGGGTGAAACTGGACAAATTCCATGTCCTGCAATGGCAGACCAGCGCGCAGCACCATACCGCCGCCATCACCGGTGCAGGTGTGGGCAGAGGTTGCGCTGAAATAGCAGCGGCCGGCACCGCCGGTGGCCAGTACCACAGCGTGGCTGCGGAACCGGTGGATCGAACCGTCTTCGAGACACAGAGCGATCACGCCCCGGCATTCGCCGTCTTCCATGATCAGGTCGATGGCGAAATATTCGATGAAGAAATCTGCGTCATATTTCAGGCTCTGCTGGTAGAGCGCGTGCAGCATCGCATGGCCGGTACGGTCGGCTGCGGCGCAGGTACGCTGGACCGGAGGCCCCTCGCCCATATTCTGCATATGGCCGCCAAACGGGCGCTGGTAGATGGTGCCGTCTTCGTTGCGCGAGAACGGCACGCCGGCATGTTCCAGCTCGTAAACCGCCTGCGGTGCTTCGCGCACCAGATATTCGATTGCGTCCTGATCGCCGAGCCAGTCCGATCCCTTGACCGTGTCATACATATGCCAGGTCCAGTGGTCGGGCGTGTTGTTGCCCAGAGATGCGGCGATACCGCCCTGCGCTGCAACCGTGTGCGAGCGGGTCGGGAAGACTTTGGTGATACAGGCTGTTTTCAGGCCCGTTTCTGCAGCGCCCATGGTCGCGCGCAGGCCGGAGCCCCCGGCGCCGACAACCACAGTGTCATAGGTGTGATCGATGATCTTGTAAGCAGGCTGGGTGGATTGTTCAGTCATTATGCTACCACTCCGGTAAAGGCTATTTTCGCGACCGAGAAAATTCCCAGCGCCGCGCCGCCGATGGCGAAAAAGTTGAGCAGGATGATCAGGCCGAACCTGACTCCATGATCCGGAACATAATCCTCGATCAATACCTGCAATCCGATGCGCAAATGCCAGAAGATGCTGACCAGCATCAACATCATCGGCACAGCGACCAATGGCGAAGAAAGCCATTGGATAATCAACTCATGCTCGTAATTAGGCAAACGGATGAGTGAAAAGACCAGCCACAAGACCAGCAGCAAATTGCTCACTGCGGTGACCCGCTGCATTACCCAATGATGCGCGCCTTCTTGCGCTGATCCGAGGCCGCGCACCCGGCCGATATTGGTTCCTGAACCCATGATCTGATACCTAACCTGTCAAAAATTCTTGAAAACAATGTAGAGCCACATCGAGCCGGTGGTGATGACCGCAGCCAAAGGCACGGCGACCGACCACATTTTATTGGTTTGCAGTTCGTAGCCCGCACCCGCATCCATCACGAAATGGCGCAATCCGGAGAACATATGCTCGAAAAAGGCAAAGCTCATCCCGACGAGAATAATATAGCCGAGATAGTAAAAGTTGAACCAGCTTAGAAAATATTCATAGCTCTCCGGTCCGGCCGAAATGGCGTAGAGCCACCAGACCAGCAAGGGTACACCGACCAAAGCCATGCCGTCACCGGTCACTCGGTGGAGAATGGACACCAGCATATGCGGCCCCCATTTATACACCTGCAGATGCGGTGAGAGCGGTCTGTTCGATTCTGAGCCTGATGCGCCGGCCATGGTATTCCCCTGAACAATCTCTCCGGATCATGCCGGAGTCTTTGAAATCAAACCAATGCTTTAGCGAAAAGCACGTATCATGCAAACCGGATGCGCCTGATTTAGGCATTTTATTAGTGCAAAATCGTGCAGCAGGGATGCAAATCATGAAATCTGCATCATCCATGGACGCGCGGCCGTTGTCGTTCTAGTCAATCCAGCATGAGCAAATCAAAAACACATATATTGGTAACCGGCGCCAGCCGAGGCATTGGCGAGGCTATTGTCGACTCGCTTGATCGGGACAACGTGACGGTCGTTGGACAAAGCACTAAGGGCAAAAATGACCTCATCGCTGCTGATTTCTCGCAGCATGGCGCCGCCGCCATGCTCTGGGAGCAGGCGCTTGAAAGGCTCGACGGGCGCGTCGACGTGCTGGTCAACAATGCCGGGCTGTTCGAACCGAATCCGATCGCTTCTGACGACTGGCTGGAAAGCTGGAACCGGACCATGACCATAAACCTGACGGCATCTGCAGAGCTTTGCCGCCTCGCGGTCCTGCATTTTCAACAGCGCAATGAGCCGGGCCGCATCATTAATATCGCCAGCCGGGCCGCTTATCGCGGGGACAGTCCCAACCATTGGCATTATGCAGCGTCCAAGGCCGGGATGGTGGCGATGACCAAGACCATCGCCAGAGCCTATGCGAAAGACGGAATTCTCGCCTTCGCTATCTGCCCCGGCTTCACCATGACCGATATGGCGGAGGATTATCTGGAAAGCCGCGGCGGCGACAAATTGCTCGCCGACATTCCGCTGGGCCGGGTCGCACAGCCCGAAGAAATCGCCTCGATCGCCCACTATTGCGCGCTTGACGCCCCGCCGAGCATGACCGGCGCAGTGCTCGACGCCAATGGCGCGAGTTTTGTCCGATGATCGCCCGTGAACTGCTTGATACTGCGCTCATCCCTGGCGGCGGTGAACTCCGCCTGTTCCGCCGCGAACTCAAGGGTGCGGACGAATATTCGATCATGCTCGGCCGGATCGAGCTGATGAACAGCCGGCTGAGCGGATCGGAAGAAGCGCTGGCCACTTTAACCTGCGGTCGCCTCGGGGTGAAAAACCCACGGATATTGATCGGCGGCTACGGGATGGGCTTTACCTTGCGCGCTGCTCTGTCGGTTTTGCCACCGCAGGCGCATGTCGAGGTGATTGAACTGATCCCCGCCATCGTAAAATGGGCGCGCGGGCCGATGGCCGATCTGTCGCAGAAATGTCTCGACGACAGCCGCGTCACCATTACCACCGGTGACGTGTGCGATGTCATCAACAAGGCAGACCGCGAATATGATGCCATATTGCTCGATGTCGATAATGGTCCCGACGGCCTGACCCACGAAGCCAATGACCGGCTCTACAGCATGGCGGGACTGGCGATGGCCAAGAAGGCGCTGCGTTCGAACGGTATATTGGCGGTCTGGTCTAGCGAAGGCGATACGCGGTTTACGTCACGACTGAAAAAATCCGGTTTCACGGTTGATGTGAATAGCGTCCCGGCGCGGAGCAATGGCAAAGGCGCCAAACACACGATCTGGCTGGCAAACAACGGCTAGCGGCGACTGCAGCGTTCAGAAACGGATATCAAACGCCGTAAAACTCACCAGACCAGCGATAGCCAGAACAATGCTGCTCGCAGCCAGCGCGGCTACCGCCGACCGTCCGTTCTTCCAGCCAGCGGTAAAGCCGGCAACGCCGGTTTTAAAAATCATATTGGCCAATACCGTCATCGCCAGCACGAAGCCTGCAAGATTGGAAATTATCGTGTCCGGCGCCAGCGCCCCCAGCGTTATTATCGCGGCATCAACATCAAATGACCCCATGATCAAAACCAGATAGGCAATCCCGCTGGTACCGAATTTGGCCTCCGCCCACCGCGCGGCCAGCGACATCACCGCAACCGTCAGCGCGAAGAAGAAAGCGGGTAGTAAGCGCACAGGGTTCCGCGTTTCCACGCTCTTATCCGTCTTCGCAGCACCGCTGCGGCGCAACAGCAGCAAGCCGATGGTTCCCCCGACCAACGCGGCCGGTGTCAATATCATCGCCAGCGGAATGAAGGCGAAATTCGCAAGGATGAAGGTCAACAACAACACCCGGACATACATTACCGACGACGCCAGCGCGATACCGGCCGATAATGTGCGCCTATTGCTATCTTCGCCGCGCAACCGCTGGGCCAGCGATGCGGTGACCGCGGTGGAACTATAGGCGCCGCCAATAACCGCGGTCACAACCGTTCCGTGGGCCTCGCCAAATAGCCGGTTGGCGATATAGCCGGCAAAAGACAGGCCGGTGACCAATATGACAACAAACCATAATTGCTGGAGATTGAACGCATCATATGGCCCGAAATCACGGTTCGGGAGAAATGGCAAAACTGCAAGGGCGATCAATGCAAAGCGGATCATCACATTGATATCGGTCGATCCGAGCTTGCCCAGAAATCCATGGAGTTCCGACCGCATCGACAGCAATCCTGTCGTAATCGCCGCTCCGGCCATGGCCAGCGCGGGATAACCGCTCCCGGCCAGAAGCCCGAGACAGAGCGTCAAAAGCGAGACTACAAAATTGGTGATGCTGCGCCCGTCCGGTTCGTGGATCGTCTTGGCGTGACTGAATCCCAACATGATCACTATGCCGGCAAGCAGGATCGCTGCCATTATCAGATTGAGGCTTTGCGCAATCAGCGCGACCAGACCGCCAACGCCGGCAATCAGACCGAAAGTACGAATTCCGGCAACCCGGGCGCCCTTGCGCTCGGCCCGCATCGTCCAACCGCGCTCGACACCGATCAGCAAGCCTGCCGCCAATGCGATCGCAAGGTCGCGGTAAATCAACCACTCACCAGAGAAATCTGTCAGCATTGCCAATATAATGTCCCGTCGCGGATGTCGGTTTTGGCAAAGCTCATCTGCCGTTGGTTAGATTGATGCCAGCATTTACCTATACGTAATTACCCATAAGCTGCCTCGGAACAGTGCAAGATACCGGCCTACTGCCGCGCTTCGGCGCTCGCATCGCGCAGTTCCTTGAATTCGGAACCGGCCTTCCATTCCGGCCAGTCCTTTGAGTAAGCAAGTCTGTTGCCGATGTCGAACATCACATCGATATCCTGCACCGCGCCGGTCAGGTTCCAGTCCGGCGACCAGGCATCGCAGGCCGCGTGATAACATTTGCCGGTATAGTCATCGATCCACTTCTGGCCTGCTTTCCTGCCGCCCGCTACCAGATCGGATGCGCCAGCAAGGCTCATCATCAGGAGAACCGGCACGCCGCGCTTTGCCAAGGAGAAATGATCCGCACGAAAAAACAGGCCGCGTTCGGGCAGGCTTTCTTCGGTAACCACACGTCCCTGCAATTTTGCAAATTTGGCCAGATCGTCTTCCAGTGTCCCCTGGCCCTTGCCGACTAATATCACGTCCTTGGCCTTGCCCGCTGTTTGCAGGACATCAATCGCCAGATTGGCAACGGTTGTTTCGACCGGATAGATCGGATTCTGCGCATAGACTTCGGAGCCCAGCAAGCCGCGCTCTTCCGCGGTCCATGCCGCGATCACGATGGTCCGGTCAGGCTGCGGCATGGATTTGAACTTGCGGGCAATTTCCATGATGCCGGCCATGCCGAGCGCATCGTCATTGGCGCCGGAACGATAAATGTTCCCGTCCGCGTCCGGCGGACCCTCGCCATAAGCATCCCAATGGGCGCCAAAGATGACCGTTTCTTCAGGCCGTGACTTGCCGGTGATCTTGCCAAATACATTCTGGCTTTTCACAACCTCCTGTTTCACCGGATAGGAAGCTGCGAATGTCGCGCCGAGCGGCACTGGTTTGAAATCCTTGTTTCTCGCTGCAACCCGCAATTTTGCCAAGTCCAGCCCCGCATCGTCGAATATTGTCTGCGCAGCACCTCCGCTTATCCACCCCTGCAAAGCCAGGCTCGTCATCTGACCATCGGGCTTGACGGTCCCGTAATTCTCACCCTGCGGGCTTTCGACCACGCTCCAGCCGTAGCCCGCGGCTTCGGTCTCGTGGATGATCAGCGCCGCTACCGCGCCGCGCCGCGATGCTTCTTCGAATTTATAAGTCCATCGGCCATAATAGGTCATCGCACGACCACCGAATTTGCCAGCAACCGGCTCGTTCGCGGCGGCGGCAAAGTCAGGGTCGTTGACCAGAAATACGGCGACTTTTCCTGTCAGGTCTGCATCTTTGAAATCGTCCCATCCGCGTTCCGGTGCGGTCACACCATAGCCGACAAAAACCATCTCTGCGCCAGCAACAACCGCCTGATCCTTTGGCTGGAGCGTCGACACGTAGATATCCTTGCCGGCCTGCATCGGCTTGGCTGAACCGTTTCTTGCTATCGATAATGTTTCCGGCTTGCCCAGTGTCGTGTGCAACAACGGCACCGGCTGAGTCCAAGAGCCGTCGACACCACCGGGTTCGAGCCCCAAAGCCTCGAACCGTCCGATCAAATATCCGATCGTCCTTTCTTCGCCGACAGTCCCCGGAGCGCGCCCTTCAAACTGATCCAGTGTCATCGTCTTGACCGTGCGGGTGATTTCTGCAGCGCTTATCTCGATCGGCTGGTCCGCTTCCTGGGCGTTGACCGGCGAGAAGATCATCATGGCGGTGGCGGAAAATAATGTAGCTTTGCGGCCTAGGGACAATGAAAAACTCCTGAAAAATCGATAATATGGACAATATTAGCTTATCAACCTGCTTTTGCACGAGAAGTTTTTTACGCTATCTTTTGCACTAATGCGCTTGCTCGGCTAACGGCTGCCGATGCTTAATTTCAGTAATATAACCGTGCGCCTCGGCGGCACTGTAATCCTTGATGGTGCAACCGCTGCACTGCCCCCCGGCGCGCGCGTCGGGATGATCGGCCGCAATGGCGCCGGCAAATCGACTCTGATGAAGGTTATTGCAGGGTTCCTCGAACCCGACGACGGCAGCGTCGACATGCCCAAGGATGCCCGAATGGGCTATATCGCGCAGGAAGCGCCGGCTGGTCAGGATAGCCCGCTGGATACCGTGCTCGCCGCAGATGTCGAGCGCGCATCCCTGCTTGCTGAAGCGGAAACCGCCGCCGACCCGCACCGGATTGGCGAAATCCACGAACGGCTCAACATGATCGAGGCGCATAGCGCTCCGGCACGCGCAGCCAAGATATTGATCGGGCTGGGCTTCGACGAAGCCGCCCAGCAGCAACCGATGGACAGTTTCTCCGGCGGCTGGCGTATGCGCGTCGCGCTCGCGGCTCTGCTATTCTCGCAACCTGAAGTATTGCTGCTCGATGAGCCGTCAAACCACCTCGACCTCGAAGCGACTCTTTGGCTTGAGAATTTCCTGACCAGCTATCAGGCGACCATCCTGGTGATCAGCCATGAACGCGATCTGCTCAATAATGTCGTCGACCATATTCTTCATCTGCAGCACGGCACAACCACACTTTATCCCGGCGGCTATGACGCGTTCGAGAAACAGCGCGCGGAACGGCAGGCCCAGCTCGCCTCCTCGCGCGAGAAGCAGATTGCCCAGCGCGAGAAGCTCGAATCCTACGTGTCCCGCTGGGGTGCCAAAGCCCATAGCGCGAAACAGGCGCAGAGCCGGGTCAAGGCGCTCGCCCGCATGGAACCGATCGCCGCTGCGATTGACGATCCCTCGCTGACCTTCCATTTCCCCAGCCCGGCAGAACTGAAACCGCCTTTGATCACGCTTGATGACGCTTCGGTAGGCTATGGTGACAATATCATCCTGTCCGGCCTCAATATGCGGCTTGATCCCGATGATCGTACCGCATTGCTCGGTCGCAACGGCAACGGCAAGACCACACTAGCCCGGCTGCTCGCTAGCCAGCTTGAGCCCAAGAAAGGCGCGATCAACAAATCGGCCAAGCTGACCGTCGGCTATTTCACCCAATATCAGGTCGAGGAACTGGATACCAACGACACGCCACTGGAACATATGACGCGGCTGATGAAGGACGCCAAGCCCGGCGCGGTGCGCGCGCAGCTTGGCCGTTTCGGCTTTTCCGGCGACAAGGCGACGATATTGGTCGGCAAGCTCTCCGGCGGCGAACGCGCGCGCTTGGCACTGGCGATGATCACCCGCGATGCGCCGCATCTGCTGATCCTCGATGAGCCAACAAACCATCTCGACGTCGACGCCCGCGAAGCATTGGTCCACGCGCTCAACGAATATAGCGGCGCTGTGATCCTGGTCAGCCATGACCGCCACATGCTCGAGCTGACCGCCGATCGCCTGATGATGGTCGATAGCGGCAAGGCCGAGGAATTTTCCGGATCGCTCAAGGATTATACCGACTTCGTCCTCGGCAAAAACCAGCCCGGGTCCGCCTCGGGCAAGGCCAGCGGCGGCAACCGCAAGGAAGAACGCCGTGCCGCAGCCGAACGCCGCAAACAGCAAGGTGAATTGCGCAAGACCGTCACCGCTTCGGAAAAGCAGATGAAACTCCTCGGCGAGGAAGTTTCCCTGATCGATCGCGCGATGTTCGATCCGGCATCGGCTGAACCGAAACACGCCAGCCTGTCGATGACCGAGCTGATGAAGCTGCGCGCTGAAACCCAGGATACACTGGATGCAGCCGAAGCAAAATGGATGGAGGCCAGCGACAAGCTGGAACAGGACAACGCCAATGGCTGATCGGGCGCTGCGGTGACCACGACCTGGAAAGTCTCGCTCCCCTGCACCCGCGCCGAAGCGGATATGCTGGCGGAAGACCAGCTGTTCATAGCGGGTAGCGATTCCACCCCGACGATTGTCGCCAGCGAACGTGACAGCAAGCGCCCCGACGAATGGATAATCGACGTCTATTGCCAGTTCGAACCGGACACCGCGCTGATCGACAATCTACTGCAATTGTCGCCGTCTGCCGAAGCAGCCGCTTTCGAACCGATTGTCGAAATGCTCGATGACGAGGACTGGGTAACGCTCAGCCAGCAGGGTCTCGAACCGCTGCGTGCTGGCCGTTTCCACGTTCATACGTCCAGCGACATGCCGTCAGATGATCCCAAGCTGACCAATCTATGCATCGATGCCGGTCAGGCCTTTGGCACCGGCCATCATGAGACAACGATGGGCTGTCTGCACAGTCTCGACCGGCTCAAGCGCACCGGCCACCGGTTCCGCAATATCGCAGATGTCGGCACCGGCACCGGCCTGCTGGCTTTCGCCGCTTATCATCTCTGGCCCGACGCCAAGCTCGTCGCCAGCGATATCGACCCGATCGCGGTCGCGGTAACCGAAGAAAATTGCCAACTCAATACGATCGCGATGGGTAATGGACGGGGCCAGATCCGCATCCTGCAAAGCAACGGCCTCGATCACCCGGCGCTAGAACAGCGCGCGCCCTATGACCTGATCATCGCCAATATCCTAGCCGGCCCTCTGGTCGGCCTAGCCCCGCAAATCGCCGCTGCCGCTAGCGCCGGAACCGTGCTCATCCTCGCCGGTTTACTCGCCCGCCAGAAAGCCGAAGTCGTCAGCGCCTATCTCCGCCAGGGATTTCGCCTGAGACACACAAGGCTAGAGGATGAATGGCCGTGCTTGACTTTGGTCAAGGCCAAGAAATATGGCCCAGTACGCCAGCCGAAGCGGAAGAAATCGCCGCTGGCTCCGGATTATTTCGGAGAGATTTAGGGTTGTGCTCAACACTTGATGTGGAACTCTGTGTGGAAACGCATGCAATCAGACGACCGGATAAATTCGGGGAATGATGCACCTGTCGCTGGAATCCCACAGAGATGAGCGCAATCACGATAACTCCGTCATGCCAGCGAAGGCTGGCACCAAACCAATGGCGAGTGGCGGAACCGCTGCGCCCTCATTCCCAATCGGCTTAGGCCCCAGCCTGCGCTGGGGCGACAGAGCAGAAAATGAAACCGGCCCTTGCTGTACAGTTTTCGGTGAGGCGCAATATCGTCAGAACTCGCACGAAGCCGCGAAGCCACAAAGACTGGACTTACGCGCGCAATTCTTTGCGGCTTCGCGTGAGTCCAATACGGACGCTCACCACGGATCGGCGTGCGATCAAACGACCACAGCCTCACCCGATTGCGAAAGCGCATAGGCCTGCGTCCCTTCGGTCAGCACCACGTCACTCTCGATAATCTCGGCAATCTTGATATCGGGCAAGCTCGCAATCTTGTCGTAAACCGGCTTGAAATCGGTCTCCACCGTCACCCGCAGCAACTCGTCCAAACTCGGGATGACGAAATAATTCTGCTGGTAATCGTCGATCCGGTACTCGGTGCGCAGCACCCGTTCGAGATCGAACAATATCCGGTTGGGGCTGGGATCGTCGAGCGCGAAGACGCTCTCGCCATAGCTGGACACAATGCCCGCACCGTAAATCCGCAAGCCTTCCGCTTCCTGGATCAGGCCGAATTCCACAGTATACCAGTACAGCCGGGCCAGCTGTTTCAGCGTGCCATATTTCAGCGCCCTTAAGCCCCCGCGCCCGTAAGCCGCCATATAATCACCGAATCTTTGGTCTGCGAGCATCGGGACATGGCCGAAGACATCATGGAAAATATCCGGTTCCTGCAAATAGTCGAGCTGGTCACGCCGCCGGATGAAATTGCCCGAGACAAAGCGCCGGTTAGCGAGATGGTCGAAAAAAACATCATCCGGAACCAGACCGGGAACCGCGACAACCTGCCATCCGGTGGCATCCATCAGGATCCGGTTGAGTTCGTCAAAATCGGGGATGCCTGGCTGCGACAGTTTCAATATATCAATGCCGTCGAGAAACGCCTGCGCCGCCCTGCCCGGCAGCATTTCCTGCTGGCGGGCAAATAATATGTCCCAGGTCTCGTGCTCTTCCGCCGAATAGCTCTGCCAGTCCTGATCAATCGTCCAGTCGGCATTTGCGTGCGGTGGCGGCTTGTCATAGACATGGTTGTCAGGCTTGGCAGGTTCGGTGGTTTTGAGCATGGGGCATCATACATCATAAAAGGTTTCAATGGCAACTACGGCACGAAAATGGTTGAGAAACGGAGCGCTTGCGCTGGGCGGGTTGATCGCTTTCTATCTGCTCGCAGCTCTGGCCGGCAGCTTGCTGCCCGCCAATCAGGACTGGCAAAGCCCTGATGATGGCGTAGATTTATTCATCGAGACCAATGGCCTGCACACCGGAATCATCATGCCCCTATGGAGCGACGTCCATGACTGGACTGCTCTGGTCCGCCCCGAAGATATGACCGACCCGTCACGCTACGGCAGCCATATATTGGTCGGCTGGGGCCATGAAGGCGTCTATCGCAACACCCGCGAGTGGACCGACCTGCGGCCCGGCGACGCCTTGAGCGCGGTTTTCGGCAGCAGCGATGTGCTTATCCACGTCTACCACCTGAGATATCCACAGGCTTATCCCTATTACCGTCGACCCCTGAAAGTCAGTCACGAGGAATATCGCAAAATCGCGACGGCAATAGAAGCCCAATTCGCGCTCGACGATCACTACCGCGCCCAACCGTCACCCGGCTATGGCAAGGATGACCTGTTCTACGAAGCCCACGGCTATTACAGCGCGTTCAACAGCTGCAACAACTGGACCAGCGACATCCTGCAACAGGCCGGTGTCCGTACCGGGCGCTGGACCCCGTTTCAGGGCGGCGTGATGCGCTGGGTGCCGGAAAGCGTGGAGTGAGCGGCTCACGCCGAACCTGTCTGACGGCAGTTCTCGGCGGATAGATGTCCTTCGACAAGCTCAGGACGAACGGATTATGGCGAAGACGAACAGGTTATCCCTAATATGTCGTTCGTGGTGAGCATGTCGAACCACGCCTCTCGTCTGGGCAAGGCCTTTCGCTCTTTGGGCAAGCTCGCGACCAACGATAAAGCCGCTAGCCGCCCACCATATCCCGCAAGGCCGCCCGGTCCCTGATCGTCACGGACCCATAGCCCGGCTCGACCAACCCAACGCCCTGCAGCCTGGCCAGCGCCTTGCCCAGTGACACCCGCGACACCCCGACCAGATCGGCCAGATCCTGCTGGGTGACCATGATCTCTGTACCATCGCCCTGATCGCCACAAAGCTGGAGCAGCGCCACCGCCAGCCTTTGCGGCACCGACAGGCTGCGGCTCGACTCGATCAGGTCAAACGCCTCCTGCACCGTCAGCGCCATCGTCTTGAGCAGCAGCCCGATGACCGCCGGATCGGAATCCATCAAACTCTGCAACTCGCTTTGACCGATCCGGATCAGGCGGCAGTCGCTGCCGGCAATTGCATCCACCGTGCGCGGGAATTCGCCCATGAAAGCCAGTTCACCAAATGTATCGCCGGCACCGATCAGCGCGAACAGTGTCAACCGTCCATCTATGCCATAGCGCCCGACCTGCACCGATCCGCTCTCGATATACCAGAATTCCTTCGCCACATCACCGCGCTGCTGGATGATCTGGCCTTTGGCAAAGGTCCGCAACTGCCCGCGCGACAGCAGATCGCGGCTAATCCTCTCGGGAAGTGCTTTCACAAAGCCAGTCCCGGCCATCGGAGCGGGAGCGTTCATGGATAATGGCAAGAATGATAACTAGTTTGCATTTCTGAACGAATAGATCGGCTAGAAAAAATCCGCAAGCAATCCTCTGGGAGAGACATCATGCGTCCTGAGCTATTAGCAATCACCGGCATATTCCTCGTCTTCGGACTTCTGGAATTTTTCCGCACCCGTCTGTTCAGGAAGCCGGAGCAGACCCGCGACGATGCGATGGTCGAGATTATCGGCTCGTTCGTGCTGCTGGCAATCACCCAGCCTGCGATCATATTCGCCGCCCATTTCATACTCGGCAGCGCGGCTCCCGAATGGCAAGGCGCTCTGGCCGGCATCCCCCTGATCGCCGCTATCGCGCTGTTTCTGGTCTTCGACGACATGATGCAATATTTCTGGCACCGCCTGTCGCACAGCGTCCCCTTCCTCTACAATCTGCACCGCTCGCATCATAATGCGAAATACATGAGCGTCCGCCTCGTCTACCGGAACAATATCTTCTATTATCTCACCATGCCGAGCATCTGGTTTTCCGGCGCCCTGATCTATCTCGGTCTCGGC
>NZ_JBALUT010000062.1:0-3253 GCF_036963705.1 Parasphingorhabdus sp. | reverse complement strand
TATCATCGTCAAAATGGCGGTGATCGTCGGCGCCCACAGCGATGTCGCCTGGGACGAGCCGCTCTACAAGATCAAGTGGCTGTCGCCGGTGATGTGGGTGGTCGAGCGCACCATCTCGACGCCGGCAACCCACCACGCCCATCACGGCCGCCACAAGAGCGACGGCGTGACCCACTATAAGGGCAATTTCGGCAATCTGCTGTTCTTCTGGGACGTATTGTTCGGCACCGCTCACATCACGCGCCGCTATCCGGAACTTTTCGGCGTGGAAAATCTCGCACCCGCCACTCTGGGCCAGCAACTGGCCTGGCCGATCTTTCCGGAGAATAAGGAAGGCGGCCATGGCGTAAATGAATTGGCGGCGATCGAGGCGGCAGCAGAGGTTTAAGCGGCTTGGGAGACCTCTGTTGACGCTGGCCTATGGACTTGTCGTGCCGATAAATTATAAGGTTCGATACGTGCTATCAAAGATAGAAGGAAATACCGATATGACCTCTCAGGCGACTTTTACCAAAATGCAGGATGGCACGCTCGAAGACTGGAAGGTTATCGGCGCTGCCCACAAAGAGGAATTCAAGAATACGGCCGACCGTTTTATCGACATGTTGAAATCACTCGAGCAACATACGCTCGGATTTGCCTGCGATCAGCTCCAGCATTCCCTGATGACAGGAACGCTTGCACGCCGGGCGGGCGCTAGCGATGAAGAAATCGTTATTGCTCTTTGTCATGACATTGCAAAAGCGGTCAACGTTCCCAATCACGGTCCGATTGCCGCAGAGATGATGCGGCCTTACATCAGCGATGACAGCTATCACGTGATCCGCAACCACCAGGCTTTTCAGGGCGAACATTATTATCATTATATGGGCGCACCAACCGACCTCAGGAAAAAATGGGTCGATGAACCTTGGTATGGCCTTGCAGTCAAACTCGTCGATGAATGGGATGCACCGGCCTTTGATCCCGACTTCGAAGTCGATTCACTGGAAAGTTTTGAACCGCTCATGCGAAAGATATTCCACGACAATCCAACAGCCGTCGGATAGAAAAATATTCCGATCCATCGGAAACAGCATCAGACCAGATTATATTAGGCCAATCATTGATTACCAATGTCGGTTGGCGGGACGAATTTCCCTTCGGATCGGGTTTTTCCAAATCCGGCTTCTACCCAATAGTTGCCAGTAATGGCGACCAAAGCGGGAATCTGTTGCCGCAAAATTCCGGAGTCAGCCCAGCCTGAATATTGACTGGCGCAATATGCTCGCTACCCGGCTGCCGCGACAATCTCCGCCCAGGCCGCCTCGTCAATCACCTCGATACCGAGTTCAGCGGCCTTCTTCGCTTTCGACCCCGCGCCCGGTCCGGCAACCACCAGATCGGTCTTCGCGCTCACCGAACCGGAAGCCTTGGCGCCCAGCGCCTCGGCCTGCGCCTTAGCCTCGTCGCGGCTCATGGTTTCCAGCTTGCCGGTGAAGACCACCGTCTTGCCCGCCACCGCACTGTCGCGGGTTTCGACGATATAGTCGGGCGGGGAAACCTCGTTGAGCAGATCATCCCAGACGGTGCGGTTGTGGGGTTCGTGGAAGAAATCCGCCAAAGCCTGCGCCACGGTAGGTCCGACGCCGTCAATCGAGGTGATCTCTGCCCAGGCCGCATCACCCGCTTCGGTTCCGGTCGCCGCGGGCCCAGCCTCCCCGTTCGTGTGGAGCGAAGTCGAGCCATCGGCATCCGCGCCCTCCCCGTCTCTCGACTGCGCTCGAGACGAACGGTATTTTTCCGATTCTTGCGCGATCTCCGCAATTTCGCGCAACCGCGGTAAAGTCTGGAAATTTTTCAGCAAATCCTTTGCCGTCACCGTGCCGATATGTCTTATGCCCAGTCCGAACAGCAGCCTCGCCGCATCCGGCTGGCGCTTCTTTTCCACAGCCGCCAACAGATTATCCACAGACTTGTCCTGCCAGCCATCGCGGGTAAGAATTGCGTCTCGGTATTTGTGCAGTCGGAAAATGTCAGCGGGGCTTTCAAGCCAGCCCGCTTCGATAAATTCCGCGATGCTTTTCTCGCCCAGACCGTCGATATCCAGCGCCACCCGCGAAACGAAATGAGCCAGACGCTGGAACCGCTGCGCCGGGCAGATCAGACCGCCGGTGCAGCGCACATCGACTTCGCCTTCCTCGGCGACCGCTTCGCTGTCGCATTCGGGGCAATGTTCGGGGAAATGATAAGACTGGCGTTGTTCGTCGCGGGTCAGATTTTCGACCACCTGCGGGATTACGTCCCCTGCCCGCTGGATCACCACCCGGTCGCCCGGACGCACCCCAAGCCGTTCGACTTCATCGCGATTATGCAACGTGACATTGGAAACGACCACGCCGCCGACCGTGACCGGCTTCAGGCGTCCCACCGGCGTCAGCTTGCCGGTACGTCCAACCTGAATATCGATACTCTCCAGCGTCGTCTGGGCCTGTTCCGCCGGGAATTTATGCGCTAATGCCCAGCGCGGCGCTTTGGCGACGAAACCGAGCCGTTGCTGCCAGTCGAGCCGGTCGACCTTGTAGACCACACCATCGATATCATAATCCAGATCAGCCCGCTCCGCCTCGATATGGCGATAATGGGCGAGCATCTCGTCGAGCGACTCAAACCGCTGGACCAAAGGCGACACCGGCACGCCCCAGCTTTCAATGACCTTCATGACGTCAAATGCCTTGTTGCCCGGAACTTCGCTATGCACGCCCCAGCCATGCGCCCAGAATTTCAGCGGCCGCTTGGCGGTGACACTGGCGTCTTTCTGCCGCAGCGAACCGGCAGCGGCGTTGCGCGGATTGGCGAACTGGCGGATTTTCTCGTGATCGAAGTCGATGCCTTTCGCCTCCGCATCGGCCCTGCCTTCATCCATCAGCCGTTCGTTCAGCCCGGCAAAATCGGCCTTGGCCATATAGACCTCGCCACGGATCTCGAAAAGGTCGGGGATGGTGTTGGAATCGCCGTTCGTGTCGAGCGATGTCGAGACACCTGTTCCCGCCTTGCCGTCTCTCGACTGCGCTCGAGACGAACGGAGAGATTGCGGAATATCTGAAATCATCCGCACATTGGCGGTCACATCCTCACCAACCTGCCCGTCCCCGCGCGTCGCGGCCAGCACCAGTTCACCCTTCTCGTACCGCAGCGAACAGGACAGCCCGTCAATCTTGTCCTCGGCGGTCACCGCCACCGGCGCGCCCTCGTCCAGATTGAGGAACCGCCG
>NZ_JBALUT010000061.1:0-16725 GCF_036963705.1 Parasphingorhabdus sp. | reverse complement strand
ATGGGGTATGATCCTAGGCGCACTGGGATGCCTGATCATCGGGCTGTCCCATGATCTATACGGTATCATCATCGGATTTGCGGTTGCGTCGCTTGGCTTTGGCCTGTTCCGGCCGGGTTTTACCGCCGGCGCATCGCTTGCCGTCAAACGGTCAGAGCAGAATGGTGTCGCCGGCATTGTCGCATCGGTGAATGGCATGGCCTTTATCGCCTCTCCGGCGATAGGCGTCCTGCTCTACACCTATGCCGGACCGCTGCCTTTCTGGCTGGCGATAACCGTCTGCGTTTTCCTGTTCGGCTGGGGGTTCAAGGCCCTGGAACTCGATGATCGGATAACCGCCGAGCGCTAGGGCCCTGATTCTAGTGTTTGCTGTCCTTGATCGGCGTCAACATACCCGGTGACACAAAGCCGATCGTTTCGACGCGCATGGCATTCTGCTTCAGCTGAGACTCCATTTTGGAATATTCTTCCTCCATTTCCGGAGTCACCGACGCACGACTATCCTCTAGCGCTTTCTCGAAATGTTTCATCTGGACGGTTTCCACCAGTCCGCCATATTCCCGCAGCGCGTGAAGCCCTGCACGACGGACCAGATCCTCCAGATCAGCCCCCGAATAGCGATCCGTCCGCTCGGCCATATCATCGAGATCGACATCCTTGGCCATCGGCATTTTCGATGTGTGGATCGCCAATATCCGGCGGCGGCCATCTTTTCCGGGAACCGGAACATAGACCAGTTCATCGAAACGACCCGGCCGCAGCAGTGCCGGATCGACCAGACCAGGGCGGTTGGTTGCACCGATGACAATTACCGACTGCATTTCCTCCAGACCGTCCATTTCGGCAAGGATTGTATTGACCACCCGTTCGGTGACCTGGGAATCGCCCATGCCGCCACCGCGCGCCGGAACCAGACTGTCAATCTCGTCGATGAACAGGATCGTCGGCGCAACCTGCCTTGCCCGGGCAAACAGACGGGCAATCTGTTGCTCGCTCTCGCCATGCCATTTGGACAGAAGGTCGCTCGATTTGGTGGCTATGAAATTGGCTTCGGCCTCGCGGGCGACTGCCTTGGCCAGCAAGGTCTTGCCAGTGCCCGGCGGACCATAAAGCAGAAAGCCTTTCGCCGGACGGATACCCAGTCGGGTAAACGCCTCGGGGTTCTTCATCGGCAGTTCGATCCCCTCTTTCAATCGCATCTGCGCGTCGTCGAGGCCGCCAATATCCTCCCAGCGGACGTCGGGCGCCTGAACCATCACTTCGCGCATTGCCGAGGGCTGGACCCGTTTCAGGGCTTCGACAAAATCGTGGCGGTGGACCACCAACTCGTCGAGCACTTCGGGTGGTACGGTTTCCGATTCCAGATCAAGCTTCGGCATGATCCGGCGCACCGCTTCAATCGCGGCTTCCCGCGTCAATGCCGCGAGGTCTGCTCCGACAAAACCATAGGTTGTACGGGCTAGCTCTTGCAGATCGACAGCCTTGTCGAGCGGCATGCCGCGCGTATGGATGCCGAGTATCTCGCGTCGACCAGCCACGTCCGGTACGCCAACAATGATTTCGCGATCGAAGCGACCGGGACGGCGCAAGGCTTCGTCAATCGCTTCGGGCCGGTTGGTTGCCGCGATCACCACCAGATTGACCCGCGATTCGAGCCCGTCCATCAATGTGAGCAGTTGCGCGACCAGCCGTTTTTCGGCCTCGCCCTGCACCTGCCCACGTTTGGGCGCGATCGAATCAATTTCGTCGATGAACAGGATTGAAGGCGCAGCCTTGGTTGCCGCTTCAAATATCTCACGGAGCTTCTGTTCCGACTCACCATAAGCGGAACCCATGATTTCGGGGCCGTTGATCAGAAAAAACTCGGCTTCGCTTTCATTCGCGACCGCCCGGGCGAGCCGTGTCTTGCCGGTACCCGGAGGACCGTGCAGCAACACGCCGCGTGGCGGATCAACGCCAAGCCGGACGAATAGCTGTGGATAGCGCAGTGGCAACTCGACCATCTCGCGCAGCTGATCGATGGTTTCGTGCAAACCGCCAATATCGTCATAAGTCACGTCGGCGCGGCGATGTTCCGTCGATTCTTCATATTCCGGCCGCAGTTCGACCTCGGTATTCTCGTCGATATGGACGATACCCTTGGGCGAGGTGGAGACGACGTTGAGCCTTATCTGGGTGAGTGAGAAAGCAGGCGCAGCGAGCATTTGCCGCAGCTGCGGTGGCATGTCGCCGCGATCGACCTGTTGCTGCCCGTGGGTAGCGACAAAGTCACCCGATTTTAGCGGCCGACCCATGAAACTGCGTTTGAGACCGGCACCATTGCCCTGCAAGCGCAAGTCTTTCTGGGCGGGAGCAAAAACAACTTTCTTCGCCGGCTTTGATTCGACCTTTCGAATTTCGACAAAATCTCCAGCTCCGACGCCGGCATTGGCGCGTTGCAGACCGTCGAGCCGGACAAAATCCAGACCTTCGTCTTCGGGATAGGGCAAGACCGCACGAGCGGGAGTCGCCTGTTTGCCGATGATTTCGACAACATCGCCCTCAACAATTCCCAATTTTACCAGATTATCCCGCGATAGACGCGCCAGCCCGCGACCGCTATCTTCGGGTCTTGCATTGGCAACTTGCAGTTTCAGCAGCTTGCTATCTTCTTCGGGCTTGTCTTTACTCGGCGTTTGATCGGACACGGGGGTATCTCCTCGATTATCATATTGGTTGTTACCAACAAGATAGGGATCGACCCGACGATATGCGACTCTGATTTTCAAATGGCGGATCGCGTGGCGGATCTGGCCAAAAAAAAGGCCAGTTCCGAAGAACTGGCCTGAAAAGTTTTTAGGAGAGGATGCCTGAAAGGCTCATCCTAAATGCATCCAAACCATTTATTGTGCAAGTGCGAAAAGAACATTGTAGATTGCAAAGTTTGCAACTTGGAATTACAGTTAGTGACTGTTTTCCACCAGTTTATTAGATTCGTGCAAAATCTTGCATTGCACAAACCTGATTTAACAACGAGATTGGCCTTTCTATGCGGCGTTTACCCCCTCTTCGTGCCCTTGAGGCTTTTACCCGGGTCGCGCGCCTGGGCTCTTCCAAGGCTGCGGCAGCCGAATTGGCTCTGTCCGCTCCGGCCCTCAGCCGGCGAATCAAATCGCTCGAGGATCATATCGGCAAGCCGCTGTTCGAAAGGCGCAACCAGTCGATGATTTTGAACGACGATGGCCGTCTGTTGCTGGAAACCGTTGCCCCGGCGCTGGAAAATATCGCCGAAGCGGTGAACCAGATGACCGTATCCGGCGGCGACATGCGCCTGCGGCTAGGTGTGCTTCCGCTATTCGGAGCGACCCGGTTGCTGCCGAAGCTTCCCGCGCTCAAGAAATTATATCCGAAATTGCATATCGACGTCGACACTTCTGCCCATGCCGAGAATATTCTCGGCGACGCGGTCGATGCAGCGATCATCATCAGCGACAATATCGATCCCAATCTCTATTCGGTAAAACTGGACAGCAACAAGGTCTACGCGATTGCTTCGGTGGAACTGACCAAAGGACCGAATGCGATCAACAGGCCCGAAGACCTGAAGAATCACAATATATTGATCCACAGCAACATGACCCGGGCGTTCGACCAGTGGAAGGAAGCGGTCGGCCTGCCCGATCTGCAGCCCGCCGGTATCGACCATCTCGACAGCGGTCCGCTGATGCTCGAGGCGGCGGCTCAGGGGCTGGGCATTGCGATCATGCACGGCGGCCATTTTTCAGATGCCAATGATCCGCGGCTGGTGCGCTTGTTCGACCATGATGTCGACAGTCCCTACAGCTACTGGTTCGTCTGCCGCAAACGCGACAAGAAGAACCGCGCGGTGCGGGTTTTCCATGACTGGGTGATTAAAGCAGGACTTTAGATTGAGGCTTTAGGCCTTGAGGTCGGGGTCGAGCACCAGATCATCGTCCAGTTGCACGCCGAAGCTGTTGAGCAGCATCGACACCTGACTATATTGACCGACGGTCATCACCAGATCCATGCGCTGTTTCTCGGTCAGCTCCGCCAGAGCCTCCCAGGTCGCATCCGCAACATGACCATCGCTGGTCAGTTCGTCGGTAGCGCGTAACATGGCGCTTTCGATCGGGGTCCAGCCCGGCGCGTCTGGACCGGCCTTGATCCGCTCGATCTCTTCGTCGGTCAGACCGCAATCCTTGCCGATGCGGACATGCTGCGCCCATTCATAACCGGATTTCCAGTTGAAGCCGGTACGCAATATAATGATCTCGCGCTCGCGGGCCGGCAGGTCATTATGGTCGGACAGGATATAGCCGCCCCACCACATAAACGCCTTATAGGCTTTCGGCGCCTTGATCAGCGTCCGGAAAATATTGAAGATTTTTCCGGAACGGAAGCGCTCGCCCAGCATCGCCCGCTGCTCGGGTCCGAGTTCGGACTCGGCGAGCGGGGCGATCCTGGGTTTATCGAGACGCATTCCTATTTATTAGGCCAGAGTGACCGACTTGATCGCGCCTGGCTTTACTGGTGGCTCGCCTTTTGGAAGCGCGTGAACCGCTTCCATGCCGGAGGTGACTTCGCCCCAGACGGTATATTGACCGTCGAGGAAGCCGGCGTCGTCAAGGCAGATGAAGAACTGGCTGTTGGCGCTGTTCGGGTCCATCGTGCGGGCCATCGAGCAAGTGCCCTCGACGTGCGGCTCTTTGGAAAATTCTTGCGCAATATCAGGCTTGTCGCTGCCGGACATGCCAGTGCCGGTCGGATCGCCGCCTTGCGCCATGAAACCGTCGATGACGCGGTGGAATACAACGCCGTCATAGAAACCGTCGGCAGCCAGTTCGGTGATCCGGGCAACATGGTTGGGAGCCAGATCGGCCCGCAGCTTGATTTCTACGTCGCCAGTTTCAAGGTGGAGAGTCATTTTTTCGTGCGCCATCGTGTCTATTCCTTTTCGTTCATTGAATCGATCTTGGGGCGCATATAGCTAGCGTGATTGAAAAAATCACCCTGCCTTGGGTAAAATGTCACAAAAGATTGCAATTATACGGTCGCCACGACTAGTAAGCAGCCAAACGCGCATAGAAGGGGAGCTTCGCGATGACCGAGATCCACGACGCCCCACATGACGAGATCATACGCGAGGATGTTCTCGACGATGACAACCGGCTGACCGACGAATTTGTGCGCTCGGTTTCCGATGCAGTCGAAGATGGTAACTCCACTTTGGCGCAGGAACTGGTCAATCCGCTGCACAATGCCGACATTGCCGATCTGTTCGAGCTGGTCGATTCGGACGAGCGTGCGCCGCTCGCCGCCGCTCTGGGCGATCTGGTCAGCGCCGACGTACTCGCCGAGATGAACGAGCATGTTCGCGATGGCCTGATGGAAACGCTTGATGCGAGTCAGATTGCCGACCTCACCGAGCAGCTCGACACCGATGACGCTGTCGCGATCATCGAGGATCTTGAAAAGGGTGAACAGCAGGCGGTCCTTGCCGAGCTCGATGCCGAAGACCGCGCCGCGATCGAAAGCGCCCTCACCTATGAAGAGGAAACCGCCGGCCGGATCATGCAGCGCGAATTTGTCGCGGTGCCCGAACATATGATGGTCGGCGATCTGATCGACTATCTTCGCAAGAATGACGATCTGACCACCGAATTCTGGGAAATCTATGTAGTCGATCCGGCTTTCCGTCCGATCGGCACCTGCCAGCTGAGCTGGGTCCTCAGGACCCCGCGCGATATTGCCATCGCCGATGTGATGAAGCGCGAACAGTCGCTGATCCCGGTCAATATGGACCAGGAAGAAGTGGCGCTACGCTTCCAGAAATATAATCTGATCTCGGCTGCGGTGATCAACGATGACGGCCGCCTGATCGGGATGATCACCGTCGATGACATTCTCCATATTGTCGAGGACGAAGCCAGCGAAGACGTGCTGCTGCTCTCCGGTGCCGGCGACGGCGACATCAACGAACCGATCCGCGATTCCTATATAGCCCGCGTGCGCTGGTTAATCGCCAATCTGGCGACGGCGCTGGTCGCCAGCTTTGTCATCGCGATCTTTGGCGCGGCAATCGAACAGATGGTCGCGCTAGCGGTATTGATGCCGATAGTCGCATCGATCGGCGGCAATGCCGGTACTCAGACCATGGCGGTCTCGGTCCGCGCACTGGCGATGAACGAACTGACCAGATCGAACACCAAGCGGATCATCGGACGTGAATTCCGGATAGCCTTGCTTAACGGCGCGACCATCGCGGTGCTGGTCGGGATCGGCACCGGGCTGGTCTTCGCCAATCCCGTGCTCGGCGGGGTTATCGCGGTCGCCATGTTGATCAATATCGTGATCGCCGGTTTCGCCGGTATATTCGTTCCGGTCATGCTCGACCGGCTTGATCAGGATCCGGCGCTGGCCTCTTCGGTGTTCGTCACGATGATCACCGACACGATGGGTTTTCTCGCCTTCCTCAGCCTCGCCGTCGGCAGCGGCATGGTCAGCCTGTAGAACGCAAGATGATAGAAACCGAACGCCTGTTGCTCCGTCCGCACGCCATCGAGGATTTCGAGGCCTGCTATGCCATGTGGCAGGACCCGGCCGTGGTGGAATATATCAGCGGCACGCCCGCCACCGAAGCCGAAGCATGGTTGCGGTTTCTGGGATATGTCGGGCGCTGGCAGGTCATGGACTATGGCATATTTGCGCTGATCGAAAAATCCTCCGGCCGCTTTGTTGGAGAGGTCGGATATAGCGACTTTCGCCGCGGGCTTGGCCCCGACTTCGACCCCTATCATGAAGCGGCATGGATTCTCGCGACAGCCGGGCATGGCAAAGGCTATGCGCGGGAAGCGATGACAGCAGCGCAAAACTGGCTGGATGAAAAGTTCAATCCCGAGAAAACCGTTTGCATCATCAGTCCCGAAAATGTCCCGTCGATCCGGCTGGCTGAAAAACTTGGATTTCGCTCCACCGGTGATGCCGAATATCAGCAAAAAACGGTCAGGCTGTTCGAACGGCCAAGGCCAAAGTAACGACCAGCGCGGAAATAGTCAGCCTCGCGTTCCCGCATAAGTGGCGACGAATCCGCGCAGATCATTATAAATCCGCTCCCGCGCATCACCGCTGAGCATTTCGCAGCTCAGCGCATCAAAGCCCGGCCGGTTTTCGCAGGCGGCTAGGCGGATGGCCGCGATGAGCCATATCTCGTCAGGCGTCGTCAGCGAACAGCAAGGACGACCGATCTGGAACGGTTCCGGCCACGCAAATCCAATTGTCTCGGCGATGATCAATATCCGCGTGGCAGCGCGGTCACCGCCGAGCCGGTCGGACAATTGATCGCGGCAGTCATAGTCATTCTTGCTCGCGATCACTGCCAGCCGAAAAGCGATGATCAGCCGTGCCTCAACCGATGGCAATGTCCTGATATCCGGCAACGGCATTGCCAGCTTCTCTAATATCTCGCTCAAAATCCATCTCCTTGATTTTCGAATCCTGCTCCTTAATATGATATTGATAATCATTTGCAATAACAAACTTGCACGATGTCACAGGACGGCTTTGGCAGTTTGCGGATTCAGGTCCGGAAGGCGCTTGACTAAACCGGTCGTCGCCCACAAATGTCAGTCATGCCCCTGAACATGACGAAAATTGCCTATCGCAGCGAAAGCCCGGCGACGCTGCGAAACTGGCTCGAATCCCACAAGGATCACCCTGCCACCGGCGGCGAAGCGAGGCTTACCACCCGCTATTTGCCCAAGCGCCACGCGGAAATGGTCGGCGGTTCGCTCTACTGGATCCATGCCAAGAAGATTATCGGCCGTTCGCCAATCATCGGCTTCATGGATAATGGCGAGGGTCGGCAGTGGATCAGGCTCGAACCCCGTCTGATTGCCGTCCAGCCGATACCAAAGCGCGCCCATCAGGGATGGCGCTATCTCGAGGAAAAGGATGCGCCGGCGGATCTTGGCGACGGCGCGGAAGGGGCAGAGGAAATGCCGGCGGAAATGCTCGGCGAGCTGGCTAGTCTGGGACTGGTCTAAGCCTCGACGAACAAGGCTTCGCAACCGCTTCCGGTCAGCAACCTGTCGATCCGTTTACGCGCTTCGCCGGACAAGCCATGATAAGCTTCGCGCAGCGCGACCAGACATTTCGCCTGATAGGCAAACACCGGTTGCTGCCACAATCGCCCGTCAATCTCGGTTTCAAAATCTTTCGCGCCGGAACCGACGGCCTCTGCATTGGCGACCAGGAACGGCGCGTAAGTCCGGCCTATCTCCGACAACAACCCCTGAAGCGATCCATATTGATCGTCGGCCAGCCAGTCTCCACCCTTGTGCCCGGACAGGTCCTCCATCCGGTCAATCCATCCTCTGACGCGCTGGGCATATTTGTTTGTTAGCGCCATCGATGTCGGCTCGATCTGAGTGAGCTGGGTCAATTGACCGTGGAGAGCGAAATCGCAAGAAGACGGCCGGCTTCCCAGAATGAAGCCCTGCTGCTGGATTAACCGGTCGAGAAGGCCGAGCAAGCGGACATAGCTGTCCTCGATAGTTTTGGCGGTGACCTTGTTCGACCCGACGACGTAGAGCCGGTCAATCTGGCGTTTCGAGAATTGTGACGCCATGACGGCAACTTGCTCGTCCGGCAGATTGGGATTTGCCCAGTGAATCAAGAGCGGTGCGACGTGACCGGCGTCATCCTCGAACGCCCAGCGGAAGTGGAACATCGCCTTGGTCAGCCATTCATCGGCATAATCCTCGATCAGCAGATCGATGAAGCGCAATGCTTCCTGTTCCGGGATCACCGAACGATCGGCATAATCTTTCTCCAGCCGCCGGATGATCGGCGTGCTATCCACCACGGCTTCGAGATTGCCGTCACTATCGGGGAAAAAGAATGTTGGCAGCAAAGCTACTTTCGGCCTTGGATAGCCGGTCGGAGGACCCATCGCGCCACCCCAGATGACATTATGAGCAATGTGCCGGTAGCGCAGCAACGCCAGCATTTTTCTCGTATATGGCGACCCTGGCGCGCCGATCAGTTCGAGCCGCCTAGTCATATCAAGCCTTTCCATCCACCCAGTGTTTGAGCAGATTATAGGCGATTGCAAAGGGCGGCGGCGCGACGAACAGCGCATCCGGTTCGCCATTCATCGCCGCCTTGACCTCGTCGAGCGAGAACCAGGCCGCTTCTTCAATCTCTTCCTCGTCGAGTGTCAGGGTCGGGTCATCGGTAAAGCTGGTGCACGCGATCATCAGAGATGACGGGAAAGGCCAAGGCTGGCTTGCAACATAGCGGACGTCGCGGACCTTGATTCCAGCCTCCTCGAACAGCTCGCGCTTAACGCAACCTTCTATGCTTTCACCGGGTTCGAGAAATCCGGCCAGAGCGGAAAAGCTTTTCGGCGGGAAGCGCGGCTGGCGGCCGAGTAAGACCTTGCCCTCGCATTCCGACAGCATGATCGCCACTGGATCGGTGCGGGGAAAATGTTCTGCGCCGCAGCCGTCATTTTCCTTGTCGCACAATCGTGCCCAGCCGCCTTTGCGCGACTGGGTCGGCTTGCCGCATTGCGCACAAAATTTATGCCGGGCGTGCCAGTCGACCAGACTCCGCGCTGTCGCATATATCGCCGCCTGATCAGCGGGCAGATTTCCCAGCGTCTGCCACAGTGCCCGGTTGGCCAGGGGACCGGCATCCCCTGCCCCGTTCAGTTCGGCGAAAAAGGGCGTGTCGTCTTCGATCCCCAACAACAGCAGATCATTGTCAGGCGAGGCTTCATAGGCAGCACCCCAGGCGAGATCACCATAGTCGTCAAACACCGGATTGAGTCCATCCAGCTTGAGCAGCTTTGCGCGCGGGTTCATCATCACCGCGCGCAACTTGTCCGGATTGACGCGCACTTGATCAACGCGGTCGAGCGTCCCGCCGGCAAAGGTCGGCACTATGGTTTCTCTGGCTGTCAGAATCTTTACTCCGTCACAATTTCTCTTTCGGTCGCTCCCCGGACAGGGAACGGTTCAGTCCGGTTCAGGGGCTGGTTTTACCGGTGTCGACCGGTGCCGAGCCGTCAAGATCCGCGTAGACATATTTCGGAAAATCCGACTGGAACGGGTAGCTGTTCGATGGAATATATTGCGTATAACCACCTGCACGGAGACCGCGCGAGGTATCCACAAATGCCGCCGTTCCTGCAGCGCCACCCCACCCGAATGTGCCCGCAGGACTATCAATCGTACCCAGACCAGAACGTCCGCCAGCACCAAAGCCCTGCTTGGCAACCCAGGTTCCCGATGTGTCCACCGTATCAGGCAAGAGGTTGGACATGCCAAGCTTCGCTGTCTCCGGCTCCATCACCTGGACATTGCCCATTTTTCCGAACCCCAGCAGCATTTGCAGGAATTTGTCATAATCGGTAGCCGACCCGACGAGGCCGGTGCTGCCGAAGGCGAAGGGAGGCTTTTCAAGAAAAATGCTGGTTGCACCGGGATCGATCGGGATCAGCGCTCCGGCGAATGGCGCATAATTATCCGCAAGATCAACCGCCCGGTCGGCCGGAACATGATAGAACATATTGTTCATGCCCAATGGGCCGAACATCCGCTCATGCAAAAATTCATCAAGCGGCTTGCCGGAAACCTTCTCGATCACCGCGCTCAATACATCATGGCTAAGCGAATAGCTCCACTTCGTGCCCGGTTGATAGACCAGAGGCATTGTCGCCAGCCGCTGCATGAAGGTCGCAATATCCGGCGTGGGCGCACTCCGGTCAAAACCCGGGAGCGGGCTCCGGCTGACCCGGCCAGGCGTCAAGCCGGCGTCCAGATAGGCTTTCTGAATCGGGCCCTTGGAGATGATCGTGTAGCCCAGACCAGCCGTATGGGTCAGCAAATGACGGATCGTGATCGGTCCTTTCGCAGCCACGGTATTTTCAATCGGCCCTTCTGGCTCCGTCAAAACCTGCATATCTGCAAAGTCGGGAAAAATATCCGACAGCGGCTGGTCCATTGTAATCAGACCGTCTTCGATCAGCATCATCGTCGCCATGCCGGTAACCGGTTTGGTCTGCGAATACATCCGCCACAAGGTGTTGCCGTCGACCAGCTTGTCACCACCGAGTGTCAGAGAACCTGCCGAAATCACCTGTGGTGCCGCCTGACCGAAACCGATCATCGCCAGCATGCCTGCAACCTTCTTTTCCGCAACATATTGATTGATGACCTTGGTCAATCCAGGAAAGCTCGCCGCCATTTCCTTGGCAAAGGCGACGCTTGGCATGCTGGCAAGAAATGCGCCGATGCCCATACCACCGAGTACGGAACGCCGTGAAAATGGAGACCCAAGCGACGATGTTGCAAGTTGTTCAGATGTCATTTTTCTTCCTTCAGTTTCCAATCCACTGCCTTCGCAAAAAGAGTCGGCAGTCCGGCTTCCGCTATGTTGTCCAGCGGCCACCAGATATTATCATCTTTGTTAGTAACCATTTTTCCGTCCTGATAAACAGCCAAATCGACTTCGAGCGAAAAATGGGTGAAGCTGTGCTGAACGATATTGTCGTGCACTTGCCATTCACCGGCCATCGGCGGTGTCGCATGACCATCATTACCGGCTGCCCAGCCATCATCGGGCAGACCCCGCATTCCGCCCAGCATCCCTTTCGGCGGCCGGGTTGCGAGCAAGATCTGGTCCTGCTGCTCGATCCAGAAAAAGCGCGCCCGACGAACCGGCTTGGATTTTTTCGCTGGCTTGACCGGATGGCGTTCCATGTCGCCAATCGCGAAGGCCGCGCATTGCTTCTGCACCGGACAGATGTCGCATTTCGGATTTTTCGATGTGCAGATGGTCGCGCCCAGATCCATGCAGGCCTGGGCAAAATCACCGGCACCACGAACCGGCGTGATCGCATCCATCGCGGTGCGGATTTCAGCCTTGCCTTTGGGCAGCGGCGTATCAATCGCAAAGAGCCGCGCCACCAGCCGCTCGATATTGGCGTCGACGACCACGGCCCGTTCGGCAAAGGCAATCGCGGCTATCGCGGCTGCGGTATAGGCACCCACGCCGGGCAATTTGAGAAGCTCAGACTCTTTCTGAGGAAAGATTCCATTCAGCTTCTCAGTGACATGCACCGCACATTTATAAAGATTTCGCGCCCGGGCATAATAGCCGAGCCCGGCCCACGCGGCGAGCACGTCGGCTTCCTCGGCCCCCGCCAGGTCCCGAACCGTCGGCCAGCGCCGGGTGAATTTCTCGAAATAGCTTTTGACCGCGCCGACCGTAGTCTGCTGGAGCATCACTTCGGACAACCAGACATGATAGGGATCGGGCAAATTACCGCCCGGAGGCGTCCGCCACGGCAATATTCTGGCGTTATCCACATAATGTGCACCGATATTGACAGATATTTTACGCGCTTTGGCGGAGAAACTATCGACGGCCATAGCCGTGCCATGCCATAAATGGACATAATGGCGAAGAAAATTGGCATAACCGGTGATGAAAAGGCGAAATCCGTCGAGAACGGCAAACCCGCGTCCAAAAAAGCGCCGGTAAAAGCGCCCAGGAAAGCCAAAGCCAAAATATATCAGAAATACCAGCGCCCGCGCGGCGGCGCGGCGAAAAGCATATCCGATCTGATGCCCGAAATCGGCCGCGCCGCCTTCCGCCGCTACGGTTTCATCCAGAGTTCTGTGGTCAGCCGCTGGGTCGAGATAGTTGGCGAACGCTATGCGGCGGTATCGCTACCCGAATCGATCCGCTTTCCCCGCGGCGAGAAAGAAGGCGGGACGCTCCACCTGCTGGTTTCCGGTGCCTATGCGACGATGATGCAGCATATCGCTCCGGATATCATCATTCGGGTCAACCGCTTCTTCGGCTATGGTGCGATCAGTCATATCCGATTCAGGCAGGGTACGATAACCCCCAAGGAAGATAAGGAAAAGCGCGCTGTTCTGCCACATTCGCTTAGACCGGCGGCGATCCAGCTGGGTGAAAATCTGCGCGATATCGGCGACGCGGAATTGAACCGGGTGCTCGAATCGCTCGCATCGGCAGTTGCAAAGGCGGATGCGGACCTTAAGAACGATGCGCAGTTGAGCATCAAAGTCATCGGCAAGATCGGTGGCGGTGACAAGAAGAAGGACCAGACATGAGATTGAACAGCGCCTATTTTGCTTCGGCATTGGTGGCAGCCACCGTGATCGCCGCACCGGCATCCGCGCAGCAATCAGACCGAGTCACTCTCTCATCCATGGGCGGCCATATCATAGGCAGCCCTCTCGCCAAGCACAAGCTGACCGAATATATGAGCTACACCTGCAGTCATTGCGCGGATTTCGAGGCAGAATCCCATGAGGCTCTCGTCACGAAATTCGTCAGCAAGAGCCATGTCAGCTTCGAGGTCCGCAACCTCATTCTCAACCCGATTGATCTGACCGCAGCGATGCTGGCCCGCTGCGGCGGACGCACCAAGTTTTTCGGCAATCACCACGATCTTCTGGCCAAGCAATCGACCTGGTTGAAGAAATTCCAGTCCATTTCGCCCGAAGTGATGGCGACCATGAACGACGGCACTGTTCCCGAGCGGCTTAAGAAAATCGCCAAGGCTTCCGGCCTCGATGAATTGATGAAGGGTCGCGGCTATACGGCACCCCAGATTGACGCCTGCCTGTCGGACAAGGCTGAACAGGACAAGATATTGGCGATGACCAAACACGCCACTTCGACGCTGAAGCTCAGTGGAACGCCCAGTTTTACGCTAGGTGGCAAGCCTCTGGCGAATGTTCACAGCTGGAGCGCGCTGCAACCCAAATTGGCGGTATTACCGCGATAGATATTCCATCATCTCAGGAAACAGGAACAGATTATGCGTAGACTAACTTATATTGCACCGCTGGCATTTGCTCTGGCGCTGACTGCATGTGGCGAAGCGACCGAAGGCGCAGCCGGAGCAAGCTCGTCCGGAGCAGTAGAGGCTGTAGCAGCCCCGGCCGGACAAAAATGGTCCGATACCGTATCCAAGACCGAAGCGGGCGGCATTGTCATGGGCAATCCCGATGCCCCTCTGAAGCTGGTCGAATATATGTCGATCACCTGCTCTCACTGTAAAGATTTCGGGGAACAGGCGTTCGTGCCATTGCGCGACAATTATGTTGATAGCGGCAAGGTGAGCTTTGAAATCCGCAATTTCGTCCGCGATCCGCTCGACCTTTCCGCCGCTCTGCTCTCTCGCTGCGGCGGTGAAGCACCATTTTTCCCGCTGACCGAACAGGCTCTCGGCTATCAGACGACGATGTTTGAAAAAGCACAGGCAATCGGCGAAGCGACTTACAGCGATATTTTGCAATCCGATCCGAAGGTCCGCTTTGTCCGCCTTGCCGAACAGCTCGGCCTGATCGCCTTTTTCCAGCAGCGCGGCATTTCCGCAGACCAGGCCAAGGCTTGCCTGGCTGATACCGCAGCGGCTGAAAAATTGATGAGTGATACCCAGAAAGGTGCCGAGCAGTTCAACGTTGAGGGAACTCCGACATTCCTACTCAACGGGCAGAAGGTCGAAGGCACAAACTGGATCACTATAGAGACCAAATTGAAGGAAGCAGGCGCCCGGTAGGCGCTGAACCAATCGCAAGAGGGGGCGCGATTTGAAACTGCTCACTAATATAGGCTGCACGGGATCACACTCGTGCAAATAAAGAAGCTTCGACTCTCGGGCTTCAAAAGCTTTGTCGATCCGACAGAGCTCCGCATCGAAAAGGGGCTGACCGGCGTGGTCGGCCCCAACGGGTGCGGCAAGTCCAATCTGCTCGAAGCCATCCGCTGGGTGATGGGCGAAAACTCGGCCAAGTCGATGCGCGGAGCCGGCATGGAAGACGTGATCTTCGCCGGCACTCAGGATCGGCCCGAGCGCCAATTTGCTGAAGTCGCGCTGACCGCCGAACGCGAAACCAACGACGTATCGTCGCTGCATGTCGGCGACAATGACAGTGAACTGGAAATCGTCCGCCGGATCGAACGCGGATCCGGTTCAGCCTATCGCGCCAATGGCACCGATGTCCGCGCCAAGGATATCGCACTGATCTTCGCCGATGCTGCCACCGGCGCGCACAGCCCTGCCCTGGTCAGCCAGGGCAAGATATCCAATATCATTTCCTCCAAACCCGAAGCGCGGCGAGAAATGCTGGAGGAAGCCGCCGGTATTTCCGGCCTGCACGTCCGGCGCAGGGATGCCGAGCAGAAATTGCGCGCGGCGGAGAAAAATCTCGCCCGTCTCGATGACATTCTCGGTGACATGGAACAGCGCGCAGCCAATCTCCGGCGGCAAGCCAAGCAGGCAGAACGCTATCGCAAGCTGAGCGGTGAAATCACCACGGTCGAAGGTCGCCTGATTTATGCGCGCTGGAAAGAAGCCGCTGCCGCCGCCGATATCGCCAGGGCCGAAGCGGAAGCCGCCGAAGCTAAAGTCAGTGAAGCCCAAAGCGAGCAGCAAGCCGCTGTGTCCGCGCAGAATGAAAGCGCCAAGGCGCTTGGAATATTGCGGGCTGAAGTCCAGCGGGCGCGGGAAGAAGCCAGCGAGTCCAGCCACCGGCTGCTGACCCTGACCAACGAACGCGACAATCTGAAATCACGGCTGCTCGACCTGCAGGCGCAGGCCCAGCGGATTCACGACGACAATGCCCGCGAAGACCAGCTGACCCGCGATGCGATGGAGGCGCTGGACCGTCTCGAGCAGGACGAAAAGCGGCTTTCGACCGAATTGTCCGGCCTGACCAAGGAGCGCCCCGATCTCGAACGCGCCGCCGAACGCTCCGAACGCGCCGCGAGCGAAGCCGAAGTTGAACTTGCCAAGGCTGTGGCCGAAGAAGCCCGAATTCAGGCAGAGATTAAAGTCGCCAATGCCGCCGTCGATGCCGCGCAGGCGCGCCATGACCGGCTGGCTGTCGAACTGGGTCGCCTCAACGCCGAACGCGCCGAGATGGGCGATGAGGCAGAAATGCAGACTACACTCGCCGAAGCAATTGCGACGCGAGAAGCGGCGCAGACAAGAGCAGATGGCAGCGGTGGCAAGATTGCCTCGCTTGAGGAACAACGCGTTCAGGCCACCGCGGCGCGCGATGCTGCGCAATCCGGTCTGGCGACGCTGAAGGCGGAACTGGCCGGACTGCGGTCGGAACATCACGCACTGGATCGCGAACTGTCGAAAGTCGAAAGCGCGCACAAGGCGATCGATCAGGTCAAACCGGCACCGGGCTATGAACGCGCGCTGGCAGCGGCGCTGGGCGATGATCTGCTTGCCTCGATCGGCGAAGATGGCGACCGTTTCTGGGGCGGCGGTGAGGTAACCGCATCCGCCAAGCCACCGGCGGGAACCGAGACCCTGCTCGATCAGGTTCAGGCACCGGCGGAATTGCACAATCGCCTGTCCCAGATTTTTGTCGCGGATAGTGACGTTGGCCAGGCACTGTCGGTCGGTCAGCGGCTGGTCACCAAAGCGGGCGCGCTGCGCCGCTGGGACGGCTTTGTTGCCCGCGACGACGGCAATGCGAGTGCCGAACGGCTAGTCCGCGCCAATCGCCTGCGCGAATTGCAGGATATGCTGGTACCGGCCGAGGAGAAGGTCGCAGCGGCAGAAGCGACTCTGGTTGCTGGCCGCGAAGCGATGTCGGCAATCGAGACCCAACTCGGCGAAGCCCGCACCGCACGGCGCGAAGCCGAGGAAGCGCTGCGCCAATC
>NZ_JBALUT010000060.1:0-16958 GCF_036963705.1 Parasphingorhabdus sp. | reverse complement strand
AGACATATTTTTTCTTCGGTTTGGCCATGCGGCTTATCTAACAGAACAAATAAAGAACACCAGTTCTTTTGCTTCAAAAATCAAAACAGAGTGACACGGTTCACAGCCCCTGATAGCAAAAATGATTTCGGCTTGAAAAGGCGCATGCTGTGACACGAGCAAGGTCGCTGTTCCCGTGTAATGATCATGTAGGCGGTTCATCAATCCGGTTTAGCAGAGCGGCGCTGTTGTAAGAAAACGGGTATGGAACAGATTGGATGAGGCAATATGTTCGGGAGCAAGTCCGGCTCTCCATTAGCTTGCAGAATGGCGGGCAGCCGGCCGTTGCGGCAAAATCCAGATCAGACCGATTATAGCCAAACCAAGCACAATAGATGCGGCAGCGCGGCTCAGTTCCAGACCGCCTTGCGCCAAAGGCTTGTCGAGAAAATCTCCAACGACAGCACCCAGTGGCCGCGTTATGATGAAAGCCGCCCAGAAAAGAAAAACATGGCTGATATTTGTCCGGAAGTAAGCGAGTCCTATTAATCCAAGCAGAGCGCCAAAAATTACAGCCGCTCCAAGATAACCAAGCGATCCGTCCGCAACCCAGTCGCCCAATGCGGTGCCGAGGGTCTGGGAGAATGTGATGGTCAGCCAGTAATAAATTTCGGCCCGGGGTTCATGCACGGACGCTACCGAGATCGTCCCCATCGCGCGGTGCCACGTGAACAGGGACATCAGTACCAGGACCAGCAGCAATGTCGATCCACCGGGATAGCCGATACCCAAGGATCGCGTCGCGAAATCCGCCATCGTCGTACCTGCCGTTGTCGAGGCGATGATCGTTGACCAATATAGCGCGGGATGAAAATCCTTTGCGCGGATCTGCAACAATACCAGAATGACCAATATAGTCGCAAAAATAACCGTTCCGACAAGATAGCCAAGATTGAGCGACATGCTGACCGTGTCTCCGGCAGTCTCGCCAAATGTGGTCGCCAGTATCTTGATGATCCAGAAACCAAAGGTGATTGCCGGGACTTTGCTGAGCCCGCTGGTTTGCAGTGCTGTCATGGAATATTTCCTATTTCTACCGAAAGGCCAGACCTGACCAATTGGCTTGGAAATTAGTGCGCTTGGCCGGATTTCACTATAAGCAGCTGCTTAAACCAAGGTTGCTAAGCGGAAGTGCCATGAAAATTATGAACCGAAAGACTGCAACGCCAAACCTGTCTGCCTATAATCGGGAATTGATCGCGGCACTGGCGATAGTGACGCTTCAAGCGGTTGCAGCGATATTCTTCCTGATCGACAGTGTTGACGAAATCATATTGCAGATCAGCGACGGAATGGATTTTGCCGTTATCGCTGAATGTGTAATCGCCATAGCGCTTTTGGCGGGAGTGGTTTTGGGGGCAAGACACACGCGCAAACTGATGGCGGAGGCACGCCGACGGGAAAGTGCACTAGCCGTGGCCAGAGGTGCATTGGCGGAGATGCTGGACTTGCGCTTTGCGGAATGGCAATTGTCGGCAGGCGAATGCGATGTGGCGTTATTTGCGATCAAGGGCTGTTCTGTTGCCGAGATTGCCCAATTAAGGAACACCGCCGCCGGTACGGTCAGATCCCAGTTGAGCCAGATATATGCCAAGGCTGGAGTCACGAGCCAATCAATGCTGATCTCGATATTCATCGAAGAGCTTATTTGAAGCTTAGCCGCGATAGCTAGTCTTGCATTCGCGCTTGCACCCTCCCCGCCATCCTGTAGTTAAAACGCCATGCGGCAGAAAGAACTCAGACTGGCCTTGATCTGCTACGGCGGCGTTAGCCTCGCCATCTATATGCACGGCATCACCAAAGAAATCTGGAAACTGGCACAAGCCAGCAGGGATTTCCACGATGGCGTACGGATCGACCAGTGCAGCCGCGGAATCTATTATGATATATTGGAATGGCTAGAGCGGGAAACCGGCACGAGGCTGAGAGTGCTGCCGGACATTATCTCCGGCGCCAGTGCAGGCGGAATCAACGGGATTTTCTTGTCGCAGGCGATATTGTCCGGCCAGTCACTTGATCCGCTGACCGACTTATGGCTCGATACCGCCGATGTCGATAGATTGCTCGACCCCGATGCACGGCCACTGTCGCGGTTTTCCAAATTCTGGGCGGAGCCTATTGCTTGGATGGCGCTAGGCCGCAAAGGCGGTGCGGTCGAACAGACCGTGTCGAAGGAAGCGCGCGAAGAGGTCAAGATGAAACTCTCGCGCTTTGTCCGCGCCCGCTGGTTTGCCCCGCCCTTTGGCGGCAAGGTCTTCAGTGGACTGATCTGGGATGCCCTGGCAGCCGTCAAGGAAACCGAACGCGGCCCGCGATTGCTGCCTCCGGGCCAGCCGCTTGACCTGTTCGTTACGGTGACCGATTTTGTCGGCCATCCCGAGAAGCTGCAATTGCACAGCCCGCCCGAAGCGATGGAGATGGAGCATCGGATCACCATCGGTTTTTCGACCAGGGGCAAACGGGACGACGCGATTGCCGATCCCGCAGAACTGATATTTGCCGCACGCGCCACCGCAAGCTTTCCAGGCGCTTTCCCGCCGTTCACCGTGAGAGAGCTGGATGAGCTCCTGTCTGATCAACAATATGTCTGGGCTGGTCGCTCGGCTTTCCTGAAGCGTATATTACCCAGCCAGTTTCGCGCCGGTACAGCCGAAGATACCGTGCTGATCGATGGGTCGGTGCTCGCCAACGCGCCCTTTGCGCAAGCGATCGAGGCGCTGAAGAACCGGCCGGCCAAACGGGAAGTAGACCGGCGGTTTGTCTATATCGATCCCCGACCCGATCTCGACGTAGCCAAAAGTGATCGAGCGATGCAGCGTGCGCAAGCCGCACAGGAGGCCGAGAATGAAGCGCTGCCCGGCTTTTTCTCGACGATTTTCGGGGCGATTTCCAACATTCCGCGCGAACAGCCGATCCGCGACAATCTCAACGCGATTGCGGGAAGGTCCAACCGCATCATCCAGATGCGCCTGATCACCGAAAATTTGCGCGGCGAGGTCGAGCAAAACGTCGAGAGCCTGTTCGGCCGTACATTTTTCCTCGACCGGCCAACCGCCGCTCGCGTCGCGGGGTGGCGCCGCAAGTCGCGGGAGAAGGCGGCCAAGCTCGCAGGATTTTCCTACAGCGCTTACGGGCATCTCAAGCTGGCGACGGTGATCGAAGATATCGCGCATACGGTGCGGCGAGCCAAAGCCAATCCTAACGCCCATAATCACCCCGGCCTGCGCAAGGCGCTCTGGGCCGAGATACGCCGCCGCGGTCTCGATAATATCGGACAGAAAGGCGGCGGTCCGACCAAATTGGCAGCCGATTTTTTCCGGCAGCATGATCTCGGCTACCGGGTCCGGCGGCTTCGGTTCCTTGCCCGGCAACTGGCCGAAGACCTCGACCGTGCCGATCCCGGCGATTACGAGGTCATGGAGGTGATGCATGATGTCATCTATGATTGCCTTTCCCTCTATATCGAACGCGAAACGGTCGACTATCTTGGCGACGAATTTGTCGCGATTGCCGACCATGCCGACGTCCAGCCCGGGGCGATGCTCGACGCGCTTGCCAGAGCCCGCGACCTGACGAGCGCCGACGCGCTTGTCGATGCAAAACTGGCAGCCGCGCTGACGGTGATACCGAAGACAGAAAAGCGTTCGATGTTGCTCGCATTCCTCGGCTTTCCTTTTTACGACGTCGCGACTTTGCCGCTACTTCAGGGCGAAGGGCTCGATGAATTTGATCCAATCAAGGTCGACCGAATCTCTCCCGAAGATGCCCGGACCATCCGCAAAGGCGGCGTAGCGGCGACGTTGAAAGGCATTGAATTCAACAATTTCGGTGCCTTTTTCAGCCGCAGCTACCGCGAGAATGACTATCTCTGGGGCCGCCTACACGGTGCTGACCGGATGATCGACATCATCCTGTCCACCCTGCCCGATTCCAAGAGACCCGGTGGAGATATCATCCTGGGATTCAAGAAAACCATCTTCCACCAGATCGTCAATGAAGAGGAACCGCGGCTGACCAGGGTCGCGCCGCTAATTGCCTCTCTACGCGAAGAAATCGATAACGCGACCCTTTAGCTAATGGGCATGTTCTTCCGCGTGAACCGGCTTTTGCAGGCTTTTGTAAACCGCTTCGACAAAAGCATCACCCTTGATGAACGCATCCGGATTGACGTCCCATTGCGCCACCAGTTTCATAGCCTGGACCTGTTCCAGTGACTTGCTTTCACCCTGCGCTTTTTCCACCGCGCCGATAACGGTCTTCAACATGTCGCGATAGGCGATCAGGTCTGTTCTGGTAGCCATTGGTCCGTGACCCGGAATGATTTTTGTTTCGTCATCGACCATCTTCAGCGCCTGTTCGGCCGCTGCGAGCACACCCCGAACATTGCCACCGCTATTGAGGTCAATGAAAGGCAGACTCATTTTGTTGAAGAACAGGTCGCCCATGTGGAGCACATTGGCCTTTTTCCAGAAGATGATGCTGTCGCCGTCGGTGTGGCCATGTTTCATATGTTTGACCTGCACCTCGTCGCCATTGAGGTGGAGTTTCAGGCCATCGTGATAAGTAATGGTGGGCAATGCCTCGGCGGGTGAAGCCGGGTCGTTACCGCGTCCCGATTTCTGGATGCCGAGCATCCGTTCGCGGACATGGTCATGGGCCATAATCAGCGCGCCGGCCTTGCCGAAATTTTCGTTCCCTCCGCTGTGATCGCCGTGCCAGTGGGTGTTGATCAGATATTTGACCGGTTCCGCGCCCAGAGCAGCGATGGCGGCCTCTATCTTGGGTGTGAGCGGGGCGAACTGGTCGTCGATCAGCACGGTCCCATCCGGTCCATAGGAAACACCGATATTGCCCCCTGCCCCGAACAACACCGCAACACCATCAGCCAATGGCTCAGCCTTTATCTCCACCGCGGCAAAGCGATCTGCTTCCTGGGCCATGCTCTGGGTGCCAGCCGACAGAGCAATTGATGTCGTTGCCAGCAAAGCGAGACTGAAAGACGTTTTGAGATAGCGGCGCATGGAAAATTCTCCTTTGGGTGAAATTGCTTGTATCCGATCATGTATCTTTGGCAAAAAACATCAGGTTTACCAACCGCCCGTCTTGCGAAGTCTTGCCGAACGCCGGTCCGCTATTGTGAAACATCCACGGACTGAACAGGATCAGCCGGTTGAAGCGCATCGGCACGGTCATCACCTTTGCCCATTTGGCGGGATGATTAGTGTCCTTGTTGACCACATCCTCGATCAGCGCGTTTATGTCGGAATAGCCGGCTTTCATTATTCCTGGCATATCCGTCGGAATCCGCTCCAACCCGGTCCGTTTGTGGCGGAAGAAGTCGGTTCCGCCCTTGCAATGTTCGGGAAGCGACAGATAGAGTATGCCGGAATAGAAAGCCGGATCAATATGAACGCCGCTGCGGCCCTTGTCGCCTTTCAACGTCACCCGACAATGCAGATGGCTGGTACCGGGTGCAGCCTTGACCGGTGCGTTGATCATGCCCGAGATGCGGTCGTTCAGCCCCTGGATTTCGAGCGGTTTGGTAGAGATATGGCCTGGATAATTTCCATGTTTATTGTCGGGGTCATAGTTGAGCGCCAATGCCGCGTTGCGCGCCGCCACCGGGTCGGCAATAAAATCGTCGAGAATGAGCAGAGATGGCAACATCAGTGGACTCTCCGACCAAATGGAAAAACATGAGCTACCGTAAAAGTCACGCCATCGCCGTTCATTTTGAGAGCCGATAGTCTGACGAACTTTACATAGTTTACAGGGTTAAGAAATTTAATCCATTGTTGCCCCCCGAACCCAAAATTGTCGCTCAACCCACTGGCAAGGTAGGGGAAATAGCGAAGGGTCTGTGAGCCATACATTTGCAAACCCTATCACGAACAGCGAGCTGTAGGACATTATTTTATTGTCTAGTGTCGCTAATTCGATCTTCCCTATTTGGTGGACAAACCATCATCACATAAATGCACTGCAATTTCCGTGACCGGTTATAATTCTGCGCGATGACAATGCAGATATATAGTCTCCCCGGGCAATCCAAGCGCTGTTTTGACTAACGAAATGAAGCGGTTACCGGTCCAAATCCGATGACTGTTAATCTGCATCTTCCTGCTCTGGCCAACCGGCAGGATCAAAATTGCGAATCCCCTGATTAATCGGCCGTGGCTTTGGCCGTTACTAGTTTTGATTGATGATTTATCGGAAATAATCGCATTCGCATTGGCACCGTCCCCACACTGTCCAATGCGATGGGACCAAAACCCATATTTCCAAGCATCGATCTAGCGGGTCGGGTTGGCTGGTCCCTTCCTGACCCGCTTATTATCCCCCACCATAAAACCGTTGCAAAACGGCTCCAGAGGATCACAGCGTTGATGCAGAGGAGACGGAGCCAAGCGTTCCACGGGTCATCGATACGCGCCAATCAGCGAAATTTGATCAGAGAACTGCTTAGCCCGACGATCACCGCAGAAATCCGGTCATGAACATCGAGCTTTTTGAACAGGCGACGGATATATGTGTCTATCGTGGCTTCTGAAATCGCCAATATCGTCGCCATATCTGCATTCGATTTACCGCGGGAAATCCAGTATAGAACCTCACCTTCCCGATCAGAGAGAACAGGCAAGGCATCCGCAGACTGATTTATAATCGCACAAATCCTGCGATGGCAAGCCTGAGCAAGGCTGATCAATGGTCTGACAACCGCTTCATCTTCCGAGGAGATAGCTTTACCAAAGTTCATCGAAAAATATGAATTTCTGCTCTTTGGACCAAATAGCGGCACGGCCACGCCGTCAATAAATCCTTGATCCTTCGATACTTTTATGAAGTTTCGCCGCTTTTCCGTCAATTTTTGATCAGCAATAACCTGTGCCCACGTCATCACATGGCCAACGGACATGACATGATCGGGAATGGGGTCGGATTCCATAAAGTCCGGATCCAAATACAATGAGACTATTTCTGGCGGATATCCAGCATGGAATACCGACGAACGCTTTGAAACCTGTGAATAGAATGGTGGAGTTATGTGATAGGATATCGCAGCGACGCCTTTGGCCATTAACTCATCAGCCAAGCCATTCAGTTCCGAGTAAACTGAATTACCTTCCTTCACTGGATTCCATTTAAACACTGCGCTCGCGACACCCTTTCCCGCCGGGACATGCTTCAGGGTTGGAGGTTGCCTTGGCCTGTGGACCCTTAAAGCTGATATCACGACCCAGAAACCATAGTCGAAATCGAAGTAAGCGATAGGATAAAAATGCCATATTCGAGGCGGACAGGCCCGCCGTGCTAACTGGGCCAGTATTGAGCCAATCCAGATTTGCCACGTGGCAGCGTGACGTGCCTAATGGCGACCGTTGTCATACTGGTGCCGACCGTCGCCCCCCCTAGTAAAAAAATTTACACGCAAAATAAAAGAGACTGTAAAAATTATGTTATCTGAAATCGAGCGCATTTTCCCAAATAATTGCAAGAATATGAAGATAGATATTGATGACGTAATTTGCGTACGGAACAATCGTTCCAAATTATTCAATGAACAATATTTTGCCAATAAATTCTGGGACATAATATTGGTATTATACAGTCATGAGGTAAACGATCTCCCGATAAATGCGCAAGGGATCTCGACGAAACTGGATATCAGTCGCAGTAAAATTTTGCGATATTTGGGCGCGCTTTCTGCCGACGATATTATTTGCGCTTATGACCAGATGGCAGAAGATCATTTTGATATCGCGCATGACAATCTATCGCTAACCCGCGTCGGGTTCGAAAATGCCGGGAGCGTGATTCAACAGATGCGACGTGTTTTTGCTCAAAGCGAACATCAACACAGCTGATTTCAGGAAGAATGAGCTTCGCTGGAGCCGACATCCTAGCAACCTAGTCCGATTGACCGTTTGATTTTGAAACACCGCCAGCAATGACGCTGACGGTGCCCCATCATTCTGTCAAATCTTCCCAGGCATCTTTCAGCTTCCCGAAGAAACCTGTTGAATTGGGCGTCTCGTCACCGGTTTCGGTTTCCTGAAAATCGCGAAGAATCTGCCGCTGCTGCTTGGACAACTTGGTCGGGGTCTCGACCTCGATCTGGATTACCATATCGCCATTGCCGCGACCGCGCAGGACCGGCATGCCGGCTCCGCGCTGGTGAATCTGCTTGCCGCTCTGGATGCCAGCAGGAATCCGGATTGCGTGTTTTTCGCCATCGAGACCGGGAATTGTGATCTCACCACCCAGCGCCGCCAATGTGAAGCTGATCGGTGCGCGGGTGAACAAGGTCGTCCCCTCGCGTTCAAAAATATTGTGCCGTATCAGGTGGATGAAAATATAAAGGTCGCCAGACGGGGCGCCACGCGCGCCAGCTTCACCCTTTCCGGTCAGACGGATACGCGTACCGGTATCGACGCCCGCAGGGATATCGACTTCCAGCGCCTGCGGCTTGTCGACCTTGCCTTCGCCGTAACAGACGTGACACGGGCTTTCGATTACCTCGCCGCGGCCCTGGCAACTGGTGCAGGTGCGCTCGACTACGAAAAAGCCTTGCTGCGCCCGCACCTTGCCGTGGCCCTGACAGGTGCCGCAACGCTGTACACCGGTGCCTGGCTCAGCGCCGGAACCTTCGCACTCGTCACAGCTCACCGAGACATCAATTTCTATTTCAGTATGCTTGCCGTGGAACGCGTCTTCGAGCGTGATTTCCATATCATAGCGCAGGTCTGCGCCGCGAGCAGGACCGCGCTGTTGTTGCTGGCCGCCAAAGCCGCCGCCACCGCCGCCGAAGATGGTTTCAAATATATCGCCAATATCATTGAACGCCGCGCCACCGAAACCGCCGCCGCCGGCATTATTACCGCCGCCGTTGGTAAATGCTGCGTGACCGTAACGGTCATAGGCTGCCCGCTTCTGCGGGTCCTTCAAGACATCATAGGCTTCGCTGATCGACTTGAACTTGGCTTCTGCTTCGGCATCACCGGGATTCTTGTCCGGGTGCCACTGCATCGCCAGTTTGCGATAGGAGGATTTCAGCGTCGCGCCATCGCACTCGCGAGAGACGCTCAACCGTTCATAATAGTCAACTTCGGATGCCATATTCATGCTTCCCAATAAGCGAGAAGATCGTCGCCCCGGCAAAAGCCGGGGCCGCTGGCACTAATCGCCAGCGGCTCCCGCAAAAGCGGGAGCGACGGTCTCATCATTATTCAGCCGCCTTGGCATCATCTTTCTTGTCGCCGTCTTCTGAGTCATCCACTTCGGAGAACTCGGCATCGACAACATCATCGTCAGCTGCTTTGGCTGCCGCATCTGCTGCAGCCGCATCACCGGCATCACCGCCAGCTGCCTGTTCGGCTTCATAGATCTTCTGACCCATTTGCATGGAAACCTGTGCCAGCGCTTCGGACTTCGTCTTCATCGCTTCCGGATCGCCACCTTCGATGGCTTCCTTGGTTTCCTTCACGGCCGCTTCGATCTGGCCCTTCAAGTCGGCGTCAATCTTGTCGCCATGCTCTTCAAGCTGCTTCTCTGTGGTATGGACAAGGCTTTCGGCATTGTTCTTGGCTTCCGCCTCGGCACGCCGCTGCTTGTCTTCTTCCGCAAATTTTTCAGCATCCTGAACCATCTGGTCGATATCGCTATCGCTCAGACCGCCAGAAGCCTGGATCTTGATCTGCTGCTCCTTGCCGGTGCCCTTGTCTTTCGCGGATACGTTGACGATGCCGTTGGCGTCGATATCAAAAGTCACATCGATCTGCGGCACGCCGCGCGGTGCAGGCGGGATACCAACCAGATCGAACTGGCCGAGCATCTTGTTGTCCGCCGCCATTTCGCGTTCGCCCTGGAAGACACGGATTGTCACCGCACCCTGATTGTCATCAGCGGTCGAGTAGACTTGCGACTTTTTCGTCGGGATCGTGGTGTTGCGGTCGATCATGCGGGTAAACACGCCGCCGAGGGTTTCGATACCGAGCGACAATGGTGTAACGTCGAGCAGCAATACGTCCTTGACGTCGCCCTGCAAAACACCTGCCTGGATGGCAGCGCCCATCGCAACAACTTCATCCGGGTTCACGCCGACATGCGGTTCACGGCCGAAGAATTTCTCGACTGTTTCACGCACGAGAGGCATACGGGTCATGCCGCCAACCATTACGACATCATCAATGTCTTTTGCGTCGAGACCAGCGTCCTTAAGAGCCTTTTTGCAAGGATCGAGGGTGCGTTTGACGAGATCGCCAACCAGCTTTTCAAGATCCGAGCGACTGATCGCCTTGACCAGATGCTTTGGACCGTTTTGATCTGCTGTGATGAACGGCAGGTTGATTTCGGTCGTCTGCGCGCTCGACAGTTCGATTTTCGCTTTTTCAGCAGCTTCCTTGAGACGCTGCAGAGCAAGCTTGTCCTTGGTCAGATCGATGCTTTCGGTTTTCTTGAAGTCAGCGGCGAGAAATTCGACCAGCTTGGCATCAAAATCTTCACCACCGAGGAATGTGTCGCCGTTGGTCGATTTCACTTCGAAAACGCCATCGCCGATTTCCAGGATCGAGATATCGAATGTACCGCCACCGAGGTCATAAACCGCAATGGTCTTGCCGTCATTCTTGTCGAGGCCGTAGGCCAGCGCAGCCGCTGTCGGCTCGTTGATGATCCGCAGCACTTCAAGGCCAGCAATCCGGCCGGCATCTTTGGTTGCCTGACGCTGGGCGTCGTTGAAATAGGCGGGCGTGGTGATCACGGCCTGGGTAACGGTTTCGCCAAGATAGGCTTCGGCCGTTTCTTTCATCTTCTGCAAAGTGTAAGCAGAAATCTGCGACGGGCTGTAATCTTCGCCGCCGGCTTTCACCCACGCATCGCCATTTGTGCCCTTGACGATCTCGTAAGGAACAAGCTCCATGTCTTTCTTCGTCATCGGATCATCGAACCGGCGACCAATCAGACGCTTCACTGCAAAAATCGTGCTTTCAGGATTGGTGACAGCCTGACGCTTGGCCGGTTGACCAATCAGACGTTCGCCATCCTTGGTGAATGCGACGACAGACGGTGTGGTCCGCGCGCCTTCAGAATTTTCAATAACCTTTGGCTTTCCGCCATCCATAACGGCAACACAGCTGTTGGTGGTGCCCAGATCGATTCCAATAACTTTACCCATAATTCCCTCAATCAATTTTCTAACATTAGCAAAATTGCCGCCCGGCCCTAGTTCAAGTGGCACCGATACGGCTTCGCAAACGGATATAGGTGGCATTTTTCTTGGCACAAGGCGTCGGACATCCTACATTTGAAAAATCAACGCAAAACACCCATATCGGGACAGATTTGCTAGGTTTAACGAGGTGTCAGAATGAATAAGATTTCCATCATGCTCGCCGCATCCGCATCGCTTTTGCTTGCCTCCTGCGGTCAGGGAGACATATTATTTGCCGATAAAGCGGTGGTCAATCTGTCTCCGGTCGAGGGCAATCCCTCCGCTGGCTATATGGATCTCCATGGCGGCCGCGTGGATGTCGAGCTGGTTGGCGTCACATCCGACGACGTGCTCCGTATGGAGATGCACGAAACGACCGAGAAAGACGGAATGATGAGCATGGCACAGCTCAAGTCGATTCCGGTTCCGGCTGGCAAAACCGTAAAAATGGAACCCGGCGGGAAACATTTGATGATCTGGGGAGTGGGCGATTATTCAAAGCAGCGCGGGCTGCTGAAAATGATCTTAATCTATTCCAATGATGATCGCATTGAGATTGATGCCGTGATAAAAAAGGCCGGCGACCCTGCTCCCGTTGAAGAATAGCAAGACATCCAAATGACCGGCCGTGCGCTGACCCGGGCGGAAATCGGACTTTGTAAGTTCGTTTTCGGTCAGGCGATCAACTATGATCCTGTGATGGTGTTCAACCGCAAGTGGTGGTTGTTCCAGAACCCGCGCGTCACCATGGCACCGGATGGCAATCTCTGGTTCCATCCAAAGAGCAATTTATTCTGCGACGATTTCTGCGGATCATCGCTGAACATCCAGGCGCTGTTCATCCACGAAATGGTTCATGTCTGGCAGCACCAGCAAGGCGTTTTCCTGCCCCTGGCACGCCATCCGTTTTGCAAATATGACTATGAGCTGCAGACCGGCAAGGGTTTTGCCGAATTTGGCATCGAACAGCAGGCCGAGATTGTCAGCCATTACTTCCTGCTTAAACAGGGAGCGATATTGAAAAACGGCTATGGCATCGCGGATTATGACGGGCTGATACCTTTTCAGGGCGTCAGTCAGGACGGGAACCGATGACCAGAACGCACCGCGTCCCGATCACCTGTTCCTCATGCAAAATTGCCGATTGCCGATTGCCTAAAAACGATAAGCCAAGCCAGCACTGACCACCCATGGATCAATTCTGTGACGGGTCCGCAATACTTCGGTGTCGCCGGCAAACCAGCGGGCCGTGGTAGTGACGAAATAGCGTTTGGCATCGACACTGAGGCCCAGTCCTTTGTCATTGATGGGCAGGTCAAATCCTGCCTGTAACGCGAAGCCGACCTTGTCATTCATCTTTTGCCGCGTGGCTCCCAAAGCCTGAGCCGTCGCGCCAGCTTTTTCATCGATAAAAATGAAATATGTGGGGCCGGCTCCGACATAGGGCTTGAACCCGCTGCCATCACCGAAATGATATTTCGCGGTCAGGGTCGCTGGTATGATATTGGCGTTGGACACCAGTCCCGCACCATCCAAAGGTCCGGTGCCAGTAACATCATGCTGGGTTACGCAGCAGATGGTTTCAAGCGAGATATTCGGCGTGAAAAAATATTCGGCCGCAATGGTCGGAACGAAATTATCGTCCGCCTTGGTTTGGGTGCCGGCTGGCAATCCAATATTGTCCAGTTCGATAGAGGTAATCTTGCCATCGGGTGCTACCAGCGTGGCCAAAGCCTTAATCTGGATCTTGCCATCGCTGGAGCCGGCGATCGCCGTTCCGCTCATAGCCAATGCCGCCGCTGCTGCAGCTAATTTCAGTGTATTTTTCATAAAGTTCGGTCCCTGTGCGTTTGCCATCTGGCCTCTGATCGGAGCCAATAGCCGGATGGCAAAATCGCCGACATACGCAATTTCCCTGATGGGCAAACGCGGAAATCTCAACTTCCAAATCAGGCCATGGTCGCCAAATTCAGCTGCTTTGAGGAACCAATGCGCGCTGAGTTGCAGCAATCTTGTCCTTGATCTGCAAGCGGATGCGTTTCAATTGCCGCATTTCCTGCTGGCGACCTGCAGCCTTGCAATTGTCAATCAGTCGGTTCAACCGCCGATGCTTGTGCTTCAAAGTCTCAAGATAGTTTTTCATGATAATCTCCTTGGGGGCATGGATAATATGCACAGGTAATATGCATAACCCGTCGATTGATCTAATCGAAACATATCAAGATTACTGATTGATAACTTCTATTTCTAGATGAGGCAGCAACAGCTGCCTAAGTCCATCCGCCGCTTCCGGTTTAAGGCAGCAAGCCCAGCTTGGCACGCATCATCCAGCGGGCCAGCATCAACACCGATACCACACTCAATCCGCCGGCCAGCCCGGTCCAGATGCCGACACCTTCCCAGCCCTGCCAGAAGGCGAGGCTGGCACCAAGGCCGATGCCGATGAACCAATATCCCATCAGCGCGAACAGCATCGGCATAGTGGTATCGTGCAAGCCGCGCAACATGCCTGCGCCGACCACCTGAGCACCGTCGACGATCTGGAAAATGGCGGCTATGGCGAGAAAGCTGACCGCCAGTGCGGCGACTTCCGCATTGCCTGGAGCGCTGGCGTCGATAAACATCGAGATCAGAAAATCGGGAGCAAGAACGAACACCAGAGCCATCGCTGCCATGAAGGACGTGCCGAGGATGAAGCTAACCCAGCCCGCGCGCTTGATTGCGGCGTGATCTTTCCGGCCATATTGAATGCCCACGCGCACCGTCGCTGCCTGCCCCAGGCCCATCGGCACCATGAACGTCAGCGCCGCCAGCTGCAATGCGATCGCATGCGCCGCCACTGATGCGGTGCTAATGAGCCCCATGAGCAGAGCTGCAAATCCGAAAACAGATCCTTCGAGCCCCATGGTGACAGCAATCGGCAGGCCAAGCTTCCACATCGCGCGAAACCGCTGCCAGTCGCTGCGCCAAAAGCGCCCGAACAGATGATAGCGGCGGAAGCGTTTGTGGCGCATCACAACGATCGCCATACCAGCGAACATCAGGACATTGGTTATCACGCTACCAATACCGGCACCGACCACGCCAAATTCCGGCACCCCGAACTTGCCGAATATCAGCGCATAGTTGAACAATGCATTAGACATCACCGCAATGACGCTAATGATCAGTGCCCACACCGGCTGTTCCAGCGCCGAAATGAAATTGCGCAGGATGATGAAAAACAGGAATGGAAGGATCGACCACATATAGGCGCTGATATAAGTGCCCGCTATCGCAGCGAGATCCGGTTGCTGGCCGAACATCAACAACAGCGTTTCGGTGTTCCACAGCAATAGCCAGAAAGGCAATATCACCGCTGTCGCGGCCCACATCGCCTGCCGAAAGGTCCGACGCACGTCGCGGACACTATGCTGCATCCGGCCGATTTCGGTCGCCATCATGGGCGCGGAGGCGGTGATCAGCCCCATGCAGAAAATTGCGGCGGTCATGGCCAGGTTGAACCCCAGCGTGGCCGCTGCCAATTCGCGCGCGCCGAGCCAGCCGAGCATCAGCACATCGGTCGCCCCGATCAGTGCCATCGTCAGGTTCGACAGGATCAAAGGCCAGGCGAGCGATATCGTGGCGCGCAGTTCATGCCGCCAGGGATGTTGCTCTCGCAGTCTAAGAGACGCGCTTGTCATCGGCGCGCGTTAGCCCAAGGCGCATTGCTAAGCTAGCGAAACTGAGCGCTAGCGTTCCGATCAGCGCGTCTATCGAGGGTCTTTGGGATAACCTCGCGTGCCATAGCAATCATCGTCGAGCCGTCCGTTGCGGTCATAGCCGTCGCAGCCGTCATTCTTGTCGATGAAATAGCCGCCAGCCGCTCCGGCTGCAGCGCCGATTGCGGCGCCCTCAAGAACATTGCCTCCGGTTATCGCGCCAATCGCTGCACCCGCCGCCGCACCAGCGCCAGCGCCTTCGGCGGCATAATTTCCGGCACATGCCGAAAGACTGATTGCCGCGGTTCCGGCCAGTGCCAGTTTGCTTGCTAACTTGATCATCGTCCTACTCCTCAAAATCGTCCAATGACATATGAACACGTCCGCACACCGATGGTTCCTGAACAGATGATTTTTGCCAGACGGACCGTATCATCCGTGCGGCAGACCGCACATCTCGCGGCGAAGAAATTCGATTTGCCCGAACTGTTTTCATTTGATACCATCCCTCTGTTGCGCAAGCGGCCCAACCCGCGCTTGCCCAAGTGGTGACCTTATGAAATTGTCCGATTATGATATGTCCGCTTCCCGCGGATTTCTTTCGCATTTCCAGATTGTCGATATTGACCTTCCCTATATATTTACCCCTGTCGTCGAGGCAGCAGAAAGTCTTTCCGGCCTGATGACCACCGGCCGGGTGCGACACTGGCTGGACCGCTTGCCAGCGCTTGATCTGACAGAATGGGCTGCCAATGCGCCGGAAGAGCAGGTCCGGGTGGCGATGGTCCGCTATTCCTTTCTGGTCCAGGCCTATGTCTGGGGCGAAAGCGCGGCGCCGAGCGCCCTGCCCGCCAATCTTGCGCGACCTATTGTAGCGCTGGCTGATCGGCTCGATCAGGCGCCGTTACTGCCTTATAGCGGCTATGTGCTCGACAACTGGGCGCAACTGGACCCGTCTGGTCCGATCGCTCTCGATAATGTCCATATGGTGCAGAATTTCTTCGGCGGAGCGGACGAGAACTGGTTTGTCCTGATCCATGTGGCGATCGAAGCGGCAGCAGCTCCTCTGCTCGACCTTGCCTGCCATCTGGTTGAGGCAGTCAAAGCGGAAGATATCGCCCGGACGACTGTTTTACTGGAAGACATGGAAGGACATTGGAATGCAGTCAACGCGATCTTCGACCGGATGCCCGACCGCTGTGATCCCTATATCTACTATCAGAGGGTGCGACCCTATATCCACGGCTGGGCCAATAATCCAGCCCTCCCCGACGGCCTGATCTACGAAGGCGTCGATAGATATGAAGGCAAGGGACAGGTCTTCCGCGGCCAGACCGGCTCGCAAAGTTCGATCGTTCCAAGCATGGACGCATTGTTCCAGGTCAGCCACAAAAGTGATCCTTTAAGGACCTTTCTTGACGAATTGCACGCTTATCGTCCCGTAAAGCATCGCCGTTTCATCGAAGATTTGCGTGAACAGAGCAAATTGCGAGAATTCGCCATTGCCAGTGGTGACCCAGCGCTGAGACAAGCTTTCAACGCCAGCGTCGAACAGGTTGCCCGGTTCCGCACCCGGCATCTGGAATATGCGGCAAGCTATATCAACAAACAGGCATCCAATGGCAAAGGCAATGACACCGAAGTCGGTACCGGCGGCACGCCGTTCATGAAATATCTGAAAAAGCACCGCGACGAAAACCGCGCGCAGGTGATCTGAAGCGAACATAGCGGTATCAGCCCGAATGACGGTTTTAGCGGTTGCACCCCAGGCTTGGCCTCTGCCATTAGACAGCGGTCAAGTTTGGGGGGACATTCATGCTATCGGCAATCGGACTAATCGGTGGACTGGGACTGCTCATCTGGATGACGGTCCGCGGGGTCAACATCCTGATCGCCGGGCCGGTCGCCGCCGCGATTGTCGCGTTCAGCAGCGGCATTGCCTGGCTGCCGCCGCTCGCTGCAGCAGGGGCACCCGATTTCGCTACCGCTTATATGGACGGCTTTGTCGG
>NZ_JBALUT010000059.1:0-17354 GCF_036963705.1 Parasphingorhabdus sp. | reverse complement strand
CGACTATGCGCAGCAGCGCGAGACTTTCGGCAAGCCGATGATCAAGCATCAGGTGATCCGCCACAAGATCGCCGATATGTCGGCGCGGGTTGATCGGCTCGACGGCTGGCTCAACCAGATATGCTGGCTCGCCGATCAGGGCGAAATGCCGGTTGCGCAGATTTGCAAAGCCAAGTTCAGCGCCACCAAGGACCTCGAATTTTGCGCCAGCGAAGCGATGCAGATTCTCGGCGGGGCCGGCTATTTACGCGGCAATCCGGTCGAGCGTTTCTATCGCGAGGTCAAGGTCATGGCGATTGGCGGCGGTTCCGAAGAAATCATGCGCGATCTCGCCGTCCGCCAAATGGGCCTCTGATCGCGCTTGCCATTTTCGGTTAGCGGGCGATAAGCAGAGCCACTTGCAATCCTTCGTGCCGGGCCTGTCGAAGCACCGCGCCCGGCAACAGCCTATGGCTGATGGAATGAAATATGCCTGATTTAATAACCGCCGATAGCCAGCCAGAAAACGGTCCGATCCTGCTGCCAGCGGGTTCGGTGCTGTTCGGTCTGCTTACCTTCGCGATGATGGACGTCGCGATGAAGAGCCTGTCGATCGAGCTTGGTGCCTATAACGCGATCCTCTGGCGGGTGCTGCTCGCATTCGTGATCGTCTCGGTGGTGTTCTTCACCCGTCGCCCGAGAATGCCGGGCAAGGCAGCCCGCAAAGTCCATCTGCAGCGCGGCATCATCATCGTCTTCATGTCCTATCTGTTCTTCTGGGGCCTGGCGCGGGTGCCGCTGGCCGAAGCCATAGCGCTGTCCTTCATCGCACCGATTATCGCGCTCTATCTCGCCGCCGTGTTCCTCGGCGAGACCATCCACCGCAACGCCATCTACGCCTCGGCGCTGGGCTTTGCCGGGGTGCTGGTGATCGCGTGGGGCAGGGCTAGCGGTACGTTTGAAAAAGAGGCGCTGCTCGGCATTGGCGCCATTCTGGTGTCGGCGGTGCTTTATGCGGGCAATCTGGTAATCCAGCGACAGCAGGCGCTGCTCGCCGGCCCGATCGAGATCAGCTTTGCCCAAAATCTCGTCGTCGGTTCGGCCTTCCTTTTGCTCGCGCCGTTTTTTGCGGTTGTTCCGGACATGCAGTCGCTGCCCTATATCGGTGCCGCTGCCCTGTTGTCGATCATCTCGGCGGTGTTCATCGCCTGGGGCTACGCGCGGGCGGAAGCGCAGAATTTGATCAATCTCGAATATAGCGCTTTCATCTGGGCCGCGATCTTCGGCTGGCTGTTCTTCCGCGAACCGATCACGCTGACCACCGTTTCCGGCGCGGCGATGATCGTCATCGGTTGTATATTGGCCACCCGGCGCGACCGGAAAGTCGCGCATATCGAATCCACTGCGGTCTGATCGCGTGGTGCTGCGGATCGACAACCGGAAGGCGCGCTGGCTGTGGTTGCAGGCGCAGGGGCTGGCGGAGACGCCGACCGGGCCGCTGGACCTGCCGGAGATGATCCGCCGCCTCGGCTATGTCCAGCTCGACACCATCCAGAATGTCACCCGCGCTCATCATCACATATTGTGGAGCCGCAACCAGAATTACTGCGAACCGATGCTCGACAAGATGCTGGGCGAGGACAGGGCGGTGTTCGAGCATTTTACCCATGACGCCTCGGTCCTGCCGATAGAATTTTACCCGATGTGGCAACGCCAGTTCCGGCGGCTGGGCGACAAGGTCGCGCGCTATTCCTCTTTCAAAAAAGCGGCCGCGGAGATTGGCGGCGAGGAGATAAAGGCGCGGATCGCGGCGGAAGGGCCGCTGTCGACACAGGCCTTTGATACGAAGGTTACCGGCAAGAAACAGATGTGGGATCGTCCGCCGCACAAGAGGGTGATGGACCAGCTATGGTATGCGGGCGAACTGGCTACCTCCCACCGGCTCAATTTCACCAAATATTACGACCTCAGTGAGCGGGTGATCCCCCCGCATCATCGTGAAGCCACCCATGATGACGCAGGCCAGATCGACTGGCTGTGCCGCAATGCGCTCGACCGGCTGGCCTTCGGTTCGTTAGGCGAGATCCAGCGTTTCTGGGGTGCAGTGGATGCGAAGGAAACCCGCATCTGGGCGCAATCTGCAAGGGAAATGGTTGCGGTCGAGCTGGAGAATCACGAAGGGCAATGGATCAAGGCGCTCGCTCCATCCGATATCGAGCAAAGACTGGCCACCGCGCCCGAACCAAGCGCGCGGCTGCGCATCATCAATCCGTTTGACCCGGCCGTGCGCGACCGGAACCGGTTGTTGGCGCTGTTCGGCTTTCACTATCGCAACGAGATGTTCGTGCCCGCGGCGCAGCGTCTATGGGGCTATTATGTCTACCCGATACTCGAGCGGGACCGCTTTGTCGGCAGGATCGAAATCAAGGCCGATCGCACGGCTCGACAATTGCGGGTCACCCAATTCTGGCAGGAACCGGGAGCGCGCTGGTCAGCCGGTCGGAAAGCGAAGCTGGACGCCGAGCTGACGCGGCTGGCGCGACTGATCGGAGCCAGTGATATATTATGGGAATGTGATCGGGTATGAAGCGCAGGTCAGGCGTTATTTAACAATGCCGCGAAAGCGCAGTTCACCGGAAGCGCCGGGTGCAATTGGTGATGCCAGAACCCAACGGATATGGGTGACATCGGAGGCGATTGCCGCGCGAGTGGTCTGCACGGGTGCAGCTGTATCGGTGGTTCCTTCCGCCGTGGCAGCAACAGTCGGCGTTTCGGTGACGGTCAACTCGGACAATTTTCCGAAATTCTTGCCGCCATCGACCGAGACCAGAGCCCAGTCTTCGACAACTTCAATCAGGGCCACCGCAGCGTGGACCGGGTTGTTGACCACAAATCCCGTGACCGCGCTTTGGCCGGTGTTGCGATAGGCGTTGACGAACAATAATTTGTCGCCGGGAATGACCTTGACGGTCGCTGGATCGACCAGCTTCGTAACAGTCTTGCCCGAATCCGTGATTTCGGTCCGTTCAACCATAATCTTGCTGTCAATTTTTACATCAGCCCGCGGGTCGGTTGCGGCGGCCTGCACAGAGGCGGAAAGTGTCGTCGCATAAGCGACCTGGGACACTGACATTCCCGCCGTCAAAACACCGGCTACCATGGCTGCTTCGATCAAAATCATACGCATATTAGACATTTAAAACGATCCCGTTGAGCGATTGCGGACCAGTCAAAAACGACCGGTCTCTATTCCACTGAAAATATGGGCCTTGTTGGTTAATGAAAGATTAAAATCGAACATCAAAGTGCCGGTTTGCCAACGACAGGACCTAATATCCCATAAAAAGAAATGCTTGTCGGAAAGCCGTTCTTATTCGTTGGCGTCCCGATTCATCCCCGCTAAAGAGACAGCAATGGGTCTGACCGCATATCGTCGCTGCCTCGGCATGCTTGTTGTTCTGGTGATGGGTTCTCCCATCCGGCCGGTCTATGCCCAAGCCGCCGATCCGGTGACCTCCGCTCCGGATGATCAGGTGGAATTTGAAGAGCCGCTCGACCCGGATCAGCAGCTGACCGAATTTCCGGACTTCGGGGTCGAATGGCCTGATCTTGAGCAGGTGGCCGAACCGGTCTTCGAGGAAACCGAAGATGAGAGCGAGCCCGCGCTGGCCGAAAATGAAGAAGACGATGATCAGACAGTCCTGACCGCAGCAGAAGAATTGGCTGCGGATGTGCCGCTGAATGTTTATCGTCCGACGGATGCGCTGGCCGAGACCGCTTACCGGATCAGCTTCGAAGGCTTGCCCGAGACCATCGGCGAGGCATTTACGACCCGGTTCGATATATTGTCTGTACTCGAACAATATAGCGGCGAGGAAGCCAATTTCGCCCAGATCCGGCGGCGCGTGCAAAGCGACGAAGAGCTGGTCGAGCGTCTGCTGAGGATCGAAGGCTATTATGACGCGGTCGTACAAAGCCGCTTCGAGGCTGATGGCGCGGAACGGCTGGAGGTGATCATCAACGTTCAGGCGGGGCCGCGATATGAACTGGACGCGATTGCCTTGCCCGGTCTGGAAACCGCGGTTGCCCCCGATCCTGAGAAATTCCGGGAAAGCTTCGGCCTGGAGCCGGGCGCGGTCGTCAACAGCGACCGGATCATGGATGCCAAGGGGCGGCTTGATCTCGCTATGGCGGAAAATGGCTATCCGTTCGCAAAGACCGCGGAGCCGGAACTGGAAATCGACCATGCCTCACGGCTTGGCGATCTCGAAGTAAAGGTCACGCCAGGCGGCAAATATAATTTCGGCTCGATTGTCATGAGTCAGACCGATCTGTTCGGTCCCGATCATGTCCAGATGATTGCCCGGTTTGATCCGGGCGATGTCTATCAGGCTTCGGACATCGAGGATTTGCGGCGGGCGTTGATCGCAACCGGGCTGATCTCGACAGTCTCGATTGATCCGGTTGTCGGCGAAGACCCGGCGGCGGTGGACATCGCGGTCAATGTGACTCCGGCACCGCTGCGCACCATTGCTGGCGAGCTTGGCTATGGCACCGGGGAAGGCGCTCGCGCCGCTGTCAGCTGGGAGCATCGCAATTTCTTTCCGCCCGAAGGCCTGATCCGTTTCGCTGGCGTGCTTGGAACCCAGGAACAATCGGGCAGCATCGCCTATCGCCGCAGCAATTACCGGCGTCGTGACAATATATTGAACGGCCGTACGGCATTGAGCGTAGTCGATCGCCCGGCGTTCAAGGCCCAGACTTTCTCGGTGGCTGCGAATATCGAGCGGCTGAGCAATCTGATCTATCAGAAGCGCTGGAGCTGGTCGGCCGGAATCGAGTTGCTCGCATCGCGCGAAACCGATGTTACCGGACCTGCTGACGCCACCGGCCGGGATACATATTTCATCGGATCGCTGCCGGGGCTGGTTACCTTTGACGCCAGCGACGACCTGCTCGATCCGACCAGCGGCTTTCGTCTGTCCGCGCGCGTCGCTCCCGAAGCATCGTTACAGAATGGCAGCTTTTTCTATGTCCGCAGCCAGCTGGACGGCAGCGCCTATTTCCCTGTGTCAGATACGATAGTGCTCGCCGGCCGCGCGCGGGTCGGCTCGATTGTCGGCGCGGGTAACAACCGCATCGCCCCTTCGCGTCGGCTCTACTCCGGCGGCGGCGGTTCGGTTCGCGGCTATGGCTATCAGAGCATCGGACCGCGCGATGCAAATAATGATCCGGTCGGAGGCCGTTCGCTGGTCGAATTTTCGCTCGAAGCACGCGTGCGCACTGGTTTCTTCGGCGGCAATCTCGGCATCGTTCCCTTTATCGACGCGGGTAATGTCTACACCAGCAGTACTCCGGATGTTTCCGGCATGCGCTACGGCGCCGGCCTCGGCGTCCGCTATTATAGCGATTTCGGACCAATCCGGATCGACGTCGGTACGCCGATCAATCCCCAGCCGGGAGATTCTCCGGTCGCGGTCTACGTCTCGCTCGGGCAGGCTTTCTAGATGGTCGAGAGCCCTGACAAGCCTCGCTCCAAATTGATGACCTGGCGCTGGCCAATGCGCAGTCTGGTCGCGCTGGCGGTGCTCTTCGCTCTGGGTCTGATCGGGGCCGCAATCTGGCTGGATAGCGATTCCGGCCATCGCTATATCATCGAACAAATCGAGGCGCAGGCTCCGGAAAATGGCTTGCGCATCCGCATCGATGATATCGACGGATCAATCTATGCCGGTGCGCAAGTGCAGGGGCTCGCGCTTGATGACCCCAAGGGGCAGTTCTTCAAAGCCGGTACCGTGGCGGTCGAGTGGAACCCGCTCGCATGGATATTCAACGAACTCAATATTTCCGAAGCGGTAATCAGCAAGGCACGTCTGGATCGTTTGCCGGAATTGATCGATAGCGGGGAAGACAAGCCGCTGCTGCCCGATTTTGACATATTCATTGGTGCTTTTCGAGCGGATAATCTGGAGCTCGGGCCAGCGATCACAGGTTCCAGCCAATTTGCCGACCTGTCCGGTTCAGCCGACATCAGGGCCGGTCGTGCGATGGTGATGCTGGATGCAGCAACGACCCGAAGCGGCGACAAGATATTGCTCGCCCTGAATGCCGAACCGGATCGCCAGAAGCTGGATATCGATGCCGAGATTACCGCGCCTGCCGGTGGCGTGCTCGCCGGTATGTTGGGGCTGGAGCAGGATCTGGCCGTTACCCTGAAAGGGGATGGTAGCTGGCGCAAATGGAATGGCGAGTTGAATGCATTGAGCAACGGCGAGCCAATGGCTCAGGTCACTCTGGAGGCGAAGGAAGGTCAGTTCGCTTATGATGGCAGGCTGACCGCATCGGTGCTGCCAGCCGGGGTAGCGCAGAAACTGGCGGCGCCCAATCTGGCGATCAAGGGAACCGCAAGTGTTGATAAACGTCTGGTCACGCTCGACCTCGATGCCCGTTCCGCCGCTTTATCCTTCACCGCCAAGGGCGGGATCGATCTCGGGCGCAACAGCCTCGACGCGATGCGGCTGGAGACCAGGCTGATCGATCCATCCGCGCTGGCTGCCAATTTGAAGGCGCAGGATCTCGAGCTGAAGGCATTGCTCAACGGCAAATTCTCGGAACTGCGCTATCAATATCTGCTGACCGCGCCGCAACTGGCTTTCGGCAAGAGCCTGCTGACCAATGTCCGAGGCGAGGGCGAAGGACAGCGCGATGCCAGCGGCTGGAGCATTCCGGTGGAACTGTCTGTCGGCAAGCTGATCGGCAACGGCGAATTGCTTCAGCAATTGCTCTCCGGCTTCAGTGCCAACGCCTTGCTGCGCTACGAAAATGACCTGTTATTTGCCGAGCGCGCGCGGGTGGCGACCAATGTTGCAAAAGGCATGCTGGATCTGGAACTGCGTCCTTCGACCGGCGATTTTGCCGTCAATATAGATGCCAATGCGCCGGGCTTTGCCGTGCAGGGAGTTGGCATCGCCGATATCATCGCCCGCATCAATCTCGGCCCCGCGTCGTCCGGGCTCTCGGTTGACGGTCAGGTCAACGCCAAGCTGCGGCGCTTCGATATTGGATTTCTGCGCGAGCTCGCTGGAGGGCTGCCGGAACTGCAAACCGGTCTGGCGCTTGGACCGGACGGGTTGTTGCGGTTCACCGACCTAGTGGTCAAGGCTCCCAAAGTCTCGTTCAGGGGTTCTGGCAAACAGACCGGTGCAGCGACTTTTGCGTTTCAGGGATCCGGCCGGCAAGAGGCATATGGCCGCTTCGACCTCAAACTCGACGGAGCGCTGGACCGGCCCAAAGTCGCATTGCTGTTCGACAGTCCGCTGCCTGCGCTCGGTCTGTCTGCGGTCAGCCTGCAACTCACCCCGGCCGCCGCTGGCTTTGCCTATGTCGCGTCCGGCGGGTCGACATTGGGGCCGTTCAGCAGCGATGGCATGATCGTGACCACCGTGGGTCAGGATACAGCGGTCCGGGTCGATCGCCTGCTGGTGTCCGACACGCTGGCGACCGGAACGATCAGGCCGACCGCTCAGGGTCTGGCCGGGAGGCTCGTGATCAGCGGCGGCGGTGTCAACGGCGACGTGGTCTTCCGTCCGGGCAGTGACCGGCAATTGATCCGCGCCAATCTCAAGGCCGAAAATGCCCGCTTCGATGGCAATCCTCCTATATTCATCCGCACTGGCGTGCTTGATGCCGATATCGTCCTGATCGACGGCAAGTCGAATATCGACGCCACCCTGCGCGCGCAGGGGATCAGCCGCGGCGAACTGATAATCGGTCGCATCGCCGCCAATGCAAAGCTGACCAACGGCACTGGCACCGCGACATTCACCGTGGCCGGGACCCGCGGCAGCACGTTTGAATTTCAGGCCAAAGCCGACATCAGTCCCGATCTCTATCAACTGACGGGCAGCGGCCAGTTCGAGGGCCGTGTCCTGCGTTTGACACGGAAGCTGGAACTCCGGCGGTCGGGTGACGGCTGGACAATGGCTCCAACCACGATCAGCTATGGCAGTGGCAGCGCCCGGATGACCGGACGATGGGGGACGGGCAATTCGAATCTGGTGTTGGCCCTGACCAAAATGCCCTTGTCTCTGGTCGATATTGCGTATCCCGATCTCGGGCTGGGCGGCACCGTCAACGGTACGGTCAAACTGACCCAGTCGCGTTCTCAGGTACCGGTCGGCGAAGCCAAGCTGACGGTGAAGGGCCTGACCCGGTCCGGCCTGATCCTGACCTCCGCTCCGGTCGACCTCGGCCTCAATATCGCCATTTCCCAGCGCAATGCAGCCGCACGGGGGATCATCAAATCCCCTGAAGGAAAAACAATCGGCCGCTTCCAGGGACGGGTGACCGGTCTCGGCGGAGGACGCTGGCAGGACGAACTGATGCGCAAGCCGCTCTTTGCGCAGGCACGGTTCAGCGGCGGCGCGGAAAGCCTCTGGCGCCTGACCGGTGTCGAAACCTTTGACCTGACCGGACCGGTGGCGGCGAGCGCGGATGTCAGCGGGAGCCTCGCCAACCCGCAGATCGAGGGTCTCGTCCGCACGAGCAACGCACGGCTGGAAAGCCCGCTGACCGGCACGGTGGTCTCCAATATCAAGACCGTGGGCAGGTTTGACGGCTCGCGGCTGGTATTGCCGAAATTGACCGGTGTCACCGCCGGTGGCGGAACGGTCAGCGGCAGCGGCAGTTTCAACTTTGCCGTCGAACCCGGCGAAGGCATTGGCATCGTGATGGACGTCAATGCCCAGCAAGCGGCGCTGATCGCGCGCGATGATTTCGCTGCCACGGTCACCGGCCCGATCAAGATACGCAGCTCGCCGGAAGGCGGACTGATTTCTGGCGATGTCATTCTCAACCGCAGCTTCTTCCGCTTTGGTCAGGCCAGTGCGACCGCCAGTCTGCCCGACATCAAGACCCGCGAGATCAATCGGCGGGCCGACGAACGACCGGTACAGGTTCGCAGCAGGCCATGGCGTTTTGCCCTGTCTGCAGACGCCCCCAACCGGTTGCGGGTCGAAGGGCTCGGACTGGACAGCGAGTGGCGCGCCAATCTCAAAATCACGGGGCCGGTGGATAATTTCATCATGGTCGGCGATGCCAATCTGGTGCGTGGCAATTATACTTTCGCCGGTCGTCGCTTCCGGCTCGAGCGGGGACGGATCCGCTTTGTCGGCAACCAGCCGGTCAATCCGATACTGGATATCGAGGCCGAGGCCAATCTGACGGGGCTGAACGCCACGATCAATGTCACCGGCACCGGAAACCAGCCCGAAATCGCCTTTACCAGCATTCCGGCTTTGCCTCAGGACGAGCTGCTGTCGCGGGTCTTGTTCGGTGCATCGATTGCCAATCTGTCCGCACCCGAGGCGGTCCAGCTTGCGGCTGCGGTGGCCTCGCTCAACAGCGGTGGCGGCCTCGATCCGATCAACCAGTTGCGCAAGGCGGTCGGTCTGGATCGTTTGCGGATATTGCCCTCCGATACCGACACCGGTTCGGGGACCTCGATTGCTGCCGGAAAATATATCACCCGCCGCGTCTATGTCGAACTGATCACCGACGGCAAAGGCTATAGCGCCACCCAGCTGGAATTCCAGATCACCCGCTGGCTGTCGATCCTGTCGACCATCTCGACCCTGGGGCGCCAGAGCGCCAACGTGCGGATCAGTAAGGATTATTAGCGGGCGTTGAAGCTCACATCGCCATCAGGAAATCGGACCCTCCGGCGGCCCAGTTGATTGCGGTCTCCGGATCGACCGCATCCATATTGTCTTCGGCATAGACCGCGTGAAGCGCGCGGGCGATGCGATAATCCTCGATATAGTCGATATCGACTCCCGCCAGCTTGGACAAAGATTGCAGCACCGGATTGTCGCCGACGAAATATTCGCGCGCCAAAATCTGCTGGCGCGGGGCCATGTAGAGGCTGTTTGTGACCTTGAACCAGTCTGGCAGGTCCTGCGAGATCGTGTGGTTGCGGGTTGCTTCGTAATTGAGCGCACCCTCGCGCGACCAGTAATAATCCTTGCTCAGGTTGACCCCGAGCAGGGAGTCATGGTCGCCGCAGATCACCTCGTCATGATAGGTGCGAAATGCATCACAATATTCCTGCGGCGCCATCAGCGGGCAGACCACGGTCGACCAGGCGATATGGGTGTGGGGAATGTCCCGGACGATGCCGGTGATCACGTCGCGAAACGGCGCGATATGGTCGATGGCAAGATGACGGGGGCGGTGATGGCGGGACACGCCGAAACGGTCGCCGAGTTCCAGAAAGGCCTCGTCTTCGCTCGAAATATAGATGCGCCGCGGGTCGATCACCTTGGTCAGCTGGGCCAGCTTCCATTCGATCAATGTTTCCTGATCGCCGAACGGCAGCAGGCATTTTTCCGAAATGCGCGAACTGCCGCGCCGGACCGGGATTATTACTGCCAGATCATACATGGAGGATTTCCTTTGTTTGGGGATTTACCATCAGGCCGCCTGCCCGATCACTTGCGTCAGATATTGGGATTGATAGCGCGCCATGGCCTGATCCCAGCGCGCGGGCTGGACGGCATCGGTCATGCGGGAAATGAGGTCATCGGCGGTGAGCGCCGGATCGGCCGGATCAAAGATATTATTGGCCAGATGAAAGGCGAACCAGCGCTTTGCCATCATCGGATCAGCGGGTGTCGCGGACCGGTTGCCGACAGCGGCTAGAAATGCGGGAAGTTCGGAATATGCCTGAACCCAGTCGCCGGTGGCGAAATCCGACAATCGCATCATCGGCGTGCCAAAGGCGGCGCAGGCCGACCAGCTTTTGGAATTGCCGACGATCATCCCGTCACTGTGCTTGGTCAGAGCCAGAGTAGCCTGTCCGGCAATCTCCGTGCCGCCGATCATCATGACCTTGCCTTCCAGCGACGCCAGAGCGGCTTCGAGGGGCCTGTTGTCACCATATAATTCGTTGAGCGGATGATTGGTCACCGCGAGGATCATATCGTCGCCCAGCATCGGCGCGATCGCAGCGATCATCGCGACATTGTCGGCATAGCGGTGGTGCTGGCCAAAGAAATTCTCCTGCTGCTCATATTCCAGCGGCAGGCCGATGATGATCTTGTCGTTCGGCAGTCCGGTCATCGTCAGAAATTCTGCACGATTGGGCAAGACCTTTTCCTGTATCATCTGCGACCATATCGGGTCGGCCTGCCGGTCCAGCTGTGCGTATTGCTCCGGGGACAGTTCGGGCATCAGACCATGGTCAAAGAGGCAAGGCGACAGGGTGATCCAGCTGGTTCCGGTCCGCACCGGCGGGGCAGCGCCCTCCATGATATAGCGGACGATCCCGGGAAAACGCGCAGGCGTGGCAATATCGGCGCTGCGGCACAGGACCAGATCGGGGTTGATGTCGTGAACCAGCGCGATCAGATCGTCTTCATCGCTGGCATCGCTGCGCAGCCGGCGATGGTCCGGACCGTCGAGTATATACCAGAAGACATGGTCGAGCTCGGCAATCAGATCGATATGCTCTTCGCCGAGACCGGTGTTGCACCAGAGGGGCGGCACCAGCACATGGACCTCATGATCTTTAGCCATCACACGGATCAGGTGAACGACAATATTGGTGAACCACCAGGGCGTCATAACGGGCAGGTAGAATAAAATCCGCTTCCGTTCTTGCGCCATTGCATACTCTTCAAATCATTGCCGGGGACGACAATTATAAAGGAACATGGTTAATAAATGGCTAAGCTAAAGTCGTTTTGAAGGGGCTCGCGATCCTGTCAGGATGAAGGTGTCGCAGCGCAAAAGCGGACGCCGCACGGGGGAAGAGGTTCCTTCCCGCTGAGTAGATATTAGGCATACTATTCATCCTGTATTCGTGTTGCCACCGCTCCCGCCAAGATATGTCTTGTTCATCGCCCCGATCGAGGGCAGGTTGGCACAAGATTACCATTCCGGCGGATGCCGGATGATCAGGGGCATCCAGCAGCTGCTTTCGCTTTCAAGTTGGAGTCACCGACAGGGAGAGAGAGATTGACTGAAGCCACCATGGCACCTTCATCCATTCGCAAACCGTCGCTTTGGACAAAACTGGCATATGGCTTCGGCACGGTGGCTTATGGCACCAAGGACGCCGGCCTCAAATATTTCCTCTTGTTATTCTATTCGCAGGTCGTGGGAATGGACCCCCGTCTGGTCAGCCTCGCCATATTGATCGCACTGATCTTTGACGCGATCAGCGACCCGATCGTCGGTTACTGGTCAGACAATTTCCGGTCCAAATGGGGGCGAAGACACCCGTTCATGTATGCCGCCGCCATCCCGGTCGCGGTTAGCTATTATTTTATCTGGACGCCACCCGAGGGTTGGAGTGACCAGGCATTGTTCGGATATATCCTGGTACTGGCAGTCACGATCCGCACTTTCATCACTTGCTACGAGACGCCCAGTACCGCGTTGGCACCGGAACTGACCGATGATTATGACGAACGCAGCAGCATTTTGAGCTTTCGCGGTTTCTTTGGCTGGGTCGGCGGCAATGCCATGACGGTTATCGCTTTCACGGTCATTTTCCCGGCCTTTGTCACTGTTGCAATTCCCGACGGGCAGTTCAATCCGGATGCTTATGCTTTTTATGGTCTGATGGGGTCCGTGGCAATTTTCTGCGCGATCATGATTTCGGCTTTGGGTACGCATCACTATATTCCCAAACTGAGGCAAGCGCCGCCAAAGCGGGACATGACGCTCAAGATGATCTTTAAAGAGATTTATCAAACCGTCGCCAGCGGTTCCTTTTTCGCTCTTTTCTCTGCCTCTCTCATAGCCTTTACCGCCAGTGGTTTCGCTGCAGGTTTATCATTCTATTTCTCCATCTATTTTTGGGGATTTACCTCCGCTCAAATTGGTCTGATCACCTTTGGGGTGTTCTTGTCGGCAATCATCGGAGGGACGCTGGCGCCATTTGTGACACGAAAACTGGGCAAGAAACGCGGGGCTCTTACCGTTGGTCTCGTTGCCTTTATCGGATTGCCGCTACCGATATTCCTGCGACTGATTGACGTATTGCCGGAAAATGGGTCTCCAGAGATTTTCTGGATAATCGCGATCGCCAATACGCTCGATGTCGGCCTGGTCATTTGTTACCAGATACTCGCCATGTCGATGATGGCCGACCTGGTAGAACAAGGCGAGGCAAAAACCGGCAACCGTTCGGAAGGGCTGTTCTTTTCGGCCTACACGTTCATGCGCAAATTCGGGGAAGGCTTTGGCGTCGTCATTGCAGGATTTGTTCTGTCCGCAGTCGGTGTGGCGGCCGGGGCCACGCAGGGTCAGCTGTCGGACGACACGTTGTGGAATTTGGGAGCGGTCTATGTCCCGGTCATATTGGGGCTTTTTATAACGGTTCTGGTGATCATCAGCTTTTACAAGGTTGACCGGGCCAAGCATGAGGAGACGGTGAAGGATCTGGCCGCCCGCAAAGCTGCGTCATCATAGATCGGTGGAAACAGTAACGTTCTGACTTCCGCGTCCGGGCCTTTATGAAACCGGTCCAGATCCACGCCGCACCCGGCATCCGGAAACCATCGACAAAAAAGCCCGGAGCAATCGCTTGCCCCGGGCTTGTCATTACATATTCGCTTGATGAACTGGTCGCCGGGACGACTGAACTCTCCCGATACACCCGGTCGCTGGCCTGCTCCAATGGCTATGGCGGTTCAACCACCATATTGCCAACGGCGACAACCATTGCGTTCACACCCAAGACCGGCGACGTCATCACCTGTGTCCTGACCTATACGAGGACCGCGGCCAACGCCAAACTGGTCATTGTCAAACAATCGACGATATTATCCGATTCCGTCAATCTCGGCACCAATCCCAAAGCCATTCCGGGGGCGATTACCCGATATGCCATCAGCGTCACCAACACGGGCGACTTTCCGGTCGATGCAAGCAGCATCAGGATCAGCGATTTTCTGCCGCCAAACGCCACTTATAATGCGGCCTCTCCGGTGACATTCGCCAACGGACCAACGCCGAGCGGTTTGTCGGCTTTCAATCCCGCGACCATGGTAAAATTCTCCAATCAGCCCGGCGGTGTTGCGCCATATAATTACCCGCCCAATACAGCCGGTTTCGACGCCGCAGTGAGCGGGCTTCTGATCAGTCCTGCCGGTACGATGTCGGCGGCGACCGGAACAGCCAAACCCAGCTTCACCGTTACTTTCCAAGCGCGCGTAGATTAGCTTTTTGGCGAAAAGCCGGTGCGTGAACCAGGGCGGTAAAAAGGTGACCGCGACAACGATCCGCGCCACCAGCAAAAAATCCCTACAATATTAATGCTTTACAAGTCACGGTGAGACTGTTGATAAGGAGGACGCGCTCCTGCAGCTCATGGCGGAGTGTATTCTCCCATTTTCTCAGGTTCCAGAAAAATGACTGCCATGTCCGGGCTGGTATTTGCAAGAACGAAAATGCGGGCTGGGGGAATATGATGATATCAATGGCACAGCATAGGCTGGGGCGTCCGGAATATTTATCCAGCGGATTCCAGATACATTCCCCGAAAAGATTTCTATCCGGATCAGACGGAATCAATTTTGACCCTTCTGCCATGTCGAGCAATTGTTACGACACGGCCAAATTCGACAAACGCGGATACGGATGACCGGCGCAAGTCGCGGGCTGCCAGTTGCGTGAAAGCATGCCCGTCGACACCATCACTGTTCAGCGCAACCGTCTGTTTAAGGATAAATTATGCGCGTTCAAACCAAGATGAAAATCACCAAGCTGCCGGTTCTGGCCCTGGCATTGGGTATGGCCGCCATTCCCGGCCTGGCCCATGCGCAAGCGGAAGAGATTGATGCCGGCATCGAAAGCCCCGGCAACCAGGTTTTCCTGGTCCGGAATGACCGCGGTGTCATGCAATATGACACAAGGACAACCAATCCCGGTAACGGCCCCAATGATCTGAGCCGGACAAATCTCGGCCCCTATATGTCGCAGCTGACCGCTTCATTCAGCTATGGCGGTGTGAAATATCTCTTTCTGAGAACCGGACAATATGTCGGGCTCGACGCGAATAACGAGGCCGTTGTCCAGCAACTGAGCTATATTGATAACAACAATTGGCCGGGCTTGGCTCCCTATCGCAACAAGATCGATGCAGCGCTCCGGTTCAAGGGAAATTCGATATTATTCTTCCTGAATGACGGACAATATATCGAATATGACATGGCGCAAAGGAACATCTCATTCGGTCCGATCGCGATGAACGCGATCACCTTGCCCAGTCTGCAAAATGTTGCCGGCGATATCACCGGCGCGGCACGTTGGGACAATAATCGCGCGGTCATATTTCTGAAGGGCCAGAGGCATATGTGGTTCAATTTCCGCGGCGTGAATGCCAGCGGATCACCGACACCCAACGCAGGAAGTCAATTTGCCCAACCCCGCTCCAATGCAGGCGCCTATCAAAGACCCGGCGGCGGACAGTATCAGGCACCACCCTTGCAACAATATCAGCCACAACAGCCGCAATGGCAGCCGCCGCAAGGGCAACGACCCCAGTGGCAGCAGCCGCAAGCGCCGCAGCCGCAATGGCAGCAGCCACAGCAGCCGCAATGGCAGCAGCCACAATGGCAGCAGCCACAGCAGCCGCAATGGCAGCAACAGCAACCGCCGATCAACATGGTCGGCACCATCAGCAACCTGAACAATAAACTGAATTATACTGCCGATACCCTGACATTGGCGATGAGCCCTGACAACCGGCGGATTGCCACCGGTGGCTGGGACAATAATCTGTCGATATGGGACGCGTCGGGTCAGAATCTGGTGCCAGGGGTGGCGATTCCGCTGCAGGGCAGGGGTGACATATTGCTCGACACGGACTTTAGTCCCAACGGTCAGCGCATTGTCTCGGGCAGCCGCCAAAGCGGCAATGTGCAGCAAGCGACGGTCAATGTCTGGGACGTATCGACGGGCGCTCAGGCCCTGGTTCTGCAAAACCCGCCGTCTGCACTTTGCGATTCCGTGGCTTATGATCAGCAAGGTTCGCGGATCGCGGCAGCGTGTTTCAACCAAACGACTTCGGCCAGCACTATGCAGGTCTGGGACGCCAATAGCGGCGCGCAATTGTTAATCATCAACGGGGTGAACAGTTCTGTAGCATTTAGTCCGGACGGTAGGTTCGTGGCGGGCGTAAACGGCGCGACACAGGAAGTGACAACATATAATATCCTCAATGGCCAACGGGTTCAGACCATTCAGGGCAATATTGTAGGCGGTATCAACGATGTCGTTTTCACCCCTGACAGTGCCTATATCGTCACCGGCAATGTGGAAGGGACGGTCAGCGTCTGGAACCTCGCCACAACGCAGCAAGTCTCCAAATTTGCCGGTCACACCAGCGCCGTCAACGCTATCGCGATCAACAAGGACATCTCCCGCATTGTCAGCGCGCATGATGATGGTGCGATAATTTTGTGGGACGGCACCACGGGCAATGCATTATCGTCTTTTCAAGCGTCGAAACCGCTCCGCTCTGTCCTGTTCAACGCGGATGAAACCGTCGTTCTGGCGGGTGGAGACGACAATATCATTCACGTTTTCACTGACTGAGCCATTGCCGACGCGTCACGAAATACTGCTAGTCGATCGAATGTCTCTCTTGAAGGAATAATATATGCGTAATCTATCTGGACTATTTGCGGCAACGCTGGCCACTCTGGCACTGACCGCAAGCCCAGTCCTGGCACAACAAACGCTACCAGACCAGGCCAGCGACCAGGCGGCGCTAGACCGATTTCGAGCTGCTGTGAACGCTGTCGAGTCAGGCCTGCCTTCCTCGCCATATGATGTCGCGCAAGCCGGTTCGGAATGTTCCGCAGCGATCGATGCCCTGACACGGGCATTGCCGGCAACCATAACATCATCCATCCGCTGTGATGTCGACGATACTGGGGGAATTATCCTGCTCGGCGGTGCCGGTTTGCGCTAATATTGCCCCCTATCGACCGAACACAAAAAAGCCCGGAGCAATCGCTTGCCCCGGGCTTGTCATTTTCAAGTCTGATCCGAAGGATCAGCTCGAATAATACATTTCATATTCAACCGGGCTCGGGGTGGTTTCGAGACGGCTGACTTCTTCCCATTTCAATGCGGCATAGGCATCGATCTGGTCTTTCGAGAACACGTCGCCCTTGAGCAGGAACTCGTGATCGGCTTCGAGAGCTTCGAGAGCTTCGCGGAGCGAGCCACATACGGTCGGCACTTCGGCCAGCTCTGCCGGTGGCAGGTCGTAGAGATTCTTGTCCATGGCTTCGCCCGGGTGGATCTTGTTCTCGATCCCGTCGAGGCCCGCCATCAGCAAGGCAGCTGCCGAGAGATAG
>NZ_JBALUT010000058.1:0-17401 GCF_036963705.1 Parasphingorhabdus sp. | reverse complement strand
ATTGACGTTGCCGGCAGCGACATGGTGTTTGTCGGCTATGGCATCAACGCTCCCGAGCGCGGCTGGAACGATTACGCCGGGATCGATGTCAAAGGCAAAACCGTCGTCATATTGGTGAACGATCCCGACTTCGGCACCGAAAGCCTTGAAGGCGAATTTGGTGGCCGGGCGATGACCTATTACGGGCGCTGGACCTATAAATATGAAGAAGCGGCACGGCAGGGCGCTGCGGCGGCTTTGATCATCCATGATACCGATCCGGCAGCTTATGGCTGGAATGTTGTCGAATCGAGCTGGACGGGTGAACAATTTTACGCCCAGTCGGCGAACGGCGGCGCGGACCAGACCAAATTGAACGGCTGGGTCCAGAAGGATGCGGCGGCCAAGATTTTCGCGGCGGCGGGGCAGGACCTGACCGCGCAAATGGGGGCAGCGAAGAAAAAGGGTTTCAAGGCGGTTGACCTGAAGCTGAAAGCATCTGCTTCGCTCGAGAATGATATCAAGAAAACCGACAGCAAGAATGTCGTCGGCATTTTGAAGGGCAAGACTCGCCCTGACGAATATGTGATCTATACCGCCCATTGGGACCATCTCGGCCGCTGCAAGCCGGCAGCCGATGGTGACGATATCTGCAACGGTGCAGTCGACAATGCTACCGGTACCGCCGCGCTGGTCGCTCTGGCGGAGGCCCATGTCAAAGCCGGCGCGCCGGATCGCAGCATTATCTTCCTTGCCGTGACCGCCGAGGAGTCGGGCCTGCTGGGTTCGGCTTATTATGCGCAAAACCCGATCTATCCGCTGAGCAAGACCGTTGGCGGTGTGAACATGGATGCCTTCGGCATGGCTGGCCCTGCCAAAAACGTGATCGTTGTCGGCAAAGGGAAATCCGGTCTCGACCGCTATCTTGAGGCGGCACTGACCGGGGATGGCCGCGTGGCCGAAGCCGAACCGACACCGGAGAAGGGCTATTATTATCGGTCCGATCATTTCAGCTTTGCCAAGCTGGGCGTGCCGATGATCTATTTCGAAGGTGGCGAGGATCTCGTCGAAGGTGGCCGGGAAGCCGGTGAAGCGATTTCGAAAGACTATACCGAAAACCGCTACCACGGTCCGAAGGACGAATATGATCCAAACTGGAACTGGGACGGCGTGATGGGCGATCTGAAAGTCTATTATACCGTTGCCCGGATGCTGGCGATGACCGAAGACTGGCCGAACTGGAACGAAGGCGACGAATTCCGTGCAACGCGGGACAAGAGCCGCGCCGGCAACTGATCCGGGACGAACTGCATGACGAGATGGCCCGCAGAGTGGGAACCGCATCACGCGGTGTGGATCGGCTTTCCCGGCGATCCGGCGGAATGGCCGGTGGGCCGGGAGGCTGCGCAACGCGAAGTGGCGGCCTTTGCCAATGCGATAGCCGATGACGGTGCCGGTGAGACCGTTGTTCTGGTGTGCCGGGACGCCGCGGACGCGGATGTCGCGCGCGGCCTGGTCCAGTCATGCGTAGACGTGGTTGTCGAACCTTTCGGCGATGTCTGGCTGCGTGATAGCGCGCCGGTTTTCATTGCAGGGCCAAATGGCCTTGACGGCCGCAACTTCCGCTTCAACGGCTGGGGCGGCAAATATGAAATGGCCGGTGATCAGGATGTCGGTCGGCGACTGGCAAGGCGGTTCGACCTGCCGGTCAGCGATCAGGACTGGATACTGGAAGGCGGCGCTATCGATGGCGATGGTGCGGGCCGGCTGATCACGACTGCGCAATGCGTTCTTAACCCCAACCGCAATGACGGCCTTAGGAAAGAAGAGGTCGCCGAGCGGCTGCGCGATGCTCTGGCGGTGCAGGATATCTGCTGGCTCGGAGACGGGCTTGCTGCCGATCATACCGATGGCCATGTCGACAATCTTGCGCGGTTCGTTGCCTCGAATATGGTCGCCATTCCGCAAGCCGATACGGCTGATGATCCCAATGCCGAGATTTTTGACGATGCCGCAGCGCGAGCGGCTGCATCGGGCTTGCAGGTCGTGCGCTTGCCGTCGGCGGGGCGATATGAATTTGACGGCGATATCGCGCCGGCCAGCTATATGAATTTCTATATCGGCAACAGGGTCGTGGCGGTTCCGCAATATGGGGCAGCAAATGACAGCAAGGCCGTGGATCAGATCGCGGCGCTGTTTCCGGACCACAAGGTGATCGGGCTGTCCAGCCAGGCGTTGCTCCGCGGCGGCGGCAGCTTTCACTGCATATCGCAGCAGATCCCGCAAATCGATTCGCCCTTTATAACATATTGTGTCCCGGCGGGGACGGGCTAGTGTCAGCCATGGAAAATAACTCCCGACTGTTTGAGAGGAAAATCATATGAAAAAATTACTGATGGCGAGTGCCGCGCTGGCAATGCTGGGAATGGCCGTTCCGGCGGCTGCGAAGCACCATGAAGAGGGAGCCGCGATGACCGACGCCGGCCTGCAGGCGGTATTGTCACATGAGCGCCGCGCCGACGACAAGGCCCGCGATGCCTATCGTCATCCTGCAGAGACGCTTGCTTTCTTTGGTGTCAAACCCGGCCAGACGGTCGTCGAATATGGACCCGGTGGCGGCTGGTACACGCGCGTATTGGCGCCCTATCACGCGACTAGCGGGCAATATATCGCGATCAACGCCGACAGTTCCGACAGCAGCTTTCCCGACCGGGCCCGGGAAGCACGGACCAAGGGCTGGCCCGAAAGCTTCCCGGCGACAGCAGCCAAGTGGACCGGCGTCGATGCTGGCAAGATACTCGCTTTTGAAAGCGACGAGCTGCCCGATGACATGAAGGGCAAGGTCGACCGGATTTTGATATTCCGCTCGTTGCACGGCATGCTCAACGGAAACCGGGCCGACTCCGAATTGCGCGCCCTGCGCGACATGCTGGCCGAGGACGGAATGGTCGGGATTGTCCAGCACCGGGCCAAAGATGACGCATCTTATGCGATGTCCAATGGCACCAAGGGCTATCTGAAACAGGCGTCGGTCGTGGCCCTGTTCGAACTCAACGGTTTTGAACTGGTCAGCGAGTCCGAAATCAATGCCAATCCCGCCGACACGTCCGACTATGACCGCGGCGTCTGGACATTGCCTCCGGTGCTGGCACTAGGCGACGCGGACAAAGCAAAATATCAGGCGATCGGTGAATCCGACCGGATGACATTATTGTTTAAGAAGCGCCCTTAAGCCGCTATTGGGGCTGCTATGACCAATATATCCGTAGCAGCCCTGCAGCTGCCCCTGGGGGGCGATGAACAGGCAAATATATATGCCGTCAGCGGCCTGATCGCCGAAGCGGCAGAGCAGGGGGCCCAGATCATCCTGCCGCCCGAGCTGTTTGCCGGGCCCTATTTTTGCAAGACCGAGGACGAGGCGCTTTTCGCTCTGGCCCAGCCGCTAAGCGAAAGCACGCCGGTGCTCGCCATGCAGAAGCTCGCCAAACAATATGGCGTGGCTATTCCGGCCAGTTTCTTCGAACGCGACGGGCAGCATTATTATAACAGCCTTGCGATGATCAATCCCGATGGCGAGATCATGGGCGTCTATCGCAAAAGCCATATTCCCGATGGCCCCGGCTATGAGGAAAAATTCTATTTCCGCCCCGGCAATTCGGGTTTCAAGACCTGGGACGTGTTCGGCACGCGGATCGGCGTCGGCATCTGCTGGGATCAATGGTATCCCGAGACCGCCCGCGCGATGGCGCTGATGGGCGCGGAAGTTTTGTTCTATCCGACTGCGATCGGTTCCGAACCCTATGACGCGGATCTCGACACCAGCCGGATGTGGCGGCGGGCGATGCAGGGCCATGCGGTGAGCAACTGCATGCCGGTGGTCGCGAGCAACCGCATCGGCGTGGAGGAAGAACAGGCTTTCTACGGCCACAGTTTCATCACCAATGAATGGGGTGATCTGGTGACGGAATATGGCTCGCAGGAAACCGGCGTTCTGGTCGCCTCATTCGATCTCGAACAGGCGCGCAAGCACCGCGCCGGCATGGGATTTTTCAGAGACCGGCGTCCGGAACTTTACGGCCGACTGGCCGAGGACAAATAGGCAGCCTGCTCGAACACCCCTTCAAACATCTCCACCGTCAATCGCCGGGTATTCACATTATACCGGCTGCAGTGATAGCTGTCGATCAGGGTGCGGCCATCGGGTAGAGCGTGCTGTGCGCCGTGGGCGAATTTATGGTCTGTGAGCTTTGCGCCGGACAGGCGAATGATGCTCTCGTGGGCGACCCTGCCTAGTGCCAGTATGATTTTCAGTTCCGGCAACCCGCCCAGCGCCTTGGCTAAATAGGGACGGCAATTGTTGATTTCGGCACCGGTCGGTTTATTCTCGGGCGGCAGGCATTTGACCGCGTTGAGGATGATCGCGCCGTTCAGGGTGATCCCGTCGGTGGGGTCATTGGCGAATGTGCCATTTACAAAACCATATTTCGTCAACGTAGCGAACAGCATCTCGCCCGAGGCGTCGCCGGTAAACGGCCTGCCGGTCCGGTTAGCGCCCTCCGTGCCGGGAGCGAGGCCGACGACAGCCAGCCATGCCTTCGGGTCACCAAAGGCGGGGACGGGTGCATTCCACCAGTCCGGATGGTCCTTACGCAGGAATTTTCGCAAGCCGACCAGTCTGGGGCAGCGGCGGCAACCCTTCGGGGCTTCTGCAGCAGGAAGAGGGGCAAAAAGAAGGGGGCTATGATCGCTCACAGCCCCCGCCTAATTTCAAACGGACTTGTCGTCCAGATGATTAGTCTTTCAGTTCAGCCGGAACAATACCGCCCGCTGCGGCGATCTTGTTCATGACCTGCTTGTGCAGCAGGATATTGTCTTCAGCCGAACCGCTATAATCGCTGTTGCCGAGTTCCTGCGCCAGTTCCTTGCGGTTGCCATAGCTGGCATCGATCTGGACCAGCTTCATCAGGTCGACAATCGACGTGCGCCAGTTAAGCTTGTCGGAGCCCGGGATACTGTCGAGCCGCGAAGCAACGTCTACTTCGCTGATCGCCGCGCGTTGAGCCGGGGCTGCTGCAACCGGTGTTGCCGCGACTTCAGGTTCTGCTGCCTTGGCTTCGCCGCCAAAAATCGCGTTCTTGATTTTTCCAAAAATGCTCATGTCTTGTTCCTTTATATTTTAGGGGCCTTGCGGTTCCGCCTTCACGTGACCGCGCCCTTGAATGGATATCTCGGTGCTAGCCGTCGCGGAGTCAATTGCCCTTCTCCCGCAACGGCGCTTATCCGCCACGCCAAAGGTGTAAACACTCGTAAAACTGCGGATTGGCCAGTTTCTGCCGCAAAAATATGCTAAGGTCCTGACAAGTAAAGAATCGAACCATGCCGTCACGGCAATGAAGGAGAGCGACGATGAATATTATGGATATGTTGCAGCAGTCGGGCGGCATTGGCACGATGGCCAAGGAACTGGGTGTCAACGAAAGCGTCGCACAAGCGGGCGCCGCAGCATTGCTGCCCGCCATATTGGGCGGCTTTAAGAAAACGACGCAGGCGCAGCCAAGCGGACTGGACGGTCTCGGCGGATTGCTGGGCCAACTCGGTGGCGGCGGACTGCTCGACAGCGTGCTCGGTACGCAGCCTACTCCGGTTGAAAAAGGCAATGATGTGCTCGGCCAGATTTTCGGTTCGAAAGAAGTGAGCCGGACCGTCGCGGCGGGCGCAGAACAGCAGACCGGAATCAGCAGCGATCTGCTGAAGAAAATGTTGCCGGTCGTTGCCATGATGGTGGCAGGATATATGGCCAAAGAGAGCACTGGCAGCGCTGGTAACGGTGGCGGACTGGGTGGCTTGATCGGCGGTTTGCTCGGCGGCGGCAGCAAGGCATCTTCGGGTGGCCTTGGCGGTATCGCCTCGATGCTCGATCTGAACGGCGACGGCAATCCGCTAGATGATATTATCGGAATGGCCGGAAAGCTGGTACGCTAACCTTACCTCTATTGAAGGAAATAGATTATGAGCATGCTCGAAAAAATTATGGATATGCTGCCCGAAAATTTCAGTCTTGATGACATCGCGGAAAAAGCCGGGATGACGGCCGACGAAGCGAAAAAAGGCGGAGAAGCGCTGTTTGCAAAATTGCGTGATGGCAGCACCGACAAGATGACCGCGATCAAGGAAGCCGCTGCTGAAGCGGGTGTTGACGCTGAAAAGCTCAAAGGCTTGTTGCCGGCACTGGCCGAAAAAGCCGGTCTTGATGGTGAGGGGAGTCTGATGGACAAGCTTACCGGTAAAGAAGGTCTGCTCGGCAAGGCGACCAGTTTCCTCGACCGCGATGGCGATGGCAACCCGATCAATGACATCACCAATATGGCGAAGGGCTTCTTCAAGAAGTAGGTTTGGAATCCAATATTGCGGTGTCTTCCAGCGCTTCCAGCCGGAGGACACCGCCTTCGACTGCCGCGACCTTTGCGATTGTCCCTTTTTTCATGTTCGGCCCTTTGGCTTTCCATTCGCCATCGGCGACCTTCACCCGTCCGCTGGTGGCAGAAATCGCCTCCACAACGGTTACGGTCCGTCCGACCAGTTGCGCAGAACGATTGTTGAGCAGAGGGCTTTCGCTTTCGACATTGTGGGTCAGATACCAGCGCCGGCCACCGAGCACTGCGGCTATGGTCGACAGGCCAAATACGGTAAGCTGACCGGCAAAGGTCATGTCGATAAACAGTGACAGGATCCCGGTCATTGCCGCTGCTGCCGCCACCCAGATCAGAAAAACGCCGGGCACGAACAGCTCCGCCAGCGCAAGCAGCGCGGCTAGGCTTAGCCAGACATATTCCGGATTGTTGATGGTGAAGTCATCCATTGCCTATGCTCTGTTCCCTTGTTGCCTCACTTAATCCTTGTTGTCGAAAGGACCTTTGCGTGCTGGTGGCGAAAACATCTGGGTATTCTCGCCCAGTGCTTCTTTGGCCAAAGCGCCGATGCCACCCAATGTGCCGATGAGCTGCGTGGCTTCGATCGGGAATAATATGGTTTTCGCGTTCGGCGACGTAGCGAATTTCTCGACCGCCTTCACATAATCCTGAGCGACAAAATAGTTGATCGCCTGCGCGTTGCCGCCGGCAATGGCTTCGGACACCATCTGGGTTGCTTTTGCCTCGGCCTGAGCTTCGCGTTCGCGGGCCTCGGCATCGAGGAATGCAGCTTCCTTGCGGCCTTCAGCCTGCAAAATCTGTCCCTGCTTCTCGCCTTCGGAGCGCAGGATTTCGGAGGCGCGTGCTCCTTCAGCATCGAGGATGTTGGCGCGTTTTTCACGCTCTGCCTTCATCTGCCTGGCCATTGCGTTGATGATATCCTGCGGCGGACGGATGTCCTTGATTTCGACCCGGGTGATCTTGATCCCCCATGGCGTCGTGGCATCGTCGATCACGGTCAGCAGCCGTCCGTTGATCTCGTCGCGCTTGGAGAGTGTTTCATCAAGGTCCATCGAACCCATGACCGTGCGCAGGTTGGTGGTGACGAGGTTGAGGATCGCGTTGTAGAGATCGTTGACCTCGTAGGCGGCCTTGGCAGCATCGAGCACCTGGAAGAACACCACGCCGTCGGTGGAGATCATCGCATTGTCCTTGGTGATGATTTCCTGTCCGGGAATATCCAGCACCTGTTCCATCATGTTGACCTTGCGGCCGACGCGATAAAGAAATGCCGGATAGAAATTGAATCCCGGCTGGGCGGTCGTCGTGAAGCGGCCAAAATATTCGATTGTATAGTGATAGCCTTGCCGGACGATCTTGATGCTCGCAAAAAGATAGATGATGGTGACCAATAGCACCAATAATAACAGTGAAACGCCCATTTCCATTCTCCCTTGCGAACCGTCTCATTGTCATTGATTATTTGCGGGATAATGCCAAGGGAAAAGCGAATTATTCGGGTTAGAAAGAGGGTTGTTGTTACAATGCGTTTCATTGCCGCTTTGGTTTTATCGGGTCTGCTTTTTTCGGTCGGACTGCGTGCCGAGTCGATAAGCGAAGCGGATTTGCTTCGCCACATCGAGATATTGGCGGGTGACGCATTTGAGGGACGAAAACCCGGCACGACGGGTGAGAACAAGGCCGTCAATTATATCGCTACACAATGGTCAGCCGCTGGACTGAAACCGGCAGGCGAGCCGGGTTCATGGTATGCGCCGGTCTCGCTGGTGGAGCGGATCCCGGAGACCTCGCAGATATATTTTTCGGACACGGCTCGTGGCAAAAATATTCGGCTGCGTGAAGACGAGATCATCTTGCGGAGCGGTGATCCATCCTTCCGGCAATCCGATATGCCGGTTGTCTTCGCTGGCTATGCTGATCCCGGGCTAGGGCTGGATGCGATGCCTGTCGCCGGAAAGCTTGTATTGCTTCCGATCAATCCACCCGATGATAAGAATGATGATGCCAGCTTTCTTAATCGCAAACGCCAGCTGATCCGCAACGGAGCGGTCGGTGTGATTGCCATCGTTGACGATCAGAAGCGCTGGCCAAGAATATTGCGCTCCTATCAGCAAGGAGCAACCGTCCTGACCGATCCGGAAGATCATGCGGCGTTCGAAGGGTTAATCAACCTTGATCAGTTCAGCAAGCTGTCCGGGAAATACGGTCTGGACGCCGAAAGCTTGTTGGCTGATCGGGCCACTATCTCTATCGTTGACTTGGGCGCGAGCGCAGACGCGACGGTCGAGACGCAGGTTCGCACCTATACTTCGCACAATGTCATCGGAAAGATTGCCGGTACAAATCCGAAGCGCGGGGCGTTGCTGTACATGGGGCATTGGGACCATTTTGGCGAATGCCGCATCGAAGACCCGCTGAATCCGGATGAGGATCGTATCTGCAATGGTGCGATCGACAATGCGAGCGGGATATCACTGTTGATAGAGACCGCAAAGAGGCTGTCTGCAGATGATCATGATCGGGACATCTATTTTCTCGCGACCACCGCCGAGGAAAAAGGCCTGCTCGGCGCGCGTGCGTTTGTCCGGAATCCAGCGGTTGCGCTCGAAAATCTGGTTGCGGTCTTCAACGCCGACACAGTCGCGCTTTCGGACGACAAGAAATTGATTGCGGTAATCGGCCTTGGCAAGTCCGGGCTGGACAGAGATATTGAAACCGTCGCCGCACAGGAGGGGCGCGAGATTGACCGAAGCGGCACATCAGATGCCTATCTTAGGCGTCAGGACGGCTATGTTTTTACCGAGCGCGATATCCCGGCCTTTATGATTACCAGCGCTTTTGCCGACAAAGAGCGACTGCAGGCCTTTATCAACGGGCCCTATCATGATGTTAGCGATGAAGTGAACAAGGACTTGTTGCTGGCGGGAGCGGCCGCCGATGCCAATTTCCATGTCGCGCTGGGACGTTATTTTTCCTCCACTGGCACTTATCCCGGATTAGCCACTAGCGGCGGAGCCGATAACTGATTACATGGGCCGCCACAGAATCACATTCAGCACATCGGAAAGTGGCAATCATGAGCAGGCCAGGCAAGCATAACGAAATTCGATTGGGACTGACCTTTGACGATGTCCTGTTGCAACCTGCTGCGTCCGAGATCGTGCCGAGCCAGGCCAATACGAAAACCAATCTGACGAAGCTGATCGGGCTGAATATTCCGGTTCTCTCCTCCGCCATGGATACCGTGACCGAGTCGGATATGGCGATCGTCATGGCGCAAATGGGCGGCATTGGCGTGTTGCACCGTAATCTGACCATAGCTCAGCAGACCGCCGCCGTGCGGCAAGTGAAGCGTTTTGAATCCGGTATGGTGGTCAACCCGATTACCATCGCCCCTGATGCTACTTTGGCGGAAGCCCAGGCGACGATGGAGCAGAACCGGATATCGGGTATTCCGGTGGTCGAGAAATCCGGGAAACTGGTTGGCATATTGACCAACCGTGATGTCCGTTTTGCGGAAAACCCCAAGCAGCTGATTTCGGAATTGATGACCAAAGACAATCTTGCCACGGTTCCGGCCGGGGTGAGTCAGGAAGAGGCGCGGCGTACCTTGCACCAGCGCCGGATTGAAAAATTGCTGGTGGTGGACAATGATTATCGCTGCATTGGCCTGATCACGGTCAAGGATATCGAAAAAGCGGTCACCTATCCCAACGCAACCAAGGACGGCACAGGCCGCTTGCGCGTGGCAGCAGCCTCTACCGTTGGCGAAGCGGGACTCGAGCGTACCCAGGCGCTGATCGACGCAGAGTGCGATCTGATCATTATCGATACCGCTCACGGTCACAGCGCCATGGTGGCGCGCGCCGTGGAAGACATCAAGAAACGCTCGAACGGCGCCCAGATCATTGCCGGGAACGTGGCGACCGCCGCCGCGACCCGCGCGCTGATCGATGCCGGAGCGGACGGTATCAAGGTCGGTATCGGACCGGGTTCGATCTGCACGACACGGGTTGTCGCCGGTGTCGGCGTTCCTCAGCTGACAGCGATCATAGATTGTGCGGAAGAAGCCGCAAAATCCGGTATTCCGGTGATCGCCGATGGCGGATTGCGGACCTCGGGCGATGTTGCGAAAGCATTGGCCGCTGGCGCGTCAGCCGTGATGATCGGATCGCTGCTTGCAGGGACCGAAGAAGCGCCGGGGGAAACCTTCCTCTACCAGGGACGAGCCTACAAAAGCTATCGCGGCATGGGTTCGGTCGGCGCGATGGCGCGCGGATCGGCAGATCGCTATTTCCAGCAGGACATCAAGGACCATATGAAATTGGTGCCGGAAGGAATCGAAGGGCAGGTGCCTTTCAAGGGACCTGCGCGTGACGTGATCCATCAGCTGGTTGGCGGCGTGAAAGCGGCAATGGGCTATACCGGTTCGGCGACGCTCGAAGACCTGCGCGAACGGGCTGAGTTCGTCCGGATCACCAATGCCGGATTGCAGGAAAGCCACGTCCATGACGTCGCAATTACCAGAGAAGCGCCAAATTACCCCACTCGCTAGGAGCTTTGAATGAATTTCATAATCGAAGCGAAAATATTGTTGCTGATGTTGGTCTGGCCTGCGGGGCAGGCGGAAGAGAAGCCGCTGTGGATGAACGATGTCTATGCGACGGTTGAAGGCTGTGAAGAAGGCGCTTGGGAGCGGAAAGCGATGATCGACACGGAATATGGTTCGGATGCGCGCGTGGTCTATTATTGTTTCGATGCTGACGATCGCATGGACAAGTGACCCCCTCGGCACGGCTGCAAGCCGCGATAGAGATGCTCGACTGGATCATTGCCGCAGCTCGCGACAATGGGGCGTCGGCCGACAATATCGCGAAGAAATTTTTCAAGGAACGACGTTATGCTGGGTCGGGTGATCGGCGCGCTATTCGGGAGCTTGTTTATTCCGCGATCCGGCGCTGGGGCGACCGGCCGGAAAGCGGCAGGCAGGCCATGCTTGGTCTGATGGCCGAGCAGCCGGAGTTGCGAGAGCTTTTTACCGGTACTGCATATGGTCCCGCTGCGATTGAGGCCGATGAAGCTATCGCCAGCGGCGCGCAAATACCGGATTGGCTGGCCGACCGGTTTGCCAGTTTGATCGACGAGACCGAACGCAAGGCGCTGTTCGACCGTGCGCCGCTCCATGTCCGGGTCAACGGCCAGCGTTCCACGGATCTGGAAGTTAAATCGGCTTGGCCGGACGCAGTCGCGCTTGCTCTGCCACATAGCTATGAGCTTCCCACCGGCACCCAATTGGAGGACAAGACGCTGTTCCGCGAAGGAGCAATCGAAATTCAGGATCTTGGTAGTCAGGCGATCGCCATGGCTGGCGCTGCTGCCAAGCCGAAGCTGGCCCTTGATCTATGCGCCGGCGCCGGCGGAAAAACCCTTGCTTTGGCGGCCATGCTTCCCTCGGACACCCGGATCATTGCTGCGGACACAGATCGCGGGCGGCTGAGCCGGATAGATCCTCGCAAGCGCAGGGCTAGTGCACGGAATATCGAGACTATATTGCTCGCGCCCGGGAAAGAAATCGAAGCATTGGATCATCTGAAAGTGAGCTGCGATCTGGTGCTGATTGATGCGCCTTGCAGCGGAACGGGAACCTGGCGGCGTAATCCCGAACTTCGCTGGCGGATGTCGCCAAAAAGGCTCGATCACACAACAGAATTGCAGCAAAGGCTGATGGATCTCGGTAGTGAAATGGTGAAGCCTGGCGGGCGGCTGGTTTACGCCGTCTGTTCGCTGCTCGACGCGGAAGGCGGTGACCAGACCGACAAATTCCTTGCAAACCATCCACAATGGCGGGAAATAGCGATTGATTTGCCGCTTGGCCGCTCATATCGTAAAGGCACTCTTTTTTCACCGTATCATGACGGAACGGATGGCTTTTATTTTACGTGCCTCGAAAAATTGTGATAGCAAATCATGTTAAGCCAGCATGCAGATGAGTCTGGCTATGGTCGCGAGAATCTATTGGAGCTGATTATGCGTTTTTCACCGGCCGTTGTCGCCTTGTCCCTCGTTTTTGCTACGGTTTCCAGCGCCAGTTTTGGCCAGTCTGCCGATATCGACATCAAGCAGCGCTCGGTAGAATATATGCAATTGGGCGAAGCTGCGCAAAAACGCGGCGAGCTCGATCTCGCGGCGGACCTTTATGAAACATCACTGGTTGTTGATCCCCGCAATGGTTCGGCCTTCATCGCTTTGGCGCAAATCGCCCGGGTTCAGCAGATGCCCGGAAAAGCGATCAGACTGTATCGTGAAGCGCTCATCCTCGATCCGAACAATCTCGACGCATTGGCTGGGCAGGGCGAGGCTCTGATCCAGCGCGGTGCCACCGAAAAAGCGCGCGTCAATCTGTCGCGGATTGAAACATTGTGCCGGTCGCGCTGTACGCAAACCGATCAGCTGGCCTCGGCGATCAAGCTAGCGGACAAGAAACCGGTATTGTCGGCAGAAGCGGTCACGCCAAAGCCGCAAATCGGTGATGAAAAACCGGCTACAGAAACGCCCTGACTAGCCGTCCTTCGGGAATTTCAAAAATCATAGACCAGAGATGCGCGGCTAAGCGTATCGGTTTTGGCGCGACCAATTTTCGGGTTGGTTTCATGCTCGATCGTATAGGAAAGGCGGGTCGAAAGGCTGCCGATCAATTTCGCATCGAGCGCCGATGTGGCGGTAAAGGTCGTGTTGTCGCTGTCGATGACGGCAACCGCCGAGGTAAACCCCTGTGCATCGCTGGCATAGGTGCCGCCTGCATCCTGGGAGAATTTGAGATGGTCGGAAATCTTCCAGTCAAAATCGAGCCCGACCAGGGCGGCAAGGCTGCTTTTGGTGTCGCCGCCTGAAAAATCGGTGATGCGTATGGCGGGGCCGGCTTTGACGGCGAGTCTGACATCTTTGGTTTTGACCAGCTCGTAACCGAGGCCGCCTGATAATGTGTAGCGAGCGGAAAAGCCCTGAAGACGATCCCGTTCAAACTGCGCAAGCCCATAGGCGTAAAGCCTTTTGTCGAACTTGTAGTTCGGCTCGATGGTGGCGCTGACCTGATCGCGAGTGGTTTTACCCTTATTGCGTTCGTAGTTGGCCCGCGCCTGAAAGTTCATCCGCCATTTGACGGCGTCCTTGACCAGCTTGATGCCACCGCTGACGCCTAAATTGCTGGTGTTTCCGGTCGAACGAAAGCCACCCAGCTCACCTTGCCCTTTCCAGTTTTCAAACAAGCCGGCCTCCTGCTTTTCGCGCAGCGCCGCCTTGGCTTGCTCTGCCAGTTCGGCATTATACTCAGCCATGAGAGAATTAATTTCGACGAGGTCATCCGGATTTGTCGCTTTTGCGATTTTCACAACGGCGATTACGTCTTGCTTGTTGCCGGAAGCGATGGCGGCCTCGATCATCGCTTTTACGGGATCGGGGAGCGCAGCCGAAGCTGGCGTGGAAATGCTCGCCGCAGCGAGGATTGCGGTCGCTAAGGCTGGTCTAGACATAAATGCATCCCGGATAGTGGTGATTAAATCAGCGGTCCAAATTCTTTGAGAACCGCGCGATACAGGTCCCTTTTGAAGGGAACGATGATATCTGGCAAGCCCGCGGGATCTGTCCATTTCCAATTGAGAAACTCGGGATGCTCGGTCCGGATATTGATATGATCGTCTTCACCGGTGAAACGCAACAGGAACCAGCTTTGTCGCTGGCCGCGATATTTGCCTTTCCAGATCTTGCCGAGCAGTTCGTCGGGAAGATCGTAGAGATATTCCTCGGTGCTGCGGCCAATTATCTGAACATGGTCCGCAACCACGCCGGTTTCTTCGCGGAGCTCTCGCAAGGCGGCCGCTTCGGCTTTCTCGCCTTTGTCTATTCCGCCCTGCGGCATCTGCCACGCGTCGGGATATAGGCTGTCGGCGGCGTCGAGTCTCTGGCCGACGAACACTTGTCCCTCGCGGTTGGCGAGCATGATACCGGCACAGGGGCGGTATGGGAGTTTGCTATAATCCTTCACAGGCTGGCGAGCAGTGTTTTCCAGGCTGCAATCATCTTGTCGACATCCTGCTGGGCCGAAGGCACTGCCTTGCGGATATTGATGAAGCCATGAACATTGCCGGCCATTTCGATGAAATGCGTGTTCACGCCGTGGCGGATCAGATCGGCAGCATAGTCGCGGCCTTGGTCGCGCAATGGATCGAGGCCGGCGGTTACCAGCACCGTTGGCGGTGTTTTGGCAAGGTCGCCGAGATATGGTGAAACGAGTGTGTCATCGTCTTTTGGCGCATATTGGAGGTCGAAATATTCCATGCTCGCCTTGGTCAGCAGGAAGCCTTCGGCAAATTCGTCCATCGATCCACCCTCTGCGTCCATGCGGGTCGCGGGGTAGATGGGAAATTGTGCAACAACAGGAACGGCAGCCGGCTCGGTTGCAAACACTTGTGCGACCACCAATGCCAGATTTCCACCGGCGCTATCGCCGCAGGGAATCAAGCCGCTGATTTTAAGCTTCAACTGCTCCTGATTGTCTGCGATCCATCGCGTCGCAGCCAGGCTGTCCTCCGGTGCTGCCGGGAAAGGGGCTTCCGGCGCCAGCCGATAATCGACTGCAATGACCGGGAGGTCCATCTCGCGCGAAATATAGGTGCAGAAGCTATGGTGTGATTCGAGATCGCCGATCACAAAGCCGCCGCCATGATAGAAGATGATGACCGGCGTTTCCGCGCTGCGCTCAGCCTGACTGTCATATAGGCGGAGCGCTATGTCACCGGCTGGACCGGGGCAGGACAGATTCTCTATCCGCGCCAGATCGACCGCGTCGGCTTCGAGCATCGCGGCCATCACATTGTACATTTCGCGAGCTGCTGCCGGTTCCACTTCCGACATCAGCGGTTGATCGGATTGCGCCAGCATCGTCAAAATCATCTGCACATCGGGGCGTACATAAGCATCAGTCATCTGTCTTCTCCAACCAGTTAATTGGTCGATTAGATCAGGCGATGTTCACTAGGCAAGCGCTAATCCGGACGCGCCGCCCAAACAAATGCTTTATCCCTATTAGTTTTTGTGGTTTGAAGCGGGCAGCATTGCTGCTCTAGAGCGGGTTGCGTAATAATAAGCAAAGGCACGGAAAATCTATCATGGCCACCGCAGTGAAGCAGGAAGAACCCAATAGTCCCCACCCAGACGGTGCAGAGAATGTCGTCGTCCGCTTTGCCGGAGATAGCGGCGACGGGATGCAATTGACCGGAGGGCAGTTCACCCTCTCGACCGCACTCGCCGGTAACGATCTGGCGACTTTTCCGGATTTTCCGGCAGAAATCCGAGCGCCCCAAGGGACGCTGTTCGGTGTTTCCGCATTTCAGATCAACTTTGGCTCTCGCGCGATTGAAACCGCTGGTGACCAGCCGGATGTGCTGATCGCGATGAACCCGGCTGCGCTGAAAACCAATGTCGAGGCGGTTCGCGCCGGTGGCCTGGTGATTGCCGACGAAGGCGAATTCGGAAAGCGCAATCTCGACAAGGCCCATTATGAGACCAATCCGCTGGAAGATGGCTCGCTGGCCAAATGGCAATTGCTCAAGCTCAATATTTCGCAGCTGACGCTCGACGCGGTGAAGCCTTTCGGCCTCGGCAACAAGGAAGCGCTGCGCTGCAAGAATATGTGGACGCTTGGTCTCGCCTTGTGGATGTTTGAACGCGATCGCGAACCGATCGTCCAATGGCTGAAAAGCAAATTTGCCAAGCTGCCGGATATTGCAGACGCAAATATTGCCGCCCTCAACGCCGGTCATGCTTATGGCGAAACCGCAGAAATTTCTGGCGACGGCCTCGGTGCCGGACATATTACACCGCATAAAGTCGCCCGCGCTCCTGCCGATGCGGGGACATACCGGACGGTAACCGGAGCGGAATCACTTTCGCTCGGACTGGTCGCCGGCGCGCAGCTGGCGGGCCTGCCGATGTTTTTCGGTGGCTATCCGATCACGCCGGCCTCGGCGATCCTTCACCATCTTTCCCGGCTGAAAGAATTCGGTGTCACCACCTTCCAGGCCGAAGACGAGATCGCCGCGATTACCGCTGCGATTGGGGCAAGCTATGCCGGTAGTCTGGGTATCACATCTTCTTCCGGTCCGGGTATCGCGCTGAAAGGCGAAGCCATGGGGCTGGCGATCATGACCGAATTGCCGCTGGTGATCGTCAATTCACAGCGCGGCGGCCCGTCCACCGGCCTGCCGACCAAGACCGAACAATCCGATCTTTACCAGGCGGTCTACGGCCGCAACGGCGATGCGCCGATGCCGGTGATTGCAGCGCGTTCGCCAGAAGACGCATTCTATTGTGCTATCGAAGCGGTGCGGATCGCGGTACAATATATGACTCCGGTGATGTTGCTGACCGACGGCTATATCGCCAATGCCGCCGAGCCCTGGAAAATTCCCGATGTAGATACGCTCGAGCGTTTCCCGGTCAGCTTCATGACCGAGAAGCCCGATGGGCCATTGCTGCCTTACAGTCGCGATGAAAATCTCAAACGGCCGTGGATCAAGCCCGGAACCAAGGGATTGATGCACCGGATTGGTGGAATCGAAAAAGGCGTGGATACCGGCCATATCGAATATGGTCCGGCCAACCACCAGACGATGACCGAAATCCGGCGCGACAAGGTGCTTGGCGTTGCGGATAGCATAGCCGATCAGGATCTTGCCTACGGCAATGCGGGTGCCAAGCTGGCGGTCGTCGGCTGGGGTTCGACTTATGGTCCGATCCATCAGGCGGTGTCGCGAGCAGGCGCAGCGGGCAAGGATGTCGCCCACGTCCATATCCGTAATATCTGGCCACTGCCGAAAAATCTCGGAGAACTGCTCAAGAGCTTTGACCGGATCATTGTGCCGGAAATGAACACTGGGCAGTTGAAGACAATCTTGCGCGATCAATATCTGGTCGATGCGAAGCCGGTGAACAAG
>NZ_JBALUT010000057.1:0-17668 GCF_036963705.1 Parasphingorhabdus sp. | reverse complement strand
TCTCGATGAACCGGATATTGGTCCGCTTCAGCATATCGGTGCCGCTATCGCGGTAGCGCATCACTGCCATCGTCACTTTCTGGGCCAGTGGAGAGTCGAGGAAGACATTCACTGGTGCGAGACGTTTTGATTCGAACAAGGCATCGAAATCTTCGAGTATTGCCTGGGTGCGTTCCAGCGCAAATGCCGGGATCAGCAAATTGCCGCCTGCTGCCATCACTTCCTCGACATGACGCGCCAGTGTCTCACGGCGCTCGCTGACCAATATAGGCTCGCGGTCCCGGTCGCCATAAGTGGATTCGCAAATCACATGGTCGTAGCCACCGATTTCAGAGGCAGTGCAGTTGATCGCCCGACCGGGTCCGATGTCGCCCGAGAACAGCAGTCGCTGACCCGCGATATTGATCTCGATCGATGCAGACCCGACGATATGACGCGCATCCCAGAAACGAAATGATACGCCGTTATCGAGCTGATGTTCTTCACAATAGCCGACCGTTCTGACGTTTTTGTGCAGTTTTGCTATGTCCTTGCCATCATAGAGGGGAATGAACGGTGGCAAGCCTGCCCGATCGGCCCGGCGGTTTCGGCGCTCGACATCAGCGGCCTGCAATTTGGCAGCATCCTGTAACAGCGGTTTCAAAATATCGGCACTGGGAGCCGTGCAAAAGGTTTTTGCCTTGCAGCCGCTGGCGTACAGATAGGCCAGTCGTCCACTATGATCGAGATGCGCGTGGGTCAGTATCACGGCATCTATTTTTTTGGGATCAAATGGCAGTTCTTCATGGTTCAGCGCTTCGAGCGAACGGGTGCCCTGAAACATGCCGCAATCGACCAATATGGTCTGGCCCGCTCCTTTGACTTCAAAGCAGGAACCCGTGACTGTTCCTGCCGCACCGTGAAATTTAACGCTTACACCACTCATTCAAATCTTCCTCTCGGAGCCCTTGATTCCAAGATCAATGGGCCACCACCAGCGGCACAGGGCAATCGCGGAACAGGCTTCGCGTGACGCCCCCGAGCAAAAACTCGCGCGCCCTGCTGTGGCCATAAGCGCCCATCACCATGTAGCTTGCACCCAGCGTATCGATGGTGGATAGAAGCACGTCCTGCACGGAAGAATTTTTGGCCTCCAGATCGTGAATCTGCGATCCGATCCCGTGTCTCGATAGATATTCCGAGGCGTCGAGCGGCGGTAGGTCGTGATCCTTGTCCTCCTCGACCACAACAATGTGCACGTCACTGGCCAGCTTGAGCAGAGGAACTGCTGCACGCAGGGCATTGCCCGCTTCGAAACTGCCGTTCCATGCGACCACAGCCGGCCCGCCAACATCGAATTTTTTGAGGCCGTCCGGCTGGACCACCACCGGAATATTGGTGTCGAGAACCACGTCGCCCAAGATACCCAATGGTACCGTGTTATCTTTAACACCGCTGGATGAACTCAGCACGATCAGGTCGGCCAGCGCGGAGTTTCGGGCAAGCCCTCTTGCCGGGTCTGAATTGGCTTCCTGATAATCCCACGGCACATCTTCTCCGGCCAGGCGTTTCTCGATCTCTGCTTTCAGCTGCAGATCGATTTCACGCGCATATTTGCCGATGTCGTACATCACCGACATGCCGGTAACTCCGTCGAAGGCCATCTGCGGATTATAGGGGTTGGCGCGCAGGCAATGGAGATGCCCGTCCAGCGCGCGGGTCAGATCCAGCGCGGCCTGATACCGAGCATCAAGACCGGCATCGTCATTCACATAGAGTAGCACGGATTTCATATAATCTCTCCTGATTGGGCAAATTTTCCGGCAGATTTCATACCCTATCTGTTCGCTATTATCCGATGTATCAGGGATTATACGGATGCTGGATTTGCTATCGATGGCTCGTATGCGGTGATGAAGTCGCAGTGGCGCAGACAGGAGCGGGCAAGCGTAGCGGATAGCGGTCCGCTAGTCAGATACCATTAGCACTGGTGGAAAAATTCTTCGCCGAGATACAAGCGGCGGACGGTATCATCCTCGAGCATGGCCTCTGGTGTGCCGTCAAACACGATGTGACCTTCATGCAGGATATAGACCCGGTCGAGTAAGTCGACCATCTCTCGCACATTTTGATCGGTGATCAATATGCCGACATCATGGCTCTCCAAGCTTGTAATCATCGCCTTGATATCCCGGACCGACATCGGATCAATTCCGGCAAAGGGTTCATCGAACAGCATGATGCTCGGGTTGGCTGCCATCGCCCTAGCAATTTCGCATCGGCGTCTTTCGCCACCCGAAAGGGCCCGCGCCGGAACTTTGCGGACATAGTCGATATGGAACTCGACCAGCAGCTCATCCAGTCTATGCTCTCTGGAAACCGGATTTTCTTCAAATAGTTCGAGCACGGTCATGATGTTCTGTTCGACCGTCAGTCCTCGAAAAATCGAGGCTTCTTGTGGCAAATATCCCAAGCCGCGAAGCGCGCGCCGATCGAGAGGCAGTGAGGTTATGTCTTCACCATCGAGGATGATTTGGCCCGAGTTCACCTGCAACAAGCCGAGTATCGAGTAGAAAGTTACCGTCTTTCCCGCTCCGTCCGGGCCGAGCAAGCCGACAATTTCGGAAGGCCCGACATTGAATGAAACATCGTTCAAGACTGTTTTCTTGCCAAATTTCTTGCTGACCGAGACCACCGAGAGGCCGGTGCTTCCGACGTCCGGCGTGTTTGCGAGATGTGGCAATGTCGGAAGATTGAAATGCTTCAATGGAGTGCACCGCCTCGGTTCGGAAAACGGATATGATAATCGACCGGTCATTTCCGCAATATCAGGGAGTTTACGTATATTTCGGTCGCCGTGGTCCGGCTTAAGAGGCAATCATGGCCAATGTCCTGAAAGCCGGCATCTTCTATTTTCTGGGCGTATTCACGCTTGGATTTGTTTTGGGCGCAATGCGCATGTTCTTTCTGGTGCCTTACACCGGTCCGGTGATTGCGGTTCTGATCGAAATTCCGTTGCTGCTCCTTTTTGCATGGTTCTTCTGCCGGTTCTTGACTGGACGACTGGATATCTCGTCGGCCATATATGATCGTCTGGTGATGGGGAGCGTTGCCATTGCTTTGGTGATGGCTGGAGAGGTCCTGATCGTGCTGTTGTTGCTAGAAGGGACCGTCACCGGGTTTTTGGTGGCATTTGATCTGCCGGAAAACCGTATCGGTCTCGATGCCCAGATTGCTTTTGCACTTTTCCCCTTGGTCCAATCCTATGCCGAGAACGAAAGCAAGCGCTAGATTTTCAAGCGCCTGACCCGTTAAGGGGCAACCGGATTATATTTTATAGACCGTTGGCCAGTTCATCCCTGAACTTGGGATGAGCGAGCCCGATCAGTGCGTCGGCGCGCTGGTTTAGCGATTTGCCCTTCAGATCAACCGCTCCATATTCGGTCACCACGATGTGGGTGTCGTTGCGCGGCGTCGTCACCGGCCCGTCCAGTCGCGGCACGATGCGCGATACCGTGCCGTTGCGGGCTGTGGACTGGCAGGCGATGATCGACTTGCCGCTCTTCGACGCATTAGCGCCGCGGACAAAGTCGAGCTGTCCGCCAGAACCGCTATATTGCCGTCCCATAAGATGCTCGGAATTGCACGCCCCGCCAAGATCGATTTGCAGAGTGGCATTGACCGACACGACATTCTTGTTCTTCGCTATATGCCGTGGATCGTTGACGATATTCACCGGGGCGCTGTGCATCGCCGGATTGTCGTCGAGGAAATCATAAAAGGCCCGGTCGCCCATGGCGAAGGTGAAGACGCTACGCCCGCGATAGGTGGTCTTGGCCTGGTTGGTGACCGCTCCGCATTCGATCAGACTGGCTAGGGCAGGGGTCATCAGTTCGGTATGGATGCCAAGATCGCGCCTTTCTTGCAGCAAGGCACAGACAGCGCCGGGAAGCGCGCCTATCCCCATTTGCAAGCAGGCCCGGTCGTCGATCATGTCTGCGATGATGGCGGCAACCTTGGCCTCTTCGGCGGATGTAGCGGGAGCGTGGACTTCGGCGAGCGGCGTATCATTTTCGACAATCGCATCGACTTCGGAAATATGGAGGAGGGAAGCGCCGAATACCCGCGGCATATTGGGATTGACCTCGACCACCAGCTTTTTCGCGCTGCGGGCAGCGGCGGTGGAATAATCGTTGCTGGTGCCAAAGGTGAACCAGCCATGCTTGTCCATCGGCGACACGGTGGTCACAAAAAGGTCCAGCGAGACTTGTTCTTTGAATAGCTCAGGGGAATCACTGAACGCGACCGGCACAAATTCGATCGGGCTTTTCTCTCCTGGAGTCTGCGCGCTGAGCAATTTCCGCTCGATGGAGCTTAGAAACATGCAGCGCGGGCGAATTCGGCCCAGCAAGTCAGGCCTCAACAAGGTTTCGCCGGCATGATCCATCGAATGGAAATACCATAGTTTGATATCGTCGATCGCGCCATTTTCCGCCATGTCAGCCAGCGCGCCGAGCAAAGCCGGCGGCTCCGCTGTGGCCATGCCCATCGCTATATGCGCTCCGGACTCAAGCCCGCGCACCGCCGCGTCGGCGGTGCCAAGCCGGGAGCGGTATTCGTCAATATGCGTCATAGCCAATGCCTCGATTGAAAGAAAAATTGCGGGTAAAGTCCACCAGAATCAGACCGGATAAACCGCAATGGAGCCAATAGGCAGCTTTGCCTATCCGGGCGGGAATTTGCTGGCTGTATGATTGATCTATCGTGTGACCTTAGGAACCATCCTCCCGCAGTCTCACCCGCGTTTCATTCTCGATTTTCTCGCTGGGGTGGAGAATGACCTCGTCACCGGCTTTCAGGCCTTCCAATATTTGCGCGCGCTCGTCGTTCATCCGGCCGATCTTGACCGGCACCAGTTGTGCCTCACCGCCGTGCATGACAAAGACCGACCACTGGCCCTTGTTTCTGAACAGCGCGCTGATCGGTGCCTGCATAATATCTGTTCCTTCCCATTCCACGACCTTGACGATCACGCGATAGCCATGGCCCAAACGCTCACGCGCAGCTATCGGATCAGCGAAATCGATAATGACATTCACACGCTGTTCTTCCACGCCAAGTGCCGAAATCTTGGTGAGGCCAAATGGTTCGATTCGTTGCACCTTGCCGGTGAGTGGTTTGTCTCCGCCCCAATTTTCGATCAATACCTTGCTGCCCGGCTTGATCTTCACGGCATCGCTGGATAGCAGGTCGGTTACAATCTCCGTGTCGGCTGGATCGCCGATCTCAAGGATCGGGGTTCCTGCGCTGATTGGTGTTTCGCTTTCATGAGTGAGACGCAATACCGATCCGCTTTGTGGAGAAAATACAGAGAGAGTTTTGCCACGGTTGTTGATGGATGGGGACGTCAACCTTGCCCGTAAGGCTTTAAGTTCGAACCGGGCCGATTCTGCGGCTCCTCGCGCCTCTGTCAACCGGGAAGCGCTGCTGTCGCGCGCGGCGCGGGTGGCATCATGCGCGGTCTTGGTGGCGAATCCCCGATTAAAAAGTGCATCAATCCGTTCGAAATTGGCCTCCGCCAGCTTGCGGTCGGCGTCTGCCTGAGCGATCCGGGCCAGCGAAGATCGTACCGCGGCTTCGAGCGACCGGATTTGGGCCCTTGTTTCTGCTTCGCTCCGCGAGTTGAGGAAATCGGGTTGCGCAGGAAGGATCCGGGCCACGACCGTTTGACCCGCTACCACCGGATCCCCGGCATCCAGATTGATCCGCAACAATTGGCCATTGATCGGCGCTGATATGACAAACATGTCGCGCACCCGGGTCTCGCCCTCGTCGTTGATCGTGACAAGCATTGGTCCCTTGGTGACTTCCGCGACATCCACATCAATCGGTGGTGAACGCAACGCAAAGAAAATCGCGAGCACCAATATGGCGATGATGAGGCCGATCAATAGCCGCGGGCCGAGTCGGTTCAGATGTTTTGTTGCCATCGCCTTACTCCCTGGTTTTCAATACATTGACGAGATTGAGCCGATCTAGCCGCGAACGCACGAACAGGGCTGATATTGCGGCAGTGAGCAGAACAACCAATATCGCGAACGCTACCGTAGCGGAGGACAGGCCGAACGGGATCATGAACAGGTCGCCGCCGATGGTTTCGGTTAGATATTTTGACAAAGAATAGCCAAAAATTATGCCGATGGGCAGGCCGATGATAACCAGCAACGCCAATTCACCGAGCAGGATGTACGATACCTCTCCTCGGCGATAACCCAGTACTCGTAGCGACACGAGATCGCGTGCTCGTTCGGCCAGGTTGATCCGCGCATTATTATACACAACCCCGAAAACGATCAGCGCCGAAAAAGCCGTGTTGAAGACCTGGATGATGCCCATGGTTTCTCCGATCGATTCTTCAATCCCGCGCAACGCTGCATCCCGACTGGAAAATCCGGCAACGACGGGCATGTCCTTTAACCGCTGATATACTGCTTCGATCTGCGCCGGATCGACACTTATAAAGGCTCCGGATGATAAAGGTGCTTCCTTTAGAAGAGGTCCGATGAGGTCAAGGTTGATATAAGCCGGGCTAGCCACAGGACTGCGCAAAATGCGGGTGACGGGCAGGGTGAAACTTGGCCGCTTGCCATTTGTCACCTCGATATGAAGCGGGTCGCCGAGTTGGAGATCCAACTCGTTGGACAGGCCATGCGAAATCATCACGCCGCGCACCGGCGGCGCCAATATGCCATCCTCCATATCGATCAGCCGGTTCAGATCTCCGCCGGGTCTGATGCCCGTCAGACTCTCCGATTTTGACCGGATCCCCGATGTCAGCTTGGCTGGAACATAGCGAACGGGCTCAACCCGCAGGACCCCCGGAATCCGTTGCAGCTCAAAAATCGCACGCTCGTCCCGCGGTTCGGCGAAGACGATGTTCATGTCCGACCGGTTTGACTGATTGAACAGCAGATCAATCATCAGGCCAACATTGTCCGTGCTTCCGGCAGAGGTGATATAGAGGCCAAGTGCGGCTCCGACGCCCAGCGACCCTAGCATCGAGCGTAATGGCCTGCGTACGATGCCGCGCAAGATTATTCTTGTGGGTTCGTCCAGCTTTTTCAGCTTGGCTATGAGCCGCGCAATTCCTCCTGAATAATTGGGCGGAACCGGTGGCCGCATCGCTTCCGCAGCGGTAAGCTTGCTGATCCGCCGGACGGTCTGCGCTGCGCCCAGCATCACCACCGCCACAGCGACAAAACAGGCTATCAGGATTACGTCTGCTCCGGCGCGGTAGGTTAAAACCGGGAATACGAAAAATTCCTGATACAGCCCAGCCAGACCGCGGCCCATCCAGCTGCCCAATAGCAATCCCAGGATCAGGCCCGGTAAGGACAAGATCAACGCCAGCTTGGTATAATGCCAGACAATCTTCCGGTTGCGATAACCAAAGGCCGTCAGCAGCCCGATTATTTCTCGTTCCGATTCCACCAGTCTGGTCAGTACAATGTTGATCAAAAATGCTGCGACACCAAGAAAAATCGGCGGCAATATCGCGGTCATGGATTGCAATTCATTAAGCTCGTTGGACAAAAAACGATCCGACAGTTGTTCAGATCTCGGAATCGCTCCGTTTCCGCCATATGGTTCCAGCAGTTTGTCTAACCGGTCGATCACATTGCGGGGATTGGCACCACGCTCTAGCCGGATGAGCACTTCGTTATAGGCGTTGGTCGAATTGAGCGCCGCTGCAAGATGTTCCTCCCCCATCCACAGCACGCCGAAGCGGCGATTGTCCGGGAAAATCTGACCTGCTCCCAGCGCGTAGATATATTCCGGTGACAGTGCCGTGCCGACCACATGCAGCCGTTGCTTCTTGCCATATAGAACCGCTTCGATATTGTCTCCGGGAGCAACGCGCGCGGCATCACTGAATTTTTCGCTGGCGATCACCTCTTCGGGTCTCGCAGGATCGGGCATTCGGCCGTTCCGCAAAACCAGGGCATTGACCCGCGGCATTCCCGATGGCGGCAGCGAGTGGACCTTGGCGGTCACTGGTTCCGAGATGCCCGGGACATCGAGCGTCGCACCCGTGGTCAGCCGTCCCTCGACAATGCTTACACCCTCGATAGCGCGGATATCATCCACCAGACTGGTAGGAAATCGTTTCGCCGACGCGATAACATCTGCAAAACGGTAGCGGTCATAATAAGTGTCCCGGCTCGCCTCTAGCGACCGGATCATTCCCACTGACATGACGACCATGCCGATGCCTGCTGCGATCACGAGTGCAATCGCCAGTGCTTGTGTGCGCAGCCGCCAGATGTCGCGCAGCAATTTGCGGTCCAGCGAATCCAGCCATTGAGGGAAGATCACCATTTGAGCTCGGCCGGTTTGACACGGTTCGGGTTATCGCGATCCTCAATCAGCGCGCCATCGCCAAAGCGCAGCAGCCGGTCGGCCATATCTGCGATTACGACATTGTGGGTGATCAGTAGCGTTGTTGTGCCGAGCTCGCGATTGACCTGATCCAGTGCTTCGAGCACTTTCACGCCGGTCTGGCTGTCGAGCGCACCGGTGGGTTCGTCGCACAGCATCACCTTGGGTCGCTTGGCAATGGCACGGGCAATCGCGACTCGTTGCTGCTCGCCACCGGATAATTGCGACGGGAAATGATCAAGCCGATTGCCTAGGCCTACCATTTCCAAGGCTTCTTGCGGTGTCATCGGGTCTTCGGCAATTTCTGTTATCAGCGCGACATTTTCCCGAGCCGTCAGCGATGCCACCAGATTGTAGAACTGGAACACGAAACTGACCGAGTTTCGTCGATATTCGGTTAGTTGGGATGGCGCCAATGCTGTAAGTTCGGTGCCTTCGAAAAAGACCTGACCATCAGTAGCATTATCGAGCCCGCCGATGATGTTGAGAAAGGTCGATTTTCCAGATCCGCTGGCGCCGAGCAGGACGACCATTGCCGACTTCGGCAAATCGAGATTCACGCCACGAAGGGCGTGGACGGCGGTCGGACCTTCTCCATAGACTTTTGTCAGTCCCCGAACGGAATAGAGGGCGTCGCCATCGGGATCATTTTTCTGGCTAGTCGGCGAGGGGACCATCAAATTTCATGTTTGGCGAGCATTTTTGCGAGAGGTTCGGCAGCGTCCGGTCCGAAATCCTTGGCAATTTCTGCAAGCAGTCGAGCGCTCGTGTCGGGTTTCAGATGTTTTCGGATAACACCCAGAGCGCGTGGAGCGGCGACCAGTATGACGCGGGCATCTTTATCCCCGACAATCTGCTCGATCCTTTGCGCTACTTCGGTCACGAACCGGTCTTCTTCCTGTTGCTGCAGGTCGGTCGGCTCATATGCCCCGCGGCTTGGAGACTTGCTTTGAAAGCTCCGGCCCGGTTTGTCGGTGCCGAGTTCAGACGTACGCAGCGACGGGTTTTTATGCTCCTCGATCAGCTCGAGCACCGGATCAAAAGCCTCTCCGACATTTTTGAACATCGCCATGCGGGAACCGTCAACCGCGATAACCTTGCTATCCTTGCGCACCAGCATTTCATTCTCCCATCAGCTTGTTCCACTTCAGACTTTCTAGGATGAGTGGAGATTGGCGGCGATAGGTATTGTTACGGACCGCTGGTCTCGGTCTTACGAATAATTACGTAGCGACAAACGGACGGTAAGATTCGAAAATGCCTCCTCATCGGCTGCTGCAGCGGCCATATCAGAAGGAGCGACCATGACAGATCGAGCGATATTCCCCAAAGCCGCGTCTAAGGCAGCCGTGATACTGATGACCTTGTTGCTGCTCGGCTGTGCCACCGCGACACCCTATCAGCCCCAAATCTCGGGCCAGCGAGTCTCCGGCGGCTATTCGGAAACACGCCTTGGCGACACCCGCTATCGGGTTCGTTTCGCTGGCAATACGCTGACCTCGCGCCAAACGGTCGAGGATTATCTGCTATACCGGGCTGCGGAGCTAACGGTTCAACGCGGCTATGACTGGTTCCGGATCACCGACCACACAACAGAAACGGATCGGCAAACCTATGTAGAGCGTTTCGCGCGCTACGATCCCTGGTATGGTTCGGGCTACGTCAACTGGCGGCCGCATTGGCGCTATTATCGCAGCGGCACCTGGTCGACCTGGCACCCTTATGGCCGCGATCCCTTCTGGTCCTTTGATACCGATGTGCGGACCGTGGAGCGGTTCGAGGCGGAAGCGGAAATTGTGATGCACAGGGGTTCCATGCGGACCGACGCATCGCGCGCGTTTGATGCTCGCAAGGTTCTGGAGGAGCTCGGGCCTTCGATCAAGCGACCCGACGACCAATAAGAGCCCTCGAATGCCTCTGGCCGCGAAGGCAGACTCCGCGAGGAGCTGTCGCGGGCAGGGGCCAAGGGGACCCGAGATCGCCTGGTAATGGGTCTGGGAATGTTACGGCTGAGGTGTCGGTCGAGGGAAGTCGACCGCAAGAAAAAAATTTAAATTACCTGCTACACCTTGTCAGCATAGAGAAGGCGGCCCGGTCCCAGTCGTTCCAATATCACCGGAAGATCGCTTTCGGAAAAGGCAAAGCAGCCCTGACTGCGGCCTAGTTTCCCGTGGGATTCAACCATTTCCGGTTCGGCATACCAGGCGCCATGGATGACGATGGCGCGCGGTTCGGCCATGTTGTTGCTGGGGTCGAGGCCTTTCAGACGGCGGGATGTGCCGTGTTTGCCGACATAGGTCTCGCTGGTGATGTAGCTGCCGCCCGACGAGGCTTCGGATCCCGGCACGTTGGAAAATTCCTGCAGCCAGCCGGTATGCCGGAGATCGGAACCCTTGCCATGGGCAACCAGAAAGGATTGGGTTGTCCCGTTGGTAAGGTCGACAATATGAAAACGTTCCTTGGCGGAGTGCAGCGAATAGTCGGCAATCCCGATCCTGTCTTTGTGCAACAGGGATGATTCATGGGTCGCCATTGCCGCCTTGGCGCGATCAATCAATGTCGTTGGACCCGCTGGCAGGATCGCTTTCGGGCGCGCCGGTAATCGCGTCGCCATCTTGCTCGCAGCCTGTGATCGGGAGCCAAGGCCATAAGCGGCACCAGTGATCCCGAGAAGGCCGGCGGTGATAAATTGTCTTCTTTTCATAGCACCTTCATAGCAGCTTCTCCCTGTACGGGGGATTAAGTAACTCTACCTATTGCTGTGCCCCGCGATCACCTGAATAGAGGCAGAATGAGAATATTATCAGCTATTCTGGGCGGCTTGCTGTTTTCGGCTTCCGCCTCGGCACAAGACGAAAATCACCTGATCTGGACCGAAGCACAGGTTACCGAATTGCAGCACCTGGTCGATGCAAGAGCTTCAGAAGGCTTGGGAAATTGCGCGATAACCAGTTTCGATCAACCCAATTCCGCCACTGATCCATACCGCCGCTCGCGCTTGGCAACGGTCGCGGCGAACGAGTTGATGATGGCCCATCTGGAAGGATGTTCGCCTGCGTCGGTCCGGACGAAATGGCGGATCAGCAGCGATGACGCCAAAATTGATACCCAAAAATTGCTGTTACAGGCTCTGGTCCGCAACGATCTCACAGCATATTTCAAGGCACTGCGCCCGCGCAATCCCCATTATCAAGTCCTCCGCGAAGCTTATACTGCCGAAGTTGATGAAGCGAAACGCGCTACCTTGGAGGTAAATCTGGAACGATGGCGCTGGATGCGGCTCATCATGGGTGACAAATATCTGCTGGTGAACGCCGCCAGTTTTGAAGTGACCCTGTGGGAGAATGACAAGGCCATCCGGACATGGCCGGTCATCGTTGGCAAGGCCAGTTCTCCGACCCCGATATTTGACGCGACGGTGAGCGGTGTTATCTTGAACCCCTGGTGGGAAATCCCGACATCGATTGCCGCGGAAGGCATCAGCTCGATGGTGCGCAACAATCCGGCGAGAGCGCGGAGCAGGGGCTATGTCTTTCAGGATGGCCGCTACCGGCAGCGGCCCGGTCCCGGCAACGCGCTGGGGCAGATGAAATTGGTCATGCCCAACGCCTATAGCGTCTATCTCCACGACACGCCGAACAAGAATCTGTTTTCCGAACCGGTGCGGACATTCAGCCATGGCTGTATCCGAGTGGGCGGAGCGGTCGATCTGGTAAAAACATTACTCGCCGGATCGGCTACGGAAGAGCAGGTCGACGATATTCTGACCAGTCGCAAGACGACAAAATTGTCCACCACCATGCCGCTCCCGGTCTATATCGCCTATTTTACGGCAGAGGCAGCGGCAGACGGTACGGTCAGCTATTTTCCGGACATCTATAACCGAGACAATCTGAAACTGGCGCAGAACGAGCCGACGACTGATTGCGCGGCTTAGTATAATCGGACGGCTTGATCGCGTCGAATCGCTGATCACGCGAGCGATGCGCACCATATTACTGCCATGCAATTGAAATAATGGTGAGCCCTGCTGGGTTCGAACCAGCGACCTACTGATTAAAAGACCCAAGTTCGGTAAACGCAAAACATAGAATTTCTCAGTTTTCAGGGGTTTTATGGAAGGCGCTTTGGGACTGTAGGGACTGCAGACGACTGAAATGGCGTAAAAACTACTGAACTTTTACTGAACTACTGAAGCGAAATTTATTATGCTCGGAGCCCAAACTAAGTTCGCCTGAGTGCATCACACCAGTGCAATCATGATTGATTGTGCTAATGAAATGTAATGATGGGAATTAGGAAAAAGCTGTGGTGGATATGGAGCGCATCCGGCCACCTTAACAATGCCTTGTTTTGGTTTGGGATGGTGTTTTCGTTGGCAAGCGTCACCGCCGTGCTTGAGGTGTTTTCAGAGATCCCTCTTTGGCTTTCCATAACTGGGGGTTTAATCGCGGCTGTAACTTTTTTTCTAGCCTATGCAGTTTATGTTTATATCATTGTCCCTAAACATATTCCGATCGAGAGATCGATTGAAAAAGCGGGAAGCATTGTTGACCCACATTGGTCAAAAATAGAGACGCTGGAACTCTATCAAGCTGCTTGCATTTGGGCTGGAGTCAATCCCCCTACTAACGAACATGAGGCCCTTCCCAGCCGGGCTGGGCCGTTTTTGCAGCGTCTTAAAGCTGCTATCCGTTCCCAAGAACTAAAGGTATCGGACAATGAAATGCAAGTGTCACTGGGAATACAAGGCTTTGAAGCTCGCGTGTCTGGAAGGCCGCACCCTATAAGCAATCTCACGGAGATTTCGCAGACTGAATTGAGAAGTTTTATAGCTTCGGAAACTGCCAAGGGGAAGGGTGACGATGAGAACGGGTTTAGTGATGAGTTTGAATATCAGGCTAGGAAAATCGAAGGCGTGGAATCAAAGCGCGATAAAAGTCTAGATGAGGCTATCACATATATCTTGGTAGGGCGCTGGGGTGGCAATGTTGCTCGGGCATCAATGGATGGAAAGCTTGAAGGCAGCAGTGTAATTCAGAGAATTAGGCAAGCAGCAGTGGACGGCAGAGTCCGGATTTGGGGAAAACAAAACCCAAATTCGGCAATCCATAAGGAAATTGAAGCGGTTTTCTGGGAAACCCATCAGCCCGAATTTTTGGAGTTTCTTCGAGGGCGATCAAGGACCGAGGCAGCGGAACTTGGTGCATCAAACGAACGTTATTATGACCTAATGATTAGTCGCGCAGAAATCGAAAGAGAATTACCCTATCAAGACCGGGCGGATGGCTAAGTAAGGGTGTTTTGAGTCTACGCCTATGTGCGTGTTCTTGATTGAACATTGCGGTGATGGCCAACTACTAAAGGCTGGCGGTTAACTGTCCTCGTGCGGCGTTGCCCCCGGTGAAGCTGCCGCAGCCTCATCCTTCGCTGCTCCCTGCGGTGCTACCGTAGCCTCGTTCTTTGTTGTTTCCAGTTCGGCGTCATTTGCTTCGATCCAGTTCTCAAGTTTCGTCAGCAAGTCGGTCCACACCTCGTTATATTCGTAATGGAACGTCTCCATGCACAGCTGCATTGAGCTAGTGTGCCGTTCGCCATAAAGCTCCATCCACCGGTTTGAAAAATTGGTTTCAAACTCGTCATGATCGATTTTTGAGTAGCCGGTGCACAAACCTTCAAAGCTTGGGTGGGCACTCTCAGACAGATTAGCATATAGCTTTTTCAAGCCAGGGTAGCGTTTGTTGCCATGGTCCAACACTGTGATGATATTGATCGAACGAGGCCCCCTTTCATCATTACGCGAGCCTAGAAGCAAATCACTCGTCTTTTCGCAGAAGGCGTGAAAGTTTAAATTGCCGTCTAGTACTTTCTGCATGAGCCGGTTGAGGTAGATTAGCGTTCCCAGGGACTCAAACCCACTGCGGAGTAATATACGAGCGCCGAGGCCATGTCCTTGTTGGTGAAGCGAGTATGACTGGGTCATCAAGTCATGCATGCGCCAAAGCACTGCTTCGCGGAGCATCCAGACTCGAAATAGAGCTTTCCATTTATATGCCACCGGATTGCGGGAAAGCAGTCCGGCGACCGGAATACTGGATAGAAGGGAATCCTTCCAATTGGCTAGGTTCTGCTCAATCTCGTTCATGACTCGATATACCATGCTTCATTACAAAGTCTTGGCCGATATTCTTGCCGACCAAACATATGCAGCACGTGTTTTATCAAGTTGAGAGCGTCCAACGCGATGAGGTGGAAATGATGTGTGTTATCGATGATTTTCATTCAGTGGCAACGGCAGAAAATCAGTTGTGCGAAAGGAAAAAACGCCGCAAATCCGGGAAAAGTCAGCAGGAAAATTGAACTTTTACTGAACTTTTACTGAACTTTTACTGAAGTTAGACCAACTGATCTAATTACTGAAGCTCAGTTTCACCACTAACTCATTGAAATAATGGTGAGCCCTGCTGGGTTCGAACCAGCGACCTACTGATTAAAAGTTTTTTTAAGCCGATATTTTGATATCCCACATATTCCCTAAACGTCTGAAATAATTAGATAATAGAAAAATAATGTTCTTGATATGTTCCAGGAAATCCCATAGTATCCTCTCGAAACGCTACCCGGGTAGCACGTTTTTCAGAGGACAAAATGTCAAATCAAATAAAGCTTACTGATGCTAAATTGAAAGCGGTGAAAGCACCGTTGCGAGGTCGAGTTGAGCTCGCAGATAGTGATTGCGTTGGGTTGAGATTCGTAAAAGGATCGACAGGTAAATGTCGTTGGATTGTTCGAAAACGGGTTGCTGGAAAGTTCAGAAAGATCACTCTGGGAGACTATCCCGGGATTGGTCTGGCTAAGGCTAGACAGAAAGCGCTCCAGGCTTGTGCTGACATTGAGAGCGGCCGGAAGCTGGCGAAGCCTGATAAACGATCGAACAAAACGGTTTCCGCACTGTGGAACACTTATGATCAGCAGCGCGTTGAAAACAAGCGATCTGCAAAAGAAATACGGCGCATATTCAAAAAGTACGTTTTACCGGAGCTTGGCGGTCGTCCGGTGGACGCCATAACGCGCACGGATGTTACTCGGTTAATTGATGGCATCGCTTATGGCGAGCGTCCTGCACCGGTAATGGCCCGGCTTGTTGCTGCGCAAATGTCAGTGTTTTTCAATTGGGTTTTACCACGAGTAGAAACTCTAGCGTACAACCCAGTAACAGCAGCAAGCAGACCACCAGCACCGAAACCTCGTGATCGGGTTTTGTCGAATGAAGAATTGAAAAGCCTTTGGAAGGCTGTTGAAAATCAGCCCTTTCCTTGGCAGCATAGTTTGAAACTCATGCTGTTCACCGCTGCACGGCGAAGCGAGGTATTTGGAGCTGAACGTGCGGAGTTTGATTTAGAAGAAAAAGTCTGGAACTTACCAGCGTCGAGCGCAAAAAATAGCAACGCTGTAATCATTCCACTTTCCGTCGAAGCTTGCCATGTCATTTCAGGTTGCCCGGTTACTGATGGTAGCAGCAAGCTGTTCCCTTCGGCCACAAATCCAAAAACTAGTGCGTCAGGTATATCAAAATTGTTGCGACGGTTGAGGGCCGACGTTCAATCTGACTTGCAACGTCCCGTTCTGCATTGGACCTTACATGACATCCGGCGGACTGTTGCTACAAACCTGCAGCGGCTGGGAGTAAGGCTGGAAGTGACTGAAGCAATTCTCAACCACATCAGCGGTTCTCAGGCTGGGATCGTCAAGGTTTACCAACGATACAACTGGATGGATGAAAAACGCGAGGCGTTGCAACTTTGGTCTGATGACCTTGTTCGTATCTGTGACTGCAGCACGCAGTAGGCTATTTGGTATCACCAACCCAATCAACCGTGATCGAATCCACTCCAGTTTTTACGCCCTCAACCAAAATAATGCGACTATCTTCGGGAATTTCGATATCCTGTAAATCCAGTTTCCATACACTTTCATCATCACATTGCAGGACGTAACGCCGGTCCCCTTTGATGAGTTTCCCAGTGAGCCGTAGACGGTTTGAGTTTGAATGGTTCATAATTGAGCGTTCTCTGTCCTACAGACCCGATTCTGTCCAGCGCGCAAGAACCTTCTTCACATAATTCCGCGTTTCCCGATATCGGGGAATGCCTTTGGCTTTGTGCACAGCGTTGGGGCCAGCGTTATATGCTGCCAGCGCCAAGTGAATTCCGCCAAATTTATCGAGCATTTGCCTTAAATAGCGCGCGCCACCGTTAATGTTTGCAACGGGATCATAACGATTGCGCACTCCGAGGTCCGAAGCTGTCCCTGGCATGAGTTGCGAAAGACCAACGGCTCCGGCTGGACTAACAGCCATAGGATTGTACCGAGATTCCTGCCAAATTAGAGCGTCGAGCAACCCAAAGGGTAGGGCGTGTTTTCTTTCGGCTGCCCGGATGGAGGTTAGGTAGATAGACCGCCTGGACGAGGCTGAGCGGCTTAGTCCTGTAAGCTTTCTCTGTTGTAAATTGGTTCTGGCACCTTCATGAACTGCCGATGCTCCGAGCAAGGGTTTTTGCTGGTTTTCTGGCTGCCAAATCCCGTGTTGGAACAACTGAAACGTTGAATTTCCATCTGCCTGCTGATCCCCAAGTTTCGTTACAGGAGCGCCATTGCTTTCCTGTAGACTCACGTCCTGTGCCCATGCCACGCTCGAACACAACGCAATCGTAAACAGTCCTAAGGATAGCTTCTTTGCCAAAATTCATCTCCATCTTGCATCGAATCGGATGAGAACATAAATAGAACATATAGCTGTAGGAAAGCATTTTCTTACGTGTTGAAGAGGGGAGGCTGCCGGGAAGGGGAGAACTGGCGCAGATGCAAGGAACTCCTCGATGTCCCGTAACGTCCTGACTAATCCCACATCATCCCTCGAGAATACTGCCAGACAGATTTGTGAAAAATTTTCAGGCTATTGGAAAAATAGCAAAGGAATGTGCTGCTGCCCGGCACATGATGACAATACGCCGTCACTTGGTGTCAGTATCGGCCGAAACGCGATTCTCTTTCACTGTTTTGCGGGGTGTCCGCAGAAAGAGGTGCTTGCGGGTTTTGAGCGCCAAGGTGTGCCCGCGCGCAGTCTGTTCAGCGGAAGCTCCATTCCAATTCCCGCAACAAGTCCCAAAGAGATAAAGCCGAGCGCCAATGCACAGCGACTCTGGCGGCAGGCTCAGCGCCTGCAAGGAACTATTGCGCGGACTTATCT
>NZ_JBALUT010000056.1:3163-18048 GCF_036963705.1 Parasphingorhabdus sp. | reverse complement strand
GACGACATTCCCCTTGGACTTGGACATCTTGGAACCATCTTCGGCGCGCACTAGTCCGTGCAGATATAGCCGCTTCCACGGTACTTCGCCCATCATCTTGATGCCCTGCATCGCCATCCGCGCATCCCAGAAGAACAGGATATCGAAGCCGGAGATCAGCAGATCATTTGGATAATGTCGTTCAAGGTCCTTGGTTTTCTCAGGCCAGCCTAGTGTTCCGAAAGGCCATAGGGCAGAGGAGAACCATGTATCGAGAACGTCGGGATCGCGGGTCAATGACACGCCAGCACCAGCTTGCGCCTGTGCCGAGGCTTCATCCATGGCGACATAGATTTTGCCATTTTCGTCAAACCAGGCCGGAATCCGGTGTCCCCACCATAGTTGCCGCGAGACACACCATGGCTGGATATTCTCCATCCAGTTGAAATAGGTCTTTTCCCAGGTCTTGGGAACGATCTCGATATCGCCCTCACGGACAGCCTTGATCGCAGGCTGGGCGAGCGTTTCTGCATCGACATACCATTGATCGGTCAGCCATGGCTCGATCACCACACCGCCACGATCCCCGAAAGGCGTAGCGATGGTGCGCGGTTCGGCGTCATGCTCAACTTGTTCGCCGTCCTTGTTTTTCGAAACATGCGGAATCAGGAAGCCCAGTTCCTTGAGCCGCTGGACAACCAGTTCGCGGGCGCCGTCGACGCCGTCTTTCCGGAACCGGTGCAGCCCAATATATTCGTCCGGCACCAGCCCGTCAGCGGTCTGGCAGACATTGGCCTCGCCATCGAGCATATTGAGCATCTCGCCAGCCGCAAAGCCCGCACGCTTACCGACCTCGAAATCATTAAAGTCATGGCCCGGCGTGATTTTCACCGCGCCTGAACCCAGTTCAGGATCGGCATGTTCGTCAGCGACAATCTTGAAGCGGCGTCCGGTTATCGGTTGCTCGATTTCCTTGCCGACCACGCTCTTGTAACGCTCGTCGCTCGGATGGACGGCAACTGCCATATCGGCCAGCATTGTTTCCGGCCGGGTCGTCGCGACCTCGATATAGTCCTGCCCGTTATCCAGCGTCACGCCGTCGGCGAGCGGATATTTGAAATGCCAGAAACTACCTTTGGTATCGGTGGTCTCAACTTCCAGATCGGAAATCGCGGTTTTCAATGCCGGGTCCCAGTTGACGAGACGCTTGTCACGGTAAATCAGACCGTCATTGTAGAGATCGACAAAGACCTTGAGCACGGCTTCGTTCATGCCCTCGTCCATGGTGAAGCGTTCGTTGGACCAGTCCATCGAACAGCCGAGACGGCGCAGCTGTCCGGTAATCGTGCCGCCGCTTTCTTCCTTCCAGGCCCAGACTTTCTCGACAAATTCTTCGCGGGTGAAATCGGTGCGCTTTTCCTGGCGCTCGTTCATCTGCCGCTCGACTACCATCTGGGTCGCGATGCCGGCGTGATCCATACCGACGACCCAGAGCGCATCCTTGCCCTTCATCCGTTCGTGGCGGATGATGATGTCCTGCAACGTGTTATCCAGTGCATGACCGATATGCAGGCTGCCGGTAACGTTGGGCGGAGGGTTGACGATGGTGAAGGGCTCGCGATCATCGCGTTCCGGCCGGAACAGTCCCTTGGTTTCCCAATGCTCATACCAGCGAGCTTCAATGGCGGCGGGATCGAAATTTTTATCTAAGGTCATGCTGAGCCTTTGGCATTGGATTTGGAGAGAGACAACAGTCTTATCGAGAAAGGCCGTCTGCCGCGAACATTCGGCGAGCGGTCGCGAGAGTTGGAGCGATGTAGTATAACCTTCTGTTCAGTTGCCGGAGCATTGCACCAGTTCAGGTATATCAGCATATCATCAACGATTTTGGGAACATAAGTTCATCACGTAATTAAATATAAACCAACTATCGATAGTCAATTGGCGTCAGGACAGTGGGGATTGATGCAGGACTATATATCAATTCAATATTTAAGAGCTGTGGCAGCCTTGATGGTTGTAGCTTATCATATATTGACTGCCAATCTGGTGAAATATGATGGTGAAACCGGTTGGCTCGCTGGCGGAGTAGATATATTTTTCGTCATTTCCGGTTTTATCATGGTGCAGTCCACCCGGGACCGAGACTATTCTCCCGCACAATTTTATGCACGGCGTATAATCAGAATCGTTCCCATTTACTGGATCGCAACATTGGCGGTCATACAGAACATGCAATGGGAATGGGTGCACGCAGTTAAGTCATTCTTTTTTATTCCATATCTTAATCCTGAGACGCAGAATTTCATGCCGATATTGCAACCCGGCTGGACACTCAATTTTGAAATGTTTTTCTATCTGATTTTTGGCTTCTCGCTCCTGCTGCGCGAAAAATTCAGGTTTTTCGCGGTGGCGGTCTGCCTGATAGTTTTGGTATCGGTTGGACTCGTCTTTAAACCAGCCGGAGCGCCGGGGTTTTATACGAACCCGATCATGCTCGAGTTTCTGTTGGGCATGTTCATCGCGCGCTTTGGGATCAGATTGCCTTTTCTGTGCGCGCCCATTGCAATCCTCGCAATTCCTTTTCTGTGGGAAGCCGTCGACCATCGCGAGCTTTCATTAGGATTGCCCGCTGCGATTATTGTAGCCTCTTCACTGACGGTCGACACAAAAATTCCAAAACTGCCGTTTCTTTTGCGACTAGGAGACGCGTCATATGCCATTTATCTTTTTCATTTGAGCGCGCTTGGCTTGGTCGCTGCGTTGCTTGGACCGTATGCCATACCCCCGTTTGTCATGATACTCGCTGGACTGATGATGGCTTCGCTAGCTGGACTTTCGATTCACCATTTTATCGAAATACCAATGAACGGTTTCTTGAAGGGATTATATGTTCGAAAAATGGAACGGCGGCCAATAAAACAATCGGTAACGAATATTTGAATCGATTGTCAGTTTTCGGAGAAGTCTCGCTAGCCCAGGCTTCAAGCATCTAATATTGCGTCAATCTCCGCATTGGCTTTCTCACGGAGCTGTCGCTTGCAAGCCTTGAAACCCGGTTGCGCCGCTAGCTGTTTCGCCATCGCAACGGACCTGTCAATCAAATCACCGTGCGTGACCGTGGCATCAACCAACCCAGCGCCAATCGCTTCTTCAGGGGTGAGCAGCATGCTCGACAGCGCCAGTCTGCGCCGCCAGGTCGGTTCTAGCCCGTAGTCCAGTATAGTTTGTGCTACGGGCGGGAAGGGCAGTCCCGCCTTTGCCTCGGGTAAACCAATTTTATAAGTGCCGGCCGACGCGTAAATCCAGTCCGCACATAGCATCATGATCCCGCCCGCTCCGATCGAATTGCCATTTACGGCACAGACGAGCGCGCAAGGCAGGCGGTGTAGTGCCGCCGCAAAATCATTTATCCCGGCCACGGCTCTCTTCTGACCCACTTCATCAAGCGAAGCGGCTATTTTTATATCCATACCGCAGGTAAAATGTTCGCCTGACCCGGTAAGGACGATCCCTCCTTCGGGAGGGTTTTTCGCCAGTATTTGCAGCGCTGCAGCGCCCTCCTCAAGCAGTTCCGGATGGAGCGTGTTGCGTTCACCATTGGTAAGGGTGACGATGATCGTGCCCTCGCGCTCTTCGGTCGGGAAATAGGTCATTACTCTCCGCCGTCAGTCGCTGTCCACTTGCCCATCCAGTCGAACACCGTCCGATACCATTGCACACTATTCTTGCCCTTGAGCACCCAGTGGTTTTCATCCGGGAAGATCAGTAATTTGGATGGAATTTCCAGTTCCTGTGAAACTGTGAACGGCATGATACTCTGGGTATAGGGAATACGGAAATCCTTCTCGCCGTGGATGAACAGCGTCGGTGTTTTCCAGTTGGCGATCTTGTTGACGGGATTCCACTTTTCCGGGTTTGGCCGCGTCCACCAGTTTCCGCCATGATCCCATTGATCAAACCAGAGCTCTTCAGTGCTTAGCGCCATCGCTCGCAAATCGAAAACACCGGCATGGTTGATCAGGCAGTCGAACCGGTCGGGCCAGTTGCCCGCGATCCAGTTCATCATATAGCCGCCATAGGATCCGCCGAGGGCACAGGATCGCTCGCCGTCGATTTGTGAGTCGATTTTCAGCGCGGCTGCATAGCCCAGTTTCAGGTCTTCCAGTGGCTTGCCACCCCAGTCCAGATTGATACTGTCGGTAAATTTTTGCCCATATCCGACCGAGCCATGGAAATCGATCGTAACCGCCGCATAGCCTTGGGCCGCCATAACTTTCGGATTCCAGCGCGTGGACCAGCTATTCCCGAAACTGCCTTGCGGCCCGCCATGAACTAGAAACGCCATCGGCAACTTGCCGGTCGCGCCTTGTGGTTTGATGATCTGTCCCCAGACCTGCTCTCCGTCGGCGCCAACGAAGTCAAACCGCTGGATATCGACCTTGTCGATCTCGGCCAGTTCATGCCCGTTTATATTTGTCAGCTGCGTGATCGTGCCGTCTGCTGAACGGCGATAAAGATCGGTAGGCGCCTGCAGGCTGTTCATCGTGTAAACCAGCGACCCATCCTGCAAGGGAATGGTCGTGCCGACATTGCCGTCCGCTGTCAGACGCGTAACTTTTGCCGTTTCGACTTCAACCGCGAATGCAGGGTGATCGAGTACATCTTGGGCGGTGACGATGAGATATTTATTGTCCGGCGTCCAGACGATCGAGCCAACCGAGCGGTCCCAATCTTTGGTCAACGCAATAGCTTCGTCCTCATCGCTGCCCTGTTTGCGAAGTTTTACGACAAGACGATCTGCTTCATAGCCTGGACGCTCCATCGCCGCCCAGGCGAGCCATTCACCGTCCGAAGAAAAAGCGGGCAGTGTGTCGGTGGCCTTGTTCTCGCCGGTAAAGTTCACGGTTTCCGCACCATTGACCATCGCGCCGTAAATATCGAGATTGGTTGACTTGGGCTCGTTTCGGTCAGCAGTTCTGAGCGTAAAGAACACGCCGTCCTCTCCCGGTACCCAGGTAATCTCCTCACCGCCGCCAAATGGTTTGGAGGGACTATCGCCGACCAGATCGCCGTCTAGCGCCGCGCCGTCACCGGCGATTTTTCCGTCGGTCAGATCAAAGGCAAATATCCGGCTGTAATTGCCGGGCGTTTCCCAACTCGACCAGTGGCGGATGAAAAGCTCGTCATATTCGCGGCCCGTCCCGGGGCCTGGCTCGGCCTTGTTGCCATCCTTTTCACAGCCGAAGGTCGGGCAGTCTCTGGCGATATCGCCCCACAGCACGATTTTTTCTCCGGTTTGTGAAATTTTGAAACCGGAAATATCGGCTTTCAAGTCGCCGGCCTGAACCGGCGTCCCGACTACACCGCCCGATGCAATAGCGGTATGCCAAAGCTGCTCGGAACCGCTGGCATCACTTAGATAATATAGGCTGCCATCCGGAGCATAAGCAGGGCTATGCTCGCTTTTGCCCACTTGGTCGGCGATGCGGGAAGGCACAGCATCCGGCGTATCGAGGTTTAGAAGATAGAGTGCGCTAGACCGCTCGTAACTTTCCGGCTCGGTTTCGGTGACATCATAGACCGCCCATTTCTCATCCGGAGAAACGGCAACCGATCCCATCCTTTTCAACGTGGCGAGATCCTCCGCGGTCATCGGTCGTGCCGACGCGAATGTTGGGACGGATAATGCTGTCACGAGGAGAGCGGCGGTGAATGTTTTGGAAAATTTTGTCATGGTCGACAGTCTAGCACGGCTGTTCGACAAGGCAATTGAGATTAGGGTAATTGGGAATAAACCGGCAGCCTATTTGTCGCTCAACCGCTGGATTTCCCGGGCCACCAGTTCCTCGACGAGGTCGGGTAGATTCTCGTCCAGCCATTTTTTGATGATTGGCCGCATCAAATCGCGGGTCAGATCTTCCAGCGATGTACCGCTGGACTTGGTTTGAGGTGCGTGACGTTCCATGGCTTCTTTTTCGACCAGCGCCGAGAGCGATTGACGCATGCTGTCGAGCTTGTTGTCGTCGATCAGCCGCTCTTCCTTCCGGCGGTCTCCGAACACGCCTTGCGCGGTTCGGTTCCCGTGTTCCGGCAATTCGTTGGTCAACTCGAGCACTTCTTCAATCGTCGCCGCTGGCTTTGTGTCTGGAACAGCCTGCAGGGCAGGCTTTTGAGAGGTTTTCCGGCTTGGCTGGGGGCGATCCTCATCGATCGATTTGTCTTCGGCGATGATGCGTTTGATCGACGAGAGAATTTCTTCCATCGACGATTCTCTATTTTGCTCTGCCATTTGCGAAACCCCCAAAACTTATACTCGGCTACCAGCGCTGATCAACGCCAACCGGACTAACGGCGTGTCGGTATCTCAGGTAACGGCTCTATCTCCGCTTTTTGCGCCTGACTGTCAACGGTTCTGGTCGCTTGGGGTTCCGGATTCGGATCGCTCTGATAATCATAGAACATATCATCAATCCGGTCATAATTGGCCACCGGATCGTAAAGCGGACCACCTTCCAGCCCCAGGTCGCGCGCTTCCGCCCGGCCCATCGCGGCGAGCAGAGAGAAGCCCGCCACATAGCTGTTGCGCCGCGCTGTGACCAGTTGCACCTGCGCATTCAGCAATTCCTGCTCGGCGTTCAAAATGTCCAATATTGTCCTGTTGCCCACAGAATTTTCCGCGCGCACGCCCTCAAGCGACAGGCTCGCGGCGGCTACGGCCCGCTCCGAAGACTCGATAACCCGTTCCGATGCGCGCCAACTTGAATAGGAGGCGCGAGTCTGGGAAATCACATCGCGTTCCACTGCGATTAGCTGTTCATAAGCTTGACCGGAACGGGCTTGTGCCTGACGAATCTGTGCAGCTGGGCGGCCACCCTGATAGATTGGCATGGTCGCTCTGACGCCAACTTCGGCGGTCGACTGTTCCTGGACGAATGTTGAGCCGGCTATATTGCCTCCAAGCGTGCCGTGGTAATTCAGATAACGGCCTTGGGCATAAGTCGAAACCTTGGGCTTGTTGGCCGATCGGGCTGTTTTTATGTCAAACTCTGCGGCTTCGCTACGTTCTTTGGCGGCGAGCAGGTCCGGGTTATAGGTCAGAGCCAGATCTACGGCCTGATCCGGTGTTTCGGGTAAATTTGGCAACGGTGGAGGGGGCTCGAGATCTCCGGGTTCATTGCCGACAAGCGCAATGTAATTTTCTTTGCTGCCGATCAGTCTCGCGCGCACGGTTTCGAGGTCGCTTTTCGCTATTTCCAGACGGGATTCCGATTGGGCAACATCGGTCCGGGTCAGATCCCCGATTTCGAACCGGTCGCTGGTCGCTTCGAGATTGACCGAAAGCACACCGACATTGGCCCGGTTGAGTTTCACAATCGCCGAATCGCGAATGACATCCATATAGGTCGCGACGACATTGCTGAAGAGGCTCGCCTCGGTAGCGCGCAGATCGTACTGCCCCGCTTCCACTCTGGTTTTGGCTGCCCGTACGGCGTTTTTGACCGCTCCGCCGGAGTAAATTGGTACGGTTATCGACCCGCCAGCGGTGGTCTGGCGCAAAGGCGCGGTGAAACTATTGGCGCTGCGAAGGAAATTTTCCTGAAAGCCGAAATCGCTGGTGGCATTCGGTCTGCCATCGGCTTTGGCAATGGCAACATTTTCGTCGTTCGCCCGCTGGCTGGCGCGCGCGCCGGAAAGCGTCGGGTTGGTCTGATAGGCAGCCACCAAGGCATCGCGTAACGTATCGGCTTGTACCGGTGCCGATAGTGTTGCCAGGATAGCCGTTCCAATGAGAAGGCGCCGTCTATTCATCTGTTCACTCTCCCGAACGCCTCAAAAATTGAAGCTTTTTGCTTTTTCAAAGCCGGGCAGCGGACACGCCCCGCAATCGGCAAAATATTGATAGCCGACATGATCTCCAGCTGTACGGCCCAAGGCAAGGCGTGACACGCCGTCATTCATCACTGCAGCTACAATCCGTCCGTCGGGCGCGAGTTGGTCGACCAGGCTCTGGGGAATCTGTTCCACCAGACCGTCGATAACGATCACGCTATAGGGTGCAGATTTGACCCAACCAGCGGCATGGTCGCCAGTTTCGATTGTAGCACCAGTCACGTCAGCCAGATTCTTCTTTGCTGCCGCTGCCAGTTTGTCATTGGCTTCGATTGCCGTCACAAAGCCGGCGAGTTGGGCGAGTACAGCCGCTGTATAGCCAGTGGCAGCACCGATTAGCAGGACGTTATCATCCTTGGTCACATGCGCCACATTCAGCAACCGTCCGGTGGTCAGCGGCGGATTCAAGGCCCTGCCTTCACCGATCTGAACGCCACGGTCGGCATAAGCGAAGCTGCGCTGGGCGGCCGGGACGAAATTTTCACGGGCGATGTGGCTCATCGCAGCAATGACGCGCGGATCGCTGACCTCGGTGGTGCGCAACTGGCTGACCACCATGGCTTTGCGCATCTGCTTGAAATTTTCCTGACCCAAGAGTCGATCCTCCCAATGAATAATATTCCGTCCATGCCATGTCTGTATTATTAACACAATACACTATGGTGGAGATTTGTCGCTTCTAGCGGGGCTTGGCACGTGCGCCAAGATGGAATCCGGCTAATTTATGCCGACTGCGTCATTTCCTCGACAAACGGGCCGTTTTGGCCATTCGGTAACAGGAATTATGTGACTAAAACCGGGGTCAATAACGCAAGAGGCAAGTTTGGGTTGACTTTGCCTGCAAAGCGAAGCAATTCGCGCCCTCTCTTCGGCCCGATGGCGGAGTGGTGACGCAGCGGATTGCAAATCCGCGCACCCCGGTTCGATTCCGGGTCGGGCCTCCAAGAGAACATTCCCCACTAGATAGTTCGACCATCCTTTTCTCCAGATAGACTTTGATGGCGCGGTCCTGATCAATCGGGGAACCTCGATACTCCGATCGTGGCCTGCACTAATCTACGCGCACCTGAAATGTTATCGTGAAACTTGGTTGTGAGGTTCCTGTTGCCGCCGACATGGTTCCCGCCGGACTGATCCGCACTCCTTTTACTGCGGCATCAAAGCCGGAACTATTGGGGGTATAATTATAGGGCGCACCGCCGCCGATCTGGTTTGAAAACGTCACCATGGTCGCAGGATTGAAAGGTGATAGGCCGCTGGCAGTTGGGCCGTTGGTAAAGGTCACCGGCGAAGCTGCATTATAGGTGACGTTGGGCGGTAAAACGTCACTGATTCTGATAGTGCTGGCATCGACAGGCAGGTCCCCTTTGTTGATGACGCTGATCGAATAGCGAATTATCGCGCCAGGAACGGATTTGGGGTTGGACGTCAGACTGACCGGGTCGGATACTATAGTCGATTGTTTGGTAACGACCAGATCGGCATTTGCCGGAGCACGTGTATTGGTAAGCACACAGGTGATAACATCACCGGTCGTTGGCGTGAACGAGATGCCCGGCGCGGTGGGCAAGCTGGTTGTCGAACCGCTGTAACCATTGCTGCAGGACAGGGACTGGCCGTAACGGGCGAGATCTGTGGTCCCGGCGACCACTTCATCGAGTTGATAGGTAGTGCCACCGATCAATTGAGTCATCGCGATAGTACCGTTGGTGATCGCAGACCCTGAGCCGCTGGTTGTAGTTGATGCGATAACCGTAGCACCACTCTTGATTCGCGGCGTGAATTGATCGGTTGAAAAGACTCGGCCGCCGGTGCTCAGCTGCTTTCGCAAGCTGACATGGGGATAGGCGATGTTCGTGAAGGTGCAGCTCACGACATCGCCAAAATTGAGCGATCCGAAATTATAGCTGCTCGTCACGACATTGGTCGGCATGACCGTGGGAGATCCGGAGGATGTGTTGGTGCAGTTCAAACTGCCCCGGTAACGCGACAGGCTGCTGCTGCTGCCCGATGCCATGACTTCCGAGAGCGTGATCGGAATGCCCGATGCGGTCGAAATAACTGCGGCGGTAAAAGGGCCATTTCCGGTGCCCGTGGTCGTTCCGGATGCCAGAATGCTGCCAGAAGATGTAGAGGTTATCCTGAACGTAAATTGATCAGCTGGCGCGATGCGGGTACTGGTGATGACTTTGTTCAGCTTGATTGACGCAAAACGTATGGCAAACATCATGCCTTGCAGCCCCTGTCCTTTCATCTGCGCCCGAACCGTTGTCGGCTTGTTGGTGCCGACGATATAGCCACCCATATTGCCGGTCTGGCCGCCACCCGCTTCGTTTATTGTCGTGGTGCCAACGCCGCTCAACACGGGGAATTGTGAGCCGCTGATCGGGGGAACAGCGTCCAATATCGCCCAGACCGAGCCGTTTGTGGTAAAATTCAGATATTCGGCATTGTCGGTCGATTCCGCATCTGCGGCGACAAAGGCATAGTCGGTGACCGACGCCACGCCCGGCGGCGGAATTATATTGATCGAGCTGAATGTCAGGGTGACCGTCGAACCGCTGTTTGACGTGTAAAGGATCGGCTTTCCGGGAATGCCGAGAAAGGAGGAATTGCCAACCGCTGCTCCGGTCCAGCTGGGCGCCGCTATCGCAGTCGCCGCCGGTGTTGCCGTCGTCACGGCCTTCAGATTGAAAGTGAGGGTTGAGCCATCGGTAAGATTGAAGGAGAAATTCTGACCGCTGCTCGAACGGGCGGTCGTGTCATTGTAGGTCGAAAAATCGAACCAGCAATATGTTTGCCAGGAAGATGGCGCTGCGCCTTGCGCGGTGGCTATAGAACATGTCGCGGCGGATGCCGGCTCAACTGCAAGCATTAAAATGGCAATAATCAGTCCAACCGCATTGGTTGCCAGCCTGACAGATGAAAAAACCAAATGACTATCCCCCACAGTCCGTTCCGGTTCGATGCCCGTAATTGAGCATTTTTACCATCTCAAATTGCGCGCAATGGTGATTAATCGATTTCCGGATATATTTCCAATTCTGGCATTGCCGAAGCCGATCAGAAATCCAGTTTTTTCAAAATATCGGGGACTGGTAATTAGCTCCGCCTTGATGTCGCGATAGGCTGACTTCCCATTCGGACATAGCCGCGTTACTGTCGCGCATGACCGATAAAAATACGATGACCTATGCGCGCTATCTGGCGCTCGACACATTGCTCGACGCACAGCACCCCCGATCCGATCTGGACGATGAGATGTTGTTCATCATCATTCACCAGACCAAGGAACTTTGGCTCAAGCAGATTATTCGCGAGATGCGCTTTGCCAAGCAGCAGATACTGGCTGACGCGCTCGTGCCTGCCTACAAGGCGTTGGCGAGAATTAGTCGTATCCAGGCAGTGATGACGCTCAGTTGGGATGTTTTATCAACCATGACACCCAGCGATTATACGCGGTTCCGTCATGTATTGGGGCCAAGTTCCGGCTTTCAATCCGATCAGTTCCGGACCGTGGAATATATGCTCGGCCTCAAGGACAAGACCTTTCTGAAATATCAGGAGGATCGGCCGGATGCAAAGGCGGCGATGCAGGCAGCGCTCGATCAGCCGAGCATCTGGGATGATGCGATAGCGGCGCTAGCTCGAGCCGGTTTCGATATTTTGCCGGACCTGCTTGACCGTGATTTTGCCGTTTCCCATCAGCCATCGGAACAGGTCGAGGCGGCCTTTCTGGAAGTCTATCGCAATCCCGACAAATATTGGGAGCTATACCAATTGGCTGAGAAACTGGTTGATCTCGATGATGCGATGGCGACCTGGCGGCACAAACATGTGCTGACAGTCGAGCGGATCATCGGCGGCAAAATGGGCACGGGAGGAACCGCGGGCGTTTCCTATTTGCAGAGCACAGTGGGCAAGCGCGCTTTTCCGGAACTATGGTCGCTGCGTACTCAATTATGAGCTGGAAACATCTGTTTTCTAAATCGCTCGCGGCCAATCCGGCCCGATTGCATTTTGCCGCACACAGCCACCATCTCTGGCCAGACGCCAGCCATGCCGGTCACATGGCTGCGTGGGACGATGCCGCGTCGCTGGCGGATCACAAATGGAGCAAGATCATGGGCCCCGTCTGGTCCGAAGCGCAGCGCCATGTTGCTGCGGAATTGAAATTACCCGATCCCGCGACGTTGAGCTTTGCTCCCAACACTCATGATTTTATTGTCCGCATTTTGTCCGCCATTCCAGAGCGACCGGTAAGGGTGCTGGCAACCGATGGCGAGTTTCACAGCTTTCGTCGGCAAATGACCCGCTGGGTGGAAGCGGGAGAAGTGGTACTGGAAACCGCTTCTCCGGATGCCTTGCTCGATACCGCCGGATCCGGCGAATTTGATCTGATATTCGCCAGCCATGTTTTATTCAATTCCGGCACCATCGTTTCCGGTCTGGACCAGCTTGCGGCGGTGGCGCGTCCCGAGGGGCCGTGGGTAGTGATCGATGGCTATCATGGCTTCATGGCAATCGACACCGATCTGTCGCACATTGCCGACCGGGTTTTCTACCTGTCCGGTGGCTATAAATATGCGATGGCGGGAGAAGGAACCTGTTTCCTCCACGCGCCTCCGGGCTATGCCGAGCGGCCGGTTGTGACCGGCTGGTATGCCGCATTTGATGATCTTGCCTTGGCATCCGGAGCTGTCGGCTATGCGCCGGATGGGCGCCGGTTTCTGGGTAGTACTTTCGATCCTTCCGGGCTTTACCGGTATAATGCCGTGCAGAATATGCTGGATAGCCAAGGTCTGACGACAGCGGTCATATCGAGCCATGTCGCGGCTCTGCAGGCGCAATTGCTGGAGGATGACCCGTTGCCCGGATTTGAACTGCTCAACCCGCTTGATGGCCAACCGCACGCGCGTTTTCTGGCTTTTCGCGGGGAGACCGCACTTGTGCTTCACGACAAGTTGGCGGATCAGAATATCGTGACCGATGTTCGCGCCAATGTTCTGCGCATTGGCTTCGCGCTCTATCATGACCGGGACGATGTGGCGCGTTTAGTGAAAATATTAGAGCAGTTGACCTGAGCGTTCTTCCGTTACGGATTGACTGTCTGTGCCCGTTTCTCTGACGTTTTCGCGGTTTCCTCCGCCGACTTTTCCGTTGACCTGAAGGATTCTGGCAATAGGCTTAACTGAACCATTAAACGCCGCGTTGAAAAGGACAGAACATGAGCATTTCCGTCGATATCCAGAATGATGTTGCTTTGATCACCATGGATGACGGAAAGGCCAATGCTGTCAATTTCGACCTTATGATCGCCCTCAACGAGGCGCTGGACAAGGCCGAGGCGGATGCCAAGGCCATTGTTCTGACCGGCCGCGAAGGGCGTTTTTCCGGCGGCTTTGACCTCGGCATGATGGGCGCCTTTACCCGGGACGATTCCGTCCGTTTGCTCGACCGGGCATCCGAATTGATACTCCGTCTCTATGGCGGCCCAAGGCCTATTGTCGGAGCTTGTAACGGTCACGCAATCGCCATGGGCGTGTTTCTTTTGATGGCTTGCGACACGCGGATCGGGGCTGCAGGCGATTTCAAACTGGGCGCGAATGAATCGATCACCGGCATGACGCTGCCGGTATTTGCGGTCGAACTGGCTCGCGACCGGCTCAGCCCGCTGCATCAGACTCGAGCAATGATCCAGGCGTTCATCTATGATCCGAAAGGCGCAGTCGAAGCCGGATATCTTGATATGCTGGTCGAGCCGGACAAGGTAATCGGACAGGCCACCGCGATTGCCGGTCAGCTCGCCAAGCTGCCGGGCCATGCCTATGCTTATCAGAAATCGGCGATGCGCAAACCGGCCCTGGATGCGATCCGGGCCAGTATTGGCAACCACCCGAATTTGCGCAAATCGGCTTAGCGGTGCTGGTCGATCAGGATCGGATTGCCATCCGGATCAATCAGCGTGATGCTGGCAGGGCCTTCGCTTTTCTCATCCGCTCTTGTTTCTGGCGCTATCCCTGAAGCCAGCAACGATGTCTGGATCGCACGGACATCGTCAAAATCATCAAGATTCTGTGCATTCTGATCCCAGCCCGGGTTGAAGGTCAGCATGTTCTTGGGAAACATGCCCTCGAAAAGGCCTAGCAGAGTCTGACCATTTTTCAGGATCAGCCATTTCTGATCTTCGTCGCCACCAAATTTGGTGAACCCGAGCTTCTCGTAGAAGGCTCTGGAAAGGGCGATGTCCTTGACCGAAAGGCTAATCGAAAAGGCTCCGAGTTTCATTTTGCTTCTCCTTCGCTGAGCTTATTGCCGGACAGGCAAGATTTTCGGGTTCTGCAATATGGCAGCCGACAGGATGGCGATGATCAAGCCCACTGGAAATATCTCCATGAAAGTCATTGGCATACGAATATAGATTTTGCCGTAGTCGGAGCGCATTTCTTCCAGAGTCGCGATTTCCTTCGCCAGTTTTTCTGCGGTCAGGCCTGCCGCCTTTTGGGCTTCGATCGCGCTGTTCACATAGCCGTCGATATAGGCGTAACCGTTGCTCATCGAATATAGTTCCCAGACGATCATATACATTAGCCCTGCGATAACCGCGATGGCGAGGCCCATCGCAAAGGCAGGCAGAAACCGGATCACCCCGCCCAGTTCCTGGTCGCGATAGCGTTTTATGCCGATGAATATCATCGACAGCGCGACCAACATGGTCAGATAGCCGAATAGCTCGGATGACAGGAAGCTACCGCCATCGCTGACAACCAGAGCCAGGATCAATGTGACGATGGTGATAGTCCCCGACAATATTCCATAGGTTAAGGCGATTTTCTGCATGATCTTTCCTCCGCTTATGCGATGGTTATGACAGCCTCGACCGATTTTGGAAATCACCCGGATGGGTGACTGGGCCATTATCACCCCGATATATCAGGGGATTAGATGCAGGGTTCGCGCTTCCTCGATCGCCCGGACACGACCATTGACTTGCAGCTTGGCGTAGAGTTTCG
>NZ_JBALUT010000056.1:0-3066 GCF_036963705.1 Parasphingorhabdus sp. | reverse complement strand
TAACATAGATTTCAACCGAATAGGTCTTGCTGAAATATTGATATTGCAGCCATTCCAGCGCGAAAGCGGCTGCGGCAAGTAGCACGGCGTAGAGCAACAGGATTTTCAGGACAGGTTTCGATATCATGATCGGTGGGACGATCGGTGCGCACCAACCGCCCTATTTCTCCTCCAGCAAGTATTTCTTCCAGAATATCAGACTCGCCCAGAATTGATAATCGCCATTGGCCTTTTTGCGGAAGCCGTGGCCTTCATTTTCGGCCAGCAGATGCCAGGCGGGGCGACCGTTGGCGCGGACGGCGGCGATGACCTGATCGGCTTCGCTTGCCGGGACGCGGGGATCATTGGCGCCGGTGACAACCATCAGCGGGATCTTGATCTCGTTGGCGCGGAGCAGCGGGCTGATTTCTTCGAGCTTGGCGCGTTGCTCGGGGATACGTTCGTCGCCATATTCCACCCGTCTCAGATCGCGGCGATAGGCCTCTGTATTCTCCAGAAAAGTGACGAAACTCGAGATGCCGACCACTTCCAGCCCCGCTTTTAGTTTGCTGCCATAGCGGAGCATCGAAGCCAGGGTCATATAGCCGCCATAGCTGCCTCCCGTCACCGCGATCCGCTTGCGGTCGATCCGCTTGTCCTTGCGCAAATGGTCGAGAAATTCGCCGACGTCTAACACGCTATTCTCGCGCCGCCAAGGGCCGTTGTCGAGCGAAACGAATCTTTTGCCAAAGCCGGTTGAGCCGCGGACATTGGGATAGAATATCGCGATGCCCAGTTCGTTGATCAGATGATTGTCGCGCCCCAGAAAACGCGGTGTTGCCTGACCTTCCGGCCCGCCATGGATATTGATGATCAGCGGCCGCCTGCCTTTATGCCGGGCGGGGTCCGGTCGATAGAGAAATCCCGACATTTTCTCGCCGTCGAAGCTCTCGATCTCGACCAGTTCCGGTGCGACATTTTTCGCGGCGTCCAGCCCGCCGGTCTCGCTCCTGGTCCAGCGGGTGATGGCCAGCGTCTCGGGATTGATACTATAGGCATCGGTTCCGGTCTGGTTGCTGTTCAGCGTCAGGCCAAGCTCGCCCCAGGGCGCGAATTTGGCGCCGCTGATCACACCGGCCGGAAGCCCGTCTGCGGCGCGGACCTGGCCGCTTTTCATATCATAGAATTTGAGCACAGAGCGGCCGGCCTGATTGACTTCGAAGGCGATCCAGCGGCCGTCCGGGCTGATATCGAAATCGGTAATGTCCCAGATCTTCTCGTCGACCACCGGTTCAAACAACGAGGTTTCCAGATTGACGATGCCCAGCCGTTTAACGTCGCTGCCATCGTCCGATGCGGCCCAAAGCCTGCCGTCGGGGGCAAATTGCAGGCCCTCATAAGCGACCGGATTGCTGCTGTCGGTCAGCTTGCGGGAGACGCCCTTGGCGATGTCGATCAGATAGAGTTGATTGTCGGTAACCGAAACATAGTTGAACACCAGCAACTGCTTGTCATCGGGCGAGAAATCGATGGGGAACCAGCCGCCTCCGGTCGAGGCAACCAGCATCCGCGCGCTGTCCGGCCGCGCTGGGTTCATCAGATAGATGTCGTTATACAGGCCTGTGCGCTTGTTCGAGCCGAAGGCCAGCAGTTTCCCGCTGCTCGACCACGGGCCGAGGCTGTTGCGGCTCTTGCCGTCGGTGAGCAATTTCGGTTGCCCGTCATCGAGCGCGAAGATCTGGTGGACCTCGTTGCCGCCGCTGTCTTTCTGAAACAGCAGCGACGATCCGTCGGGGGCGTAGCGGGCGCTGCTGACCGGCTCGCTGGCGAAGGTCAGTTGCTCGCGTTGTGCCATTGGCGCCGCAACGCGGTGCAGCTGGCGGGTTTCGGCGAAGCGGGTGGCGATCAGCATAGCTTTGGTCCCGGGGTCCCAGTCGACGAAACTGGCGGTGCGATATTCCATATAGGGGCGGGTCTGGTCGACGATTGCCTGCGGGATATCGGGGACCTGATCGGCGACCAGAGCGGCCGGGCGAGGGGCTATGTCATTCGCTTCTGCCGCTGCTGCACCGCCGGTAAATACCGAAAATATAACGGCAATCTGCCAAGCTAACGCAAACCGCATATGAGACGCTCCCGATGTTTCTTTCGTCAAGCTTATGGACGAATGGTGTGAAAAGCAATTAGGGGTGGCTGATGTTCGATGGAAAATCTCCCTTTGTCCTGCTTGATGATGCCAGAGCCTCCGGTGCCGCGCCAGCGCGGCTTTACCGGGACCCGGTGGCGGTGATCCGGGCGGACAAAATGGAAGAATTGGAAGCATGTTTTGAGTCGCTCTCGCTGGCCCGGTCGGAGGGCAAGCATGTCGCTGGCTTTCTTTCTTATGAAGCGGGGCTGGCGCTCGAACCGCGATTGCGCGACCGGTTTCCTGCAGACATGCCGACGCCTTTGGCGTGGTTTGGAATATTTAAGGATTACAAGGAGTTAGATCCCCATGCGCTGGCCGAGCATCTGCCCGACCGCAATGGTGCCTGGCTGGGCAAATTTGTCCCTTTCGTGTCCCGCGACGCCTATAATGAGTCCTTTCGTGCCGTTCAGGACTATATTCGGGCCGGAGATATCTATCAGGCCAATCTCACTTTTCGCGCGGCGGCGGGCTATGCCGGTCATCCGCTGGCGCTATATGCCGCAATCCGCGACCGTGCGCAGGCCGGCTATGGCGGCGTAGTCTTCGACGGCCAAAACTGGATGCTGTCCTTCTCGCCGGAGCTATTCTTCGCACTGAAAGACGGCCGGATCACCGCCAAGCCGATGAAGGGCACCGCCGCAAGGGTTGCCGATCCCGAAGCGGACGCAAAAGTGCAGTCGCAATTGCTCGCCGACCCGAAACAGCGGGCGGAAAATCTGATGATCGTCGACCTGCTGCGCAACGACCTGTCGCGGGTGGCGGAGCAGGGCAGCGTGCATGTGCCGCAGCTGTTCCAGATCGAGACCTATCCGACCATCCACCAGATGACCTCGACCGTCACCGCACAATTGCAGGACGGGCTCGACGCGGTCGATGTCATCCGGCAGATTTTCCCCTGC
>NZ_JBALUT010000055.1:0-18089 GCF_036963705.1 Parasphingorhabdus sp. | reverse complement strand
GAATTCCTTCTGACCGGTAGTATTTCTCGCCGTGAGTTGATGGCGAGCAGTCAAGACGAGTTCGCGGATGCGCTTCGCAACGCGCATCTCGCCGAAGGGCAGGAAGTTTATGTTTCAGCCGCCATCATAGAACCCAATGGTACACAGCACACCATTAAGCGGGTTCTGACGGCTGACTATTCAAAACGTCAGGACTGCGCCTCACTCCTTGAGATCGACGGCGCCGTTGCGCAGGAATCTGATTTGATCGCCCTGGGCATTGCCCTGTCGCAGCCGCCATTGCAGGCACCCGTGCTCGCTCAGCACACGCTCGGCCATATCTTCTCGGTGAAACCTTCTGATCGCGCAACCTACTTCAAGGCACTGTTCGAGATCACGGACCTAGACGATCTACGCAATGACATAGCCAGCCTTACTGATGAGTTGGCGGCACCGGCTGACGCAAAGCTTGAAAAGTTTGATCGCTGCCTTGAGCACCGTCTACTGAAGCCTCTGCTTTCGGGTGTCACGCGTAAGATACCAGACGAGGCCGAAATATCGGACAAGCTGGACGGTTGCATAAAGGCGCTGCTTGAAGATGCGGAAAGCCCCGTCCCTGATGCACCGGACAAGCGTCGCACTGCTTTGGCGGACCTTCTAGCAGACATGCGCAGCAAGACGTTCCCAGTACGTGGCTTTGAGCGCTCAGCCCTTACCGGTTGGGACGAGCCTAGCGCGACATCATGGGAACAGCTGCAAACCTATGCTGATGAGAAGGCCAAAGTGGACGAACACATGCGCCAGTTGTCGGCGCTGTTCGTGGAGGCATTGAAGTTGCCTGACATGCCCGAACTCGCGGCCCCAATGGAATGCCCGCTTTGCGGGACCGAAGATGCACTGACACCCGCACGCCTTCAACTCATCAGGCAACACGTAGAAAATACGGAGGAATTTCAGGAGGCCGGAAAGGAAGCAAAATCTATCATCGCTCAGCTGGTTGCTTCCGCCAATAACCTTGCTACCGCGGCGCAGACGGCGCAGCCTTCATTCTTGAGGGCCGCCGCCGGAAAGCGGCGAAGAGAAGGCTTTACCGTTGAGCGCCTTCGCCACCTTCTCGGCAACGAGGCAAACACGGTGGTGGAGCCTTGGCTTGCAAGCCTGCGCCCAGTTGCTCGGAAATCAGCCGCGCTGCGCCGTCGTGCAGTTGCCATCCATAAACAGCTCCAAGAAATAGCGGCCGATATTGGGAGTGCCGATATCTATCCGGACGCGCTTGATAGAGATTTTAAGACCCTCGTCGAACAACGATCCTCTTTCGCAATAGCGCTCGAAGCTTATGACGCAGCAGCTATGAATCTGCGCACGGCGTTGAATGATGCACTTGACCAGCAGTCGGATACCGCTGGCTGGCAGGACCTTCTCGACATAGCGAACGATCCGGCTCGCCTGCTGTCGCTTCTGATCGAGCGTAAGGCCCGTCTAACCGTTTCGAAGGAGTTTGGAATGGCCCTGAAGCAGATTGATACCGCGAAAGAGAAGGTGTTGGAAGACAAGTTCTCCGACTATAGTGGCGCTATTCAGATGTGGTGGGAGCGCCTACGCCCAGACGAACACACGTTTTTTTCTGCTGTGCAGCCTCGCAAGGGCGCGAAACGAACAATTGATTTCAAAGCTGGTCTGAGCGCCACGGCTAACAAGGACACCGCGAAGTTGCGGGATGTGATTGCTATCTTCAGTCAGTCGCAGCTGCATTGCCTTGGCCTTGCGCTCTTCCTTGCGCGCGCAGAGCGTGAGGGCGCAGGATTCATCGTGCTCGACGATCCAGTTCTTTCTAGCGACGAGGATTATCGCGTCCATTTTAACTCCACGGTTTTAACCGAACTCCTTGCGCTGCCAATGCAGGTGGTCGTGCTGACCCAAGATCATGATACTTGGGAGGAGTTGGAAACGCGTTATCGTCATTCTGGGATTTCGACCGCGCAACTATATATCGACGCTCCCGCCGACGGCACGATCATCGAGAACACGAGCGATGCGCTGATTGCAAAGTTGAACCGCGCGAGGTCGCTCTCGCGGGGAGGACATCCCGATAGCCGTAAGGAGTGTGGAATTCAGTTGCGCGATGCTGGCGAACGTTTTTGCAAGGAGATGCTGGTGAATGATCGCCGCAAGAAAGGTGATGCCGCAGCTTCACTCACCGATTACGATGGCAAGACGATGGAGTGGCTACTTCCACACATTGAGCCACTTCTAGATCGGGACCCATCACATCCCGGAAAATTCACTGTGTTCAAGAAAACAGTGAATGATGCCTGCCATGACAATACCCCGCCTGGTACCGCCGCGATGGTGCAAGCCCATGGCGAAATCTCCCACCTAGTGAAGGTATATATGCCTCGGTAGACACGTTTTGGGTCCATATGCGGTGGCCCTAAGTGTGAGTGAACCTTATGGGCAGATTAGTATAAAGTATTTATACAAATGAGAACGGAAAGCACAAATGAGATGGGTCGACGCGAGAGCAGGTGACGTAGTTCATATTCGGCAGCGACCTGCTACGTTTTCATTCTTTCCGACCTTTCAAGGAGTCAAGCGGGAAGGTGTTCATTCAATTTTATTCGCGACAGAGCCGTGGAACATCATCCAGCACAATCTGGAAAATCTGACAGATTCAAATGCACGGCGGCAGGCACTCGCTTTTCTCGTTCAAAGCCGCGACTTCTTCAATGCTGCACAGAATTCAGACGTCAGTGCCGCAAAGCCATTGCTGCTTTACTATTCATTTTTGAACCTCGCGAAATGCCTTGTATTGAAACGTAAAGGTACCGCGCTAGGCGCGGTCCATCATGGCCTTTCAGAAAAACTACCCACGACGCCGGGTGCAATCCACGGAAGCGTATCGATTGATATTCTCAGAAACCCGGCGGCAAGTGCGTTCGTCATGTTTGCTCAAGCTTTGGGAGCAACATTGCCGACCCCTGTCGCCCCTAAAACCAGCGTCGAAGTTCGCTCGCAGGACTTCCTTGCTCAGGTGTTGATCGGTCATCGAATCTACTGCCAAGCTGACAACATCAAGGAACGTTTTATCAGTTTAGATCGGATCGAATGTATGCAGGATGCCACGGCTCAAGAAGCTTGGCTTCGGGTTCGCGCTTATGCCGATGATTTCACCCGCCTCGACTATCGTCTCAATGATCTATCGAAGAACCTCGGTGTGGCGGGGGCTTGGCGAAATGTGAATTGCTCAGTTTTCATTGATGGTCGTCGTATCATAGAAGCTGAATCGACTGCCACGACCCATTACGGACACCGTCCCTCGCAAGTGCTTGCGCAGATCAGCAACGATGTGCGCCCTCGGCTCTGGCGGAGTGTTACTGCTTACCCGCCGTACCGGAAATATTACATTTATCTCCCAAGCTCTGCCCAGACGCTGCTCAATCAGCTCCTGACCATCTACCTCGCAACCTTCTACTTTGGCTCTATCACACGCTACAAACCAGAACAATTCGACCAAATTTTAAAAAGCTCAATTGGGCCATTCGTCTTTGAGTTCTTTTCAAATCAACCAACGCAGTTCCTTTATTTGATGGCTTCTGAATTTATGGAACAAGAGGTAGCGAAAGCGGCAATTACTTGATATTTGCGTTGCGCATTGGTGCAATTCAACCGTCGTGCAGCATCCGCCAATCTGAGCTCACTGCAGACCTTCGCCGTAAATGTCATGAGCGCCTGCCGTCGAGCAAAACGCTCTGGTGAGAACAAGTGGGACAAATACGGTCGTTTTTGGCCCGCGCCCCTGCCCTGTCCCACATCAAGAGCTTAAATGGGACAAAAACCCATGACAAAACCTTTGCGGTTTTGGGAGGTTTTTGACACAGTGTGGCATGATCATTGGATACGCGAGAGTTTCGACAGACGACCAGAGCCTGGACGGCCAGATCTACGCTTTGAAAGCGGCGGGTGCCGAAAAGATCTTCGCTGACAAAATCACCGGCACGGCCCGTAGCAGGCCTGAGCTGGACCGTTTGCTCGATCAAATGCGCCCAGGTGACGTGATTACCGTCACGAAGTATGACCGGCTTGCTCGCTCTTTGCGCGACCTTCTCGATATCGTGGATACCATCCAGGCGCAGAATGCGGGGTTCCGGTCTCTGGCCGAAGACATCGACACCACCACGCCCGCTGGTCGGCTGGTATTCCATGTCTTCGCGTCCATCGCCCAGTTCGAGCGGGAGCGGATTTCGGAGAGGACCAAGGAGGGGTTGGAATCCGCTAGGAGGCGCGGTCGCGTCGGCGGCCGACCCCCTGCCCTATCGAGTGCTCAGAAGGCCGAGGTGCGGCGGATGCGCGATGAGCAGCTGCGGCCCCTGCCCGAGATCGCCCAACTTTTTCGCGTCAGTGAGAAAACAGTTCGCCGAGCCTAGTTTTTTCACTGTTCGGGTGCTTTAGATCAGTGGTTCAGGAGGGATGGACTCTACTCAGATGGCATGCGCAGCATCGTTTTGGAATTTTTGATTCTGAGGGAAAGATGTTTCATGAGCACGCAATTTATATCGCAACCGCAAGACGCCTTCCGACTTGGCGACTTTCTTCTTGATGGCTTTGCTCAGCCCAGCTGGACTGAGTTTCGCGGAGCATCTGCTTTCGTAAAACGTTCGGGAACCAAACACATCAAGGGCGCGATGAAGGCCTTTGTCGCCCGGGGGGGAGCTGTTCGATTCACCGCGGGAGTTGATGCGGGCGGCACATCTGAGCAAGGCTTGCGCGACCTCATCGACGCCGTCGATAACGGCTCTGGCATCTTTGTGTACGGAAATGGAATTTCTTCCACTTTCCACCCGAAGGTATACCTTTTCCGAAATGATCAAGCTGCGCATCTTGTTGTCGGTTCTGGAAACATGACCGAGGGCGGACTTTACACCAACTATGAAGCAAGCGTCCTACTGAAGCTCGATCTTTCAGTAGTGGCAGATCAAGAGATTCTCGCCGCCGTTACGGAAAGTCTTGATACATGGAGCACCGCAGTAGAGGGAGAATGCTTCCCACTCGATTCCGCGCTCCTAGATCGCCTGACCGCAGCAAAGAAGGTACCTGACGAGAAAGCCGCTAGAGCAGAGGAAAAGACAGCGCGGGAAGCTGCCGGTGAAGAAGTAGAGAACATTTTCACTAGGCGCGGCGTGAGAGCAGCACCGAGGATTGCAGCAATCGTTGTTCCTGTTGAAGATGATATTGTAGCTGATCCCGAAGACGAAGACGACGAGGCACTTGAGGTTCCCCACTTTCCTCCAGTCGCTGCCCAGGCGGGAAACCACACCACTTTTCTTATGACTTTGCAGCGAACAGACGTTGGTGTCGGGCAGACCACGAAAGGAACACAGCGCCGTTCACCGGAAATTTTCATTCCTCTTGTCGCACGCGACACCGATCCTGACTTTTGGGGCTGGCCGCATCTTTTTGTGGCAGACGCGGGTTGGACTGGGCCGATAGACCAACATGGACGCGGAAAGATGGATCGAACGAATGTCATGGTTCGCCTTGGTGGCGCAACATTCCCCGTTACTATGTGGTATAATCCAGACAAAAAAGACCTGCGTCTGCGGAGCGAGCATCTGAGAAGCGCTGGAGGTGTCGGCGACATCTTTTACATGCAGCGAGCAAATGGAGCAGGGGGCTTTGCCTACTATGTGGAAATCGTCCCTATAGGAACGGGCCGCTATAATAGTCTTATTCCACACTGTAACATGCAGGTGAGAAATTCTAAGAAGCTCTTTGGCTACCTCTAAGAAATTTTGCGAAGGTATAAAATCTCTTCAGTCGCCATAGCGTTTTTTCGGAAGATATCCCTAGATGCGAGCATTTCCATCGAAAGAGAAGGTTCAACCACAAATCCAGCTTGATCGGCCAAAGTGGCAAGAAGTTTAGCCGTTTCAATATTTACCCGCTCACCGCCAGCAGTCGTGTGATTATTCCCTACGACAATATAAGCAGTTCCCCCTACTTTCAGGGCATCGTTCATGCTGTGCATCACACGCTTCATATCTGAGAAGTATTTGAATAGGAGCGCAGAAAGATTCCGCCGTCGGAATCCAACATCATGACTGTTGTTCAGATTATCAATTTTGTCGATTAATCCTGTGATGGCTTCAGGAAGGCTCGACTTCTCGCTCTGATAGGTTGTGAGGTACTCGCGGCGCATCTTCTCAGACACTTCACGGTTTCCAATCATCAACAGATCACGAGCTCTGTGTTCGGGGCGGGGGAGTAAACCGAGGTAACATAGGCTTAGACGATCTGTGTCCAGATATGGCAAGGCGGTTGCGTACGGCGGAGAGGTGATGATGGTATCGACCCTTCCTTTGACAGACGGCCACATTTCGGCGCAACGGCGAGCATCACCTTGGACAATGGTATGCTTTGGATAGGCTTTGCGTCCCTCTTGATAGAGGAGCGCGAGCACCGCGCGAACCGACCGTCCGAGCTCTTCGAGAAACTCCTTCTTTGGATCAATCTCAACATCGAAGCGTACTTCCTTACGGATGCGAAGGTCTTCAACTTTCTGCCAAGATACAGAGCGAAGGATGTTGCTAACGGCAACAAACATCAGTCCCTTCGCATGTAATGACCTCTCTTTTTGAATCAAGCACATGATGTCGTCGAGTGCTGCGAGAACTTCCGTGCCAAACCACGCTGAAAGATATCGTTGATCATCCTTCGGCAGGTTATCGAAGTAAGCCATTTTCTGGCTTCGAGGTTCAGGCTTCAGCAGCGCCTCCCGAATGGCCCGGTATCCGCTAACAAGCTCATCAGGATTAGCTTCTAAGAGGCCAGCCTTCGTCTCCGTGAGAAGACACGACAAAGGGTTCATGTCTACCCCATAACTCTCACACCCAAAGAGCTTAGACTCTACCAACGTAGTTCCACTGCCGCTCATTGGATCAGCAACGATACCGCCAGCGCCCGTGCCAGAAACATTGATGAGCGCGCGAACAAGCTGAGGGAAAAATTTGCCTCTATACTCATGGATGCCGTGGGTCCCATACCGAAGACATCGGCGATTCGGTAGTGAAACCGCATCACGGAATGGCAGCGCGCCACGAAGGACATCAAGGTCAATCCCATTGCGAACCACGTTCACCGTCGCCTCTCGAAGTGACTGGAGAGTTGTTATTGATTGTCCCTGCCCTTCTATACTCTCCCAATAAGCCAACCGCTCAGCGAAGGTATTGATATGCGCCTTATTGCCAAATACCGTCAATTCAGCCTGCGATCTTCTTTCGGATTTAAGCCCTAAATTCTGTAGTAACGCGCCAACCTCTTGAAATGCGAGTTCCCGTTCAAAAGGTTGAATGTACTCCTTGATGCGACAGGTAAAATCACTCATTGGCGCCCCACGTGTTCTAGAATGAGAATTTGTTCCGTCTTGATCTTTCCAATTGCTGGATTGAACGATTTTTTCGTCGCCTGCATGTGGCGATCAATCCGCGCAACTTCACGGAAACCGGCGAGGTTTCCCGCCTCGGAAATCACATCGGCGTTAGATACTCTTTTCCCAGATAACGTTGAATCGCCAACAACAAAGCAGGCGTATTTACCGCGCTTCAACTTGCCACTCAACCAAGAAAGTATGGTGGCAAATTCTTTCTGAAAGGTTTCAACTGTGGCGGCACCTGCACCTTTTTTACTGTATTTTCTATGGCTCCCAATTTCTTCTGCTTTAAAGCGGGGCTGATCCATGCCGAGCCATATCATCCGGGTCATATGGTAGAGGTGATAGCTAAAAGCGTTTGGGTATGGTGGAGAACACACCACTAGATCAAGCGATGGAACATCTGGCTTAAGAAGTAGGTCTTGCTCGACGACAGTGCAGCTAAACCGGGGCTCTACAATATCAGTAAACTCTGAAACTACCTCAATTGACTGCTCAAGTGCGCGAGCAAAACGCTTGAGCGCATCGCCAGGCATTGTCCCCTTTTCCCGGCGAACATAGCGTGTGTCAGAATCTTGCCGGGAAACGGTAACTACAATCGAAGAGAAGCTTGCAAGCGCGACCGTGCGAGCCTCGGGTGAGGCTATACCACGGCAGAGTTGAAGCACCTCTGCCAGCTCTTCGATGATGAAGTCCTCAAACCAGAAGCTGAGCTTTGGAAAGTTGGGTCGCCACGCTGAGGACAAGACACCCGGCAGACCAGACGAGGAAGACGCTTGTGCGTGCACTGCCAAGCGGCGAACATTCTCAAGTAAAGCTGTGAGCTCCTGCTTTCCTTCTTCAGTAAAAAGTGTGGTCTTCGCCTTTGCTATCAGACAAGCGAGAGGACTGGCATCAATACCAACGGCATTACGCTTGAGGGTGAGTGCCTCAACTAGGGTTGTCCCACTTCCACAAAATATGTCCCCAACGGTGTCTCCCACACGAGAGAGCTCCTGAATTAGGGCGTTCGGAATCTGAGGGATGAACTTCGCGGGATAGGGGTGAAGACGGTGTGTCAGGTAATTCGTCTTCGCACCGGCAAAGTCCCAATCCATACCCGCAAGAGCTTGCAGATTAGCGTTCTCGCCTGGCTGTTTAGGTTGAGCATCTTGGTGTTGCTCGGATTGGGCGTAAGCCACTACTTCCATAACTTCTTCTTCCGTAAAGTATCGCCAGCCGTGGCGATCACGCGCTGGCTCGTGTACGAGCCCCCGCCGCAACCAGCGAAGAAGGGTATCTTTGTGAACCCCCGCCCGTTTTGCTGCTACTGCCGTTGAGATCATGGCCCCACATCAATCTGTCTGTGCATATACTTGCATATAGGCACAGACAGCGCCAGTAGCTTATTCTAGTAACATAATTTAGATATTGGATATTAAAAATTATCCGGTTATTGTTTATACCGGATAATTTGGAGATTGCTATGCCTACAGTCGTCATCGCGTCACCCAAGGGGGGCGCCGGGAAGTCCACCACGGCGGTCCTCTTGGGAACAGAGCTTGCTCACGCCGGCGCAAAGGTTGTCATGATGGACTGCGACCCGAACCAGTCTCTGACCTTGTGGGCAGACCGTGGGCCGCTGCCCGACCGGATCAGTATTCTGTCGAGCGTCAGCGAATCCGACATCGTGAAAACCATTAAACGGCATGACACAGACGGCCAGATCGTGATTGTTGACCTGGAAGGCGTGGCGTCCCGCCTTGTTTCCCGTGCGATCTCACAGGCTGATCTTGTCATTACCCCCATGCGCGCCACCACTCTGGACGCAACAATCGGTGTTCGTGCCCTGCAACTCATCTCGGAAGAGGAGGAGGCACTGGACAGGAAGATTCCGCATGCTGTCGTCTTCACCATGACGAAGGCCATCAAGTCCAAGCAGCATAGTGGCATCGCCGGGTCCCTGGCAGAACAAGGTGTAGATCTGATCAATCCCCCGCTGATGGAGCGTGCGGCGTTCTCTGCCCTTTTTGAGTTTGGGGGCGACCTGCATACCATGCCCGCACAAGGCAACATGGAAGGCGCTATCGAGAACGCAGCGCAGTTTGCGCAGGCTGTCTATCAGCGACTGGCCGGGGAGGCGGCAGAATGACCGACAAGCCATTCAACATCGACCTTAGCCGTCTGAAGACACGCGAAAAGGACCGTAGTGCTCAAGCCGTTGAGAAAACCGACAGGGCAGGCGAGGAACTTGGTTTTGTTGCGCGTGAGCCTCAAAAGAAGCGCGGACGAAAACCAAGCCCCCGGACTGGACAGGTGCATGCCAAGGTAATGCCCGGAATTTCAGAAGAAATTGCCAACGAGGCGCGGCGCAGAGGCGTTCAGCAGGGGGTCATCATCGAGGAGGCCTGGAAGCTGTATAAAAACAAATCCGGTATTTAAAATTATCCGGTATTTTTTCTGTTCTGCATCCATTTCCGACAGAAACCCAAGAAAGCTGCTTCAGGATTTCGCGGTGTTTCGGGCAGCCACTGCCGCCATTCCCGTTCCAGGTAGTGAACGTCATGACCAGGTGCAATCATGCGTGCGGTTTCATAAACATCCGGATCAAGCTGCGGCGCCACAGCTTGTGGTAGGACTACTTTGACGTTCTGCCGGTTTGTGAAAAGGATCATGTCCTCCTGCTCATCCATTTCGATAGAATAATCGGGCATATGGTCGTGCGACTGGTCTTCACGGATGATGTTCATGACCAGACGCCGGAACTCGCGGAGCGTGGAGTTTGATCCACACTTTTTCTGAAGAAGTAACAGACCGATCCGCCATTCTTTTTGTGCGCCACAATGCTTGCGAGCAATCTCATAAATGCGGCGTTCGAGAGGTTTGCGAAGACGGAAATAATCGCGATGAAGAGTCAGAACTTCTTTGGATCGGATCGCATTGAACACCCAGTCCGAGAGCTTGACCTCAACTTCCTGCATCCGCCCGTCACGAGTTTCCCGGACAACCTCGGCACTTTCGATCAGTCCGAATGTCCGGAACACTTCCTGACCGCCTGTCACAATGTTGGTGCTGATCCGTGTGCCAGCCAGCCGCTCCAAAGCCGCTTTGAGCTGAGCATACCCCGAACCAGCCGTATTCCGGTTGGTTGCCACGAGCATATCGAAAGCCCGGAAGCGAACCGCTTGCGACACTTCCTTACCCTCGTTGATGGCTGTCATGAGCTGACTGATACAGTAGATCAGAATATCCCTGTCATGGACCGTCGCGAGCCCATCTACCGAGGGTTTGATCGCGATCTTGATGCCATTGTGCTCATACTCGCGGACGCGCGTATCCGGCTTGGTCGAGAGCGAAAATATCGGATGCTCCATCGAGGCCATATCAGCCTTGGGAACAGCATCAAAAATATCGCAGACGAAGAAATCGCCTTGCGGATACCTGTCGGGCAGGAGGGGGGATCGGTTGATCGCGCTCTCGTCAGGCAAAGCGAAATCCTTTCGTACTTTCACACACAGTAGGGCTGAATTGGAGAGAAGTCACGATGATTCGTACTTTCACACACAGCGGGAGAGCTTTCGTACTTTTACCCACGTTCTTTCGTACTTTTACACACACTCTTTCGTACTTTCACACACGGGTGTGTCGAAATGCGTCTTTCTTATCAAATGCTTGCCGGTGATTTTTTTTGCTTAACACAGAATCTAACACATATTTAACACTAGAGACCCGTGGATAACTCTAATTTCAAGTCACGGGTAGCTATCCATCTGAAGCGCTTTTCCCCTCACTGCTGGTAGAACACGCACGCATCGACACCCGCGGTTGTCGTGGCCCATGACGCTCCAAGGACAGCGCAGGTGGAAGCGTTGCTGGCCAAGAAACGAAGAAACGTTACCGTCAGCGCCAAGGCCAGAACCAATGCACCCAGACCAAACCAAGGCAGGCGGCTTTTGAGGCGATCCGCTTTCTGTTCCCGTTCGAACACCTCCCGATAAGCGCTGGACCTGTCATCTTCCGATCTGGCCAAGGCTCCGATGGTTTTTTCTGTCTGGACGCCAAGGTGTCTGACAATCTCGGTCATCGCGTCTGCGGTTGCGCCCAGGTGGCTGTCGAGAGTCTGACCCAGAAGATCCCCGTATTTTTTTGGATTGGTCTGATCCCGTGCGGCGAAGGCCGCGATCCGCGCTTCCGTTGCAACCTTGATCTGCTTGTCCGCCACGGCGGTCAGATCGTCGATCCTGTCGGACATGCTGGCGACAGCCGTGGCCATGAGATCGAGCGTTTCGCGCAAATCATCGTTGGAGAGGGCAGGGAGGTCGGGTTGGTCTGGCATCGGGAGGCGTCCTTGGGGTTACTGGTCCTGCGGGACGCACAGCCCCTTGAACTCGGGATCGGTGTAGTAGCGCAGCTTCTGCGCTACGGCGGTGGCTTGCCCCTGCACGCGCAGAAGCTGGTTTTCAGGGCGGAGCTGCATGATTTCATCGGGGGTGAGCAGATCGCGACCCGTCAGGTTGTTGCTGAAGCTAGGGCCGTCACCGGGCTTGAAGCTGTCGGTCTGGAATCCGGCAGTTTCCTGACCCATCATCTGGCTCAGCCACTTGGCCGTCTCGAAGTCATTCACCCCGAAAACCTGTTGCACCCCGGCATTGGCAATGAAGGTGCCCGCGCGCTCGCCGTAGAGGTCCTTGAGCTGGCTCATGTCCTGCAGGATGGGCCAGAGCTGGAGGCCATAGCCTGCCATCAGCCCCATGGCGCGCTCCACGGCCTCCAGGCGGCCCAGGGCGGCAAACTCGTCCAAGAGGAACAGCGTGGGCGTCTTGAGGCGCTGTGTGTCCCCCTGAGCGCCTGCAAGGCCGCTCTGGGGCCTCACGGACGCCTCAGCGTCCCGTGCAATGTCCTGAAGGGCCTGAGAGACCAGAAGGCGCAGCCAGCGGCTGTAGGCGTCCATCCGGTTCGGTGGCAGCACCAGAAACACCGAAGCGATCCGGTGGCGCAGATCGGAGAAATGGAAATCTGACCGTGACAGAACCCTGGCGATACGCGGGCTGTCGAGGAAATGGGTGTGGCGCTGTGCATTCGACAGCACCGAGGCGGCTTCGCGATCCGCCTTGCCGAGGAAGCGGTTGGCGGCGCGGGCGATCAGCCCGCCCGCCGCATCGCTGTCCTGCATCAGCTCCAGCAGTGCGCGGAGTTTTTCCGGGGGCAGGGTGAGATATTCCCGGACGGTGGCGAGGGACCGGCGGTCGCGATCCTCATGGCAGACGCAGAACATGATCAGACCGCCGAGGATGGCCTTGGCCTCCTCGTTCCAGTGCGCTTCTGTGACCTGTCCCGGCGGGTCCATGACCATCGCCTCTGTCAAGGAAGCGGCATCCTCGCCCAGATCGAGGCTGTCCGGGGTCAGCCGGTCGAGCGGGTTGTAGGCGGCAGAGGGCATCCCGGAGACCTCAAACGGATCGAGAACATGGACCGTTCCGAACCGCCGCCGGGCTTCCCCGGCGATCCGGGCATTCTCGCCCTTGGGGTCGATGACCAAGACCGAGCGTTCCGCCGCCAGCAGGTTCGGGATGACGGTGCCCACGCCTTTCCCGGCCCGTGTCGGAGCGAGGGTGATCAGATGGGCGGGACCGTCATAGCGCAGCAGCCGTCCGGTGTGCGGGTTGCGCCCGATCAGAAGGCCGTCTTCGCCCTGGAGTTTCTTCAGCTCCTTACGGTTGGCAAACCGGGCCGAGCCGTGGCTGTCACCGTTCAGGCCGAAGAAGGCATCGGCTCCGGAGGCCATCCGCCAGTATTGGAACCCAAAGACAGCACCGACAAGAATGCACGGCACGAAGACCAACCACTGCCATGCACTTTCACCAGGCGGCTGGTCAAAGAAGGCGAAGACGAACGGCGTGGCGACAAGTGTGCCGATCATCGCGCCGAACAGGACAGCGCCGATCATCCAGCCCAACAGGATGGGCGTGAAGATCAACCGACCGAAGAAGCGGAACAGCCCGCCGACAACGAGCATCACGCCCCGCATCAGGACGGCGTTTCCGGATCAGAGCTGGAGGGGGCAGGGGAAGGAGCACCCGGGTCCGCGAAGGCCTTGCGATCCTGTTCGCGGGGAAGGTTGCGGATCAGCCGGTCGAGAATGGCAGCGGCACTGGAATCCCGCTCCGCCAGATCGAGCAGCGCCCCGCCCAGGATCACCTTGCGCCGTGTGTCGAGTTTGCGCTGTCTGGTGCTTTCCCGGTTCTTCAGCGCCTGAAGACGGGCCTTGGCCTGGGCATATCGTTTCTCGGCCCGTTCGAGTTCTGTTTCTGCCAAATCTCTACCCTCGCCATCAAATATTCTTGTGGTTGAAGTTGTTCTTGCTAGATCAACCGATACCGCTTACCCGTAGGCCTGTAAAGGACAAGGGCGCACTTATGCAAACTCTCCACCTGCGGTTCCGAGATTTGCGTGCGATCTCTCTGGGGCAAAGCCCCGGCCGATGGCCATCCCCTTCGCTGCGTGCCGCCGCGACATGGAAGGGCGCGCCGCCCCTTCCAAACCATCCCAGCCCAACCTCAGCGGTTGGATCGCCTCCCGCAAACTCGCACCAGCGTCTCGTCCGATGCCCCACGGTGGGGGCCGGTCTGCCGCTGGCGTCTCTCTTGCGGGAGGTTCGTGTCGGTGCGAACGCGCAACCCGGCAAACCTGACGGTGCCGACACGAACCGGGTTTGCCTCCGGCAAACCGCCAGTGATCTGCCCCCATATCCCGCCCCCCATGAGGCTGGGGATCTGGGGGCAGATCACTGGCAAGCCCGCGCGTCGGAGAGCCGTTGGCTCGCCTCAAGCGGGCTGTCTTTTCCCCTCAGACCGGGCCGGTTCCGGGCGCACTCTTGCGGAGAAAAGATGGCTGATCCGATGGCCAATGTCAGGGCACCGGTACGGATCAGCTCCGGCGCGTGGGCGCGTTTGCATCGCAGGCGAGGGGAGGGCGCATGGCCAGCTACCACCTCTCCGTGAAGACGATCAAACGCAGCGCCGGGCGCACCGCGACGGCAGCAGCAGCCTACCGTGTCGGGGTGCGCATCGAGTGCCAGCGGGAAGGTCGCGTCCACGATTACACCCGCAAGCAGGGTATCGAGGAGACCTTCATCCTGACCCCCAAGGACGCGCCGGACTGGGCCTCGGACCGGTCTCGCCTCTGGAACGAGGTCGAGGCCAGCGAGACCCGTCGCAACTCCGTCACTGCCCGCGAATGGGAACTGGCCCTGCCGTCCGAGATCAGCGCCGAGGACCGCTCGCGGATCACCCGCGACTTCGCCCAGGAATTGGTCAGCCGCTATGGCGTAGCCGTCGATGTGGCGATCCATGCGCCCCACCGCGAAGGCGATCAGCGCAACCATCATGCCCATGTTCTGACCTCCACCCGCAAGCTGGAAGCCGGGGGCTTCACCACCAAAACCCGCGTGCTCGATTTCGCGAAGACCGGCGGCGTCGAGATCGAGCAGATGCGCGGTCTATGGGCCGAGTTGCAGAACCGCGCGCTGGAGCGTGTCGGGGAGGTCGAGCGCGTCGATCACCGGTCGCTTGAGAAGCAGCGCGAGACGGCGCTGGATCGTGGCGACAAGCTGTCCGCCGAGGAGCTGGACCGCGACCCGGAGCTGAAGCTGGGGCCAGCGGCCAATTCCATGGAGCGGCGCGCAAAGGTGATGGCCGAGCGCCAAGGCCGGGAATACGTCCCCGTCACCGAGCGTGGGGCCGTGGTCCATGCCGCTCGCCAGGCCCGCGCCGCTTTCCGCGAAATGCGTGAGCGGCTGGATATCGCGCGGGAGACCTACGGCATCGAGCGCGAGGCGGGGCAGGGCCGTGTTTCCGCCGGTCTGGCGGCGCTCAGGGCCGCGACCGCGAAAGATCGCGACGGGCGCACGCCAGATGATATCCGGGAGCGGTTGTCGCAGGTTGTGGGCCGGTCACGGGACAAGGACGACACGCCAAAGCCGGAAGGCCGCAATTACGCGCGGGAGCGGCTGAAAGAGATCATGGAGAAGGATGCGGGAAGAGACGGCCAGGCGGCGGTTCACAAGCTGGACGGTCACGGCGAGTATAATCTGGGCGAGGACACAGGCCGCGAGGCGCGAAAGCCGTCCGTGAACGAGCGCCTGAAGGACGTGCTGAATAAGCCGCGCAAAAAGCAGGAAATCGAGGAAGAGCGCGATCAGGAGAAGGAGCGGGACATCGACCGCGATCCGGGCCTCAGTCACTGACGAGGCGATGAGACGTTGTTTCCCCGTTTTTCATGGGAATGCTCGCCTGTGAGAATCCAATACCGACAAGGAATGATATAACTCCAGTTGCAGTCCTGAACTCGCGCACCCTGATCGCATTTTGAGTGATGCGCGTCCTGGCAGTGACAAGGATTTTCTCCTGCCCGTCGTTTCCGACTGTCCGCATGATCCATAGACCGTACCAGCTCGGCCCTTTGCGTTCGGGATCAGCTTTGCAAAGCACTTCGACCGTGTGCCCATCCTCGGCAAACGCCCGAAGGCCTTGTTCGGTGGTGACATTTAGTTCTAGGTCAGTCGTCTGGCTCATCGCGCACATCGATAGAAATAATGATGATCTTCTTCTGCCCGAATCTAACGAAGGCATCAATCGTATATTATCGAGTTAGATATGGCTCAATAGAGCTTAGTGATCCCGGCAGTGCGCCGGTATCGCTTTGAGCGATAGACAGGGTAGGGGATCGACGGGCTGACGCCCGCTCACCCCAACCCTGACAGTTTCTAAACCCTGTTGATCCGCCTGCCATCCCGGCAGGTCCGAGAAAACCGGCAAGCGCCGCCTGCGGCGTCGGTTCCGGTCGAGAATTCCGGTTCCTCCCACGCGCAGGCGCGCGGTTCCCTCCCAAATTCACGCCCTCCACCCGGTTGTCACGGCCCCGCCAGGCCGCAGGACGGGCTTTGCCCTTACCTGCTCTGCCCTTCGGAATGCATGGGCATTCCAAAGATCAGAACAGGAAGGCCCGCCCATTGGCGGAAAGGGGAAGAGACCCGGCCCGCGTCACTCAAAGGAGGGTCACAAATGACCGCAGAGAAGTTTGACGTTTATTCCCATGTCACCAATCAGATTATCGCGCAGATCGAGGCGGGAACACCGCCCTGGCGCAAGCCGTGGACCGGTGGCGGGGCATCGGTCAGCTTGCCGGAACGGTTCAACGGTGAGGCCTATCGGGGCATCAACATCCTGATGCTTTGGGCCACGGCGATGGCTAAAGATTACAGCTCAGCCCGCTGGATGACGTTCAATCAGGCCAAGCAGCTTGGGGGCCATGTTCGCAAGGGCGAAAAATCCGCAACCGTCGTGAAGTATGGCACCGTCGAGCGCGAGGATGAGACCGGCGAGGAACGCCAGATCCCCTATGCCAAAGCCTACCGCGTATTCAATGCCGACCAGATTGAGGGTTTGCCCGCTGAATTCTACATCCTGCCCGATCCGGCCCGTGAACTTGGCACTGAGGCCGATCCTGCGTTGGAGGCGTTCTTTGCCGCGACAGGTGCTCAGGTCGATAGCACCGAGGAGCCGCGCGCCTATTACAACATCAAGACCGACCGCATCCACATGCCGCCGATCGCGACGTTTCACAGGGCCGCAGGATATTACGGCACCTTGGCGCATGAGCTGACCCACTGGACAGGTGCAACAAAGCGGCTGGACCGCTTGGGCCGGTTCAACGACCGCAAGGCCTATGCCTTCGAAGAGCTGGTCGCGGAAATCGGAAACTGCATGCTTTGCGCGCAGATCGGGGTGGAGCCGGAATTCGGCCAGAGCGCGGCCTATGTCGAAGGATGGCTTGAGGCAATGAAAGAGGACAGCCGCGCGATTTTCCGCGCCGCGTCCGAGGCGCAGAAAGCCGTGGATTACATCATGACCCGAACCTCGCAGGCTGACAGGATGGCCGCCGAGTAACAGCTTTCACCGCTGAAATGATCGAGGCCCCCGTCAGCAGGCGGGGGCCTTTTTGCGTTCTGGTGTGATCCTAGTGTGGGTAGTTTCAGGGTGACCTGTCGGTGGGCAACCTGAAGGTCACCCGCCGACAGGCCCGGCGCTTCGCGCAGACGGGCATGAAATGCCCGGAAGTAATTTGCAATTGTAGTGCTTTACCGATCAGGTCTAAGCTCCACCGCATCTAATCCTCTGGATTAGCCTTTCTCGGCGTGCTTGAAAAGCAAGGATGCGAACCTTGCTGCGGGTCTAGCAGACTGCTGAATTTAGGGCATATTGCGAAGATACTATCTATATTTTGTCTATTATAGCGGGCAGGGGGCAAATTGACGGTAGAAGACCCAGCATCGGTGGAGCTGCAAAGTAACAGCGAGAGACTACTGAAACACTTGGATCAGGACGCGCTTTCTACACGGTTTGTGCGGGCACACGTCGATTCAGGCGGTGACATTGCCGCTCTGAAGAATGTCATAGCCGAGCGACTGGAACAGGTGAGGCAGAACTTTGTCAGCAAAGATTAAGTCGCTAACCGTTAGGGGGTTCCGTGCATACGGTGGAGCCGAGCAAGTCCTAAATCTGCCAGGTGACATTGCCGTCGTCTGGGGGCCAAATAGCAAGGGTAAAACTAGCCTCGGAGAGGCATTTGAATTCCTTCTGACCGGTAGTATTTCTCGCCGTGAGTTGATGGCGAGCAGTCAAGACGAGTTCGCGGATGCGCTTCG
>NZ_JBALUT010000054.1:0-18334 GCF_036963705.1 Parasphingorhabdus sp. | reverse complement strand
GACGCCAGCTTCCTGACCCAAGTATCAACGCGGATCGTCAACGAGGTGAAGGGGATCAACCGGGTGGTTTATGATTATACCAGCAAGCCGCCGGGGACGATCGAGTGGGAGTGACGCGGTTAACCGCAAATGCGCGGGGCGCATTTGCCCGCGACGCTCGGCATCGCAAGATGCCGCATGGTGGAGAGCGATAGTCCGATTTATTCGGCGACGCGAGGAGTCGCTGAGTTAAGCGCCGAAGTTTGTGAGTGCCTCGGTCCTTCGACAGGCTCAGGACGAACGGGGTTTTTCGACGCTGGTTTCTTAACAGTTTAGGCCAATCATCCCCTTCCGTTCGTCCTGAGCTTGTCGAAGGACGGGTGCGCGCTATCGTGCGGCGATGGCATTCTGGACCTATATGCTGAGATGCGCGGACGGGCATTTTTATGTCGGGCACAGCGATAATCTTGAGGCCCGCATCGCCGCGCATCAGTCCGGAACCATCGGGGGGTATACGCACAGCCGGCGTCCGGTTGAGCTGGTGTGGAGCGAAACATTCGGAACTCGCGAAGAAGCCCTTGCCGCGGAGCGCCAGATCAAGGGTTGGTCGCGGGCGAAAAAGCGGGCGTTGATTGCTTGTGACTGGGATTTGATATCCGAGCTGGCCCGGTGTCGTTCTTGAGGATGGATCGTGCTAATTCGTACTTCGACAAGCTCAGCACGAACGGAGGTTTGCGGCGTTACGTCTTTCATTCTTGACGCCAGTACTCCTCTCCCGTTCGTCCTGAGCCTGTCGAAGGATGAGTGCGCGCTATGCTGACCCAATTACGGGCTCGCCAAACCGGCGCTGGCCTCTAGATTAATTGCTGGGGGACAATTGTGATTGCCTCGGTCCTTCGACAGGCTCAGGACGAACGGGTCTTTTTTGACTTTGCTTTTTTGGTCCGGATGTAACGAATAAGATCCGTCGACCGCCACCCGTCGCAATCAATCGTCAAGACCGCTTTCCCACACAATCTTTTCGTTGTGCAGTCCCACGCCAAGCTCCTCTGCCTTGCGTCCTGAAAAGAGCTTGCGCTGTTCAGCCGTGCCGTTTCGGGCGGCGTCAAACAGATGGTCGATAGCGGTTTCCTGTTTTCCGGTGCCTAGCGATCGAGTCGTCAGTTCGGCCTCTCTGTTGAGGGATTCCTTGCGTTTATCTTCAATCGTGACCGTCTTTTTCATGGTGTCAAAATGCCCTCAAGATTACCAATTTTCAAGATAGGCGGCGAGGTCTCTGGGTGTATGACACGGGCAGTTGTTGACCACCCGCCGCCGCCATACTAGACCCGAATTTAATCAAACAATTAAAATTCAGGAGAGACCCGTCATGAAAGCCATCCAACTGCACGCTCCCGCATCGCTCGACAATCTCAAGCTGGTCGATCTGCCCGATCCGGCAGCCCCCGGCCCCGGAGAAATCGCGGTGCGCTTGCGCGCGTCCAGCCTCAACTTTCATGATTATGCGGTGGTCAAGGGGATGATCCCGACCGCCGAAAACCGCATCCCGATGTCCGACGGCGCAGGCGAGGTCACTGCCGTGGGCGAGGGAGTCAGCGAATTTGCTGTGGGCGATCTGGTGGTTTCGACCTTCTTCCCCGAGTGGATCGACGGTGCGCCGCCCGAAGGCGGTTTCAAGCGCGTGCCCGGCGATGGTATTGACGGCTATGCGGTCGAGCAGGCGGTTGGCCTTGCCACCGCGTGGACCAAGGCACCGAAAGGCTATAGCGCCGCCGAAGCCGCGACCCTGACCTGTGCCGGCCTGACCGCGTGGCGGGCCCTGTTCGTCGATGGCTGCGTGAAGCCCGGTGATACGGTATTGGTGCAGGGCACTGGCGGCGTCTCGATCTTCGCGCTGCAATTTGCCAAGGCGGCGGGTGCGACGGTGATCGCGACGTCTTCGTCCAATGACAAGCTCAAGCGGCTGAAGGAACTCGGCGCTGACCATCTGATCAATTACAAGGAAGTCGAAGCCTGGGGGCCGAAAGTGCTCGAACTGACTGGTGGCAAGGGCGTAGATTGCGTTGTCGAAATCGGCGGGCCGGGCACGCTCGACCAGTCGATGATGGCGACCCGCATCGGTGGCCATATCGCGCTGATTGGTGTGTTGACTGGCTTTGCCGGACCCATTCAAACCGCGCTGCTGATGGCGAAAAACCTGCGCGTGCAGGGCCTGACCGTGGGCAGCCGGGCGCAACAGCAGGACATGATCGCCGCGATCGAGGCCAATGGCCTGAAGCCGATACTGGACAAGTCCTTCGCGCTCGCCGATCTTGGCGATGCTTTCCGCCATCAGGAGTCGGGCAAGCATTTCGGCAAGATTGTCGTCGATATCTGAAGCATTCTACCGTGCGAAAGGAAGCCAAATGATCAAGGGAAGCTGTCTTTGCGGATCGGTCACATATGAAGCGGATTGTGACCCCGGGCTGATCCTTCACTGTCATTGCCAGACCTGCCGGAAAGCCCATAGCGCCGCCTTTTCCAGCGTGATGCCGATCACATTTGATGCCTTTAAATGGACCAGCGGAGAGGATGTTCTCAACCGGTTCGAGTCATCGCCCGGGAAATTCCGCTGTTTTTGTACCCGCTGCGGATCGCAACTGATCGCCGAGCGGCGGGCGGCGAATATGATCATGCTCAGAATGGGCTGTGTCGATACGGAAATCACGCAAAGGCCGGATGCCCATATCTGGCGTTCCGACGGCGCGCCATGGTATGATCCGGACGATGAGATTCGCCAACTGGCGGAAGGCTATGTGAAGGCTTAGGAACGCGATGCAGATTGCCACTGCCAACGAGGCTGACATGGACGAGGTCATCGCTCTCTGGAAAGCCTGTGAACTCACGCGCCCGTGGAACGATCCGGCGGCGGATTATCGTTTGGCCGTGGCGAATGAAACATCCGCGATATTGCTCGCACATTCAGAAGGCGATCTGGTCGCCAGCGTCCTGACCGGTTTTGACGGCCATCGCGGATGGGTTTATTATCTTGCGGTTACGCCGGGTAGCCAGAAACAGGGTCTTGGCAGAAAGATGATGGCAGCCGCCGAACAATGGCTGCGCGACCGTAATGCCCCGAAAATCCAGCTGATGGTGCGCGACGACAATGAAGCGGCGATCGGATTTTACACGGCGCTGGGATATGAGCTACAACCGGTGGTGACGATTGGGAAAAGACTGGATCCGGAAAACAGCTGAGCGATGGAAAAACTGGCCGATGATATATGGATTGCCGAAGGCGATATTGTTGATTTCCACGGCTTTCCTTATCCTACGCGCTGCGTCATCGTCCGGCTGGGCAGCGGCGATCTGTGGTGCTGGTCGCCGATCGCGCTGACGCCGGAGCTGAAGGCGGAAATCGAGCAGATTGGCAGGCCCCGACATCTGGTCAGCCCCAACAAGATCCACCATCTCTATCTGCAGGACTGGAAAGAGGCGTGGCCGGAAGCGAAGCTGTGGGGACCGGCATCGACGATTCGCAAGCGCAGCGATCTGGTCTTTGAAGCGCCACTGGAAAACGAAGCGCCCGCCGCTTGGGAGGGAGCGATTGACCAGATCTGGTTCAACGGTTCCCCGGTGATGGACGAAATCGTGTTTTTCCACAGAACGTCGAAAACGGCGATGCTGTGCGATCTGTCGGAAAATTTCAGCGAGGCGTTCATTCGCCAGCACTGGAAAGGCTGGAAGCGCTGGATCGCGAAACCATGGGGGATCATGGAAGGCAAAGGCTATGCACCGCTCGAATGGCGACTGTCTTTTGTCAGGCGCAAGGCGACGCGGACCGCGCGGGATCAGCTGCTAGCCTGGAATCCGCGCGGTGTGATCATGGCGCACGGCGAGATTCAGCGGGATGACGGCAAGTTATTTCTGGAGCGGGCATTTGCCTGGCTTTCCTGAAATTGCACTTGGCTTGTTTTTGCCTTCGCACAGCAGCCCATTGCCAATTTTAATTTTTGAGCCTACCGCTCGCGACAATCGATTCTGGGCAAACTATCAGGGATTCTGACGATGGCTGGCGAAACCAAGATGTACGGCATTTCCAATTGCGACACGATAAAGAAGGCACGCAACTGGATGGAGCGTAACGGCATCAACTATGTCTTTCACGACTATAAAAAATCCGGGATTAACCGCGAAAAGCTGGAAATGTGGGTGATGATGGTCGGCTGGGAAGCGCTGATCAACAAGCGCGGTACGACGTTCCGCAAGCTGCCCGACATGGTGAAGGAAAATATCGGTGACGATACGGCTGTGATGGTGATGATGGAAAATCCCAGCATGATCAAACGGCCGGTTCTGGAACATGGTGACGAACTGGTCGTCGGCTTCAAGGCATCGGATTATGAAGCAGCAGGTCTAACCGCACGTAACAGCTGATGCCGACGATCATGTCCCATGCAATGGTGCCGCTGGCTGGTGCCCTGATATTGGGACGAAACAGACTTTCGCTGCCGGTGATCGCGACCGGTGCGGTCTTTGCCATGCTGCCAGACGCCGATGTAATCGGCTTTGGTCTGGGCATCGAATATGGCGATAGCTGGGGCCATCGCGGTGCTAGTCACAGTCTGGTTTTTGCCGCAGCTGCGGCCTTGTTCGTGACCGCGCTTTTGCGCCCCGATCGCTATTATGTTGCTGCCGTTTTCCTTTTCCTGTCGATGGCCTCGCACGGGCTGCTCGATATGTTGACCAGCGGCGGGCTGGGCGTGGCCCTGTTGTGGCCGTTTGAACAGGCGCGTCATTTTGCGCCGCTTACCCCGATTGCCGTATCGCCAATCGGTCTTTCCGATTTTATCAGCGCTCGTGGTATCGCAGTGTTATATTCCGAAGCCGTCTGGATTTGGATGCCGTTGACACTGATCGCGGCCGCCAGTGTAGTTATAAGAAAAAGGACAGATAAATGGTGCAAGCAAAATGGAACGGCGCGGTAATCGCCGAGAGTGACGATACGGTCGTGGTCGAGGGCAATCATTATTTCCCGCGCGATTCGGTCTGGTCGAAATATCTGCTGCACAGCGACGCCACCAGCCACTGTCCGTGGAAAGGCGACGCATCTTATCACAGCCTGATTGTAGACGGCGAAACCAACGAGGATGCGGCCTGGTTTTATCCGGCTCCCAAGGATGCTGCCGCCGAAATAGCCGGGCGGATCGCCTTCTGGAAAGGCGTCGAGGTCGGTTGAGGATGCGCATCCGGTTTGCTTCGATAATGATATTTGCGCTGGTTCTGGCCGGATGCGGCGCGCTGAACGAACAGGCAGGAGAAGCGAGTGTGAACGTCAAGACACTGACCGGGGTACAACCCGTGATAATCGCCCATCGCGGTGCCAGCGGCGAGCGGCCGGAACATACGCTGGCAGCCTATCAGCTGGCGATCGAGCAAGGCGCGGATTTTATCGAGCCCGATCTGGTGCTGACCAGGGATGGCGTGCTGGTCGCCCGGCACGAGAACGAGATTAGCGAGACCACGGACGTAGCCGACCGGCAGGAATTCGCGGCGCGCAAGGCCAGTAAGACCATTGATGGCCAGGAATATTCCGGCTGGTTCATCGAAGATTTCACCCTTGCCGAGCTGAAGACGCTGCGCGCCAGAGAACGGCTGCCCGAATTGCGGGCTGGAAATATGCAATATGATGGCCAGTTCGAAATACCGACCTTCGAAGAGATTCTGCAGCTGCTGCAGAAGCATGAAAAGAAGAGCGGCAAGCGAATCGGAGTCTATCCCGAGACCAAACATCCGGGATATTTCGCGACTCTCGGGCTCGACCATGACGAGCCTATGCTGAAATTGCTGAGCCAATATGGCTATGGCGGCAAAGAAGATCCGGTGTTTATCCAGTCGTTCGAAGTCGGCAATCTGAAGGCGCTGGACGGCAAAACAGAGATACGGCTGGTGCAACTGGTTGGCAGCGAAGGCGGGCCACCGGATCGTGCCGACCGGAGCTTCGCATCGATGCTGACGGAGGATGGCCTGACGGAAATTGCCACCTATGCCGACGGGATCGGGCCTTCCAAAGATCTGGTGATCGACCGCAACGCTGTCGGCTTTCTTGGCAAACCGACGGGACTGGTCGCAGCGGCGCACAAGGCAGGCCTGCTTGTCCATCCCTGGACCTTCCGCCGCGAGAACCATTTTCTCCCGACCGATTTCAAGAGCGGCATCGATCCGCGCGAGCCGGGTGATCTGGCAGGCGAAATCCGCGCATATGTCGCGGCCGGAGTCGATGGCCTGTTCAGCGACAATCCGGCTCAGGCGCTGTCTGCCGTCCAGCAATAATCGCGAAGCTGGCCTTATCTTGCATCGTCGCTTATCAAGGCCGGTCTTTCAACGTCACTGCTGAGGATTATCATGTCCACGACCTTCAAGCTCGATACCTCCACCAGCCGCGCCACTCCGCGGCCGCAGCCGATGCGTCGGCTGTCGGTTCCCAAAATTCAGGGCCGCAAGGTCGACGGGGTGACCGAGGAGCCGGTGGTCATGCTGACCGCCTACACCGCGCGGTCCGCGCAATTGCTCGACGCGCATTGCGATATGCTGCTTGTCGGTGATTCGCTGGCGCAGGTGATTTACGGGCTCGATTCGACGATTCCCGTGACGCTCGACATGATGTGCAACCATGGCGCGGCGGTTGTCCGCGGCAGCTATCATAGCGTCGTCGTGGTCGACATGCCGTTCGGCTCCTATGAAGCGTCGCCGGAGAAAGCCTATGAAAGCGCCGCCCATATTCTGAAAGAAACCGGTGCTGCTGCGGTCAAGCTTGAGGGCGGTGAAGTGATGGCGGAGACGGTCGCTTTTCTGGTCCAGCGCGGCATTCCGGTGGTCGGTCATGTCGGCCTGACACCGCAGGCGATCAATGTGCTCGGCGGCTATGCCGCGCGCGGACGCAGCGAAGCGGAAGCGAAGAAAATAGTCGGTGATGCGGTGGCGCTGGACAAGGCCGGTGCTTTTGCGATCGTGCTGGAAGGCGTGCTCGAACCGATCGCGATCGAAGCAACCAAGGCGGTCGACGCGATCACTATCGGTATCGGGGCATCGGCGCAATGCGACGGTCAGGTGCTGGTTACCGAGGATATGCTTGGCATGTTTGACCGCACCGCGCGCTTTGTAAAACGCTATCATAATATTGCCGAGCAAATTGATCAGGCGGCGCAGCAATATGCCGGAGAGGTCAGGGAGCGCAGCTTTCCGGGGCCGGACCAGCTTTATCAGCCGAAAAAATAACAGGATTCCGACTTTTAGCCGATCCGCCGTTCAGCCTGTGGAAATGGTCAATAGACTTTTACATTTGCTATTGCGGACGCTAAAGGACAGCCGATTGCCATGCGCGTTGTCTGACCGGCGGACAAGGCATGTGAAACAGATTTGAGGAAGCCACATTGGCCAAAGACGAAGATAAAGCACCAGAAGAGCAGCCAGACCGTCAGGAACAAGTGTTTCTGCGCGAAGTCGATGAAGCGGTGCGCGATGACCAACTGAAAAATTTCGCTGCGCGTTACGGCTTGTTGATCATCGCTGTCGTCGTCATTGGCCTCGGGTCGCTGGCGGGCTGGATATTCTGGCAGAATAGCCAGGACGAAGATTCCGGGCTTCGCAGCGAGGAGTATGTCGCTGCGATAGACAGTATCCGCCAGAATAATCTCGACGGCGCGGCGACCGCGCTGGAGCCGCTGATGGAAGCGGACCAGGACGGCTATCGGGCAGCGGCGATTTTGCTGCAGGCGAATATTGCGCTGGAAAAAAATGAACCGAAAAAGGCGATCGCCGGCTATGCCAAGGTTGCTGGGGACGACAGTCTGCCGCAACCGTTTCGTGATCTCGCGCTGATCCGCCAGACCGCAGCCGAATTTGATACGCTCAAGCCGCAGGTCGTGATCGACCGGCTCAAGGCGCTAGCGGTTCCCGGCAACCCCTGGTTTGGTAGCGCAGGCGAAATGGTCGCCCTATCCTATCTCAACATGAAAAAATCCGATCTCGCCGGCCCGCTGTTCGCGCAGCTTGCTAAAGACGAGAGCGTTCCTCCGACGATCCGGTCGCGCGCTCTGCAAATGGCAGGCGTCGAAGGCGTTGACGCGGTGGATGTGGACGGCGATGACAAAAAAGCGACACCGCTGAATGCGGGCGCGGCTAAGGGAGAAGCTAAGGAATGATTTCCGGTAAGAAACTGATCGCCAGCCTGCTGGCCGTGTCCTTGATTTCTGGCTGCAGCATATTGGGCGGCGGCGATGGCGACAGCAAGAAAAACACCCCGACGCTCGGCGAGCGCACGTCGATATTGAGCGGCGAAAGCGGAGCGGAAGTCGATCCGGCCCTGGCTTCGATTTCTGTGATCCTACCGGCTCCGGTAGCCAATAGCGAATGGGCACAATCGGGCGGAAATCCAAGCAAATCAATCGGCCATGTTGCGCTGGGTGGTAATCTGGCGCGCGTCTGGACCGCCAATATCAGCGGCACCACGAAAAGGCAGCGGCTGGCAGCGTCGCCGGTGGTATCCGGCGGGCGGCTGTTTGTTATCGATACCGAAGCAATGGTTCACGCTTTTGACGCGGCAACCGGCGCAAAAATCTGGACCACGCAGATCGAAGTCAAGGGCGACGGAGAATCGTCGCGTTTCGGCGGCGGAGCAAGCGTATCCAATGATATCGTCTATGCAACAAACGGCGTCGGCGACGTCGTAGCGCTGAACGTTGCGGACGGTAGCCAGATATGGAAAGTCCGTCCGGCGGGGCCGCTGCGCGGGTCGCCGACGATTTCCAACGGCAATGTCTATGTGATGACTCAGGACAATCAAATCTATGCGCTCAACCTTGTCGATGGTTCGGTGCAGTGGAACGAAGCCGGCACGCTCGGTCTCGCCGGAATTTTCGGTGTTGCCGCTCCGGCAGCCGGACAAGGTACGGTTGTCGCTGGTTATTCCTCGGGCGAATTGACCGCCTATCGTTACGAGAACGGCCGCAACCTCTGGAATGATGCGCTCGCACGGACCAGCATCACCACTTCGGTGGCGACATTGTCCGATATCGATGCCGATCCGGTGATCGACCGAGGCCGGGTTTTCGCGCTGGGTCAGGGCGGTCGTATGGCGGCTTATGAACTGGTTACCGGCCAACGCATCTGGGAATTGAATATTGCCGGAATCGCTACGCCGGTCGTGGCCGGTGAGTGGGTTTTCGTTCTGACCGATGACGCGAAATTGCTTTGCATCGCCCGGCCGAATGGCAAGGTCCGGTGGATGAGCCAGCTCGCATCGTTCAAGAACGACAAGAAGAAGAAAAATCCGATCAACTGGACGGGCCCTATTTTGGCCGGCAATCGACTGATTGTCGCCAGCACGGAGGGTGATGTCGTTTCGATAGCGCCCGGCGACGGAGCCAGCCAGACATTGTTCGAACTGGACGACGGCGTTTCGCTGCCGCCGATTGCTGCGGGCGGTATGCTATATATTCTCGACGACAGCGGCCGGATTTCAGCGTTCCGCTGAGGATCTAAACCAAAAGGACGGGACAGGCGCAATGCTGCCCAATATTGCAATTATCGGTCGACCGAATGTCGGCAAATCAACGCTGTTCAACCGTCTGGTTGGCAAGAAGCTGGCGCTTGTCGATGACACGCCTGGTGTCACGCGTGACCGGCGGGAAGGCGCTGCCAATCTTCTGGGTCTCGAATTCAACATCGTTGATACGGCCGGCTATGAAGATGAAGATGCCAAGAGCCTGCCCGGACGGATGCGCAAGCAGACCGAAATGGCGGTTGCCGGAGCGGAGCTGGCGATATTCGTGATCGACGGCCGCGCTGGCCTGACCCCGCTCGACGAAGAAATTGCGCGCTGGCTGAGAAGTGCCAAAACGCCGGTCGTATTGCTGGTGAACAAGGCCGAAGGCAAAGCGGCGGAATCGGGGATATTGGAAAGCTATGCCCTCGGCTTTGGCGATCCCATTCCGTTCAGCGCGGAACATGGCGACGGCATGGCCGACCTGTTTCAGGCTATTCAACCCTATGTCGAGAATTTCAAGGCAGCGGCTAGCGAAGAACCAACCGATGAATCCGCACCATTAAAACTGGCTATCGTTGGCCGCCCCAATGCGGGCAAATCTACGCTGATCAACAAGATGCTCGATGAAGACCGGCTGATTACCGGTCCCGAAGCGGGCATCACCCGGGACAGTATCACGGTCGAATGGGTCTGGCATGATGATGCGCTGACCGAGGAAGAGAAGCTCGACAGTATCGAGCCGGACCGCAAGGTTCGCCTGATCGACACCGCCGGCATGCGCAAGCGCGCCAAGGTTAATGACAAGCTGGAGAAGCTCGCGGTTGCCGACGCCCGGCATGCCGTAGATTTCGCCGAAGTTGTGGTTCTTCTTCTGGATGCGACCAAGGGACTGGAAGCGCAGGATCTGCGCATCGCCGACCACGCGATTCAGGAAGGCCGCTGCGTCGTTATCGCGATCAACAAATGGGACGTCGCCGAAGGTCCGAGCAAATTGTTCAATGGTATCCGTGCGGCATTGGATGACGGGCTGGCGCAGGTGCGTGACGTGCCACTGATCCCGGTGTCTGCCTTTACCGGCAAGGGCATCGACCAGTTGATGAAAGCAGCCTTTCAGGCCCGGCGAATCTGGTCACAGCGGGTTTCTACCGGCAAGCTCAACCGCTGGTTCGAAGATGCGATCACCGAAAACCCGCCACCGGCACCTGGCGGCAAGCGGATCAAATTGCGTTATATCACCCAGGCCAAAACCCGGCCGCCATCGTTCGTTATCTTTGGTACGCGGGTCGATGATCTGCCTGAAAGCTATCGTCGATATCTGATCAACGGTATTCGCCGAGAGCTTGGCTTTGGCGGGGTTCCTGTACGGCTGATCATTCGCGCTCCCAAAAATCCCTATCACGACAAAGAGTGATTTGCTGTAACCGGCTCCAATCGGAGCCTTTTTGCAGGCTTATATAATCGCCATGGGTAATGAAGTCTTCACCGGTTCTGCCGTAAACAGTTCTGGAATAGCGATTTGCCGTTATATTTTACCGGGAGCATTTGGTGGCGCCATTGGAAAATGAATTGATGGACTGGATAGTCTACGCCGAGACCCGCTTGGCGCTTGGTCCAAATTTCGTCCGGATACTCGGCTATTTCCGTGAAGACGGAACCGAGTCTGTCCGCAAGATCGAAGACGCCATGCGCGCGCAAGATCCCGTGCCGATGGTGGATGCAGCGCATAGTCTCAAAGGGGAATCACTGCAATTCGGGGCTTTACGACTGAGCGAGGCAGCCGAACGGATTGAGATGACTGCCCGCTCCTGTGTCGAGCACCACGACACGCCCGAGGAAGTGCTTCCGCTGGTCGTGGCATTGCGCCCGATGTTCGAAGAAACACTGGCTTTGCTGGAACAGGATTCCAGCCCGTTAATCGAGCGCCAGCCGCAGAAATATCATCACCGGCTCGGCTGAATATCCCGCTTTCGGCTATTCGACAGGTTTCGACTGCAGCTGGATGTAATTTTCAATCCCCATCCGCTCGATCATGTCAAATTGCTGTTCTAGTGAATCGACATGATCTTCCTCGCTTTCGAGGATTTCTGCGAACAGGTCACGGCTGACATAGTCACGCACGCTTTCGCAATGTTCGATCGCATCCTTGAGCATCGGCAGCGCTTCATATTCCAGCTCCAAATCCGCCTTGAGGATTTCCTCGACCGTTTCGCCAATCTTAAGGCGACCCAGCAACTGGAAGTTGGGTAATCCGTCGAGAAAGAAAATCCGCTCGGCCAATTTGTCCGCATGTTTCATTTCGTCGATGGATTCATGCCGCTCGAATTCGGCCAATTTGGTCACGCCCCAATTGTCGAGCATACGATAGTGCAGCCAATATTGATTGATCGCGGTGAGTTCGTTTTTGAGAGCCTCGTTGAGAAACTCGATGACTTTTGTATCGCCCTTCATGGCAGATTCCTTCCCGCTAGTCTGAAAATTGATTGCCTGTCCCATACAGCATTTTCGCGTGAAGCGAAAGCACGGCTTTTTTAGAAAAGGTAATTATTTCAATGATTTGATAACGAGAATGCTAAGCGGTCGCAAGTTGGGATTTGATTATCGTCTGGGCAAAAGCGAGGCACTGCCCGCATTTTGGCTTGCGGCCGAGCTGGGCATAGACTTGCGACGGCCTGTCCGCACCGCTGCGCACGGCGGCTCTCAGGTCTTTTTCCTTTATCGCATTACAAACACAAACAACCATATCGGCTCCTTACTGCGACTCGTATATCGCTAATGAGAATAGATCGCAATAGCAAAATCGCGATGGACTATTTTGTTTTCATCCATCGGAAACCGGCTACATCGGTTCCCTGACCGAATATGAGGTAGTTTATGCGCAAAATTTTCGCTCTCGTCTTGTCCGTCGCGACGGTTCTCGCTTTGATTCCGGCAAATGCTTCCCGCGTATCGGGCACCTCAGGGAATCTTGTCGACGACGAGATGGTAGAAGAAGGGCCTGCCTCGCAGCTATCGTCGATCAAGCAGCTTTGGCAAACCCTGCCGATGGAGATGGCAGACGAACTCGAAGAGTATCGCACATCACTTGACCTCGAGTTTCGCGCGGCATTGGTGCCGACGGGCGAAGTGGAGCCAGATTGGGATACCAAAGGCATAGACCTGCCCAAGTATCTCGGATCGTTGCCAGGAGGTATTGATGATAATGCGCTGCTGACCGTTGGAGAGGTTCCCATGCTCCGGTTCTTCGGGAAAATTCCTGCCGACATACTGGACGATTGGGATTTCATTCATGCGGGATCGAAAGCAGTAGCACCGACCGAAGCCCAGGGCGGTGATTTCCTTGCAATCGGCCCGAACCACATCGTTTTCGTAGCCGATGATGAAATACAGACGGGCAACGCTCGATGCATGAAAACAGCGGTAGGAAGAGCCGCAGATCATGCGACGGTCTACCGATATGCTGGCGTGCCGTTTGACCCCGATAGTGATCCCTCGCTGGAAGCCGAGGCGGAGGTGATCGTGATGCACAATCTGATTGGCGGTCTGGGTTCGCCTGTTTTCTGTTGGATCGTCCAGCGGGATCAAGAGGGCCGTTACAGAAATTTATCTTACACGCCCGATGGCCGCCCGCTAGCACATATGGACGATCCGATGGATCGGCTGGAGTTCATCTCTTCAGTCGATCTGTACCAGCAGCTGAACGTCAGATACACTGCTGAAAGTGTCAGGGATGAACCGTCCTATCCAGCCGAAGAAGCCACCGACCCCTCATGACAAGCGCATCGGTTGAGCCTGTCCTTTTGCCAGGCTCCGCCACAGCCATTCCAGCGGCCCATAGCGAAAGCGCATCAGCCAGGGTCGCGACCAGAACAGCATGATCGCCCATGCGCCAAGCACGAACAGCTGCAGCTCGAACCGGCCAAACTGTTCGAAATATCCCAGGCCCCAGCCATAGAATATGAAGGTCATAAGGATGCTGGTACCAAGATAATTCGAAAAGGCGGCACGGCCTGCTGCTGCGGCGCGCTGGATGGTTGCACTATGTTGAAAGCGCTGGGTGATGAAAATGAACAGTGCAACATAGCCGATAATCATCAGCAGCCGGGGCAGTATCGACCAGGCCTGGGTGATGTTCATCATCCAGATTGTGTTGAAGTCCTGTGCGTAGGCGATACCGGCAAAGGCAATGAACAAGGGCAGGCTGACGGCCATCATCCATAAGCCAATTTTCAGGTAGGTCGGCCGGCTCTCCTCGCCCAGAATGAAGCCGTTTTTATACAATCCCATACCGATCATCATCAGCGGGATCGTTTCGATCGGGCCGAGCATGAGATTCTCCAATGGCGTCGACCATTGTTCGGACAATTTATAGCCTAACAGTCCGGAAAAGCCGCCCTGCAGCCGTGCGGTCTCTGCGGCAACATCGGCGGGCAAGGTTCCCAGTTCGGCATAGATTTCGCTGATCTTGTCCAGCACGTCTTGCGGCGGATTGGCCTGTCCTGCCTCCTGTAGCAGAGCCAACATCGGCGCCAGGCTTGTGATCAACATGATAGCGCCGATTACATAGGCGATAACACCCCATTTGATCAGCCGTTCGGCGCTCCAGTCGCGAAACAGGAACAGCACGCAGCCTGATCCTGCGTAGAGAAACAATATGTCGCCTATCCAGAGAAAGAAAAAATGGAACAGACCGAATATGGCGAGCCAGAACATGCGGGAGAAATGGACTTTTGCTGCTGATTGACCGCTGGCAATGGCGCGCTCGATCACCAGGGCGGTGCTGGCGCCGAACAGCAGCGAGAACAGACCGCGCATCTTGCCGTCAAACAGGATGAAATTCGCTGCCCAGCTACCGAGGTCGAGACCGGATGCATGGCTCGAGACGATCGGATTTACAAAGGCCATTTCCGGCTGGGCGAAAGCAGCAATATTGATCGCCAATATGCCCATCACGGCAAAGCCGCGCAGCGCGTCCATTTCCAAATAGCGTTGTGACGCGCCCATCCCCGATACTCCTACTGTATTATTTAGCTACTACAGCCAAGAGGAAATAGCGTCCAGCGGTTTCTTGATGGTCGCGTGGACCGGAATCGTCGCATCTGCCGATGGCTTGCCGACCACCAGGACCATCATCGGTTTCTCATTATTCGGGCGATCACAAAGCTGGTTGAGAAATTTCATCGGATTGGGCGTGTGGGTGAGGGTGGCGAGACCGGCGTCGTGGAGCGCGGTGATCAGCATGCCGGTGGCGATACCGACGCTCTCGCTGACATAATAATTCTGCTTCATCTCGCCGGGATTGATGCCGCCTTTGCGCTGGCCGAAAATGACGATCAGATAAGGTGCAGTCTCCAGAAACGGCTTGTCGGCATCGGTGCCGAGCGGGACCAGCGCCTCGAGCCATTCTTCGCTGCCCTTGCTTTCGTAAAAGGCATGTTCCTCGTCCTCGGCAGCAGCGCGCAGGGCTTTTTTCTTCTCGGGTGACTGAATTACCGCAAAATGCCAGGGCTGGTGATTGGCTCCGTTGGGAGCAGTCCCGGCCGCCAGTATCGCATTCTCGATTACCGCGCGGGGCACGGGCTCATCGGTGAAATAGCGGCAGGTACGGCGGCTCTTTATCGCTTCGTAAAAGGCCTGCGAACGCGCGATGCGTTCGGCGTCAGAATAATCCGGCAAAGCGGTATAGGGCAGGGTCTCGTGCGGTTTCAAATTTCAGTCTCCCGCGTTCAAGGTTGGGCAAAGTTGGTTAAACTGTGGGCCAAGAAACCTTTTATTAGGTCAAAATGGATAGAGAAGGCCGAATAGCGAAGCATCCGGTCCGGGCAAAGCTCAAATTGTATTGACATTAATGTAAGTAAGCGGCAATATTCCCTTATGAAAATCAAGCATGACTTTTCCGCACCAGGTGATTCGGACACACCATTCATCCATCCTGACCGCCCGGCTGCGCGTTTTCGCCCGCTCAAGGCGCTCCATCATTTCCGCGAGCTGATCAAGGACAAGGAAGACACCGAACAGGTGTTCCATATTTTTGAATCACTGCCGCGCCCGGGGTTCCGCAAGGACGCCAGAGCCTTTGTCGAGAGCGCCAAGGGCAAGGCACTATTGTCCAGCGAACCTGCGCTTGCAGATATTCTCGATGATCACGAGCGGTTGCGGAAAATGCCTGCCGGCAGTCTTGCCCACGCATATTGCGACTTCATGGAAAAGGAAGGCCTGAGCGCGGCCGGACTGATCGCCGAATATGACCGGTTCAGTCCGAAAAAATATGGCGATCTGGTTGAATGGTACGGCTTTCGCCAACGCGATACCCACGATCTCCTTCACATATTGACCGGCTATGGCCGCGACGCGCTGGGCGAAGCCTGCGTGCTGGCATTTACTTATGGCCAGAATCCTTCATTGGGCAATGTCTTCATAGCTTATGCAGCCGGTCTGAACATGAAGCAGCAGATCAAGAGCGACGCACCCATCTTTACCGCAATCCGTGAAGCCCAGAAAATGGGCAAGGCTTGCCCGCGGATCAACGAGGAATCGATCACCGATCTGCTCGCCCAGCCGCTGGACGCGTTGCGGGAACGCCTGCATATCAAGACGCCGCATTTCTATCACGAAGCCCATGCAAAATTCCGGGCCAAGAATGTCGACCCCTATGATATGCTGGCGCAGACCGCCTAGACTTGTGCGTCATCCCAGCGGAGGCTGGGATCCAACCCAAGACCGGTTAGATACGCTAGATGGGTTTGGGCCCCAGACTACGCTGGGGTGACAGATCCATCGAGATTGTCTGCTATCAGCGCAATTCCTTGCGAATGACCAGTTTCAGCCCCGACCAGATCTCGTCGACAGCGCAGACCTTGATATCGACAAAGCCCAGCGGCAAGGCGACTTGCCGGATCGTGTCCTCGGTGATGTCGGTTTCTACTCCAGAGGCTTTTTTCGGCCAGCTGACCCAGATTTGACCAGCAGGATCAATCATGTCGCGAAGGGTCGCGAGGTGGGATTGCATGTCCTTCCGGTTGGTCACAAATATATGGGCTGAGTGAATACCGGGGGTCGGGAGTTTCTCTTCTGATAATGTGAGGCCATATTGGTCAATCTCTGCCCGGACACTGTCGGGCATATCCGGAAACCAGACTCGCATGCCGTCCTTGAGGGACAGCTTTTTTGCCAGCGGGGTTGCGGAGTAACCTGAAGTCATGATGCTCGTCCTTTCGCGTTGTCTTCCATAACGCGCGGTGGGACGATTGGTTACAAAGTTGGAAACACATCGGTCAACTGCTTGGTGTCAGCGCAATGCGTGCCATGGCCCCTCCGTCAGCCTTTCAGGCTGCCACCTCCCCATGCCTGCGGCACAGGGAGGATGATGTTTTTCCTCCCTGTTGCGAAGCAATGGGGAGGGGGACCGCGCGAAGCGTGGTGGAGGGGTAGAGGCTTAGCGCAGGCTCTGTATATATCGCAATATGCGGTCGGCAACATCTGACGGATCAACCAAGACTTCCTGTGCGGATATTCTGATTGTTTCGACCCCTTCTTGAGCGAGGGCCCAGTCGCGCCGCTCGTCACGCTCTGGGCGATCACCCATATCGTGCGCAATTCCGTCGACTTCGATACCCAGCTTTGCCGACGCGCAATAGAAATCCAGTATATAGGAGCCAATCGGATGTTGACGGCAAAATTTGACGCCGGTGGGTCTTTCCCGCAAGATTTGCCAAAGCATGACCTCGGGTTTGCTCATGGTCTTGCGCAATTTCCTCGCCTTCAGGATAGTTGCTCTGGTTGTTCGTGCCATAACCCCTCCGACCTGCTGCGCAGGCCACCTCCCCATTGCTATGCAATAGGGAGGAAAGATGTATCACGAATGGCGCTATTTGGGGACGCCTAGGCCAAAACTGTCAAATCCAACCTTTCCTCCCTGTGCCGAAGGCATGGGAAAGGGGACCGCGCGCAGCGTGGTGGAGGGGCCGGGGCCTAGTCTTCCATCCAGTCGCGGAAGAAGCTTTCATGCGCTTCCCGCAAATCGCTCAACGCAACCGGATTTTCGTTCAGGACCAGCTGATCGCCCTTCACCTGCCCGATTTTCGTAAACGGTACTTTGTCATGATCCAGATCATCTTCGTTACGATAGGTGATGACGTAGCGGCCCTGCGCTTCGCTAAAGGCAAAAGCGCTGGTCATCTTGTCGATTTCCGCGCCCAGATTTCCAGCCAGCGCCATTTCCGCCAGCGTGACCGCCAGCCCGCCGTCACTGATATCGTGCACCGCGGTGACCTTGCCTTCTGCAATCAATTCCCGAATGATACGGCCAGTCAGCTCTTCATCCTTGAGATCGACTTTCGGGGGTGGTCCGTCTTCACGGCCGTGGATTTCGCGAAGCCAGGTTGATTGGCCGAGCTCTTCATAATGAAAGCCGACAGTTGCGACAAAATCGCCTTCCTGCTTGAATCCAATGGTCATCATCTTGTCGAGATCATCGATCAGCCCGACCGCGCCGATCGCCGGTGTCGGCAGGATTGCATGGCTAACGCCGTCAGCACCGGTGGTTTCATTGTAGAGGCTGACATTGCCCGATACGATCGGCATGTCGAGCGCCTTGCAGGCTTCGCCAATGCCTTCGATCGTACCGACAAATTGCGCCATGATATGCGGTTTTTCGGGGTTGCCGAAATTCATGCAGTCGGTGGTCGCCAGTGGTTTGGCGCCGACCGCGCAAAGATTACGATAGGCTTCGGCGATCGCCTGTTTGCCGCCTTCATAGGGGTCGGCCTTGCAGTAGCGCGGGGTGCAATCGGTGGTGATCGCGAGGCCCTTGTTGGTGCCGTGGACGCGGAC
>NZ_JBALUT010000053.1:0-18797 GCF_036963705.1 Parasphingorhabdus sp. | reverse complement strand
GTCATCATTGCCGATCCAGACTCCGACCACCAGCCGGTCATCACCGTCCCCGGCATAACCGACAAACAGGGCGTCGCGATTATTCTGGCTGGTGCCGGTCTTGCCATAATTGGGGATCGACAACATCGCCCTGCGTCCCGTGCCCTCGTTGACCGCGGACCGCAACAGTTTCTCCATATTGGCATGGGTGTCGGCCCTATAGCGTCCCGGCCAGTCAAACAGCCACTCGGCCCAGGTTTGCTGTTCTTTCTTGAAAGCATAAGGCTCGACCGGCCAGCGGTTGCCGGCGACCCCTGCATAAGCAGCGGTCAACTCCATCAGGGTCATGGTTGAGGTGCCGAGTGCCAGGCTGGGGTCATCTTCGGCGAGCCTGGATTTGACACCAAGATTACGGGCTTCGCGGATGACAGCCTTGTCGCCGACTTGGCCGAACAGGCGCACCGCTGCGACATTGCTCGACTTGGCAAAAGCATCTTTCAAGCTGAGCGTGCCGCGATATTTTTCTCCGGCATTTTTGGGGAGATAGCCGCCTTTGGTGATCGGACTGTCGTCGACCATGTCATCGGGGTTCATGCCGGAACGCAGCGCTGCCAGCCAGACGAACAGCTTGAATGTGGACCCCGGCTGGCGCTGTGCCTGGGTGACCCGGTTGAAGGCGGATTTCGCATAATCCTTGCCGCCGATCATCGCCACGACCTCGCCATCCGGCCGCATCGCCACGAGGGCGACCTGCGCCTGACCGAGCGGCGCGCGGGCGATAGCACGGCGGGCAATCTCCTGCAGCCGCGCATCGAGGGTCGTGGTCAGGTTCAGGCTCTCGTAGCTGAGGTCGGTAAGTTCCCGCGCTTGCGGCATGGCCCAATCGGCGAAATAGGTCCCGGTGGGCAGGGCATTTTTGGCGCGGACATCCAGTCTGGCTGTGCCGAGTCTGTCGGCTTCTTGCTGGGTCAGATAGCCGGCGCTGACCATCGCTGCCTTGACGAGCTTGGCGCGTTTTCCGGCCAGCTCCGGATTGCGTGTCGGAGCGAGACGGGATGGCGCCTGGACCAGGCCGGCCAGCATGATCGACTGTTCGAGCGTCAGTTTTTCCGGCTGACGATAATAATAATGCATCGACGCGGCGCGCAGGCCGTAGACATTGTCGCCAAAATAGACGTTGGACAGATAGCGCTCGAATATCTCGTCCTTGCTCAGCCATGCCTCTAGCCAGAATGCGATCAGCATTTCCCGCGCCTTGCGGGTCAGGCTGCGTTCCGGCGTCAGAAATGTGGTCTTGGCCAGTTGCTGGGTGATCGTGCTGCCGCCCTGTGTCATTCCGCTACCGGAGATATTGCTCAACAACGCGCGAGCGAACCCGCGTGGATCAACGCCCCAGTGCGAATAGAAGCGCCGGTCCTCGATCGACATAAAGGCTTGCATCACATGATCGGGCAATCTTACGACCTGTACCGGATCATCGACCACCGCGCCATTGCGGGCAAACGGCTGTCCGTCGGAGGTCAAAAGCGTGATTTGCGGCGGAACAATCGGTTGCAGGGATTTAGACAAAGGCGCAGTGATCGCAAGATAGGCGACCAGAATAATGAAGATGAATAGCCCGGCTGCCATGGCGCGACTGAACCACCACCATTTTCCGCGCGGCTTTTTGAGCGGCGCAACCGGCTCGTCAATGCGCGGCGGGATGGCGTCGCCATAGGGTTCGTAGAATGTGGTTTCAGCCTTCGGCCTGCTGCGAAATGGCCAAAACCAGGGACGTTTGACAGAAGAATCAGGGCTACGCTCAAGCATGTAGCTACTGTATTGCCATAATAATACGCCATTGGCGAGAAAGAAGTTTGGAAAGCATGAATGTTTTGCTAGTTTATTGGCATATCTGGAGAATGGATAATGCTAGGAAAATTGTTGGAAATCGGAAATCCATTTAGACTGACCCAGCGCGAATACGAAGCGACGATCAACGCGCTGAACATATTCTTCGGCGCGATCATCGGTGTCAGCCTGGGCAATATTACCGAAATTCCGATGGATGACTATATTCTGTTGCTGGTCATCATTTCGGCAATGGTGAGCAGCATCTTGTTGGTAACCTATACCCATCGGCGAATCTGGAACAGCATCATGCTGACGGCGGTCTTGCTGGCAGCCTGGTATGCCGAAAGCAATGCTGGTGACCTCATCGATTTTCCTGAACGCGTGTTGCCAACGCTCACCGTGTGGGGAGCGCTGGCTGTGATGACCGAATTTTCAGATCGCGCAGACGATCCGCAATCTGACTAGATTTGAAGCCCGACTATTTGCCCATCACGCTTTCCGGCAGATCTTCACCAAAGACCCGCTGATAATATTCGGCGACCAGCATCCGCTCCGCTTCATCACATTTGTTGAGGAAGGAGAGGCGGAAGGCGAAGCCGATATTCTTGAAGATCGCAGCATTCTGGGCCCAGCTGATTACGGTCCGCGGGCTCATCACCGTGGAAATGTCTCCGTTGACGAATCCTTGCCGGGTCAGTTCCGCGACCTTGATCATATTCTCGACCGTCTTGTCGCCGGCGTCCGGCACTTTCGACAGGATCACCTTTGCTTCTGTCGCCGCTGGCAGATAGTTCAGCGTAACGACGATGTTCCAGCGATCCATCTGGCCCTGGTTGATCTGCTGGGTGCCGTGATAAAGCCCGCTGGTGTCGCCGAGACCGACGGTGTTGGCGGTGGCGAACAGACGGAAATAGGGGTTGGGGCGGATCACGCGGTTCTGGTCGAGCAGGGTAAGCTTGCCTTCTGCTTCCAATATCCGCTGGATCACGAACATCACGTCGGGGCGACCGGCGTCATATTCGTCGAACACCAGGGCGGTCGGCGTCTGCAACGCCCAGGGGAGCAGGCCTTCGCGGAATTCGGTGACCTGCTGGCCGTCCTTCAATACAATTGCATCGCGCCCGACCAGATCGATACGGCTGATATGCGCGTCGAGGTTGATCCGGATACAGGGCCAGTTGAGGCGTGCGGCAACCTGTTCGATATGGGTCGATTTTCCGGTACCATGATAGCCCTGGACCATCACCCGCCGGTTGAAAGCGAAGCCGGCCAGGATGGCAGTCGTGGTTTCGGGATCGAAAACATAGGAGGGGTCGAGATCGGGAACCCGTTCGTCCTTCACGCTGAACGCGGGGACCTGCATGTCGAGATCAATACCAAAAATCTCGCGCGCATCGACCATCTTGTCGGGCGCATCCATGATGGTTTCGCCGCTGGTATCGGAATTGGTATTTGGTATCTCAGTCATGTTCGCCCTTCGAAATTGCTCATCCGTTGGCCCTAGCCCCTATCATCGGGCCTGTCGAAACACGTTCGTCAAAATCGACAGGCGCCGAGGACCTGAAGCGTTCCTCGACAAGTTCAGGACCAACGGGAATTGGATTCTCATCGAAAATCCGGTGATTCCTTAAGCTGCGTATAGGCCTCGATCACATTTGCCAACTGTTTCTCGTGGCTGCGGTCGCCACCATTGCGATCGGGATGATATTTGCGGACCAGCGCGGAATAGGCACGGCGGATGTCACTGCGACCGATGGATTGGCTGTCATCGTCGCCAAGCCCTAGCGTCCTGAGCGCATTCTGATCAGCGCGAGAGATGCCCGGGCCCGAAGCTTGCCGCCGGTTGATACCGGCGGCAAATCGTGCGCCGATTGCATCGAGCGGATCGGTAAAATTGGCCCAGGCCGGTGGCACGCTCGGTCCCGCATCATAGACTCGTCGCGTCGAGTCCCATCCGCGCACCGGATGTTGCGCCTGGAAAATTTCCTCCGCATCCATTCCGGCGAAATAATCATAGCCCTGATTAAACTCGCGGACATGGTCGAGGCAAAGCCAGCGATATTCGCCGGGGCCGTCATGGCTGCGGCTGGAGCCGTATATAGGGGGCGCGCGAAACTCCCCGGCTTCGAGGCAGCCCTCGATGGTGCAAGGCTGGCCTTCGGTTTCGACGCGGCCATGAAAGCGGTTGGGTTTTCTTTTGGGCGAAACGGTCAATGTTGCTCCGTTGGTCCCGCGCGGTTCGAAGGACTGTTTGAAAGCCGCAAAGGCGCTTCGACAAGCGCAGCAAAAACGGCTAATATGTTGAGTGAAAAAGCAATATGGAGATTCGATGCCCAAAGGTCCAGTCCACAGCGAGATTGAAAAGCGGCTCACCGCCGAACTCTCGCCAATATCGCTCGTCGTGACCAACGACAGCGCCAGCCATCACGGCCATGCCGGCGACGATGGCAGCGGGGAATCGCATTTCTCCGTCGACATTGAATGCGCGGCCTTCGCAGGACAATCCCGCCTCAACCGCCAGCGGATGGTCAACAAGGCGCTCGGCGACATGATGCGCGACAAGGTTCATGCTATGGTGATCAAGGCGAGGGCACCGGGAGAGTGACCGCCCAAAAGGTCAATCTTGCCGACGCCTTCGCCAGCTTCTCCGATCACTGGTCTCCGAAAGTCGCTGGCGAGATCAACGACATGCAGGTGAAGCTTGCCAAATTTGAAGGCAAGTTTGACTGGCATCATCATGAACGGGAAGACGAGCTGTTCCTGGTGATCAAGGGCCGGATGCGGATGGGGTTGCGCAGCGGTGATATCGATCTTGATGAAGGCGAAATGATTATCGTCCCGCATGGCGTCGAACATTGCCCGGAGGCTTTGTCAGATGAATGTCACGTGCTGATGCTAGAACCAAAGACAACGCTCAACACGGGGAATGTGATAACAGAGAAAACCGTCAGAAGGCTGGATGTAATATGACCAACATCATCCAAACGATCACCCCAACCACCCACGATCTTGGCGACTTCGAAGTTCGCCGTGTCCTGCCATCGCGTCATCGCCGGATGGTTGGGCCGTTTATCTTTGTCGACGAATTTGGCCCGGCGGTCCTGCCGGAAGGCGATGGCATGGGCGTGCGCCCGCATCCGCATATCAATCTGGCGACGGTGACCTATTTGTTCGAAGGCGCGATTGATCATCGTGACAGTCTTGGCACGCACCAGACAATCCGGCCGGGTGCGGTGAACCTGATGACGGCGGGCAGGGGGATTGTCCATTCGGAGCGCTCTCCGTTGGAGAGTCGCGACCAAAAGAAGCCGATGTTCGGGATGCAGACATGGCTGGCATTGCCCGATGGCAAGGAAGAGATTGATCCGGCGTTCGAGAATGTCGGGGAGGAAGATTTGCCGCTGGTCGAGGACAATGGCGTAAAGGCGCGGATCATCATGGGGTCGCTCTGGGGACAGGCAGCTCCAACCACATGTCATGCCGAGACGATCTATGCCGACATATTGCTGTTCGCCGATGGCGCGATACCGATTGACGCGGAGGCTGACGAACGAGCGGTAATGCTGGTCGACGGCGACGGCGCGCTGGATGGCGTGCCGCTAGAGAAATATGTGCTGTATGTGATTGCACCGGGGGCGAGTGTCTCGCTTTCCTCCCTGTCTGGTGGGCGGGCGATGCTGCTCGGCGGCGAGGCCTTTACCACCGAACGCCATGTCTGGTGGAATTTTGTATCCTCGAGCAAGGAGCGGATCGAGCAGGCGAAGGCCGACTGGTTCGAAGGGCGCTTTCCCAAGGTACCGGGCGATCCCGATGAATATATTCCGCTGCCCAAGGGCACGCCCAACACGATTACGGAATGATGAGACCTCTCCCTATGGGAGAGGGCAGTCTACCTTTGCTACGTCATTAACCCTCAAACCACTCCACCCACGCGCCATGGGCATGGGCGCGGCCCAATAGCGCCACTTCCTCGCCTCCGGGCCAATAGCGGATGGTCAGTTCGTGGCTGAAGGTCTTGCGGTTGGTCTCCAGCGACATCCATGCCAGTGGCCTGTCCACCGTCGCCGCTTTGCCGGCAGCCTCCACTGCGGTCGTGATCCGGTCCTTGGTTGCCTGCGGCAGATATTGCCAGACGATCGAATGCATCAGCACCCGGGTCACGCCGCTTTTCTGCGGCAGGGTCAGCTGCTCTTCCGTCCAGTCGGCGGCATCGGCTTTCACGACATCGGGTGCGTCCTGCTTGGCGAGCGCGATCGAGGCTTCCATCCGTTCGAAGCGGGCGGGCATTTCCGGCCAGATATAGCCTTTGAGCCGAGCGGCGGTTTCATCATCGGTCAGGTCTATCGGGTTCTGGTCGCAGCCGCGAACAGTGACAATCTCGACGGGAGCTTGCGGGGGCGGTGGACCGCGCCATTCCGGCTTGATCCGCATCGGTGAATCCTCCGGCCCCGCCTGAACGCCGCTCAGGTCGTAATGATAGCGTCCCATCATCGTATTCACGCCAGCGCTGGCACCCAGTTCGAGCAGTTCGAATCGCGACCCGACACGCTCCGACAGCCACAATAATCCAGCCATGAAACTGGCCGATCGACCGGACTCATTGGTCTGTGGCGGGCTATCGAACCACGGCAGCAATTGCTCGTCATGGTCGGCGACCACTTGTCCAACGAGGCGATCGATCGCATCCTGATCAGTCGTCCGGCGTTCGTATATTTCGGCGAGCCGTGGTTCCTTGCCGCTGAGATAGAGATGGTGGAGTCCGCCGGTGAGGCGCAGCGGCATCGCGTCTTCCAGCGGTTTTCCCGGCCAGTGCGCGATCTTTTGTCCGCAGGCAGTGGGGCCGCCGATCAACGCCAATTGGCCGATGATGATCGAAGCAGTAACGGGCGCATCGTTGCGCAAACAATGTTCCGCCTGACCGCGCATTCCCTGGGCGATATCTTCAACGTCCAAAATGTCCATAACTCGTTGCCCTTTCATCTGCGAACCCGTAAAGCCGCGGCCATCATGGCCAAACCACTAATCTTTGCAATTCCGAAAGGGAGGATCTTGGACGATGCTTTGCCGCTCCTGGAGCAGGCCGGTATCGTGCCAGAAGACGCCTTTTTTGACAAGTCCAACCGCAGCCTGCAATTCGCGACCAATCAGGATCATATCTCGATCATCCGCGTCCGGGCGTTCGATGTCGCGACCTTTGTCGCCCATGGCGCTGCGCAGATCGGCATCGTCGGATCGGATGTGATAGAGGAATTCGGCTATAGCGAATTATACGCGCCGGTCGATCTCGGCATCGGCCGCTGCCGCCTGTCGCTGGCCCAGCCGAAGGACGACGCGGAGCAGGTCGGCAATATCTCCCATCTCCGGGTGGCGACCAAATATCCCAATCTGACCAGCCGCTATTTCGAGAGCAAGGGCATTCAGGCCGAGTGCGTGAAGTTGAACGGCGCGATGGAACTGGCGCCATCATTGGGCCTGTCGCGGCATATCGTCGATCTGGTCGAATCGGGCAGCACGTTGAAAGCGAACAATCTGGTCGAGACCGACCGGATACTGGATATTTCGGGACGTCTGGTTGTAAACCGCGCAGCGTATAAGATGCGCAGCGCCGAACTGACGCCGCTGGTGCAGAAATTTCGCGAGCTGGTGGGGCAGGTCTGATGCCGATGCGGATGGCCATCACCGATGACGGTTTCGCCGAAGCCTTTGACGCGCTAGTCAACGCGCGGCGCGAGGCCGATGATGATGTGTCGGCCGACGTCCGGGCGATCATTCGGGATGTGCGCGATCATGGCGATGAGGCGGTTTCTCGGCTGACCAGCAAGTTTGACCGGCATGATCTGGAACAGACCGGCTGGCGCGTGTCGAAGGCTGAATCGGCTGCGGCACTGGAAGACTTGGAAGCATCTTTGCGAGTTGCGCTAGAGCTGGCAGCCTTAAGAATCCGTGATTACCATGAGGGGCAAATCCCTGATAACAGGGACTATATGGATGAAGCCGGCGTGCGCATTGGCGCGCGCTGGGGAGCGGTCGAGCGAGCGGGCATCTATATCCCCGGCGGCCGAGCAGCTTACCCGTCTTCGGTGCTGATGAACGCCATCCCGGCCAAGGCTGCCGGTGTCGAGCATATCATCATGGTTACTCCCGCGCCCGGCGGTTATATCAATCCTTTGGTACTCGCTGCCGCAGAATTGGCCGGAGTAGACGAAATTTGGCGGATTGGCGGCGCGCAAGCGGTCGCTGCTCTGGCTTACGGGACCGAAAAAATCAAAGCGGTCGACGTTATCACCGGCCCCGGCAACGCCTGGGTCGCAGAGGCGAAACGGCAGGTTTTCGGGGTTGTTGGCATCGACATGGTTGCTGGTCCTTCGGAAATTGTAGTGGTGGCAGACGGCAAGAATGATCCCGACTGGATCGCCGCCGATCTGCTCAGCCAGGCCGAGCATGATCCGACAAGCCAGTCGATATTATTCACAGATAATATGAAGTTTGCCGATCAAGTTGCTATAAAAATTGATGAGCAGCTAAAGGTCCTTGCAACATCCGCAACCGCGACGACCAGCTGGAATGACAATGGAGCGATCATCATTGTCGACCGGTTAGAGCAGGCCATCCCTCTGGTCGACCGGCTGGCTGCCGAACATCTCGAGCTGGCGGTCGACGATCCGGATGCTCTGTTCAGAAAAGTCCGCCACGCCGGATCGGTGTTTCTGGGCCGCCATACGCCCGAGGCTGTCGGTGATTATGTCGCCGGCCCCAACCATGTATTGCCGACCGGAAGACGGGCACGTTTCTCGTCCGGTCTTTCGGTGACCGACTTTATGAAACGCACCAGCTTCATTCACTGCGACGAACAGGCTCTGCGCAATATTGGGCCGGCTGCGGTTGCGCTGGCACAGGCAGAAGGTTTGCCCGCGCATGCCGCCAGCATCGCAAAGCGGCTCGACCGGCGCTGACAATCAACAGAAAGAAGATGTCCATGACCATTTCACTATATGACGCCATCATCCCGTCCCAGCTGCAGATCATCGCAGCGGTCCGCAAACTGGTCGACAAGGCCAAGGCCCATTGCGAGGAAAAAGATGCCCCAGCGGAAGATCTTATCGGCGCTCGGCTGATTGAGGACATGCTGCCCTTTTCCTATCAGATAAAATCCTGCCGCGAGCATTCGCTTGGCGCGATTGAAGCTGTGAGGGAGGGTTTGGCGACGCCAAGCCTGGTCGCGCCACCGAATGACTGGGTCGGCCTTTACGAGAAGCTTGATGAAGCAAAGACTGGCCTCGAAGCGGTTAGCGAAGCCGAGATGGAGAGCTTTGTCGGCAAGGACGTGGAATTCCGTTTCAAGGATACAGTGATGCCTTTTACCGGCGAAAATTACCTGCTGAGCTTTGCCCAGCCCAATTTCTATTTCCATGCCACGACGGCCTATGCCTTGCTCCGCGAGCGTGGCCTGCAAATCGGCAAGGGCAATTTCCTCGGCACTCCACGGATGAAAAGAACATGACCGCAAAATCAACATCCCGATCCGCTGCCCGTCTGGCAGCCGTGCAGGCCTTGTTCCAGCACCAGATGGAAAAAACGCCGGTGACGAAACTGATCAAGGAGTTTCACGACCATCGGCTCGGCAAGGAAATCGAGGATGACCAATATCATCCGGCCGAAGGCGACTTTTTCGATGATCTGGTTATCGGCGTGACGTCGCGGCTCGAGGAAATCGACGGACTGGTCGATTCGAAACTGGCCAAAGGCTGGACATTGGGACGTCTCGACAAGACGATGCTCCAGATCCTCCGCTGCGGTACATTTGAATTGGTCGCATATGATGACGTACCGATCGCAACGGTAATTGACGAATATCTCGACGTGGCTCATGCCTTTTTCAACAAGAAGGATGCTGGTTTCGTAAACGGACTGCTCGACAGTATTGCGAAACAGGTCAGGGGCTGAACAATACCCCTGTTGCTTTAGGGGAAAATATTGTCCGACTTTCTAGACCGGCTCGATCCTGCATTTCGCGAGATGATTTCTGCCGACGGGCCTTATATTTCCGAGATGTTGAGGACAGACGTAGCAAGCGCACGTGCGGCTGCTACCGACCGTTTCTCAAGGATAGCCGAGACCCTGCCCGAATTTGAAGGCCAGAAAGACGCCTATCATATGCCCGGTCTGGCTGGTGAACCCGAAGTTTCGGTGCTCGAATATCAAGGGCACGATATGCTCTATCCCGATTGCACGATCATCTGGCTGCACGGCGGCGGCTATTTGATCGGCAGCCCAGAGGAGCTTGCTGCGCAAAGCTACTCCGCTCTCGCACCGGTGGTCTCGGTGGATTACCGGATGGCGCCGGAACATCGCGCACCGGCTGCAGCGAATGATGTTTGTGCTGTGATCGAACGAATCGCGAAAAACCGCAATCCGCGCAAGATCATCCTCGCGGGACCGAGCGCGGGCGGCGGGCTGGCGGCGAGCGCTGCGCTGCTCAACCGCGACCGGGGCGGGCCGGAGATCGCATTTCAGTTGCTCATCTATCCGATGATCGATGACCGGCACGATACACCTTCGGGACATATGGATATCCCGCCTTCCAGCTGGACGCGCGAAGCCTCGCTACATGCCTGGTCGCTCTATGCAGAGGAAGGCGGAGCCAGCGCTTATGCGGCCGCTGCGCGGGCAAGCGATCTTACCGGTCTGCCGCCCGCCTATATCATGTGCGGTGATCTCGATCTGTTTCTCGACGAAGATATTGATTATGCAAATCGTCTTCGTTCATCCGGTGTTCCAGTTGAGCTTGCTATCTACCCCGGCGCGCCGCACGGTTTTAACGGATTTGTCCCAAAGGCTGCGGTCAGCAAGCGCGCCAACGCTTCCATCAGAATGGCACTGGAGCACGCCCTCTCTTGAACGAACTAGCATTTATTGACCGGCTAAAGGCCATTTCTAACCATCCTGCAGCCCGCGGACTGGCCGACGATGTCGCCATGATGCCTTTCGGTCGCCACAAACTGGTGATGACCCATGACATGATGGTCGAAGGCGTGCACTTCCTTCGCGATGCCGATCCTGCCGACGTGGCGTGGAAACTTGTCGCGGTGAACATGTCCGATCTGGCGGCCAAGGGTGCGAAGCCGCTTGGGGTGCTGCTCGGTTATGGCCAAACTTCTGGCGATCAATGGGATGCCGCTTTCGTCGAGGGCCTGAAGCAGGCGATAGACCGGTTTGCCGTGCCGTTGCTCGGCGGCGACACGGTAGCGATGGGGGCAGATGCCCCGCGCACTTTCGGCCTGACCGCGATTGGCGAAGCAAAAGGCCATATCGTACCCTCGCGCAGCAATGCAAAGCCGGGTCACGCTGTCTATGTCACCGGAACCATCGGTGATGCCTGGGCCGGCCTGCAGATTGCTTCGGGATTACTCCGATCAACCGATATCGATGTCACCGCATCATTATTGAAAGCCCACACTCGCCCGATGCCGCGGCTGGAGGAGGGAAGGGTGCTGTCCAATCTGGTCAGCAGCATGATGGATATTTCGGACGGATTGTTGCTCGATGCATCGCGGATTGCAGAGGCGAGCGGCGTAAAGATCGAGATAGATCTTGCGGAAATTCCGTTATCCAAACAGTTCCAGTCTCTAGTCGGCGATGACCGGGAATCGCGGATCAATGCGGCAACCGGAGGTGACGACTATCAGTTGTTGCTCACCGCCAGCCCCGGAACCGTGCTTTCGATTCCGCTTACTTGCGTTGGAGTCTGTCGTCCGGGAACCGGCGTCGCCCTGCATAGCCATGGCGAGCGACTGGAATTGCCCGAACATTTGGGATTTCTGCACGCCTGATCCGGTCGGAGCCGGCTCCCCCCAAAAGCCTTTTGACTGCATCCCCTAGCCGGTAAAAATCAGGGCTTGCACGGCCCGCGTTTCCCGCACTATACAAAAAGCTCATCGCCCCGGTTATCAGGGGCGTTTTATAATAAACAGGGGGGGATGCTCAGCAATGACTGTAGTCACCATTTCAATTTTATGTGGTTTTATAGCCATATTGTACGGTTTTATTACCAGCCGTCAGGTGCTCAATGCGCCGGCAGGCAACGAGAAGATGCAATCTATTGCGGGCGCGATTCAGGAAGGCGCACAAGCCTATTTGAACCGCCAGTATCGGGCGATCGGTATCGTCGGCATCGTTGTCGCGGTTCTGGTTTTCGTGTTCCTCGACATGCCACGCGGCGGTGTTCCGGTATCGACCATCGGTTTCCTTCTGGGCTCGATATTATCGGGTGTTGCTGGTTATATCGGGATGAATATTTCGGTGCGCGCAAATGTCCGCACGGCGCAGGGCGCTAGCGAGAGTTTGCAGACCGGCCTGACCGTTGCGTTCCGCGCCGGTGCGGTGACCGGTATGCTGGTTGCTGGCCTCGCGCTCCTCGCGATTTCCATCTTCTTCTGGGCACTGACCACGCAAATGGGCTTTGCTGCCAATGACCGTACAGTGATTGACTCACTGGTCGCTCTGGCGTTCGGCGCTTCGCTGATTTCGATCTTCGCGCGTCTCGGCGGTGGTATCTTTACCAAGGCCGCTGACGTTGGCGCCGATCTGGTCGGCAAGGTCGAAGCGGGCATCCCCGAGGATGATCCACGCAACCCTGCGACCATCGCGGACAATGTCGGCGACAATGTCGGTGACTGTGCCGGCATGGCAGCTGATCTGTTCGAGACCTATGTTGTGACCGTTGGCGCCACCATGGTGCTTCTGGCTCTGTTGTTCGGCGATCTCGTCGGCAGCGCAATGCTCTACGACCTGATGTCTCTGCCGCTAATCGTTGGTGGTGTCTGTATCCTGACCTCGATCATCGGTACCTACATGGTTCGCCTTGGCGGCGGCACCAATATCATGGGCGCGCTGTACAAGGGTTTCATCACCACTGCGGTGCTCTCGATCCCGGCGATCTATTATGTCACCATGCGGACGCTCGGTGACATGGACGCGCAAATCGGTACCGCACTTGACGGCACTGGCGGATTTACCGGCATGGCCCTGTTCTGGTCAATGATGGTTGGTCTGGCTGTTACCGGCCTGATCATCTGGATCACCGAATATTATACCGGCACGCAATATCGTCCGGTGCGGTCGATCGCCAAATCATCGGAAACCGGCCACGGCACGAACGTGATCCAGGGACTGGCGATTTCGATGGAAGCAACGGCCTTGCCGACGCTGGTAATCGTCATCGGCATCGTTGTCGCGTTCCAGCTCGCTGGTCTGATCGGCATCGCCTTTGCGGCAACCGCCATGCTGGCACTCGCCGGAATGGTTGTGGCGCTCGATGCTTATGGTCCGGTTACGGATAATGCAGGCGGCATTGCCGAAATGGCTGGTCTGGACGAGAGTGTCCGGAACAAGACCGATGCGCTCGACGCAGTGGGCAACACCACAAAGGCTGTAACCAAAGGCTATGCCATCGGTTCCGCCGGTCTTGCGGCTCTGGTGCTTTTCTCGGCTTACACAGCCGACCTCAAGGAGTTCTTTCCGAACCTTGAAGTCAGCTTCAGCCTTGAAAATCCCTATGTGATCGTTGGCCTGTTGCTTGGTGCATTGCTGCCATATCTGTTCGGGTCCATGGGCATGACCGCTGTTGGTCGCGCTGCCGGTGACGTTGTCAAAGACGTTCGCGAACAGTTTGCTGCTGACCCGGGCATCATGGCTGGTACCTCGCGTCCCAACTATGCACGGACCGTGGATCTGGTGACGAAGGCGGCGATCAAGGAAATGATCCTGCCATCGCTGTTGCCGGTTCTCGCACCGATCGTGGTCTATTTCGTGATCACCGCGGTTGCGGGTCAGGCGAACGGCTTTGCGGCTCTCGGCGCATTGTTGCTCGGCGTGATCGTCTCCGGTCTGTTCGTTGCGCTGTCGATGACAGCAGGCGGCGGCGCTTGGGACAATGCCAAGAAATATATCGAAGACGGCAATCACGGCGGCAAGGGCTCGGACGCTCACCATGCTGCAGTGACCGGCGATACTGTTGGCGATCCTTACAAGGATACCGCAGGTCCGGCCGTCAACCCGATGATCAAGATCACCAATATCGTCGCATTGCTGCTGCTCGCAGCGCTTTATGCGGCACAGGGCGGCGTTCACTAGTACGCCATTCCCGTTGGCTTGAAACAAGACCCCGCCGGAAGCGATTCCGGCGGGGTTTTTTGCTGACCTGGCCCCGCAGGCCTATGCGCGGCTTGCGTTAATCACATATTACCCCTTTTTCGCTAGGCTGACCGCCAGTTGAGTAATTGGTCTAACCAGGCGGAACGCGATGGATTTGAATGGGTTACAGAAGTTGGAGGGCACGAACCTCCCCGCTAACCGGTTCCGCGACGGACAGTCGCCCTCCGAGCGCCGGGCGGTATTGCATCCGGTATCCCTTATAGATGCCAATCTCGTCGAGGCATGGAGCGAACTGGCTGGACAGGCGAGCGAGCCGAATATCTTCTACGAACAATGGTTCCTGCGGCCCGGCTTGACCGAATTTGACCATCACCCCGACCTGCGGCTGTTTTTGCTATGGGCGGGCGAACCGGGCCATTCGCAATTGCTTGGCTTATTCCCGCTCGGCCCGGAAAGCCGGTTCGGGCGCTGGCCGGTGCCGCATGTCCAGAACTGGGTCCATCACAATTGCTTTCTCGGCACGCCATTGGTCCGGAAGGGCTTTGAAGCGGAATTCTGGAGCCATTTGCTTAGCGCGCTCGACAGCGGCGACTGGCCGGGCTTTCTCCATATCCACGGCATGGCTATCGGCGGACCACTGGATCATGCGCTACGCGCCCTGTGCGGCGAACAAAAGCGCCGCTGCGATCTTGTCCAGAGCGAAGCGCGAGCGTTCTTGCAGAGCGACCTCGGGTCTGAGGCATATTATAACGCCACCGTTCGCGGCAAAAAGCGCAAAGAGCTGCGGCGCCAGGCCAAGCGGCTCGACGAACTGGGCGAAGTGACCTTCTGTCGCCACAATGACGACACGAATCTCGATTCATGGATCGACGAATTTCTGCAACTGGAGAGCCAGGGCTGGAAAGGCTATGGCGGCTCGTCGCTGAATTCATCGGAGCAGACAACGGGGTTTTTCCGCGAGGCCTTGCGCGGGGCAGCGCGAGCAGGGCAGCTGGAGCGTCATGATATCCGCCTCGAAGGTACGCCGCTGGCGATGCTGGTAAATTTCCACAGCGGCCGCGGCAGCTTCTCGTTCAAAACCGCATTTGACGAAGCCTTCTCGCGTTTTTCTCCCGGCGTTTTGCTGCAGCTGGAAAATCTCAAGATCCTCGAAAACCGTGCGATCGACTGGATGGACAGCTGCGCTTCGCAGGACCATCCGATGATCGACAGCCTTTGGTCCGGACGCCGCCATGTCGGCCGCTTCTCGATCGAACTGAAGGGCGTTTCCCGCCGCGCGATTTTTCACGGCCTGCGGCTCGGCGAAGACTTGATGGGCAAGATCAAGGGGCGCACTATCATTGATCCGAACGAGGTGTAGAAATGAACCAGATCTCCGGTCAGGACAGCTTCAAGCAACAGATTTTTGGCGAGGATAGCCGCAAGCAATTCGATAGCTGTTACCCAGAGCAGCCGCACGTGTTCGACCATGCGATGGTGTCGCACCAATTGCTGACCCTCGAAGCGCTGGCAAAGCTTGGCACCGCGCTTCCAGAGAAAAGTGTCGAATATAATCCCGGTGATCTTCCGGTCGGGATCACACCCGAAGATGTGCCGGACAATGGCATGACCATCGGTGACACGATCCGGATGATCGAGCAGTCGGCGAGCTGGGCGGTGCTGAAGAATATCGAGCAGGTACCGGAATATGAAGCCTTGCTGCTGTTACTGCTCGGTGAAATCCGTCCGATCCTGGAAGCCAAAACCGGCCAGATGCTGAAACCGCAGGGCTTCATCTTCGTGTCCTCACCCGATGCGGTGACGCCTTATCATTTCGATCCGGAACATAATATCCTGCTGCAGCTGCGCGGCGAGAAGTGGATGACCACTTTTCCCGCCGGCGACGCTCGCTTTGCCGCCGACGAAATCCACGAAGCCTATCATGTCGGCGGGCATCGCAATCTCGTCTGGCAGGATGACTTCGAAGCCGATGGCACCAGGCATCATCTAACCCCGGGCAAGGCGATTTTCGTCCCTGTCATGGCGCCGCATTATGTCCAGAACGGTTCGGAACCGAGCATCTCGCTATCGATTACCTGGCGATCTGACTGGAGCTTCGAAGAGGCCGACGCGCGTGCGCTCAATGGTTTGCTGCGCAAGCGGGGGATGAAACCCAAGGCACCAGAGCGCTTCCCCGCGCGCAACCGTGCCAAGTCGCTGGCGTGGCGAGTATTGCGGAAGATCGGTATGACAAACGAATAGGTCGTTTTCTACCGTAACGACGCCACCCGAGCCAACCCCACTTGACGTGCACCTCCGTCAGGGTCACTCTCCAAGAAAAAACAGGGAGAGAGAATATGGCTACACGGATTGCCGCAGCACCGATCAGCATGGACGCCTTTATCGAGAAGCAGGCGAGGGGGGATGCGGTAGTAAATATCGTTCTGGCCGGCGGGATCAACTATTGGCTGACCCGCGATCTTGCCTTTGTTCCTGCGACTCTCCCCTTTGGCGATTCTGCACCCAATCTCGGCGGGACCCTGATTGCCATTGCGGTGTTGATGAGCCTGATGCTGACGTTGATCGTCTATCCGATCACTGTGTCGCAACGCAAATCGGGCAAGATCGAGCCCGGACTGCCTGCTGACACCCGCGTCGGTTTTGCGCCCTTTGTGCTGGCGCTGAAACATCTGGGGATGACGCTGATCCCCGCATTTTTAATCGTTATGGTCTTGCAGGGCGCGGGACCGGAACTGCGTTTCACGCCGACCGCGTTTACCGTGATTGTCACCATCATCGCGGCGGTGCTTGCCTATTTCATGTCGAAAAGCACGACGCGGGCGACGCTGAGCCTGTGATCATCATTTCCGCATCCTTCGCGGTTCAGCCTGCCCAGCGCGAACAGATTATCGCATTGTGTAGCGAGCATAGCGCCCGGTCCCGCGACGAACCCGGCTGTATCTCGCACAATATCTACGCCGATTGCGACGACCCGGCGCGCCCGTTCTTTCACGAAGAATGGCAGGACGAAGCCGCCGTTGCCGCGCATTTCGCGGTCCCGGCATCGGGGGATTTCGTCAACCGGTTGACCGCGCTACTTGGCGAACGGCCGGAGATCAGGATGTACCGGGCGCATGCGGTCTTGATGGCGGAATTGGGTTAGATATTTAACCGTCGCCCCAGCGCAGGCTGGGGCCCAGCCCGACGTGATTGGGAGAAACCAGCTTGGGTTGGATCCCAGCCTACGCTGGGATGACTGCGTCAAAACCGCTTGCGGAAATCAATCTCGACATAGCGCCCGACCGGATCGACAAATCCGCTCTGGTAGCTGAGCGGAATCAGGCCGTTGCCGTCGCGAATGGTCTGGATATCGTCGAAGATATTGTCGACCTTGAAAGCGATCCGGCTGCCCTTCAGGAACGGGATTTTCTCGGTCAGATTGCCGCGGTCATCAAGGTTGATAAACATGCGCAGGTTGAACGTGGTCAGATCGGAAAAGCGCAGGTCGGAACCGGTCAGCCCGCCGTTGACGCTAGTTGCCACCTGATGCTTGCCGTCGAGCCGAAAGCCGATGCCGTTGTTGAACCAGCCACCGTTGATCTCGAACTCGTGCCGCGGGCTGCCGCCGGTCGAGCCGACCGCCGAACCGTTGAGCAAGTCCAGCTCATCGACTCCGTCCCGAATCTTGATCCGGTCCTCTAGGCGAATGGTATGGAAGGCTGACAGTTGCCAGCGTCCGCCGCTTGGACGTCCTCCAGCTCCTGGGCCACCTCCGCCTGGACGACCACCAGCTCCGCCACCACCGCGCGCGCCTTCTGGCCTTGATTCCGCTCCGCTTTCAGGTGTCGAGTCTTGTGGTGGCTTATCGCCTTCTGGCTGACCTTCGGGCGCTTCTGCAGCGGGCCGTCTGGATGCCCGGTCCGCTCCTCCGCGTCCGCCGCCGCTTTCCTGACCAAAACGTTTGGAGAAATCGATGCCGTAGCGGATGCGTTCGCTGCTGACATTGGCATAGTTGACCGGCCGCCGGTCGATCGCGGTCAGGCGGCCAGTGGCATCGCGGGTTACGCGGTCGGGGAAGGCTGCCTCGATCTCCGGCGTCAGCAGCGGGAAGCTGGACGCGACATTTGTGCTGTTATTGCGGAAATATTCGCCGAGGAAGGTGAAACCGTCGAGCCACTCGGGGCGATAATTGACCGCGAGCTTGATATCCCGCTGCTTCTCCGCTGGCAGCGAAAAATTGCCGCCGGTGGTAATCGCGGCCAGCACGGATTCGCCGTTGGTGAAGTCGAAGACCGTGACATCGGGCGTGATGATCACCGGATTGCCCAATTGCGCGATGCTCGGTGCCGCTTCCTCGCCGATGGCGGAAGCGGAGAACACGAGTCCGTCGACCGGTTCCCAGTTCAGGCCAAACCCGAATTCGACCAGACCGCCAAAGTCGGAAAGATCCGAATAGCCGAGATTGCCGTTGATCGACAATTTGCCGATCGCTTCGACAACATCGATATTCTCGTCTGCCAGCGGGATATCGATGTTGATCCCGGTGCTGAGTTCATCGCGACTGAGGCCGGTGGTGGTGACAATCGCGCCGCGGGTTTCCCGGCTGTCCAGATCCTCGCGGTTATAGCCGGCGCGGACAGTGGTGGTGACAGCACCGGACGGCAGAACCAGTAAGGTGCCGGACAGGGTCGCGAGATTGTTGATCGTCTGATCGACGACCTTGGCGCTGTCGGTAACGGGCGCTCCGAGCAACGGCCCAAAGCTGGTGGCGAGGGGGTCGACCGAATCGGCATCAATCGCTGCCTGCAGCAAGCCGATATCGCCGGACCGGTCAGTGTCGGTATTGACCTGCG
>NZ_JBALUT010000052.1:0-19806 GCF_036963705.1 Parasphingorhabdus sp. | reverse complement strand
CCGGCGTCTGCATGGCAACGCTCGGCCCCGGAGCCACCAACCTGGTGACCGCAGCAGCCTATGCGCAACTGGGCGGCATGCCGATCCTGATGGTCACCGGCCAGAAACCGATCAAGAAATCCAAACAGGGCCGTTTCCAGATTCTCGACGTCGTCGACATGATGGGACCGATCACCAAATTCACCCACCAGCTGGCTTCGGCGGATAATATTCCGAGCCGCGTGCGCGAGGCGATCCGTCTCGCCGAGGAAGAAAAACCCGGCGCAACCCATATCGAGTTCCCGGAAGATATTGCCGACGAGGAAACCGATTCCACGCCGATCGCTCCCAGCCTCGCCCGGCGCCCCGTTGCCGAAGCGAAAGCCGTGCGTGCAGCTACCAAGAAAATCGAAAATGCCAAATCCCCGATCATCGTTGTCGGTGGCGGAGCCAACCGCACCACCACTGGCCGCATGCTTACGCAATTTATCGAGAAGACCGGCATCCCCTTTGTCACCACCCAGCTCGGCAAGGGCGTCGTCGACGAAACCCACAAGGAATTCATGGGCTGCGCAGCGCTATCGGCAAACGATTTTGTCCATCGCGCGATCGAATCCGCAGACTTGATCATCAACGTCGGTCATGACGTAATCGAAAAGCCACCCTTCTTCATGGCAACCGGCAGCACAGAAGTTATCCACGTGTCGATGAACAGCGCAGAAGTCGATCCGGTCTATTTCCCGCAGATCGAAGTTATCGGCGATATCGGCAATGCGATCTGGCAGATGAAGGAAGATATCGTTCCCTCCGGCAGCTGGAATTTCGACGCAATGTACAAGGCGCGCCGGGCCGAGGAAGAGCATACGGATTCGATGGACGACGATGTCCGTTGCCCGATCTATCCGCCTCACCTCGTCAAGGTCGTCCGCGAAGCGATGCCGGCCGACGGGATCATCTGCCTCGACAATGGCGTCTATAAAATCTGGTTCGCTCGCAACTACAAGGCGCGTCAGGCGAATACGGTATTGCTCGACAATGCTCTGGCTACAATGGGTGCAGGCCTGCCCTCTGCCATGGCTTCGGCGATGGTCTATCCTGACCGCAAGGTCATGGCGATTTGCGGCGATGGCGGCTTCATGATGAACAGCCAGGAAATGGAAACCGCGGTCCGGCTGAAACTCAACATCACCGTGCTCGTGCTGAACGACAACAGCTATGGCATGATCCGCTGGAAACAGGCGAACATGGGCTTCAAGGATTGGGGCCTGACCTATGGCAACCCTGACTTTGTCAAATATGCCGAAGCTTATGGTGCCAACGGTTACCGGATCACCAGCGCGCAAAATCTGCAGGAAACAATCGACAAATGCCTGAACAGCGAAGGCGTCCATCTGATCGAAGTTCCGGTCGACTATTCCGACAATGATCGCATCTTGAATCACGAGATCAAGGAACTCAGCGCAAAGGTTTGAGTAGGCACCCTATGACAAAGCTAAAAGACGTCTATCCGCTATATCTCAACAATGAAGCGGTCCAGCCCAACACCGACCTGGAAGTCACCGACAAATATACCAATGAAGTCGCTTTCCGGACGGCCTTGGCGACACCCGATGTGATCGAAGAGGCGATCGCGGGTGCCGTATCCGCCACCGAACCGATGGCCAGAATGGCGAGTTATGAACGGCAGGATGTGCTGCAGCATTGTGTCGACCGTTTCAAGGAACGCTATGACGAGCTGGCTTATTCCCTGTGCGTCGAAGCGGGCAAGCCGATCAAGGATGCTGAGGGTGAAGTCGGACGTCTGATCGATACATTCCGCATCGCCGCCGAAGAATCCGTGCGCAACTATGGTGAGGTCCAGCCGCTCGACATTTCCGCGCGCGCAAAAGGCTATATGGGCATGTGGAAGCGCGTTCCGATCGGTCCGTGCAGTTTCATTTCCCCGTTCAACTTCCCGCTCAATCTGGCGGCCCATAAAATTGCACCTGCAATAGCTGTGGGTTGTCCGTTCGTGATGAAACCGGCAAGCAAAACACCGCTGGGTGCGATCATCATGGGCGAGGTTCTGGCAGAGACCAATCTGCCAAAAGGCGCCTTCTCGATTTTGCCCGCAAGTCGAGATGGCGCCGACTTGTTCACCACCGACGAGCGCCTGAAACTGCTTTCATTCACCGGCTCTCCGGGCGTGGGCTGGGATCTGAAAGCCAAGGCCGGCAAGAAGCCTGTCATTTTGGAACTGGGCGGCAATGCAGCCGTCGTCGTCGACGCGGATGCCGATCTCGATGACGCGCTCGAGCGGATCATCTTTGGCGCATTCTACCAGTCCGGCCAAAGCTGCATCGGTGTGCAGCGGATCATCATCCACGAAAGCATCTACGACAAGTTCAAGGACATGCTGGTTGCCAAGACCAAGACACTGGTTGCGGGCGATCCGAAGGAACGCGACACATTCATCGGTCCGATGATTTCCGAAGGCGAAGCAAGCCGACTGCATGGCTGGATCGAAGCCGCTGTTGCGGGAGGCGCAAAGCTGCTGTGCGGCGGCAATCGCAAGGGCAATATGCTCGAGGCAACGCTGCTCGAAAATGTCGACACCAGCTCCGACGCCTATCGCGAAGAAGCATTCGGGCCACTCGCACTGCTCTCGAAATTCAGCGATTTCGGTGCGGCAATGGACGAAGTGAATGACAGCAAGTTCGGTCTGCAGGCAGGCATTTTCACCCGCGATCTGTTCAAGACGCTCGACGCATGGGATCATCTCGATGTCGGCGGTGTGGTGATCAATGATGTGCCATCCTATCGGGTCGACAATATGCCATATGGCGGAGTCAAGGACAGCGGCCTGGGCCGCGAAGGCATCAGATTCGCCATGGAAGACATGACTGAAATCCGTAATCTCGTGATCCGGCGCAAACCGGGCTAGTCGCTCGGCCGACACCGTCTTCGGCAAGATTTACCCCTGGCGAGCCATCGCGCCCGAACGGATGACCGTTGCCTGCAGGCCACATTGGCCTTCCCTCGCTCCTGACCGCTCTCGACAAGGCTCTAAAAAATAAAAGAAATCGGGCATTTTTGTTTGCATTGAGCATGGGTTGGAGGATAGGTATCATGCTCGTTATGGGGAAACGACAAGGGTCGCGTCGTGCTGGATGAGGAGACCGGTTTAAAAACCGGAATGCGCAACGATGCAAATGGGGAAAATAAAATCAGGAATTCCTAGCTGGCCGGTTCTGGCCGCTAGCCTGTTCTGCTCGGCGCTGGTCGGCGCGGCATTGTTCGTCTCGACCATGGCAAGCACCACCCCGGTTGAAGCAGCCAGCGACCTTGCCAGTGGCACCCATCTCGGCGTAGCCTCTTGCGGCGCAACCACCTGCCACGGACGGCAGGAAGCCGACGGCGAGATTGTCAGGCAGGACGAGATCATGCGCTGGCAGGAAGAGTCCACACCCGGCGGGGCCCACAGCCGCGCTTTTCGTGTCCTCCGCGAACCACGCAGCATCGCGATAGCCAAACGCCTCGGCCTCAAGGACGCGGCCTCCGCTTCGGAATGCCTCGGTTGCCACACGACGGACGCAGCACGCAAAGGTCCCCGCTTCCAGACAAATGACGGCGTAGGATGTGAATCCTGCCACGGCGCATCGTCCGGCTGGATTTCGAGCCATTATGCGGTCGGCGCCAGCCATGCCCGCAATGTTGCGCAGGGCCTGATCCCGCTCGACAATCCCAAAGCCCGCGCCAGCGTCTGCCTCGACTGTCATTTCGGCAGCGCCAAAAAAGGCCAGTTCGTCGATCACAAGATCATGGCCGCCGGTCATCCGCGCATTTCCTTCGAAATGGACCTGTTCTCAACGCTGCAACAGCATCATGACGAGGATGTCGATTACGTCCGCCGCAAGGGCCGGACCAACAGCGTCCAGTTCTGGGCCGTCGGTCAGGCAATGGCGCTCGAGCGTTCGCTCAATCTGTTTACCAAGCCGGCCCTCGCCACCGAGGGTATTTTCCCGGAATTCTATTTCTACGACTGCCACAGCTGCCACCGCCGAATCTATGACAGCGCGTCCGCCCGACCGACCTCGATCGACAATCCCGGACGCCCGATTCCCGAAGGCATGCCGCCCTATAATGACGAGAATATGATCATGCTCAGCGCCGCAATCAAAGTTGCTGCGCCGGAAATAGCGGCTGAATTCGACAGCCGCTCCAGAGCATTCCACGCCGCGATGGCGCAAGGCCGCGAACCCGCGGTGCAGGAAGCAGCCAAATTGCGGCAATATGCAACCCAGCTCGCCGACCGCTTCTCCCGCGCCAGCTTTGGCCGGGACCAGACCTTCCAGATCATGGAAACCATTGCCGGTCAGGCGATATCGCCGCGCTTCACCGACTATGAAGGCAGCGTGCAAGCAGTGATGGCCGTCGACACATTGCTCAATGGATTGGTCAACAGCGGCCAGGTTAGTGAGAGCGCCGCCGCCAGCCTGCGCGGGCAGATCAATGTTGCTTATGCCGCTGTTGACGAACCCAATAGTTATGAACCGCTGAAATATCGTCGGGCACTGGGTAGCGCCGTGCGCACGATCCGGTCGCTCCGGTAGAGGATTTGATGATGCGCAAATTCTTCCTGACCTCTGCCCTTTCTGCAGCAGCGCTGGTCCTGACCTCTTGTGGTGGCGGTGGTGACAGCAATGATTTCGGCGGCACGCCTTCGCCCTCGCCTTCCCCGTCGCCCACTCCGACCCCGATTGATGGCAATGGCGGCGCTTATACGCCACCGGCGCAAGAATCGCTCAGCGTTGCCGATGTGCAGACAATCATTGCGCAGGCCGTCGGTGAAGCGACTGCCCGCAATCTGCCTTCGGTTATCGCGGTAACGGACAGGGTCGGTAATGTGCTGGCGGTGTTTGAAATGAACGGCGCAAGGCCGACCGCAACCACCAGCGCGCGCACCGCATTGGGAGCGATCAACAATCCCCTGGTTGATGTTCAGGGCGTCGTTGTGCCAGCAGCAGCAGGCGCTATCGCAAAAGCCGTGACCGGCGCTTATCTGTCCAGTGCCGGCAATGCATTTTCCAGCCGTACCGCCAGTCAGATCGTTCAGGAACATTTCCCGCCCGCCCCGACCACGGCGGGCCTGGAAAGCGGCCCGCTATTCGGCGTACAATTTAGCCAGTTGCCATGTTCCGATTTCAACCAGAGATTTGGCAGCATCGGTACAGCGGCGCTGATCGGGCCAAAGCGTTCTCCGCTCGGCCTGTCCGCCGATCCCGGTGGATTACCGCTGTACAAAAACGGCGTGGTAGTCGGTGCCATCGGTGTGATGGGTGACGGTGACTACGGGTTTGATTCAAACACCCTCGATATTGATGACGATGACGAGGAGGCGATTGCCCTGGCCGGTATTCAAGGCTTCGCTCCACCCGCAGCAGTGACCGCCAATCGCATTTCGGTTGACGGAACGCAGCTTCGGTTCAGTGACGTTGTGGTAAGCGACCTCTCGCCGCTACAAAAAAATTATGCTGCCATTAGCGGCACGGCTGGCGATCTGATCGTTGTTAAGGGCTATGCCTCCAACACCATCATCGCCGGCTCGGCCTATGGCACGGAAGCTTCGGGCATCCGCGCATCTACAGTGGCCGAATTCAAGAACCGCGATGCTTTCGTGATGACCGACGGTGCCGGAGCCAATCGTTTTCCAATTCGCGGTGCGACCGACGCTGCTAACGTTACCACACCGCTGACAGCAGCGGAAACAAGGGCGATATTGGAAGAAGCCTTCATCGTCATGTCGCGCGCACGGGCGCAAATCCGGCAACCGCTCGACAGCCGGGCACAAGTTTCCGTCTCGGTTGTCGACACCCATGGCGAGATACTTGGCATTGTCCGTTCACCCGATGCACCGATTTTCGGAACCGATGTTTCGCTGCAAAAAGCAAGGACAGCCTCGTTCTTTTCCAACAGCGTCGCGGCATCAGACCTGCTCGGCAATCCTGATGGCGATGTTGCCGCCTTTGTCGGACGGGTCAGAACCTTTTTGAACGATCCCAATGCCCTCACCGGTACGGTCGCCTTTGCCGATCGCTCGGGCGGCAATCTCTCCCGCCCCTATTTTCCGGATGGCGAACTGGGTCGTCCCAACGGACCATTGTCGCGCCCGATTGAAGATTTCAACCCCTTCGCGACCGGACTGCAGGCGGCGTTGATCTTCCTCAATCTCGGGCAGCATCTTGCCTTTGTTACCGGAACCGCCCCAATGGACACCCCCATGCGCTGCACCAGCACGCCGGATGCGGTGCCGGGACAGAACCGGCTCGAAAACGGCATCCAGATTTTCCCGGGCAGCGTACCGATTTATCGCGGCAACCAGCTGATCGGCGGACTGGGTGTATCTGGTGACGGTATCGATCAGGATGATATGATCAGCTTTCTGGGACTGCACAACGCGGGACAGCGCATTGGCAGTATCGGTAACGCACCAAAAGCGATGCGGGCAGATAACGTCGTCGTCAATCTCGGCAACGCCAATGTCCGGTTACGCTATATCAGTTGTCCCTTTGCGCCGTTCCTTGACACTGCAGAACAAAATGTCTGCGAGGGTCTGTAGGTCGGATGTCGGGTTTCGCTTCCTCCTTTGTGCCGATCATGGCGGTGATGTCCGGTCAGGCCGAGCAGATGGAGGCCCAGCGCGTCTCGGTCGAGGAAATGGAATCCTCTTTGACCGCCCTGCTCGCAGGGGAAAGATTTGACTGGATAAGTTCAGAAACTGCCGATTTCATCACACAAACGGGCATGGGTGGACCAGATCCGGACGAAGAAGAGGCCGAAACCGACGAAAAAGCTGCGTCTGAGCCGTCCACCCCGAAAGATGCTTCCATGTCTTCCATTTTGGAGCAATCCGAAACGCCGGATCAAATGGAAATGGACTTTGACGGGCTTGATGCTGATGACGCCCTGATCGATGGCCGCCGCCGCCCCGGCGTCCAGAAAAGCCTGCCCGATCTGGTGACCCAGAACAACCCCGGAGCGGTCAGTGCTCCCCCGCCAGAAGCCTTTCCAACCGACGAATTTCCGGTCCCCGATCGCTGGCGGATCATGCAGAGTCTCTGCCCCGCCAAGGGCGGTGATGAATCTATCTATACCCTGTTCGGCGCCTTGCGGAACAACTGCCACAGCACGCTCAACCCGTATAACCAGAATGTGCTCAAGGGCGACAAGCCGATCCCGGCCGACAAGAAACCGGGTTTTCTTAAAGGCGATGACTGGTTCTTTGTGGTCAATGCAATATCCGACACCGTGATTGAACCGCGCAGTTTCCCTATTCCGGTCGGCGTCCAGACCACCGATCGCCCGAACAGTCTCGACGTTTTCGGACGATCCGGCTCTGAGGTTTACGCCCAGACTTTCATCACCGGCTTTGCCCTGATCAAGGGGTCGACCGCTTATAAACCGCCTGACGTGGAATATCGCCTGACGTTGGCGGCGCAGGTCAATCATGTGAATGTACCGGAGCGGCGGGTGTTGTTCGTCGAGCCGTCGAAATCCTCGCATCGCACCGACTGGTTCATCGGGGTGCAGGAAGCCTTTTTCGATTATCATATCCGCAACACTTCAGCGCGCTATGACTTCGACAGTTTCCGTATCGGTATCCAGCCGATGCAGGCAGATTTCCGCGGCTTTCTGTTCCAGGACAACCAACTCGGTTTCCGACTGTTCGGGACCCGCGACAATAACCGGATTCAATATAATCTGGGGGCATTTCTCCAGCTGGAAAAAGACACCAATTCCGGTCTCAACGACATCACCCAGACCCCGCGCGAAAGTTATATTTTCTTCGCCAATCTCTATCGGCAGGATCTACCCTTTGTCGGCCTGACCAGCCAGTTCAGCCTGACCTATAATATGAACCGCGAGAAATCCGACGTCGAGATTGACGACAATGGCTTTCCAGTCCGCCCCGCCTTGCTCGGCGATCTCAGAGGCCGCGCCTATGACGTCGTCTATCCAGGCTATGCCTTTGACGGACGGATCGGACGGATCAATCTGACCGGACAGGTTTACGGTGCCTTTGGCGAGGACCGGAACAGCTTCTTCACCAGCGAACCAGCAAAAATCGCAGCCTATTTCGGCGCAGTCGAAGCCAGTTATGACGTCGACTTTCTTCGATTCCGCGCCTCAGGTCTGATCGCCAGCGGCGACGGCAATCCCTACAATAATGTCGAAGCCGGATTTGACGCGATCTTCGAAAACCCGATTTTTGCAGGAGCCGATACCAGCTACTGGATCCGCCAGACTATTCCTTTCGCCGGTGGTGGTCGGGTCATCTCGATCAACGGCCGCAATGGCATTCTCAATTCCCTCCGTTCCTCCAAGGAACAAGGGCAAAGCAATTTCAACAATCCGGGTACGATATTGGCTGGCGTCGGCGTCGACGCTGACCTGACACCCGACTTCCGGCTATCCGGCAATGCCAACCATCTGTGGTTTCAAAAGACAGACACGCTGCAGGCTCTACGGGTCGAAGGATCGATCCCGAAAGATATCGGCTGGGATCTCAGTATGGCTGCAATCTACCGCCCTAAATCGACGCAAAACATGGTATTCCGCCTATCCGGCGCTGCATTGATACCCGGAAAAGGATTCAAGGATTTGTTCGATCTGACAGACAAGCGAGACTTTCACTATTCGATCTTGCTCAACGCGATATTGGCGTTTTGATGAGCTGGCGGGATGTCATGACCGGCAATAGTAAATTGATCCTCGCAGGACTGGGCGCGCTAGCGTTGACCATCACTCCAGCCTCGCTGTTAATGGCAGCAGGCAAGGAAAAACCGCAAAAAGTCGATTATAGCTTCACGCCCCCTGCTCCCCAAAACCAGACTTGGGAAGAAGCGCAAACCAAGAGCAGTGGTTGCCAGAGCTGTCACACCGATAGCGACCAGAAGACAATGCACGAGACCCCGGCCGTGGTTCTCGGCTGCGTCGATTGTCATGGCGGCGATGCTTCGGTTGTCGGCAACAACAAATGGGGCAAGAACAGCCTGGCCTATATGGATGCGCTGACCAAAGCGCATGTGCTGCCCAAATATCCCGAAAGCTGGCACTGGCCATCTTCTGCCAATCCCAAGCGCAGCTATGGATTGCTGAACAAGGAATCGCCTGAATTTGTCCGCTTCGTCAATCCATCGGACTATCGCGTTGCGCGGGAATCCTGTGGCGCCTGTCATATGGAAATCATTGAGGCTTCAGAACGGTCGCTGATGGCAACCGGTGCGATGCTATGGGGCGGCGCAGCCTATAATAATGGTATTGTACCGTTTAAAAATTACGTCTTTGGCGAGGCTTATACCCGCAAGGGCGAGCCAGCGACGATCAAGTCCCCGGGCAACCCGCATGGCACTGTGACAGATGCCGAGAAGAAACGCGGCGCGCTTCCAATCCTTTATCCGCTGCCGACCTGGCACACGGTACCGCCGGGCGATATTTTCCGTGTGTTCGAGCGCGGCGGCCGGAATATCAACACGCAGTTCCCCGAGATCGGACTGCCCAATATCGGTGGCATCATCCAGCGGCTGGAAGAGCCGGGACGCCCTGACCTCAAACAGTCCAACCGTGGACCCGGTACCGGCCTGCGCGTCGCCATACCGGTGCTCAATATCCATAAGACCCGGCTCAATGACCCGTTCATGTGGTTCATGGGCACCAATGACCAACCGGGCGACTATCGCCAGTCGGGCTGCGCTGGCTGTCATGTCGTCTACGCCAATGACCGCGAACCGCGGCATAGCTCGATCTGGGCGAAATTTGGTCGCGACGGACAGACCAACACCAACGATCCGACGATCAGAAATCTGAAAGAGGGCGAACATCGGTTCGGCAAATTTGGTACTTATGATGCCTCCCACGGTGCCGAAGGCGGCCATGGTGAAGACAAGAAGCCAGCCACAGACACCCATGGTGGAGACGAAGGCCACGGCGATGAACACGCGGTCGAAACCGATCCGGCGAAACGCGAGAAGGGCCATCCGGTCCAGCATGCTTTCACCCGCGCCATTCCGACGGCGCAATGCATGAACTGTCACATGCACCAGCCGAATATCTTCCTGAACAGCTATCTCGGCTACACTATGTGGGATTATGAATCCGACGCGCCTTACATGTGGCCGGGTCCGGACAACAAGTCGCCCAAGCCCGAAGGCATGAGCGACGAGGAATATCAGAAGAAATATAAGCAGCAGAAATATCCCGATGCCGAGGAAGTCCGCAAGGTGCTCGACAGAAACCCCGAAGGCGCGGCTCCCAAAGGTCTCTGGGCCGACATTGATTTCCTGCGCAATGTTTACGACGTCAACAGCGACGCCAAGGATACGCAATTTGCCGACTATCACGGTCATGGCTGGAACTTCCGGGCCGTCCTGAAACGCGATCGCGATGGCAATCTGCTTGACGCCGAGGGCAATCAGGCGAGCTACAGCACCGATACCGAGAATATCGTGGCCAATGACGATCCGGAAAAATTCCGCAAGAAAGGCGAAGGAAAATTCGTCGAACCGGGAGTGAACCCTGGCAAATCTGTCCATATGATGAGCATCCATGCCGAAGTCGGTATGCAATGCGCTGATTGCCATTTCTCGCAGGATAGTCACGGCAATGGCCTGATCTACGGCGAAGTCGCCAATGCGGTCGAAATTAACTGCAAGGACTGCCACGGCACCGCCGACGCTTATCCCAACCTTATGACCAGCAATGTGGCGGCACGACCAAAAGGCAAGAATCTCGGCCTTCTGCGCAACGCCAATGGCGAGCGGCGCTTCGAATGGTTCGAAGACCCCAATGGCAAACGTGTTCTGATCCAGAGGTCCATCGTCGACCCAGAACTGAGCTGGCGGGTCAGCCTGGTCAAGAACAGTGTCGACCGGTCCCATCCTGATTTCAACGTCAAGGCGGCGCGAGCCAAGCTCATGTCCAAAAGCGGAGCAGAAACGGGCAAATTTAGCTTCGGAAGCGGCGTTGCCAAAGACGATCGGGCGCATAAAGACGAGAATATGGTCTGCTTCACCTGTCATCTCAGCTGGACCACCAGCTGTGGTGGTTGCCATCTGCCGATCGAAGCAAACTGGCAGGCCGACAATCACAAATATGAAGGTGGCACGACCCGGAACTACGCGACCTATAATCCCCAAGTTGCCCGAGATCAGATGTTCCAGCTGGGCCGTCACCAGACCACCAAAGGTAATGTCATCGCTCCGGTCCGTTCAACCTCGGCACTGATCCTGTCCTCGACCAACATCAATCGCGAACGCATCTACGTCCAGCAGCCCCCGATTTCCGGTATCGGCTTCTCGTCACAAGCTTTTGCGCCGCATTTCCCGCACACGGTGCGCAAGACCGAAACCAAGCAATGCTCGGATTGTCACGTTAGCGAGGCCAATGACAATAATGCGATCATGGCGCAAACATTGTTGCAGGGCACCAACTTCGTCAACTTCATCGGCCTCCACGCCTGGGTCGGTCTGGAAAAAGGCTTTGAAGCCGTCCGGGTTACCGAATGGGATGAACCACAGGCAGTTATTGGCTCCTATTTGCAAAAATATGCCTATCCTGACTATTGGCGAATGCATGTCGAGGACCATGATCGCGAACTGATTGACTGGGTCCGAGGCGAGCGGCTCGACAAGGATCTGTCCGGCGAGACCAAGGCCCTCGAAGAGTTCAAGAATGTCGTGCAAGGCACCAGTGATGCCGTCCGTTGCCTGCAGTTGCGCGGCGAGTATATGTTTGTAGCCGAAGGCAAAGGCGGGTTCCGCGCTTATGACGTCGCCTCGATAGGCAACAAGGGCTTCTCTGAACGGATCGTCAAAGCGCCCTTCTCCTCTCTTGGCCATGATACTCATGTTGATACCAAGAACGCGACCTGCATGGCACTCGCCACCAACCAGCCGATTGCCCCGCTGCGCAACACCAAGGAATTGCGGGAGGTCAACGAGGAACAGGCTTTCCATCCGATCTACAATTATGCGGTAGTCACCGATAGCGAAGAAGGCCTGATCCTGGTCGACATCAACACTCTTGCCGATGGTGAATTCCGCAATAATTTCTTCAAACGCAGTCTGACCTGGAACGAAGGTGGGGTGCTTGACGGCGCGCAGCATATCACGCTGGCCGGGCACTATGCCTATATTACCACTGCTGCAGGACTGACCCTGATCGATTTGGATGATCCGCTGAAACCCCGTCATGTCATTACCATTCCGATGACAGATGCGCGGGCGTCTGCGCTGCAATTCCGCTATCTCTGGGTAACTGATGTCGACGGCGTGAAACTGTTCAATGTCACCGACATGGAAAATCCGGTTGCCGTACCATCCGGAACCATCCCTCTGCGCAATGCTAGACGTCTCTATCTCGCTCGTACGTATGCCTATATCGCTGCCAAGGATGAAGGCTTGGTGATCGCCAATATCACTCGGCCCGAAGCGCCTACAATATATACGAAAGAAACCTTTGGCGGCACGATGAATGATGCAGAGGATGTGATTGTCGGATCGACCAACGCGACCCTGTTTGCCTATGTCGCCGATGGTCGCAATGGACTGAAGGTGATCCAGTTGACCACACCAGACAGTCAGAAGAACTTTTATGGTTTCTCACCGGAACCGAAGCCGGAACTGATCGCCTTTGCCCGTACGCCCAAACCGGCGCTGGCATTGTCGAAAGGTCTCGATCGTGACCGGGCGGTGGATGAGACCGGCGGGCAGATGGCTGTCTTTGGACGGCTGGGTTCGCGACCGTTCACCCGCAGCGAGATGCAGCGCTTCTACCTGAACAGCAAGGGCAAGCCCTATTTCGTCAGAGACAAGCCGGATATCGCGGACTGGATCGGTCCGGTTCCACCACGGATCGCCAAGCCATAATCGAGCGGGGGCCGGACAGTCCGAAGACGCCGACCCCCTTTCCCCCAATACGCAACTCGAGGGCATCCTGTCCCCTGCGTGGGCTCACGCAGGGGTTTAACTTGACTGGATTATGTGCGGATCAGATCAGCAGTTGCCGTCAATCGCGCGGCCAGCCAATGCGCCGACTGCTCCGCCGATGATCGTACCTTCGGTCTTGCTGCCGCGACCGGCAACTTCATTGCCGAGAAGACCGCCGGCTATCGCACCGATAATTGTACCGCCGGTTCCGCGATCACAACCCCGGTTCCGACTGTTGCTCGAATAGCGATTGTCGCGATAGCGGCGCTGGTCGCGGTAATCGCGGCGATCGCGATCCCGATAGCGGTCGCCACGATAGGTGTCGCCGCGGCGATATTCGCGGCGGCCGTCGTTCCGGACCTGCTCGTAATAGCCGCCATTGGAATATCCGCCACGCGCTTCGGCGGGGGTTGCAAAGGCCATTGTTGCAATGGCTGCGGTCGAAATGGCTAAACTTCCCAAAATCTTGTTGATCATATTCTCTACTCCAAAGCGGGTTTATCCAAACCCGATATAATTGCTGCCCAACAATTGGAGGACTAGCGGAGTCGCTTTGACCGGAGGCTGAATGATGCTTTTATCTCAGGTTCATATTAAGCGGCGTTTTTATGAACAGCCATTAAGGCGACAATGCTAGCGCGGCTTCACAACAATCTGCTGGCTTAGCGGAGCAGGTCTTCCCGCTGCTTGGCGACGTCCTTCATCCCCGCCCAGGGATCGGCTGGTTTCTGGCCAGCCTTGGTCACCTCAGCATCCACCCCGGGTCCAACTTCCGCCGGTGGATCGGCCGCGACGCAATAGGCGGTGACCAGCACCATGGCAGACCACCATAAAGCATTGCCACGGCTGGCGAAGACACGAGAGAGGCGCGGTCCGAACATGGCACTGCCCATAGCAGATCGACGTTAACAGAAGGTCGCCAACCTCAGCAGATTATAGAAACCAAATGTTGGTATAAATTGCCACTATTCAGTTTCCGTTCATATTCGCAGACGCGAGGAATATCGCTATCTAACTGTAACTTATAGATTTTCTTAAACTGGCACAGCCTGTGCAATGTTCTTGGCATCTTCGCAGAACAATTTGTGAAGCACCATATTAAACCAAAAAGGAACCTCAACATGACCAACAGCAACATCCAGAACCAAGTCGCCGCCGCTTTTGCTGCTCTTTTCACCGCCGCCATCTTTGTCAGCGCAAGCGTTGGCCCAGCTGTCAACAATGCCGCCGCTCTGATCGCCTAGACCCCATAAAAGGAACCCAGACCATGTTGTCCCCAAAATTCCAAAACCGCCTCGCTTCAGCTTTTGCCGCTTTCCTCTCGGCCGCTGTCTTGCTCACAGCCTCGATCGGCCCAGCCGTCAACAATAGCGCATCTCTGGTGATCTGATCACCGGAGTTGCCGCTAGCGGCAGGCGCGCAAGAAGGTCACCAGCGCGTCGCCCGACCCTTTGAGATGGACGGAGAATCTGTTGCCGTTCAAATTGACAAAGGCGCGATTGCCCCGCGCCAGCGCCGGAAACAGCGCATGATTATTGGGCAGATAGAATTGCGGCATCGTCAGGTCTTCACCCTCGATCTGAGCCGGTAACATCCGGGCCAAAATGCCGATCGACGCGTCGCCGTCGACCCTGATGGTGAATCCGAACTGGTCTTCCGCGACCATTTCTCGCGGCGTAGCGATGATCATATGCGCGATCCGCACCGATCCATTTTCCAATTTTTCACAGCGCATGGTCCACAGCCGGTTGTCGGTCTCCGGCACCATGAGTGACAGAAGCGCCGATTGGCCATCGCTGTCATTGTGCCAGACCATCCCGAAAGCCTGCCCCGCATCCGGATAGTCTTCGCGCGACGGGATCGTCGGTTTTACCGGTTCGTCGACAATGGTCCCGGATTGGGTAGCAACGCCAGGAGATGCCACCAAAGCGAGAATGACGACGGCGACGGACAAGGTGCATTTTTTCAACATGATAGATGCCCTAACAGCATGACAGGCCAACGGGTAGATGGAGATAGACTCATATTGGTTGTAACCCTCGATTGCTACGGCAGCACCGTGATGACTCTCGATTCCGCTCTTCAAAACAACGACCCGCTTTAACCTCTATTAACAACTCTCCGGTATTTCCAAACGGGTGAACAACATCCGCTGGCCCACCTTCATCACAATCACCGCGGCCCTGTGCACTGCGGTGTTTTTCACGACCTTCCTGATCGGCGGCCCCGCCACCACCAATGCAGCGGTCGCCATTGATCCGCACCGTGCCAGCTTCGGCATCTGCTTTGGCCCGGACCGCTTCACCTGCGTCGTCGACGGCGACACGATCTGGTTCGAGGGTCGCAAGATCCGGATCGCCGATATCAACACCCCGGAAATCTCGAACTCCGGCTGCGCCGCCGAAAAACGGCTGGGCGAGCAAGCGAAGATCAGGTTTCAGAACCTGCTCAACGAGGGTGCCTTCTCGCTCGAAACCACCGACCGCGACCAGGATCAATATGGTCGCGACCTGCGCATCATCACCCGCAGCGGCCACAGCCTGGGCGAGACATTGGTTGCCGAGGGACTGGCAGAACGCTGGCGGGGATATCGCCGCGACTGGTGCTAGCCGGACTGCCCCGCCTTGCGCAAAACCAGCCACGCAAGCGCGAACAACAGCATAAATAGCCCGTCGACCATTGCGCCGACAAATACGGGCCCCATCGCCACCCTGCCCTGTTGATAGAGAATCGCGACCGGCAGGAAAAAAGACAGCTTTTCCAGTATCGCGATTGGAACCAGCGCGCGGTAGCGGGCCGGATCAAGGGCGATCAGGACGAAGATCAGCTGGAACACCAAAGCCAGCCCGATGAAACCGTAATAATATTCCGGTCGGGGGCCTGCTTCTGCAAATAATCCCGGGACCAGCGCGAGGAAGCCCCAGGCGGCGGCGGCGGCAAAAATGATTCGGACAAATTTCATGATAACTCCGACCTGAATTTGACGAACTTTACAGTGTTAAAAGAAAAATTTCCACTCCCCCCGAGAACGCGATTTTCGGCGTTCTTACAGGTGGTTGAACCGGGCGGGCGCGATAGTGTCTCATGAGCGCATCTTTACCACAACGCGATGGTGTAGGACAGATGCCGACAACGAGAATCGCAAGAAGAGATGGCAAATGCGGCGGGCTATGATAATCGGTCGGCATGAAACAATATCGTGAATATATCGGCTGGGGCGCAATCGTCGTTGCGGCGCTCACCTTTCTCCCGCTCCCCTTGCCCACGCTGCCGCCAATGCTGTCCACATCGATATTTCTGCTGCTGCCCGCCATCGGTCCGATATTGATGATGGTCTCCCCGATGCTGCTGTTCGCCGCCGGCATCGGCCTGGCCAAAGGCTGGGACGGCGGACGGAAATTATTCGTGATCTGGTCGGCGATCTCGGGCCTGGCAGCGCTCGCCGGCCTGCAATATGATCCGGTCGGACCTGCGGTTGATCTCGCAGTGATCGGGGCCTGTCTCGCGGTGGTGTTGTGGGGAGACTGGCGGCGGTTGTTGCCGCAGCGGTGAGACCAAAGTTGCCTCCACTTTTTCCTCTCCCATAGGGAGAGGCAAGTGGAGCTTGTCAGCTTGCCTGACTAGCGTAACTCGGTGAGGGGTTGGAACGGTCGAGAGGGTGAAAACCCCTCACCGACTGCGACTAGGTCCATGCGGACCAAGTCTTAGTTGCCTCTCCCTAAGGGAGAGGAAAAAAAAGCTCAACGCCCCCGATATGGCTCACAGGCGATACCGTCATTGTCGCGGTCCAGCCTAGACCGATAGCCGGGGTCGCCTCGACGAAGCGGTGCTACTCCGGCGCTGCGGGCGGCATCGCAATTGCGATAATAGGCGCTCGATTGGGGGCGCTGGATAAAGGTTTGCGGCTTCTCCGCCTGTGCCGGTGTCGACAGGCCGCTTGGCTCATAAAAATATACGCCGCAAAAGGTCAACGCGACCAACTGGATCAGGCCAATATTCTGCAATCTGCTGTTGAACGGCTGTTTGCGCGTCTTGTGGCGGAACGCCGATCGACCGGCATAAGCGCCCAGCGACCCGCCGAACAGGGCAAGCCGGAGAAGCGTTGCCTCAGACACCCGCCACTGAAATTTTTCCGCCTGAATCTTGTCCCAGCCGAACATGACAAATGTCCAGGCGTTGATCAGGACGAAAGCCAGCAGGATGTTGGTCACGGTAAACATGGCGAGAGTTTACAGGATCATGCTTAAAGACCGGTAAAAAGTGGCTTTGACCGAAGCGGCCAGTCGTCCTCGTCCGTTACCCCGGCGCAGGCCGGGGGCCAGTGGATGAAGAAGCCGCTGCGCGACATTTCCTTTGGACTGGATCCCGGCCTACGCCGGGATGACAATTCAGGAGCGGGAAGAGGTTACCCTCCCCTGTTCTACTGACATTTCATCCCGCCGCGATCAATCTCGCGGCCCAGCAGAGCGCCGCCTGCCGCGCCCAATAAAGTGCCGACCGTGCGATCACCATCGGTGTCGATTCCGCGGCCGACGAGAGCGCCGACGGCGCCGCCGATGATCAGGCCGGTTGTGCCGTTGTCGCGCTTGCAATGATAGCGCCCGTCATTGCCGCGCCAGATGCGTTCGTCGCGGCTCACGCGACGGGGCTCGTGATAGCGACCGCGGTCGTCATAGCGGCTCTTGTGCTTGTTCTTGTTTTTGTATTTCCCATAAGCCTTTGCATGGCTGGGCGGATCGGCCAGCACAGCGGCGGCGGGCACGACCAGAGAGGCGGCGGCGATGGACATGAGGATATTGCGCATGATGTAACTCCCGTTGCGGTTCTTCTTATAACGTGACCGGGATTTACAAGTTGCAATATGAACGGCCTGTGACGCGAAACACCCGCACCGGCGGCCCATCGCGCCCCAGCCTCGCTTTAGCCCCGCTTGCTGTCGACGCTCCAGATACCGGCACCGCGCGCGGCGATATAGAGGAAGATGAAGCAGTAGAGCACGACCAGTTCGCCGCCATTGGCAATCGGGAACAGGCCGGTCGAGCCATGCGCCATCCAGTAAGCCGCTGCGCTCAGGCCGCTGGCGACGAAGGCGACGGGACGGGTGAACAGCCCCAGCGCGATCATCGCGCCGCCGACCAGCTCGATCCCGCCGGCGACATACATCAGCGGGTTCATCGGATATTCGAAGGCTATCGGAAAGCCGAAAAACTTGTGCACGCCATGCGCCATGAACAACAGCCCCGCGACGATCCGCAGCAGCGCGTAACTATGCTCGGTATATCCATCCAGAAATTTCATGATTTTTCCTCCCCTGTTTATGAGCGCCGAAGCTATGCCAAGCCCGTCGTAGCGTCAATGCGGGAAATGAAGGTGTCGCGCGCGCCTTCGTCATCCTGAACTCGTTTCAGGACCTCGTCCGATTGTGCGCTCTGCCGATGGAGGTCCTGAAACAAGTTCAGCATGACGATGTTGTTACTCCGCTCCACGGAACAAATCCCCTGCCCTCGTGTTGAAAGACCAACAGAAAGAGGAACATCATGACCGACAAACGCAACATCAACCAGTCCCAGCACGACGACGCGCAGGCCCAGAAATTTGCCGAGAACGCGCAGCAGCACACCAGGGCCAAGCGCGAGGATATCGCCGACAGCACGCACGGCGGCCACACCGACCCCGCGCAGATCATTCCCGGCGATACCCAGGACACGGTCGACCATATGAAACAGATGGTCGAAAGCGGCCGCATCGAAGGCGGCGCCTTTGCCGGCGAGCGCAATGATGATGACGAGGAAAGCGACCTCGGCATATTGGACGAAGCGGAGGATGATGCGCCGTTGAGCGAGAAGGGCGGCGCGGATTTTGGGAATTCGGGGTGAGGGCTCGACCAAGCTAATCGTCATCCTGAACTTGTTTCAGGACCTCTCAAGGGTGCGCGCTCTGCCGGAAGGGATCCTGAAACGAGTTCAGGATGACGAGAGGCGGAATTGATGCGGTGTTACGGTAATCTCGTGCTGATTCCATTTTCTTCGAGCAATTCAAGCATCCTTTTCTCCTGCTGCACCCTCTTCCATGGATCGTCGGAAAGGCCTTCAAGTGAGTAGTAATAGCAGGTCTTCAAAGAGGTCTTAGTAGCCGGAACAATATTATCTTCGAACATCTCGCTCATTTCAAGTTCCGAAGAGCTACAGGGTTTTGTTGAACTAAGTATTGTTGCACCACCGATAGAAAATTGAAAAATAGAAAAGACTCCAAATAACATGGCTAAAAAAATTTCGAACCGAGGCTTGAAAATATATCTCAGATGCCGTTTTTGTGGAGGTTCTGCAATTCCGGTTTCAGCATAATTGAGGTCTAGAATAAGTGACTGTCGAATGCTAATTCCAACAAGAGTAGCGGTACCAGCAAGAAGAGCAAAAACAAGACCCAGAAAAAAGCTACTCGTGGCGTCGGCTAAGGCATCTGGATGTAGTCCAAGATTGATAGAAGCAATCAAAGCTCCGGAATTTAGCGTTATCAGAGTAGCAAGAAGCCATTTTTGAATTGATCCACTGATATCGTTCCAATGGCTTTGATACTCACCAACAACTTTTTTGACCGCCTCGATTTCTCCAGAAGTAGCTAATTCCTTTGGCTCGGCTGATTCTAACACTACTCCGCAGCAACCCCTGCTTCTTCAAACATATCCGGCCCGTCATCAACCGGCGCGTCTTCGTTCGCGACCTTGCCCTTGCGCTGGTCAAAGCTCGACCAGACGTCGTTCCACTCGCCCTTGGTCGCGCCTTTTGAATATTCGGTGGCGCGGGCTTCGAAGAAATTGGCGTGCTCGACGCCGTTGAGCAATGGCGCGAGCCATGGCAGCGGG
>NZ_JBALUT010000051.1:0-19918 GCF_036963705.1 Parasphingorhabdus sp. | reverse complement strand
TTGGTTCATAATAGGTGATGTCATCCGTTGGTCTCGGCCGAAGCTGGAAGGCAATTAATATTCTATTCGGTCCGCCGCGCCGCGCGCCGCTGGCAGCCGGGCGCTTATGCCGCCATGTTGAACGGTTCCAGTCCCGACAGGCGAGTGTGGACAGATATGACCGGTATCTTGCGCGGTTCCTGATCAGCCACGGCCTTTGCAATCGCCGCGATATGCTCCGGCGTCGTTCCGCAGCAGCCGCCGACGATATTGACCAGGCCGTCTTTAAGCCAGTCGCCGATCAGTTCGGCGGTCTCGTCCGGCATTTCGTCATATTCGCCGAGATCATTGGGCAGTCCGGCATTGGGATAGGCCATGATCAGCGTGTCCGCTTCTTTCGACAGCATCGTCAGATGCGGGCGCAGCTGGTCTGCGCCGAAAGAACAGTTGAGACCGATGGTCAGCGGCTTCAAATGGCGCACGGCGTGCCAGAAAGCCTCAACCGTATGGCCGGACAAATTGCGCCCGGACAGATCGGTCAGGGTCATCGATATCATCAGGGGCACGTCCCGGCCGCTTGCCTCGACAGCCTCCATCGCGGCCATTCCGGCGCATTTGGCGTTGAGCGTATCGAATATCGTTTCGATCAGCAGAAAGTCGACCCCGCCTTCAAGCAGTGCATCGCATTGCGCGCGGTACACGCCTTTGAGAAAATCATAGTCAATCTCGCGAAATCCCGGGTCGTTGACATCGGGTGACAGCGACAATGTCTTGTTGGTCGGGCCGATCGATCCGGCAACAAAGCGCTTGCGGCCGTCCTTGGCTTCTGCCTTTTCGCAAGCCGCCCGCGCTATCTCAGCCGATTTGACGTTGAGGTCGCGGACCAGATGTTCGCAGCCATAATCGGCCTGGCTTATCTCGGTCGAACTGAACGTGTTGGTTTCGATGATGTCGGCACCGGCTTCCAGATAGGCGAGATGAATGGCTTCGATGATGTCGGGCCGGGTGAGGCTGAGCAGATCATTATTGCCCTTCTGGTCATCGGTCAGGTCAAGACTGCCGCGATAATCTTCTTCGCCAAGCCGGTAATTCTGGATCGCGGTGCCGTAGCCACCGTCAAATACCAGGATGCGTTCTGCTGCCAGTTTCTGCAATTGTTCGCGCGGGCTGGTCATGCTGCTTTCTCCTGGCGGGCACCATTCGGGCGTTTGCCGAGCAAGTGGCAAATGGCGTAGCTGAGTTCGGCCCGGTTGAGCGTGTAAAAATGGAACTGGCGAACGCCACCGGCATAAAGCTTGCGGCACAATTCCGCTGCTACGGTTGCGGCGATCAATTGCCGCGCCGAGGGATGGTCATCCAACCCTTCGAACAGGTCGTTCATCCACGGCGGGATTTCGGCCCCGCACATTCCGGCAAATTTGCGGGTCTGCGCAACGTTGGAGACCGGCAAGATGCCCGGCACCAGCTCTGCGTCGATACCCGCTGCGCCTGCGGCATCGCGGAAACGAAAGAAAGCTTCCGCGGTGAAGAAGAACTGCGTGATCGCGCGGCTTGCGCCCGCGTCCAGCTTGCGCTTCAGATTGTCGAGGTCGGTTTGCGGGCAATCGGCTTCGGGATGGGTTTCGGGATAAGCGGCGACCGATATTTCGAACGGTGCAATGTCGGTCAGGCCCTTCACCAGTTCCGCGGCGCTGGCATATCCTTGCGGATGCGGTTCGAAAGCCTGCCCTTGTGCGGGCGGGTCGCCGCGCAGGGCAACGATATGGCGAACGCCGGCCTCCCAATAAGCTCTGGCCACTTCCGCAATCTCGTCCTTGCTCGCGTCGACACAGGTCAGATGCGCGGCGGCCGGGATGTTGGTTTCCTTGGCTATCCGCGCCACCGTTGCATGGGTGCGTTCGCGTGTGGTTCCACCGGCGCCGTAAGTTACAGAGACGAAACGCGGATTGAGCGGTTCGAGCGTGACGACGCTGTCCCACAGAGTCTTTTCCATTTTTTCCGATTTGGGCGGGAAAAATTCAAAAGAGACGTCGGCATCGCCACTCAATCCGGCGAACAACGGAACATCAAGCGCCCGTTTGGCCTCTTCCAGCTCGCTCAGGGCCATTGGCCGGGTCGGGTTGCTCATGATGCTGCTCTTTTCAGATTTGTGTTTTGGGAGATCAGTTGGTCGGAGTCGGGGTGCAGGCTGGTAATAGCGGGTTTTCTCGCCACCCATATTTTCACCGTGAGCTCGCCGCCATCGAGCGTTCTGGTCTGCACCAGATCAAGCTTTGACGCAGCGAGCCAGCGTTTCATGCTGTCATCGCTGAAGCCAAGGCGCGCATGGGCATGTTCGGTACGCAAATCTTCCCGGTCATGGGCTGCAAAGTCTGCGATCAGGACGATGCCGTTGGATTTCAGCACCCGCGACACTTCCACCAGTACCGCTTCCGGGTGCTGGGCATAATGCAGAACCTGATGCAGAATGACGCTATCAACCGCACAATTGGCCACGGGCAACTGGTTGAAATCGCCTTGCTTCAACTCGGTTTTTTGGACCAGATTTGATCCGTCATCGGCTTCGCTTTCGAGCAATTTTGCCCGGGCGAGCCGCAACATCTCGGGGCTTTTGTCGAGCGCTATGACCGAGTGGGCCGATGGTCCGAACAGTTCGACCATCCGTCCTGTGCCAGTGCCGATATCCAGCATCTTGCCGAGTTGTGCATCACGCAGCAGCGCCAGCATCGCTCGCTCGACTTCTGCTTCGGGCAGATGCAGCGACCGGATCGCATCCCATTCCTGGGCATGAGCGGCAAAATAGCGCTCGGCCATTTCAGCACGTGCTTTGCGCACCAGTGAAAGCTGTGCTTGATCCTCCATCGCCTGTTCGGATTTCGCGACCTTGGCTGATCGAAAAATCCGCCCCAATATTTCCAGCTCGGATGCAGGCCCTGGTTTCAGGAAGACCCAGCTTCCTTCTTTCCGGCGCTCTGCCAGTCCGGCTTCATCCAATATTCTGATGTGACGTGAAATACGGGGCTGGCTTTGATCCAAAATTTGCGCCAGTTCACCGACTGCCAGTTCCATTTTTTGCAGCAGCAGCACGATTCGCAACCGCGTGGGGTCGGCCAGTGCCCTAAAAATGTTTAAAATATGATCCATTGCGAAAAGATATATAAAGAAATCTTTATATCTGGTCAATCGACTAGATTTTCTGGGTTTCGTATTTGTTTCGGCCCGGCATCCTACCAAAATTTACATGTCATGGAATTGTCACAAGGGTTCTTCGTTGCGTTCGTACCGCCATATCGCTACATAAACGCCCCGTAGGTCAATGGAGGAAAGAACCTCTGGTCCTGCTTGGTTTTTTGAGGAATATAACAAAGGTTTACCCCAATGAAAAAAGTTACAACAACATTCGTTTTGGCCGCTGCACTTGGCCTGGCTGCTTGCTCCGGCGCAGATAATGCTGAAACCGGTGCTGAAGAAGTCGTAGAAGGCACAGAAGCAACTGCTGAAGAAGCTGCTGACGATGCAATGGATGCCGCTGAAGGTACAGCCGACGCCATGGGCGAAGCTGCTGCTGACGCAACTGCTGAAGCTGGCGCTGCTGCTGATGCCGCTGGTGAAGCTGCTGTTGCTGCTGGCGCCGCTGCTGATGCTGCCGGTACCGCTGCTAAAGAAGCTGCGAACTCCGCAGTAGACAAAGCTGCCGCTGCTGCGAAAAAAGCAGTCAACTAAGCTTCTAATATATTTTAGGAAAAAGGGCTGCCTCCGGGTGGCCCTTTTTTTGTCTTTGGCAGCGTCCGGAATGGCTTTATGGAGGCAGCATGAAAAACATTGTCAGCATCATGATATTGACCGGACTGGTTGCTTGCGGCCCTGCCCAGAATGATCCGGGGCCCGGGGGGGTTACCGTCGGTGAAGCAAAAGCGCTCGATGAAGCCGCAGAAATGCTGGATGAGCGTAACCTGCCACCGGAATCGATCGAGAATTCGGAAACGGTCCCTGCCGAGACCAATTAGTCGTTAGCCGGGATGGTAACGGGCGACGGCCCGGGTCACTGACTGCATCAGACGCATCCTTTCGGGGATCGAAGCGGTCGTATCACCCAGCATTACAACCACGGCATAGCGCGTGCCATCCGGTGCGGTCATGATGCCAATATCATTATATCCGGTCGAGACCGAGCCCAACACCTGTCCGGTGCCGGTCTTGTGCAAAAATTCCCAACCCGCAGGAACTCCGGCTTTTAACCTGTTCGGTCCGCTTCGCGTGCGTTTCAATATCGATTGCAGTAATCGTGTCGAGTTTTCCGACAGCAGTTCACCGCGCGCCAATTTGTCCAGAGCGCGCACGATTGCTTGCGGACTGGCACCATCAACGGGGTCGGCAAGATAGGCATCAAGCGCCTGCTGTCGACGCTCAACCGGTACATTGGCGCGGGCGGTATAGAAACTACGGCGATAAGACAGGTTTTGCTTCCACTCCACTCCGGCAATACCGCTTTGCAAAAGCCGTTCGCCGGGCCCAAACCTGATCTTGCCAAGATCGTGTTTGGCGAAGAATTTGCGAACGGCATCGGGGCCACCTGCGTGGTTTAACAGAGCGTCATTCGCAGTGTTATCGCTGCTCGCCAAGGCCTTTTCGAGCAAGGTGTAGACGGTTTTTACGACCGCGCCTTCCTTTTCCACTTCAACTGCCATCGGTTGGTGGAATACCGTCAGATCTTCTTTGCCGATGCGGATGGGATCAGACAATGACGCACGGCCCTGATCGATCTTGTCGAGCAAGGTCATCGCGACCCAAAGCTTGGAAACACTCTGCTGGGGAAAATATTCGTCAATCCGGTGACCGAATTCCCAGTCGCCATCGATCCGTTTGACCGCAATCCCGGTTTTTCCCGGGAAGCTCCGCCAGAGATCGGCAATTTCGCGAACCAGTGCCGGATTAGGTTGTTCACGCGTGCTTTGGGTACTTGGCGTGCCAGAGGGGGCAGGGTTTTGATATATTGGCGGCGCGCCGGTCTTTTGCACCACCGGCCGGTTTGACCCCGACGCACATGCGGTCAAGGCCATGGTCAGCAGCATCGTCAATATATACCGAAACTGGATCATATGCGGTCGGTTCTCTGCTGTTGGATTTCTCATAGGCTCTAATAACTAAGTGAACCGGTCTTAACAGGGGCATAACGGCGGATTGCGGTGAATGATTCTCCTCCTGCGGCAGATTGCTGAACTTGGCTCCAGTTCCGTTCGGCTTTGAATAGGGAGGCGCTATTTCTTGATCCCGAAATTGAGTCGCCGGGTAACGCTATAATCGAGCGTGTTCACGAAAAAATAGGATATCGTCCAGCGTATCCGGTTGAGAAACGTTCGTCGGGATTTGTGCAGTTCCGGGGTGATCGCTTGAGAGTTTTCATGCAAAATATCGATGATACCGCTCGCATGACGGGCAAATCCGGCATCTTCGATTCGCAACATCATCTCGACATTGATGAACAGGCTGCGAAGGTCGAAATTTGCCGAGCCGATGTAAACCGCGTCATCGACAATCACCAATTTCGTGTGCAGCCGTCGTGACTGATATTCGAAAATGCGAGCATGGCGCTTCAACAGATAGCCGTATAATAGCCTGCTGGCACCGATAGTCGCGGCATTGTCGGTTTCGCCCGGCAATATGATCCGGCTTTTCCCGCCGCGCTTTGATATTCTGGCAATGCGCCGCAACAGTCCTTGTCCTGGCGAAAAATAGGCAGAGACAAGATCGAGCGTGCGGGCATTCTCGAGATCATTCTTGATCGCCCGCGCCCATCGACTCAGGCGATTGCTCGGTCCGCCCAGCAGCCAGCGAAACTGGCCGTCACCGGCCTTCCAGTGCCGGACCATTTTTTGCAGCGAACGTATGTTGCCATTGTCGCGATAGACCCAGTTGGCCAAAAGCCGGTAATAATTGGCGAGATTGGCGACCTCGGGTCCCTCGATTTCGAGGCCGAGATCCTCCCAGCTATCGTCGATCGAATCGCTATCCTCGCCAGGCCGATGGAGATTGAAATATTGATCGGTAATGTTGAAGCCGCCAATCAAGGCACAGCAATCGTCGGCAATGATCATTTTCTGGTGATTGCGGACAAAATAGCTGGAGGAGAAGCTCGGGCTGAAGACCTTGAATTTGCCGCCCGCTGCAATCAGGGGCGCGAAAAACTTGCGCGGCGCGCCGTTGGAGCCGAAACTGTCGACCATCATTTCGACCTGCAGGCCGCGGTTACAGGCGGCGATCAAAATATCGAGGATTTCGCGGCCGGTGCGGTCATCCTCGAACATATAGAAGAACAGCTTCAGGCTTTTCTCCGCCCTTTCGAGCAGGTTGACCAGCGCGGCGAGACGTACCGCCGGTGCCCGGACCAGCCGCAACCGGTTCCCGCCGACATCAAACCACTCGGGTGGATCGGGATATGTTGTCGGGTTATTTCCAGTAGGAATTTCCATCACATGGGGGCATAGATTATCGTCGGTGCAGCGACAAACCATTAGATTGCCATCGGTTTGTCAGTCGATGCGCGCGGGACACCAGTTTTGTTGACAAATCCCGCCCATTTCCCTAGATGCAGGCCTCTTTTCCACAATTTTGCAGAATCAGGAGCGGCTTATGGCTCGCGTTACCGTTGAAGATTGCGTCGATAAAGTAACAAACCGGTTTGATCTGGTGTTGTTCGCTGCCCAGCGCGCACGTGAGATTTCAGGCGGCGAAGAGCTGACTGTTGACCGCGATCGTGATAAAAACCCGGTTGTAGCGCTGCGCGAAATCGCAGAAGAAACCGTCAAGCCGAAGGATCTGGAAGAAAGCCTGATTCAATCGTTGCAGAAGGTTCTCATCGACGATGATGATACGCCGGATGAAATCGGCTCGATCAGCCAGTCGGCTGAAGCGCTTCGTCTGACCGCTGCTGCACCACCACGCAGCGCCGGTGTTTCCGGAGACTATGGTCGCCGGTAAACAGGCCGCGTCACCGCGCAAGACTATTCGAGACAAAAGAAAAGGCCGCCGGAAATATTCCGAGCGGCCTTTTCTTATTCCATCATTGGCAGGCGGAGGTTAAGCGCCTTGTGGTTTGGGATCGCCAAACGGGCCCTTCTTTTTCCGTCCCGCTTTCGGGATGGTCGCGCCGATTGACGGCACAGCGGCCGGTTTGACAACATCTCCATTCGGACGTGCCAGCTTTCCCGTCTCGACCAGCTCGTCGATATCTTCGCCTGACAGCGTTTCATATTCGAGCAACGCATTGGCGAGAGCGTGAAGCTGTTTCTCGTTCGTGGTCAGCACATGTTTCGCACGGTCATAGCTGTCGTCAATCAGCTTGCGGATTTCGAGATCGATCTTCTTCGCTGTTTCGTCCGACATATGGACGCGCTGTGACTGCGAATAGCCGAGGAAGGTTTCACCCTGTTCCTCTTCATATTGCAACGGCCCCATCAAGTCCGACATGCCCCACTGCGTGACCATGTCGCGAGCAAGTTTCGTCGCGTACTGGATATCGCCGGATGCGCCGGAGGAGACCTTGTCATAGCCGAAGATGATTTCCTCGGCGACGCGGCCGCCCATCGATACCGCCAGATTGGCGTGCATCTTGTCGCGATGGTAGCTGTAATTGTCCCGTTCCGGCAGGCGCATGACCATACCAAGCGCACGGCCACGGGGGATGATCGTCGCCTTGTGGATCGGATCAGAGGCCGGTTCGTGCACGGAGACCAGAGCATGACCGGCTTCATGATAAGCGGTCATCTTCTTCTCGTCTTCGGTCATCACCATCGACTTGCGCTCGGTGCCCATCATGACCTTGTCCTTGGCATCCTCGAACTCGCTCATCGCGACCATCCGTTTGCCACGGCGAGCCGCCATCAAGGCAGCCTCGTTGACGAGGTTGGCCAGATCAGCGCCAGAGAAACCGGGCGTGCCGCGTGCGATGGTGCGCGGGTCGACGTCGGGAGCCAGCGGCACTTTCTTCATATGGACAGCAAGAATCTTCTCACGGCCTTCGATATCGGGACGCGGTACGACAACCTGACGGTCAAAACGACCGGGACGCAGCAGAGCAGGATCGAGCACGTCGGGACGGTTGGTTGCGGCGATGATGATGATGCCTTCATTCGCTTCAAAGCCGTCCATTTCGACCAGTAGCTGGTTCAGCGTCTGTTCGCGTTCGTCATTGCCATTGCCAAGGCCGGCACCACGATGACGACCGACCGCATCGATTTCGTCGATGAAGACGATGCAAGGCGCGTTTTTCTTCGCTTGTTCGAACATGTCGCGGACACGGCTTGCACCGACGCCGACAAACATTTCGACAAAATCGGAACCGGAAATAGAGAAAAACGGCACACCCGCTTCGCCGGCAATCGCGCGAGCCAGCAGGGTTTTACCGGTACCAGGTGAACCGACGAGCAGCGCGCCCTTCGGTATCTGCCCGCCAAGCTTGGCAAAGCGGCCGGGGTTTTTCAGAAATTCGACAATCTCTTCCAGCTCTTCGCGGGCTTCATCAATCCCGGCGACATCCTGAAAGGTAACCTTGCCCTGCTTTTCGGTGAGCAGTTTAGCCTTCGACTTGCCAAAGCCCATCGCTCCGGAGCCGCTGCCTTTTTGCATCTGGCGCAGTACGAAGAAGGCAATGCCGATGATCAGCAGGAAGGGCAGGGACTGGACCAGAATGATCTGCCAGATGCTCGCTTGTTCTTGTGCCTTGCCGCTATATTCGACGCCCTTGTCATCCAGCAGGTTTACCAGCGTAGGATCGCTGCCAACCGGAGTGGTCGAGAATATGTCGCCATTGGTGAGTTCGCCAGTAATCTTGTCAGGCGCGATGGCGACGCTTTTGACGCTGCCTTCTTCAACCTTGTTGCGGAACGAGGAATAGCTGATTGCTGATCCTGCGTCACTTGAGGCACCGGCACCAAACATCGATACCATGAGCAGCAGCGCTACGATGACGCCAGCCCAGATGAACATGCTCTTCATCCACGGGTTTTCTTTGGGATCTTGTTCGTCATTCATTGCGCATCTTGTCCTGTAATCGTTTTGGCCGCGGATGATGGGCATCAAGCCGCAGCTATCTCAATCCTCTAAAGATAGTCCTTTTGCTGCGGATGACAATATGAACGGCAATGTTTTTACCGATCACAGTGATTGACCCGCTGCGGGACAAGCAGGAGCCAGATGATTTAGCTGGTCCGGCGCTTGGGAGCCGCCTGGAAAGTCCACCGCTCTCCGCCCTTGCACAGGATATCGCCCAGGGTGACGGTTTCGCCTCGTTCGAGAGCGGTTATCGTCTGGTCAATCTGCTGACCGCGAGGGGACAGCGAGGGTTCGCAAATGTGCAGGCACTTGAGCAGCAGACGCCTCTGGATTTCGTGCGGAAAGTCGGTCTTTCCCAGAGAACATCCGTTATCCGTGCTTTCGACATGTTCCGCTGCAAGTTGTTCTACATGCCATTCAATGGCTTCGCGAGCCGCGCCCAACGCGCTCGCGCTCTGGCTAGCGAGACTGGTATCAAAGCCTTCCAGATCCTTTAGCGCATTGCGCACCCGGACGCGGTCAAAACCCTGATCGCGATTGGAGGGGTCGTTGACCGCGTCGATGCCGTGATCGGCGACGTAGGTTTCCAAGGCTGATTTCTGAAAATGGAGCAGGGGCCGGATAATATTGCTCCGCTTCTCCCTGATGCCCGACATCCCGTCGATACCGCTGCCGCGCAATATCCGCATGATCATGGTTTCCAGCTGGTCATCGGCATGATGGGCGGTTGCCAGCCAGTCGATATGCTGTTCCTTCATCCAGTCGTGCAGCAGCCCGTAGCGGGCGCGTCGTGCTGCGCTCTGGATGCTGCCGCGGATCGGAACAACCGGGCGAAGGATTGCATGAGGGATATCGCGCTCGCGGCAGATCGAAGCGACGAAGTCAGCTTCTGTGCTCGAGGCAGGGCGCAAGCCGTGATCGACGGTTGCTGCGGCAATCCTGCCCGGACAAGCCTGAGCAGCCAGCAGCAGCAAGGCTAGACTGTCGGGCCCGCCGGAGACCGCCAGGCCCAATTTCTGGTCATTGGTACTGAACTCGGGAACCAGCCGGTGAAGTGCATCGGCAAAATCTTTGTCGAGCGAGGCGGTTTCACTGTCCATGATTTACTTGCAGTTGGCGGCGGCCTTGCCCGATGTTATCCGATCTGCGAGGCGGCCGCTGGCAACCTCGGGATAGACATCCTGCAACTCTGACAATACCCGGCAGGCGTCGTCTTTCTTTTTAAGCTGCACCAGAGCGGTGCTCAGAAAATAGAGACTGTCCGGTGCGCGTTCGCCGCGTGGCCTCTTCTGATAATTTTCGTACAGGGCGACCGATGCCAGCGCTGGCTTGCCGTCGTCGAGATAGGCACGGCCGAGGAGATTCTGGGCAAAGCTGGCGCGGCGATGGGCAGAATGATCCTCTGCCATTTTCTTCAGCTGGGTCTGGGCTTCAGGATAGAATTTGGCTTCCCACAAGCGGTAGCCGTAAATATAGGAATCTTCGGCAACATCCCCGGTATCCGGCATGACAATAGCGGCGACGCCAACGACCCGCTCGGGATCGGGAGCAGCCTCTGGTGCTGCTTTCGGTTTCGATCCGGTGGCGGTCGGCGTTGATGCGGTCGGGCTATTGGTTTTGACTGTCTGCGTTTCCGCTGCGGCCAGCTTATCCTCGATTTTCTTCAGTCGGAATCCGTTTTCCTCAACCTGGCCGGTTAGGTTGGCTAGACTGGATTCCAGCGCATCGACCCGTGCGATCAGGTCGGTGACGGCCGAAGTGGTGTTCACCGTTTTGGGTGATGCCGGGCCGTTCTCAGCGGTAATTTCGGGTTCGAAATAGCGGGTCGAACCGCCCTGGAAAACCTTGCGCTGAACCGCGCGCATCTCTTGCTCGAGCCGATCCACGCGCTTGTCCGTATTTGCGTTCTGAGCCGATGCCGGCGTGCTAATGGCCAGGCTGGCGAGCAGGAATGTAATACCGAATGTCTTCATCGAAGCCTCCGCTGAATATACTGTATATTAACCATATACCGTGCTGAAAAGTAAAGAATATTATATCGTGAAGTCGCCCGAAATCGATCGCCCCACTCCCTATATTCGGTTCATCCAGACCTCGATAGGAACCTTAATCCGTTGGTAAATCTGCTGCCGGATTGCTGGCTTCTCCGCGGGCAAGCAATGCTGCTGCACTGACCCCGACATCCTTGATGGTCCGCTCTGCGGTGCCCAATTGCGGGACCACCTGACCGTCGATGGTGACGGTCAATGCGTCGGGACGTCCGGTCAGAATCTGCGGATCGTCGGCATCGGCCGGAACCGTGAAAGTCTCACCGGCCGACATCTGGTTTTCGAACAGTCGCTTGCCCTCGGCATCGTAAACTTTCATCCACACCGTCTCGGTTGCGGTCAGGACAACGGTTCCTTCGCTGGACGGGGTGGTGCCGCTCGCTTCGACGGTCTGCACATCATTATTTTCCGGCCCGGCTTCGGTTGTAGTGTCGCTATCCGCAACCTGGGTCATTTCGCCTGGATTGAGAATCAAGGTGCGCCAGACCAGATAGCCGACAAGCACGAATATTCCGATCCCGGCAGCGGTCCATGCCAGATAACGCGGTGGAATGCTGGAGGGATTGGCCGGCGCATAACCGCTCATTTCGGGCTGATAGGCCCCGTGGCCCTGATCTTCCATTTCTTCGCGCAACTGGGTGCCAATGGAAGCATCGCTCAGCCCGACTGATCGGGCGAAAGATTTAGCAAAACCGATCGTATAGGTTCGTCCGGGAAGAGCACCAAAGTCACCGGTTTCGAGCGACGCGAGATGGCGCTGCGGAATGCGGGTTTTCTTCGCGATCTCTTCCAGTGTCATATCTTTCTGCTCTCGCGCCTGACGCAACAATGCGCCTGTGCTTTGCAGATGTGGTTCGACATTCTCGTCGTCTTTTGCTTCTTCGGCCACTCAATACTCCCTTGGCCGGATCATCTTGCGACCCTTTTCGCACGCCCCCGGATATTCCTAGAAAAAAGCCAGTTTGGACGGCAAAAGTCAATGACAATCATGGTCGATGTATCGCATTTTACGATTTTCGACCATTTGGTTGGAGGTTTGACCGCTAATCGTCTGAATAGCTATCAGTCCAAGTCCACTTTGTGTTGATTTGCCCATTGTTCCAGACGTATTCTCGATTCCGCCGGGGCTTCCTTCAAAATTGTTTCGATTTCCTGCTTGGCCTGACCGAGATCCAGGGAACGCACCATCGCCTTGATCGGACCAACCGAAGCCGGGGTGATCGATAACGAGCGAATACCCAGGCCCAATAGCGCCAGAGCATCCAGAGGGCGTCCACCCATTTCCCCACACACGCTGAGCGATATGCCGAACCGTTCGGCATCGCCTGACACGCGATTGATGAATCTGAGGATTGCCGGACTCATCCAGTCAAACCGTTCTGCCAGTCTCGGATTACTGCGGTCGGCAGCGAATAGAAACTGGGTCAGATCATTGGTGCCGATCGATAGAAAATCGAGCCGGTCTGCCATCAAATCCAGACATTCGGCCAAAGCCGGGACCTCGAGCATGGCGCCATAGCGGATTTGCGATGGCAACATCTTTTTCTGGCCACGCAGATAGTCGCGCTGGGCTTCAAAGACCGCTTTGGCTTCATCAAATTCCCATGGTTCCGCGACCATCGGGAACATGACATTCAGCTTCCGTCCTGCGGCCGCTTCGATCAATGCCCGGGCCTGAACTTTCATCAGCGCATCGCGTTCGAGCCCGATACGGATCGCGCGCCAACCCATGGCTGGATTATCCTCTTTGGACTCGCTGGCCTGGAAATAGGGCAAAGGCTTGTCACCGCCGATATCGACGGTGCGGAATATCACCGGCTTGTCGCCTGCGGCATCCAGCACATCGCGGTAGAAACGGGTCTGCGCGGTTCGGCCGGGCATGGTCGCGGCGACGAGAAACTGAAATTCGGTCCGGAACAGTCCGATGCCATCGGCTCCGGTGAGATTGAGCAGCGCCAAATCGTCCCGCAGGCCCGCATTGATATTGACGGTGATCCGAACGCCGTCCTTGGTTACAGCCTCCTTGTCGCGCAGCTCGGAGTAGGCAGCGCGTTTTTTCTGGCTGAGCTCCAATTGCGCTTCAAACGCTTCCTCGACCGAGGGGCCGGGCCGCACAAATACGACGTTATCGTCGACATTGAGCAGCAGATGATCATCTTCCCGGACCACTTGCCGGATATTCTTGACCTGGCCGAGGATCGGGATGCCCATCGCGCGGGCAATGATCGTGACATGAGCCGTCAACGAACCTTCTTCGAGGACCACGCCTTTCAATCTACGCCGGTCATATTCGAGCAGTTCCGCGGGACCCAGATTGCGGGCAATCAGGATCGTGTCCTGCCGCAAGCCCATTTTGGCTGCGGTACCCATCTGGCCAGACACGGTGCGCAGCAGACGATTGGCGAGATCTTCCAGATCGTGCATGCGCTCCGCCAGCAACGGATCATCAATCTGCCGCATCCGCATACGCGTATGCTGCTGCACCCTTTCGATCGCTGCTTCAGCGGTCAGTCCGCTGTCGATCGCTTCGTTGATGCGCCGGCTCCAGCCTTCATCATAGGCGAACATCTTGTATGTCTCGAGCACTTCCTCATGCTCGCCGCCGACACCGAATTCGGCCTGACTGGTCATCTGGTCGATCTGCGCGCGCATCTTGTCAAACGCGGAATAGACCCGGTGCCGCTCCGCTTCGGTATCTTCCGCCACCGTATGTTCGATTTTTACGCGCGGTTGGTGGAAGACGGCGTGACCGCTGGCCTTGCCCTTGACCAGTTGCAACCCGCTCAGGCGATTGGCACCACTGTCGAGCGAGGCTTCTTCTTCGGCAAAATTGTCATCGACAAACTCGGCGCTGCTGATCAGTTCGGACAACACCATTGCGGCGGTTTGAAACGCCTCGATTTCGACTTCGGAATAGCGGCGCGGTTCAACATGCTGAGCACATAAAACGCCGATGGCCTGTTGATTGCGAATGATCGGTACGCCAGCGAAGCTGTGGAATTTTTCTTCGCCGGTTTCTGGACGATACTGGAAATCGGGATGGCTGGCTGCTTCGTCGAGGTTCAGCGTCTCGACGTTTTTGGCAATATATCCGGTAAGGCCTTCGCCCATCGCGAGTTTGGTCACGTGAACCGCTTCAGCGTTGAGCCCGCGCGTGGCAAATAGCTCCAATACGCCTTCGCGGCGCAGGTAGATGGAACAGACTTCGCTGCTCACCGCGTCGGCGATCGTGTCGACAACTTTGTTTAACTTGATCTGGGCGTTTCCGCGCGACGCCATGATCGCCCGCAACCCGGTCAGGATGCTGCGGGCGGTCTTGGTACTGGCTGGATCAGTTGCGGGCATGACGTTCGCCTAGCAGAAAGGCCCAGTAAGTGCGATATCGAAAACGGTCTACTGGCCGGAACAGATTTGACTCACCGGATTAGTCCGAGCGATGCCGTCGATTAAGCGGAATCGAGCAACTCTTCCTTCAGTCGAAGCTTCTCTTTCTTGAGACTATGGATTCGAATCGTGTCGGGAAGTGGTCGGGTTTCTTCATCATTGATCTTGCGGTCCAGTGCTTCATGCTTGTTGCGCAATGCTGACGTGTGATTCTTATCCATTAAGATCTCCTCAAAACTGTTGATTTTGAAATTGAAAGAGGACGAAAGCTTCCTTTCCTGCTGCAGTCGCCAAAATCCGTTGGCGATCGGGCTCGACGGTTTAATTGTCTTGGTTTCGACATGAACCATCAATAGAAGTAAGATTGCAAAATTGTTGCATCGGCGCAAGGGGTGAGATTGAACCATAATGGGTATGAGCGATGAAGAGTTGCAGACGCGGCTTGAACTGCTGAAAATTGAACATCGTGATCTCGACGAGGCCATTATTGCGCTGATCGAAGCCGGTAACCCGGATCAGCTCCGGGCGGCGCGGTTAAAGAAAAGAAAATTGCAGTTGCGCGACCGCATCATCCTGCTCGAGAATCAACTCATTCCCGACATTATAGCCTGATGCCACGCTATAGTGCGGGATGGTGAATCGTTAACCACGACTGTCCACCAGTTAACCCCCGCAACATCTGCGTATCAGTTTGGAACAAGCACCTTCCGGATCGTCTGGGGCCCGATTTAACCTGTCCAACTTCGGTAATATTTTGCTACTAACCAAATATGGCAGATCGTGAATCATTATTGACGCTGAAATTACTGGACGCGCTTTATACCGAAGCGATGGTGCTGGCCGACGAAGCGCGGTCTTATTTTGAATCGGGCCGATTCAACGAAGATTCCGAAAACGACGTTAATCTTGCCGTGTCCTTTTCTTGTGAATCGCTGAAAGTGACCACGAGATTGATGCACTGCATCGCTTGGCTTCTAAACCAGAAGGCCTTGCACAGCGGCGAATTGTCCGAAGGCGAAGTCTGGAACCATGACCGCGCGCTTGGCTATGCCCCGGCGACCGACCAGCCGATGGTCAATCGCTTTCCGCAAGAAGCCCGCCAGATCATCATGGCCAGCGAAGAATTGTTCCAGCGCCTGCAACGCCTCTCGGCGCGGCTGCAGCGGGAAATGGAAGCCGAGTCGGCGGTCCAGGACATGTTCCGCCGACTGCAAAGCAGCTTCTAGTCGAGCCTCAGCCGTTCAGGCAGACGCTGTCTCTTTTTCTTCCATCGTCGGATAGTCGATATAGCCCTCTGGCCCCTGGCTATACCAGCTCGGGGTAAAGTCGATCGGGTTGAGTTCTGCGCCTGCGCGGAACCGGTCGGGCAAATCGGGATTGGTCATGAACGTGCGTCCAAAGCTGATCGCATCGGCCTTGCCGTCGGCCAAGGCTGCGGTCGCATTGTCATAGAAATAGTCGCTGTTGAGCACGAGCGGACCTTTGAACACCGGGCGGATATTCGGGCTGACTGGTGGCACATCGGTATTGCCATAAGTGCCGTGGGCAGGCGGCTCGCGCAGCTCGAGAAAGGCAATCCCGATCTGGTCGAGCAATTTTGCCGCAGCGGTAAAGGTTTCCACCGGTGTCGCATCATCCGCACCTTGTGAATCGCCATTGGGGGACAGGCGCACGGCAACCCGGTCGCTGCCCCAGACATCGACCAGTCGCTGGGTCACTTCGCCGAGCAGTCGGATACGGTTTTCGATCGAGCCGCCATATTCGTCGGTCCGCAAATTGGTGCCGGAACGGATGAACTGGTCTATCAGATAGCCGTTCGCGGCGTGCAACTGCACCCCGTCAAAGCCTGCCTTCTTGGCGTTTTCAGCCGCATGTTGGTAATCATCGAGAAGAGCGGGGATTTCCGACACTTCCAGCGGCCGCGCTTCGGCATAATCTTTCTTGCCGACATAGGTCCGGACGCTGCCCGGTGCGGTTGTCGCGGAAGCGGAGACGGGTTTTTCGCCACCGAGAAAATCGGGATGCACGATCCGGCCCATATGCCATAACTGGCATATGATCTTGCCGCCGGCCTTGTGGACCCGTTCGATGATCGGTTTCCATGCTTCGGTTTGCTCGTCGGTCCAGATGCCGGGAGCGAATGGTGTGCCAAGGCCCTGTTGGCTGATGCCGGTGGCTTCCGAAATGATCACGCCCGCACCGGCGCGCTGGGTATAATATTCGCCCATGATCGAGGTAGGGACAAAGTCGGCCGTAGAGCGGCAGCGGGTGAGCGGAGCCATGAACATGCGGTTGGGAGCCTCGATGGCACCGACGGTGATAGGATCGAATAAGGTGGTCAAAATGGAATTCCCTGAAGCAAGAGGCATGAATTGTTAATCAGACAATTAAGATGCGCATGCTTCAAATGCAATGGTTTGAACCCAAGCAATTTCTGTCTATATCAATAGCTCTGATTTCAAAGGAACTCACATGCCCGTATCGCTTCCCGAAGATCCGACCTTGGATGAAGTGCGTGCCGCTCTCGCCGCTGGACTGGCCGCGCAGGCCGCGTTTGACGGATGGAACGAGAAAGCGGTGCTAGCAGCAGCAGAGCTGGCCGGAGTCGATCCTGACCTTGCAAGACTCGCGTTTAATGAAGGGCCGGTCGATATGATCGACGCCTGGTTTCAGGCGGTTGATGCGCAAATGGCGGCGAAATATAGCGCAGATGAACTTGGCGCGATGAAAATACGGCAACGGATCAAGGCGCTTGTCGAGGCCAGGCTGGAAGCGTTGGAGGCAGATCGCGAGGGTTTGCGCCGCGCATTGGCGATATTGGCGGCACCGCCGCATTTGCGCAAAGCGGCGAAAATGGGCTGGCGGGCAGCCGACAAGATGTGGCGGCTCGCTGGAGACACCGCGACCGACTATAATCATTATACCAAGCGAACTCTATTGTCGGGGGTTTACGGCAGCACGATCAGCGTTTTCCTGGATGACGAAAGCGAAGGCTATTCCGAAACCCGCGCGTTTCTGGACCGCCGGATCGAAAATGTCATGCAGTTCGAGAAGGTCAAAGCCAAAGTCACAGGCCGGGGAGGTGACGGGTTCAGCATGGCGCGCTTCGTCGGCCGACTACGCTATCGCGGCGCGTAAAATTCCACAAAAAGACTCGCCAAGATTAATCAATAATGATAATCAGTCGCAACTAGTAGGATCGAGTTGCGATATATGCCAATAGCCACAACCCTGGACCAGCTGTCACTGAAGCAAAGCGCTGAAATCGTGGCAATCGACTGGGCCGCCATTTCCGACAGCGAGGGCCGTCGCTTGCGGGCGCTTGGCATTGACGAAGGCATCGCGGTCGAGAAACTCCACAAGGGTATGTTTGGTTTTAATGATCCGATCGCGCTGAAAGTAGGGCGGATGATGATAGCGGTCCGCAAATCCCATGCGCAGGCGATATCCGTGCAGTTAACACCGGTAACGATCCCCGCCTGATTGATGACCCAGTCCGCTCCTCTCATTGCCCTCGCGGGTAACCCTAATTCGGGCAAAAGCGCTTTGTTCAACGCCTTGACCGGCGCGCGGCAGAAGATTGCCAACTATCCTGGCGTAACCGTCGAGCGCAAATCCGGTCATTTTACCTTTGCCGATGGCCGACCTGCCGAACTGGTCGATTTGCCCGGCAGCTATAGTCTCGACCCGACCAGCCCCGACGAGGAAGTCACCCGCAACGTCATCACCGGGCTGCAACAGGGCGAGCGCAAACCCGACGCGATTGTCATCGTGCTCGATGCCGCCAATCTCGATAACCATTTGCGCTTCGCGCTTGAAGTGATTGCGCTCGGCCAGCCGGTCGTTGTCGCGCTCAACATGATGGATCTCGCGGAACGCGACGGGCTTACCCTCGATCCAGCAAAACTGTCCGAAGCTTTAGGTGTTCCGGTGGTTCCGACCGTGGCGGTGCGCAGACGCGGGTTGGAAGAATTGTCGGCGGCGCTGGAAACTCGCCTCACCCAAAAAAACACTGCGTCCGAACCTGTGGTCAGCAAGATACGCGATCACGGCTTGCGCAAGCAGGCCAAGCTGATCGCCAATCAGGTAATCATTGCCGAAACCGCTGGCAGGCGCTGGTCAGAGCGGGCGGACAGTGTCCTCCTCCATCCTTTCGCCGGACCTTTGATCCTGTTTGCTGTGCTGTTCATCATGTTCCAGGCGGTCTTTGCCTGGTCGGAGGCGCCGATCGGCTGGATTGAAGGCGCTAGCGAGTGGGTGGCGGCAGGCGTTGAATCAAATATGGCGCCGGGCTTTGTGCGCGACTTCATCATCGAAGGCGCCATAGGCGGTGTCGGTTCGGTGGTCGTGTTCCTGCCGCAGATTCTGATCCTGTTCCTGTTCATCCTGCTGCTCGAAGCCAGCGGTTACATGACCCGCGCGGCGTTCATCATGGACCGGATGATGGCCAGTGTCGGCTTGTCCGGCCGCAGCTTCATCCCGCTGCTATCCTCTTTTGCCTGCGCCATTCCCGGCATCATGGCGACGCGCAGCATTTCCGATCCCGGAGACCGCCTGACCACGATATTGGTGGCGCCGCTGATGACCTGCTCGGCGCGGCTTCCGGTCTACGCCATCATTATCGGCGCGTTCATTCCGCCAACCACGGTCGGGCCCGGCATTGGATTGCAGGGGCTGGTATTGTTCGGACTTTATGTGTTCGGCATTGTCGGCGCGATGGTTGTTGCGCTGGTGCTGCGGTCGACGGTAACCAAAGGGCCGAGTAGCGGCTTCCTGATGGAAATGCCGAAATATCAGTTGCCGCGGATGAAAGACGTGCTGATCGGCCTGTGGCAGCGCGCGTGGATATTCCTGCGCCGCGCCGGTACGATCATCTTTGCGGCCACCGTCGTATTGTGGCTGTTGCTCACATTTCCGAAAGTGCCAGAAGACAGCGCAATGAGCCAGGTCGACTATAGCGTCGCCGGGCGGATCGCCAATGTCATTGCGCCGGTCGTCGAACCAATCGGTTTCAATCGCGATATCGCGCTTGCCCTGATCCCGGCGATGGCCGCACGCGAAGTCGCGGTCGCCGCGCTGGCCACCACTTATGCGATTGATGCGCCGGATGAAGAGGCGGAAGCCAAATCCCTGACCGAGAGGCTGCAAAGCCGCTGGTCATTGCCGACCGCCTTGGCGTTTCTCGCCTGGTTCGTCTTTGCCCCGCAATGTATCTCGACCATTGCCGTGACCAAGCGGGAAACCAACGGCTGGCGCTGGCCGATCTTCATGCTCGCCTATCTTTTTGCGCTCGCTTACGTTGCGGCCGGTATTACATATTGGAGTGCCGTCGCCCTCGGTCTATAGAGTCCGCAAGAATCGATAATCACGTAATATTTTTGGGGAATTTGAAATGGCCGGCGGCATCAACAAAGTCATCATCGTAGGCAATCTGGGCAAGGATCCGGAAGTGCGTA
>NZ_JBALUT010000050.1:0-20635 GCF_036963705.1 Parasphingorhabdus sp. | reverse complement strand
CTTGCGGCGTGCCGAATTCGTCGACCATCACCGAGTGATCGATGACCAGATGCACCGGCACCTGCGGGTTGATCTGCTGCGCATTGCCGCCCAGCGCCTTGATCCCGTCGCGCATCGCCGCGAGATCGACCACGGCGGGAACGCCGGTGAAATCCTGCATCAAAACCCGCGCCGGACGATATTGAATTTCCGCTGCGCTCTTGGCTTCCTTCTGCCAGTCCACCACCGCCTGCGCGTCTTTGCTGTCCACGGTAAAGCCGCCATCCTCGAACCGCAGCATATTCTCCAGCAGCACTTTCAATGTGTACGGCAGCTTGTCGATATTGCCGAGCTTTTCCGCCGCTTTCGCGAGCGAGTAATAAGCATAATCGGTGCCGTTGACGGTCATCGTCGAGCGGGTGCCGAGTGAGTCTTTGCCGGTGGTTGTCATGGTGGAGTGTGGCCTTTCGTTTATGTTTTCTTGAAACCCACACTACGGGGAGTGCCTGCGCTGTTGGGCCACGGGCGGAGGTGGGATTCGGATGTTCGGGAGGGCTTTAGCTTATGGATTAAGTCGGTGCAACATCGCGCTATTTTTGTATGTTTGGGTTGATGTATTGCAGACTTGGCTACACCGGACTAACAACGTGAAATGATCACAAGAATTGAGATAAACGGATTCAAAACCTTTTCCAACTTTTCCTTGGATTTACAGCCCCTATCTGCAATCGTCGGTCCAAATGCGAGTGGGAAATCCAATCTTTTTGACGCCTTGAAATTTTTGTCTCTTCTAGCTCAAAACGATATCCGCTCAGCTATGTCCGAACTTCGGGGTGAACCGGAGGAACTCTTTAGACGCACTTCTACCAAAACAATCGAACGCATGGATTTCGCTGTCGAAATTTATCTAGGCCTTACTGGCAGAGATCCCTTTAAAACGGAGTATCAGATCACAGCACAGCGGCTTCGCTACGAGCTAGGCTTAGAGATGCAAAAAGATAGTGCCGGTGCTCCAAAAGGTATAGTTGTTTGTCATGAGCATTGTCGACCAATCGCGAAAAAGAACGACACTGCCGATTATCTCAAAACACATAAAATTAAATATAACTCTCAAGTAAATCCGTTTATTCGTTTGAGTGAAAAAGGCGATGCTATTGAAGTTAGGCAAGACGGCCGACAAAAGCACGGTCGACCTTTAACGTTTCCCTTGCTCGAAGCTTCTAGGACCGCGCTATCAACAGTTAGCACAGCAGAATTCCCCCATCTTTTTGCCCTAAAGGATGCTCTTGCTAACATTAAATTCTTGGAGATTAACCCCCAAGCAGCTCGAGATTCAAACGATAGGTTCGAAGATCAGATTCTGAAGTCTGATGCTTCCAACTTGTCCGCTGTTCTTGCTAGACTGAAAAGCGATACCGCAGAAAAAGATTGGCCTGATGGCGTGTTGAACAACATCGCTCAAGACTTATCTTCCCTTATTCCTTCGATTGAGAAAATCAACATTATCAGCGATGATGTCCAACGGCGTTACTCGTTTAATTTGCTTTTTGCTGGCGAAATGGAATTTAGTTCGCGCGTAATATCTGACGGCACACTGCGCCTTTTGGCACTATTGACTTTGTTGAACGACCCGGAACGACGGGGAACTCTGTGTTTTGAAGAACCCGAAAATGGAGTCCATGAAGGGCGTATTCCTATTTTGGTTGAATATTTGAGGGAAGCTGCAGAATACTCTCTAAATGACAATGAACTACCTCTATTCCAGGTTCTGCTCAATACACACTCCCCTAAGGTCATGGGATCTCTTCGTGACAAGGAAATAGTCGCAGCAGACGTCGTAATAGAAATCGATCCTTTGACAAAAAAACGCGACAATAGAACAAGAATGCGCACAGGCTTTGCTGATACCAATGATCTCTTTGATCCTGACAAATATCTGACTCGGTATGAATTGGAAAAACTACTGCAAGATAAGATTGACGCCGCATGACGTACATTTGCTGGTCGGCCCTTTACGAAGGAGCGACAGATGAAGCTTATTACGAGATTCTAATACCTCGACTGATGGAAGATATTGCGCTTCGTAGAGGCAACCGGAATATTACAATACCTACCAAAGCTGCCGTTCTCTTGGGAGAACACGGCCGAGGTGTGGATGACGTAGCAATTGAGGCTAGAGCCTCCCAAGAAGCCTTCCATATTATTTTCATCCATGCAGACACAGGTGGTCGCGGCCTAGAGCAGAACTTGGATCATCATTCAGTAGCTTATTGTCAGCGACTAAATTCCTTGTTTGCATTTTCCACTGATCGTTGCGTTACAATTACCCCTCGACATGAAACCGAAGCATGGATTCTAGCGGATCCATACGCAATTGCTTCAGCATTGGGCTATCAACGCAGCCCCGATACAATTGAATTGCCTAAAAATGCCGTTGAAGCCGAACGACTTGTAGATCCAAAAGCTGAATTAAACCGCTGTGTAAACTTGGCGACGGGCAATCGTCGCAGAACCCCTGTCGCAAGATTAATTCCGCTCATTTCCCGCAATCAATCGTTGAATGCATTAAGAAAATCAAAATCATTCCGAGATTTTGAAAGCAAATTGGTTACAGCGATGATTAGTCTTGGCTGTATTGATTAATGTCCTAAATGACTGTGACACCGCACCAATTGTGCGACCTTAAAAATGACGCTAGCGGTGCGGACATTTTTTTGCTCACTGGGCTCCCGAGTGCCGGGGGGGGGGGCTTGTTATGATCGTATTCAACCACACCGGGTCAGCTTAAAGGCGCACTGCTCCTAAAACCCGTCTATTCTTAGCAAACTGCTGCCGCCGCCAAGTTTCGTTGCGGAGTAAATTATGAGACTATCGGGCAGCCCATCGACGGTTACAATTCTGCCAAATACCATGTAGCGTCCATCTGAGTCGATCTTTGTTACTCGATGGCTTTCAGCTGAGTTGACTGGGACAAGATAATGAAAGCCATCAGGTCTAAAGTAGGGTGTTCCGTCAACTAAAACAAATTGACCCATAAGTTCTCCATGTTTGGCAGATGCGGCGATTTGTTCTAGTACATCGTCAACTTGCAGAGTGGGTGCTCGCACCGCGTTGGCCACTGGCGGCGATTTTTCGCTCTGCGCTTGGCGGATAGTTTTTGCAATTTGGTGATCCATCACGATAATTCGATTGTCGTTGGTGATGATCGATATTTCTTTGATCGGATGATTTTCTACGACCCCAACGGCAGCCTTAGCGATTGGAGTATCACCGCTCTGTTCCGGTGACATCGCTTGAACGATAGCGTAAACTATAGCCACGACAAACGGCGACACTTTCACAGTTGTATCGATTGGCCGGTCAACAAATTCCTTCTTCGCATTTTGCGCAATTTTTGACTTTTGTATTGCTCTGATGCGGACCGTGAGGCTTCCCTCACGAAGGCCCAATACACGAAGCTCCCCACCGTGACGTCTTGCTAAAGTAGCTGCGCGTTTAAGAAAGTTTGCAAGGGCGTCCACTTCCACCCCAGATTCCGTATCGAAATAAAATGCGAATTCATCCGGTTTGAGTGTCAGGTTTTTTGCACTTGGCATTCTAAATAGCCCCTATTTCGCTAACCCAAAAAAATCATGCATTCACTTCTATTAGAATTACCGTCGCGAGTACAACAATTCCCAACCAAGACTGCGAATTACAATTGAATTACGAGTTACGGTGACCTTGCACCAATTGCCCGGCCAAATCTCCGATAAGCATAAGACAGCAGCACGACCAACGCCGCTATCCCTATCAGCGCCACGAAGCTGCTTAGCAGCGGGCTTTCCAAATATCGCTGGAGCAGGCCAACCACCACCATCTGCGGAAGTCCGTAGAAGGCCAAAAGCAGATCCCGGGATTTGGGGTAGTTCATCCTGCCGATCCACTGGAGCGTGATATCGGCGAGGACGCACGGCAGCTCGCTGGTATTTGTGCTTTGTCAGGTGTCTCGACTTCGCTCGACACGAACGGAAATCGAAACAATTCCCCACTCCGCCAACTCTTCAACTGCCGCGCAAACCCGTAATACCCATGTATAATTACCCCTAATATTTTATTTCTATTCCAGATTGGCGCATTGGGTATTTGACTATTGGGAATTTTAGCCTCTATGTCTTGTCCATTAGATACAGGGGGTATCTAAAGTCGAAATCAGAAAATAGCTGATTTCAGTCATAAATGGGGGATGATTTGAAAAAACTGATCTTAACGGCTGCCTTGTCGGCCTTGGCGACGAGCGGTGTCCACGCACAGGATACGACCGCTGTCACAACCGCTGCACCAGCAGTCGCGGAAATCGCGCCTGCTTCACCGGTTGCGGCCATTGCCACCACCAATGCTGTTCTGCGCGCGGGCACGCCGGTGTCGCTCAGCATGATGGAGGAAATTACCACCAAGAAGAAAGCGGCCAAGGTCGGGCAGCGCTTCATGCTGGAAGTCTCGGCCCCGATTGAAGTCAATGGCGTGACCGTCGTGCCAGCCGGAACGCCTGCCTGGGGCGAGATTGTTGGCGTGCGCAACAAGGGCATGTGGGGCAAGTCGGGCAAGCTCGATGCAAAATTGCTGTTTCTCCGCGTCAATGGCCGCCAGATCCGGTTGACCGGATCGTTTGACGACAAGGGTGTCACCGGCACGGCTGGCGTGGTTGGCGCGATTGCTCTGGTGCCGATTGCCGGTTTCTTCATGACCGGAACCAGCGCCTTGCTGCCCAAGGGCGGCGTGGTCAGCGGCTTCATCGATGAAGATATCGAGCTGGCGATTGCCAATACCAAACCGGCACCGATGGCAGTGGCCGCTCCGGCTGCGCCACTCTCCGTTTCTGCGCCTGCCGCAGCCGAGGGCGAAGCCGATATTGAAGAAGAAAGCGTCGAGGCAGACCCTGCCGCATAATGCTTCCGACATAATGAGACTGAACTAATCGTGACAGCGCACCGAATATCCGGTGCGCTGTCATTTTTATTTGGGGCCAAAATCCAACAGGCTTTCCTACAGATATCCGGCTCTGATATATATTGGCGCATGGCTAGGAAGAAACCGGACAAGCGTCCTTCCGCCGACACAGGCGCAGCAAGAAAATCCGTTCGTCCTGAGCTTGTCGAAGGACCTTTCGCGCGCTCCACCTGTGCTTCGACAAGCTCAGCACGAACGGCAGAAAAGACCTCCCCCGAACAACCCGACAAACCCAAGCGCCCGCGCAGGCCGCGCGAGGATGGCTGGACGCCGGTGGCGCGCAAGACGTTTCTGGCGACTTTGCGCAAAACCGGCTGCGTCCGCGATGCCTGCCGGGTGGCGGCGATGTCGAGCACCTCGGCCTACCGGCTGCGGCGGCGGGACGCGGATTTTGATGCGCGCTGGAAAGAGGCCAGGGCGCACGCGCGCAGGGGGCTGGTCGCGGTGGCGCATGAACATGCGGTGGTCGGCAAGGAGACGGTGATCTATCGCCGCGGGGTCGAGGTCGAGCGGCGGGTGACGCCGTCGGACTCGCTGCTGGCGCTGCTGATCAAGCAGGGCAATCTGACCGAGCAGGACGCCGACCGGCTGATCACCTGGGAGGAATGGCAGGACGGCGTGCGCTTTGACGCGCAGGGCAACAAGGTCAGCAGCGCCGAAGAGGCGGCGGCGGTGCGGGCGTCGCTCGACAAGAAGCTGGGCGATATGGCGGCCAAATTGCGGTTGCGGCGGGACCGGGAGGAAGAGGCGCTGCGCGAGCGCGAGGCGCGGGTGGCGGCGCTGGAGGCTAAATATGGTGAGGGGTGATGGGGTGCGGGGGTGATGGCGGGGGACCAGATAGTGTCGCCCCAGCGTAGGCTGGGGCCCAAACCGATATTGCGTCCGGTCCCGAACTTGCGTGAACCGCTGCCATTGGTATGGATCCCAGCCTACGCTGGGACGACGTCAAATCCCGCCGTCGGTAACCTCGTAACCGGCCGCTTCCAGTCCCGCCTTGAGCGCCGCGCGGCAAGTCTCCAGATCATGCGGTTCGGTAGAACGGACCACGAAATTCGCGCCGACGGTGCCGTTGCGGAAGAACGGGTAGCTGCCGATGACGCAGCCCTCGTGCGCCTTTTCCGCGTCGCGGAGGATGCTCGCGATCTCGCTTTCCGGGGCCCAGGCGCCGAGCGTGACGCTGAGCAAAGGCGCGCCGCCCTCGAGCGTGCCGGTGAGCGCGTCGAGCATGCCGGCGGTGATGTGCGGGACGCCAGCCATCAGGAACATATTCTCGATGCGGATGCCGGGCGCGCCGGACATGCGGTTCTCGATCAGCTCGGCGCCTTGCGGCACGCGGGCCATGCGCAGCCGGCCTTCGTTGATGCCGCCGCGGCTCTCGTAATATTTCTCCAGGATCGCGCGGGCGGCGGGGTGGATCACGACCTCGACGCCGAGCGCCTTTGATATCGCGTCGACGGTGATGTCGTCGTGGGTCGGGCCGATGCCGCCGGTGGTAAACAGATAGTCGTTGCGGGCGCGCAGGATGTTCACCGCTTCGGCGATATGCTCCATGTCGTCGGCGACCACGCGGACCTCCGCGAGGCGGATGCCCTGCACGTTGAGCCAGCTCGCGACCTGCGCGATATTCTTGTCCTGCGTGCGGCCGGAGAGGATTTCATCGCCGATCACGATCAGCGCGGCGGTCCAGATTTTTTCTTGTGTCATGCCGTCGCTATAGAGCGAATATGCCGCATGTGGGAATATGTTATTTGGTGCCGCTTGTCGCCCCGGCCCGATAGTCGGAAAGCGGCGGCCGGGCGACCTGGTCAAGCGGCACGTGCAGCCAGGCCGGATCGCTACCCAGCCGCGCGTTGAAGCGGGTGTTGAAGGTGAACGGGTCGGGTTCGGCGGCGAGAAGGTCGGGGCCGTAGAGCGGCGCGACGTCCTTCGCCGCATAGCCCATCAGGCCGAGCAGGGTCGGGAATATCCGGTAGTGCGAGCTCTGGTCCCTGCCCGCTGCCGCCGCCTGCGCCCAGCGCGCGTCTTGCGCTTTATCGCCGATCACCACCAGCGGCACCACGCCCTCCTCGATCTGCGGAGCGGGGGTGCAATGGGTCGCCTTGCCGCCATCGTCGCGCTCGTGGAAACTCTGGCCATGGTCGGAGGTGTAGACGATCGTCGCGTCGCCGATCGCGGCCTGCGCAAACAGCCGGTCGAAAAAGCCGCCGACGCTCCACAGCAATGTGTTGCGATAGCTGTTGCGGTAGAGCCGCCAGTTGCTCTGGCGCCCGTCAAGATTGTCGCCGCCCGCCATGTCGGTGACATCGGGCATCAGGCCGCGCTTGAGCATCGGCTGGTAGCGCGCGTGGCTGATCGGGAATTTGTCGCTGACCGGAAAATGGCCGCCGACCTTGTTGACCAGAATCAGCTGCGGCTTGCCGTCGTTCAGATATCCCGCCAGCCGGTCCGCCACCGCATGGTCGCGGTCGACCACCGCGACATCGTCAAATTGCTCCCAGGCATCGATCAGCGCGCGCTCTGCATCGTCCATCCGGTTCTGGTAGCGGCCGCCGGTGCGCTGGGCATCGAGATAGACGGTGCCGAGACCGGCGCTCCTGGCATATGCCCAGATCGACGGACCGGTGCGGACCGTCTTGCGATAATTGTCCCGCGTCCCGCCAAAGCGCAGCACGACATTGCTGCCGACGCTGCAATGGGTGACCGAGGTCGCCAGCCCGAAATTGTGGATCGGCGGCCCGACTTCACCACCCGTCGCCCCGCCTGCCAGACCGGAATAGACGCCGGTCTCGCTGTTGATATCGAGATAGGCCCCGGCGATACTCTCGTCTATGATCAGCACGATGTCGGAATTGCGCGACGGCGCGGCGGGCTTCAGCGCCACCTGCTGCCGCGGCCCGCGCTCGCTGGTCGCCACATCATAAGCATGGAGCAGAGCGAGACTGGCGCCGCTATGCGAGGATGGCAGGCCGCTGCCCCCCTCCCCGCCGCGAAAGAATAAAAGCACCGACAGACCAAGCAGGATCGGCAGCGCCGCCCATCGCGCGCCCCGCGCCCACAGCCCGCCACCTTCAGACGGCTTCAGACCCACCGCCAGCAACAGCAGCAACGCCTTGCCCCCCGCCAGCAGCAGTGCCCCGCCCTGCTGCGCCGCCGCGCTGCCGATATCGCCCGCGCTTTGCACCATGGTGACAAAGCTCTCGTAATCCATGAAATCGCCGACCGCCCATTGATAGCCGTCGACCAGCATCGAACCCGCCGCCAGCAACAGCGCCATCGGCCAGCGCAGCCAGCCGCTTCTGAGCAAGGCAAAACCGGTCAGGCTGATCGCGCATGTTGCGAACAGTCCGCCAAAGGCGACCAGCCCCGTCAGCTGGACTTCCGGCGTCGCCAGCGTCACCAGCCGCCGCCAGATCTCCGCCCCGCCCAGCAGCAGACTCGCTCCGATCAGCATATATTTCGCGCGATATTGCATCAGGCCTCTGGAATCCGTCTCGTTCTCACAAGCCACCGCATAGACCGCGCGGGTTAATATCCGACGAAAATTGGTTAAATTTTGGGGTCTCGCCAAACGGGCACGCGATGCTTATATAGGCCCCATGACAGACTATCTAACCGTAGAAGACACCACCCCGTCCGCCCGCACCGGCGCGATCAAATTGCACGGCCCCGAAGCGTTCGAGGGCATGCGCAAGGCCGGCCGACTGGCCGCAGAGATACTCGACAGCCTCGTCCCCCACGTCGTCCCCGGCGTGACCACCGGCGCGCTCGACGATATGGTCCGGCAACAGGCTTTCGCTGCCGGAGCAGTCCCCGCGACCCTCGGCTATCGCGGATTTACCCACAGCTGCTGCACATCGATCAACCATGTCGTCTGCCACGGCATCCCCGGCGACAAGAAGCTGGTCGAGGGCGATATCGTCAATATCGACGTCACCGTGATCGTCGACGGCTGGCACGGCGATACCAGCCGCATGTATCTGGTCGGCAAGACCCCGATCAAGGCGAGCAAGCTGGTCCAGGTCACCTATGAGTGCATGATGCTGGGCATCGAGCAGGCGAAACCGGGCAACCGGATGGGCGACGTCGCCCACGCGATCCAGAGCCACGCCGAAGCCAACCGCTATTCGGTGGTCCGCGATTTCTGCGGCCATGGTCTCGGCCAGATGTTCCACGACGCCCCCGAAGTCGTCCACGCCGGCCGCCCCGGCACCGGCCCGGAACTGCGCCCCGGCATGTTCTTCACCATCGAACCGATGATCAATATCGGCAAATATGCCTGCAAGATGCTGGATGACGGCTGGACAGCGGTCACCCGCGACCGCTCGCTGACCGCGCAGTTCGAGCATAGTATCGGGATTACCGAGGACGGGAACGAGATATTTACGAAGAGCCCGACCGGGCTGGATTGCCCGCCTTATTAGGTTTCAGGGCTCGTTCAGGGATGACGGCCAATGGGTGGGTAGCTGACTGGCTGGTTTTGGTAGCGGATAATCATAAGCAGCCATTCCGGCGCAATTTCATACTATCGTGACGATCGCTTCATTCGAGCGCAGACCTCAGTGCTTCGTTCAACTTGTCAATGTTGACGGGTTTCGCAATGACCTTGCAGTGTTTAAGATGCTCTGACCGCTTCCGAAGAGTATCTCCCGACAGAAATATCACCGGGATCGATTTTTTCAGGAGCGCCATTGCAATCTGCTCGCTTGTCCCGCTAACAAGATTATAGTCCAGCAAGCCGATATCCAGCTTTTCCGTCTCGACAAGCCGTAGTGCCCTATCCGCTTGGGCGACCGGGCCAACGACATTCCAGCCCAGGTCCTGCAGCGACATTTCCAGATCCATTGCGATCAACATTTCGTCTTCTACGACCAGAACAGATTTTTGGTCACTCATCGCTTACATCTTTCGGGAATTGCAATCTTACGATTAGTCCATCGGGCGCATACTCCAGATCGGCCGTGCCGCCTAGCGCATATTCTAGCGATTGCTTGATCAAGCGGCTGCCGAAACCTACCCGCAGGGGAGGTGATACAGGAGGTCCGTTTTTCTCTTCCCAAGTCATATCGACGAAACCGTTTCCGGCTTCCTGCCAAGAAATTTTGATACATCCGTCTGATAAAGACAGTGCGCCATATTTGGCAGCATTTGTGGCCAATTCGTGAAGAACAAGTCCGATTGCGTGCGCACTCGGCCCACTCAATGCCACATCTCGTCCGCTCAGCTTCAATTGGCTGCTGAGTTCACTCGCATAGGGGCCGATCTGCCTTTCGATCATGGTTTGCAGGGAGGCGCGCCCCTGATTTTCGTGCATAACGATATCATGTGCTGCGGATATTGCATTTAACCGAGCAGAAAATGTTTTATCAAATTCATCCATGCCGGATGCTGACCGGATGGTTTGCCGCGCCATCGCCTGAATTGTTGCCAATGAGTTTCTGACGCGGTGATTGAGCTCGCCAACCAGCAGCTCGCGATGAATCTCGGATTCCTTCCTTCCGGAGATATCAACTCCGGACGGAACCATTTCACTGATGCTTCCATCTTCATTGACAAGCGGTATCAGTTGAAAGTCTATCCAGATTGCCTGTTCGTCAGCCACCCGGATTTCGACGTCATAACGAGTCAGTTCTCCGCTTTTAGCCCTGTCTATAGCATCGCGCAGATCAGCCTGTGTTTTGGGGTCATGGCTCCACCAGTAGGTTTCCCAAAACGGCAAACCAACAACGTCCTCGCGCGCAATGCCGGCAGCATCCAGTGCCGTTTGATTAGCCTCTTTCAAAACACCATCGGCGTCAAGGATGCCGACAAAGGCCACAACATTGTCAAGAATGCGCTGTAGCCGATCTGCATTCTCGGCCAATGCAATTTCAGATTGCTTGCGCTTGGTTACATCGCTGAACGATACGGCAAAACCATCCTCCAGTTTCATTGCGGTTATGCGAATCCAAAGGTCCAGGCCGTCATGCGCGTAGTAAACGGTCCTTCTGAAAATCTCTCCTGTTTCCACGACCGAAACATAGCCATCGAACAGCCCTTCATCTCTATTGCCTGGGAGTTTTTCGAGCAGCCCGAGTCCGATCAATTCTTCGGCTGGCTGTCCGGCAATTTTTGCACCCGCGTCATTGGTGTAATCAAACCGGAAGTCAGCGATCTCCCCATTATCATCCCGGATTGCTTGAAAGATCATGAAGCCATCGGGAGAAAGATCATGCGCAGTAACCAGTCTCTGGCGTGACTGCTCCAGCTTTTCCTGAACCATCGCTTCGGTGGTGTAGTCGGTTATGGCTACAATGACGGACTGAGTCTCTCCGCACTCGTCAGTTTCCGGAACATATTTGACGCGCAGATATTTGTGCTGCTCTCCAGCGTCTCCCACCTGAAGGTCATATTCAATGGTTTCACCAGCCAGCGCAGCTCTCATCCTCGATTCTACTTCAGAGAATGCGGTATCGCCAATCACTGCGGCGACTTCTTTTCCTAGAATTTCGTCCGGTGTGGCCTTGACCATCTCGGCATAGGCCTGGTTGACGAAAATATACCTGTAATCTTTATCAAATTCAGCCAGCATAACAGGCGCGTGATCAGTGATCCGCGCCAATCGTGAAACAACTCGCTCCATATCACGGGAAAAATTCGACCTTGCAACTAGCTCCGCTGTAATTGAGCGTGAAAAGCCCTCCAGAATGCGCAATTCGCGATCCAACCAGCCCCGTGTCAGAGAATCTATGGCGCACAAGGATCCCAGAACATGTCCCTCAGGACTTAGTATCGGTGTCCCCAAATAAGCCTGCACGCCAAGATCTCTTATGGCAAGATTGTCGCATACCAGTTCTGTATTGGGCGCATCGCTCACGATCAGCGGGCCGCCGCTGGTAACGACATGCTGGCAAAAAGAGTGAGAAAGCGGCGTTTCGCGTTCGGTATTGACGGGCTCCGACAAACCTCTCGCGCTCTTGAAGACTTGTCGCTCGTCGGTAACCAGAGAAACAAGAACAACCGGCACTTCAAGAGTGAACTGTATAAGTTTGGTCAGCTCGTCAAGAAATGCTGCGTTTTGATCGAATTCAAGCGCTGCCTTTGCCACTGCAGTCAGTCGCTCGCTGTCGCCAAGCTTAGCTATAGCAGGCCTTAAAGCAGGGGAATTGGAAATAACCATCGTAGCTGATTCAATAACCCTTCGCGATTTGCAAACCATTTATCCGAGATGGTAAACAAATGCTAGCCGTCACACAATGTTATGGGCTTTTCAGATATCGGCTAGAGTGAGTTTGAACAAAGCGTAATTCTACAAACTGGGGCGTTTACCGACCGGCCGCTTTTGCTTTTCATTCGATCAAGCTGAACAACAAAAGCTGGGTGGTCAGAAGACTGTCCGCTCGCCGTTGATAATCGATAGCTTACGGACATTGGGTCGAGGAGATCATCTCGTCAGCTGACGATCTCGCAGCGGACTGTAAGAATATGAATTTGTTGAGTTCATTCACCAATTCTTTCAAGGGGCAGACATGATGATGATCTCCCTTGTTCTGCTCTCTTTAGGTTTGGCAATGGATGCCTTCGCGGCTGCGGTCGCGCAGGGCGCGTCAAGTCGCCCGAGCCGCGCCAAAGCGCTGCGGATGAGCATTGCCTTTGGATTGGCTCAGGCAATAATGCCTTTGCTCGGATGGGCACTAGGAATTGCATTTGCCTCTGTTGTAGAGACGGCGGCTCACTGGATCGCGCTCATTCTTTTGAGTGGCCTCGGCCTTCGAATGATTAAGGAAGGTCTTGACCGCGACCCTGAAGAGGCAATGAAAGAATTGGCAATATGGCCCCTGCTGATCGTTTCGATTGCGACAAGCATCGATGCAGCCGTCGCCGGCATTACATTGCCGAGTTTCGGCACACCAATCGTCCTCGCCTGCGTTGTTATCGGTTTGACCACATCAGCTCTAACATATCCTGGCGTTTATCTAGGCGCGCTTGTCGGAGCAAGAATTGGCAAATGGGCCGAAGTCCTGGGAGGGCTAATTTTGATCGGTCTTGGGGTTAAAATCTTCATCGCGAATCAGGCGTTTGGTGGCTGATGGAAGCATGCCCGCTTTCGAAGCACTAGTTCCCGTTCACGACTGTCAGCGCGGATGACCAGAGCTGGGTGAAAAGCGTTCATGCAGACAAATGATATCTACTGAAGACTTCATCCTGAAAGACGACTTCAGCTTTGGCTGTGTTTGACAGCGCTAATCTGTGCGATGAGCACAAGTATAACGCAGCTTCACACGATCCCGGCGATATAGGCCACGAGCATAGCGGATGGCAAAAGTATCGCTTGCGCCAGCAACGTCCCGCCGATCCGGCTGAACGACAGCCATGTTATGGTGCGCCGGAACATCGACTGGCTGACGGTTCCGCTGACGACATCATCGGTCATGATCGACAATTGCGGGTCGATGACCACGAATAATAATATCGTGGCAAATCCGTTGACCACCGCTGACAACTGGGATGCCGTGACCCGATATTCGGGATTGAGATAGCCGGCGTAGAGCGATCCGATCACACCGACGGTCAGCAGCGCCTGGGCAAGAATATTCAACAGGATGATCGACATCGATATGCCGCGCGGTTTTTTCATGTCGGTGATGTGGACCATTTTCGGCACGGTCGTCGTTTTGCGGATATAGCCGATCCCGCCCTTGGTGAATCCGTGCAAGAGCAGGCGAGGCATCGATCGATGTTCGTGGAAATGGGTGATGGCGCTGCTGAACCAGCGCTGGGTGGTGGGTATCAACAAGGCTCCGACGATGGTTGCCGCTGTGGTTGCGAGCAATACGATCCGGAAATCCATCAGCAGCCCCTCGCCTGCTCCCTGTGCGAGATCTGTCTCGATCCGCTTGGCCAGAAACGGCCCCAGAAAACTGTTGGAAAGCCGGGAAACCAGCACGAGTATGTTGAAAAGCGCAAAGGACACCGCAATTCGTCCAGTGCGAACGCCAGCTATCCGGGCGGAATAAGCCAATGCGCCGATCAGGTGAATGACGAACGCCAGGCCGCAGATGATAAAAAGCTGTTGATCCATCTAATCTATATCCCAAAACCGTATCATTCGAACTGACTTGGCGGTCGATTTTCTATTGGGCGCAAAACCTGGCGGACCCAACAGGAAATTGCGGGTCATGAACAATTTCTATCTATCCATGGCGTTGCTTTACTCGTAATTATGAGAGGTCATAAAAATGGCATGATCGGAACCCGTACATGGCCGCTTCAATCGCTTCCAATGCTCCTTTTATCGTCGGCCTTATCCTGATCCTCTTGCTGATAGCATTCGCGACAGAAATCCGGCCTCCCGAAGTCACCGCAATTGCAACAGTCGGCATCCTGCTGGTTCTGGGGATACTCTCGACTGATGATTTGCTGGCGGCGATGAGCAACCCAGCCCCACTGACAATCGCGGCGATGTTCATCATCTCCGCGTCGCTGGTCCGGACCGGGACGCTGGAGGTCTTTGCCAAAAGAATAACCGAGATGGCCAAACAGAGACCGCTTGTCGCAACGGCAGCGTTGCTGGTCACGATTGCCGCCATGTCCGCTTTCACAAACAACACCCCGCTGGTCATGATGATGATCCCGATAGGGATAACCCTGGCCAAGCAACTGGGCGAATCCTCGTCGAAAATGCTGATGCCGATTTCCTTTGCGGCGATATTGGGTGGCACCTGCACGCTGATCGGCACATCGACCAATATATTGGTCGATGGCGTTGCCCGGAAAAGCGGGTTGGCAGCCTTTTCTATTTTCGAGATAGCGCCTGCAGGGATTATCATCGCCATTGTCGGTGTGGGCTATATCGCGCTGACCCGGCGCTTCCTGCCTGACCGGGAGTCCGTTGCATCACTTGCCCTTGACAGCAGCAGCAAACGCTATTCCATCTCCGTCTTCATCGGGGCAACGTCGCCCTATATCGGCCGGAAATTGAGCGACGTGAACAGCCTGAAATCCGGTGAGCGGCGGCTGGTCGATCTGATCCGCAAAGACGAGTCCCGACGCACGAACCTGTACGACAATATTATCGAACAGGGCGACATCATCGTCCTGCATTCCAACGAATCAGACATCATGACGATCCGCGAGCAAGGCAGATTGTCCTTGAAGAAGAACGCGACGAACGACGAGGTAGTGCCGGTCTCGTCACACCAATCGGTGCTGGCAGAAATATTATTGCTTCCCGGTGCGAATATCATCGGACAACGGCTGGACACGCTGGACCTGCTTCATCGCTACGGGGTTTATCCGATCGCCTTGCACCGGCGCGGGGTCAATCTGATGGAGCGCTATGAACAGACCGCTCTGGCAATAGGCGATACCTTGCTGTTCGAGGGCGCGAAAGCGGATCTCCAGCGGCTCGTCGACGGCGAGAATCTGATGAACATGACCGAACCCAAAACGCGCGGATTCCGGACGCAGAAAGCGCCGATTGCAATCGCGGTTATTTTCGGCGTGGTCATCGCTGCCGCCTTCGACATCATGCCGATAGCGGGTCTCGCAGTCATGGGCATGGCAGCGGTTCTGGCAACCAGATGTATCGAACCGGACGAAGCATTTGCGGCGGTGGACTGGCGGATTATCGGGCTGATTGTTGCCATGCTTGCGATTGGTACCGCTCTTGAAAAAGCCGGACTGGTCGAAATCATGGTGTCTGCAGCAACCCCGACATTGGCCGGATTTCCGCCGATCGTCGCACTGGCCGCGATATATCTTCTCAGCCTGACACTGACCGAGCTCGTCACCAACAATGCCGTAGCGGTTGTCGTGACCCCTATTGCGATCAGCCTTGCCGTTTCGTTGGGCGCCGATCCGAGACCATTTGTCATCGCGGTGATGTTCGCTGCGAGCGCCAGCTTCCTGACGCCGATCGGCTATCAGACCAACACCCTGGTCTACGGCGCGGGCGGATATCGTTTTCTGGACTTTGCGCGCTACGGCCTGCCGCTGACCATCATAGTCGCAATCACGTCGATCATAATCATTCCTCTGATATGGCCGTTGTAAGCCGGTGGAGAAGATGCGTTTTGACCGAGAATATCCGGTGACCGGGCAAAGGGACCCGGCCGCCAACCAGCTTTGTCTGGCAATCCCGCCCGCGCGCGCTTAGGCGGGCAGCACAAATTCCAGCAATACAGGCACCGAGCATATGGCCCGCAAACATTCCAAACATGGTGGCTATCAGGATCTGGACCAAGAGGTAGAAGCGCCAGCGGAGGTGGTTCCTTGCTGGCTGTGCAGCCGGCCGACCGGAAAGACTATCGTCTGGCATCATCCGGTGCCTAAAAGCCGAGGCGGGCGCGAGGTGGTGCCGATGCATCCGATTTGCCAGCAGACCATAATCACCTATTTTACCAACAGCGAATTGCAGCGCCATGCGATGGATGTCGACGCGCTGCTCGCCGATCCGGTGGTGCGCAAATTTGTAAATTGGGTAGCAAAAAAGGACCCCGACTTTAACGCGACGATCGCGAAAAAGCAGCGCTGATCAGGCGAGGCGCCGACTTCTCGCAGCGCCATAACGGATAAAAACCGGCGGCAAACTGCGCCGTTGGGGGCTTGGCAGAATATGGTTTACAGTCATTAATATTTGGAATAAATTATTGAAAGGGCGCGTAAATTTGTTCGGGAGGAACAAAGGATATGTCTAGCAAAAATCCGGCCGGCGGATCATCCGGCGACCAACGCAAATCTGATCGCCGCGTGAACGAAGATCCGGACTATCAAGGGCCAGAGCGCCGCAACGGGGAACGACGCACGAAGGATCGGAGAGCCGAGGAACGCTAGGCCGCTGACCCAGCCGCCTGCTTCCGCAGCACCGGCCCTTGCCATCATTCGACAGCTTAGAAACGGGGGCGGGAATACCCGCCCCGCGTGACTTAAAGGCCGTCGAGACCCTTGCTGACCAGAATATTCACTGCAACGCGGCGATTCTGCGCCTTGCCGTTGGCGGTGTCGTTGCTGGCCATCGGGTCGGCTTCGGACATGCCGGTCGGGGTCAGCATGCGATAGGGCTTCCAGCCGCAATTCTGCTGGATATAATTGACCACACGGCTGGCGCGTTTCTCGCTTAGTTGCTGGTTATATTCATAGTCTCCGGTGGAATCGGTATAGCCGACGACCAGAAGCAGAGCGTTGTCCATCGCATCGGCCTGCTGTGCCGTGGCGCAGAGATCGGCCTTGCCCTGCTGGGACAGCGTCGCCTTGCCGGTGTCGAAGTTCACATTGGTCGTGCCCTTGACGTTATATTTGTCGATATCGCCAACGCGGCTGCGCAGCGCTTCGGTTGCTGCCGTCTGTTCGGCGAAGCCCTGGGCTGTGCCGTTGTGGATCATGCTCGCGGTCTTGAGATCCTTGTCGCGCAGATTGATCCGGCTGGCGACCAGTTCACTGCCCATCTGCACTGTATCCACGGAGACCGGCAGACCGTTGAGCAACGCGTCCCCGGCGAGCGCCTTGCGGGCAAGGCCGAACAGGCCCTTGCTGGCCTTTATCTCGGTTTCATCATTGAAGGCGACAATTGTCTTTGTACCATCATCGGCAGTGACCTGCAGACGGGTGCTGTCGCGGGCAGAGATGATGCCTTCGATTTCCGGTCCCTTGGGGGCATCGGCCATCGACAGGACAGCAGCGGCTTGCTGGGCTTCCTGCTGCCCTTGCACGATGATATCTTCCCGCTCGGCCTCTGACTGCGCGGAAACGCTGGTCGGTGCCAAGATCGCAGCGGTGGCCAGCAGCAAGCTGATCCTTGTCGTTTTGGAATTATCGTTCATCATTCTACTCCTTAAATCGATGATATCAGGCCGTGCCTGCGCGTGGCGCTCGATCGGGCCGGACGGGTAATAGTTTATCGTCTGTCACATTCCTCATGAGTTCGCGGCGCATATGAGGGGGTTCATAAGCCGCGTATGAACATTGGAGCGGCCTGACTGGTCGGGCCATCCTGTCTCTCGGATGAACATGACCAGCTTTTCCGCCGGTGTTGTGGACAAAGCGGGCACGCGATACGGCGAGTTGTTACAATTTGCTACATTCAGAGTGGCGGCCACGCCGCTTTGGCCCTGTCTCGACAAGCCGGAAAGGTTTTGAGGGGAATCGGGAGCGCCGCCTCCCCACCCCCTATAGTTCTTGACCAACCGCCCTCGGTTTAGCTAGTCGGTTAAATTGCACGGACGGCTAACCGCCCGGCAGTTTTAGGAGATGGGTGATGCGCAGGCTGGGATTTTTATTGGCTCCTCTGATGCTGGTGGCTTGCCAGAACCAGACCACCGAGCCGGCAACGACCGATGCGGTCACCAACGCGGACTGGAACAATATCGGCTTTGACGCCAAGGAACAGCGGCACAGCCCGCTTGACCAGATAAACGAAAGCAATGTCGACAAACTGGGTATCGCCTGGTTCAAGGACCTGCCCGATGCGCGCGGTCAGGAAGCCACGCCGGTTGTCGTCGATGGCAAACTCTATATCTCCACCGCATGGTCGAAGGTTTTTGCCTATGACGCAAAAACCGGCGAGGAACTCTGGTCTTACGATCCGCAAGTATCAGGCGAGAAAGCGGTCGACGCCTGCTGCGACGTCGTCAATCGCGGCGTCGCGATCAATCGCGGCAAACTATATTTCGGGACCATCGACGGCCGCCTGATCGCGCTCGATGCGATTACCGGTGCGCGGCTTTGGGAAACCCAGACCACCGATAACAGCAAGCCTTACACCATCACCGGCGCACCGCGGGTGGTCAAGAATATGGTGATTATCGGCAATGGCGGCGCGGAATTCGGCGTGCGTGGTTATCTGTCCGCTTATGATGTGCGTGACGGCACGATGAAATGGCGTTTCTACACCGTTCCCAATCCAGAAGGAAAACCGGACGGCGCGGCGAGCGACGAGATTTTTGCCAAGGCAGCGGCCCAGACCTGGAGCGACGGCGAATGGAAGGTCTCCGGTGGCGGCGGCACCGTTTGGGACAGCATCGTCTATGACGAGGATCTCGACCAGCTTTACTTCGGCGTCGGCAACGGCAATCCGTGGAATCACGGCCTGCGCTCCGGCGGTGAAGGCGACAATCTGTTCCTTTCCTCGGTCGTCGCGGTCAATCCCGATACCGGCAAATATCTCTGGCATTATCAGGAAACACCGGCGGAAACCTGGGACTATACCGCGACCCAGCATATCATTCAGGCCGAGCTCGAAATCGACGGCAAGATGCGCAAAGTGCTCTACCACGCGCCGAAAAACGGGTTCTTCTTCGTCATCGACCGGATCGACGGCACTTTGATCAGCGCCGAACCTTATGTCGACGGGATCAACTGGGCCACCGGCTATGATCTCGACACCGGTCGCCCGATCGAAAATCCAGAATCGCGCTTCTACAAAACCGGGAAACCCTTCATTGCGATCCCGGGCGCACTGGGCGCGCATAACTGGCATCCGATGAGTTATAATCCGAAGACGGGCCTCGTCTATATCCCTGCCCAGCAAATCCCGCAGGGCTATGATGTGCCGGTCAGCGAGATCGACAAGAAACGCGAACGGCTGGGCTTCAACGTCGGCATCGGCTGGTCGATCGGCCAGCTTCCCGACAACAAGGATGCTTACAAGGCAGCAGTCGCAGCGACCACTGGCAAGCTGGTGGCGTTCAACCCGAAAACCGGCAAGGTCGCGTGGAGCACGGATTATCCGGCTGCATGGAATGGTGGCACGATGACCACTGCCGGCAATCTGGTATTCCAGGGCACCAGCACCGGCCTGTTCAAGGCTTATTCCGCCGATAAGGGCAAGGAATTGCTCAGCATGGAGATGCAGTCCGGCATCGTCAGCGCGCCTTCCACCTATATGATCGACGGCGAGCAATATATCGCATTCCTGACCAGCAAGGGCGGCGCCTTTCCACTGGTTGCAGGTGTCGCTGGCGGAGTCACCCGCCAGCTACCCAACATCCCCCGGCTGGTGGTAATGAAACTGGGCGGCAAGACCAAATTGCCGGCGCTGGCCGACAAGGGCGAAGTGATCTGGGATCCGCCGGTACAGACCGGAACCCCGGAACAGATTGTAGCCGGCAAGGCACTGTTCGGCCGCAATTGCATCGTCTGTCACGGCGACAGCGCGATCGGTAATGGCTTCACGCCTGATCTCAGGGTCAGCGGCGTATTGCCGGACAAGGACGCATGGGCATCGGTGGTCACCGGCGGCGCATTGAAACATGCGGGCATGGTCAGTTTCGGTTCGCAGATCAGCGACGAGCAGGTGGAGAATATCCGTCACTATGTGGTCAACCGGTCAATCTGGACCAAGAAAAACCTGCCCGAGATGACGGCACCAACGCCGCGGTAATAGCGGCCTATCCCGAGGCATAAATACCACTGCCCAAAAAATGGACATCTGCCTTGGCAAATGCCTGTTTTTTGGGCAGCATTGTCAGCGGTCCGAATAGCCTATAGCAATGCACCGACGCATATCAGCGATTCTACACGCGAATCGATTCTGGCATGGTAATTGAATAGTTTCGGGCAATTGTGCCCGGCCGAGGTGCTTTCCTCCTGTGCAAGAGGAAGTGTCGAGGAAGTGGTATACGGGGACGTATTAAAATGAAAAAGATCGAAGCCATCATCAAGCCCTTCAAACTGGATGAAGTCAAAGAAGCGC
>NZ_JBALUT010000049.1:0-20877 GCF_036963705.1 Parasphingorhabdus sp. | reverse complement strand
GGCATATGGAGAAAAGAAATGAGCGCTTACGATACTATTGAAAAAGGGTTGAATGAAGCCTTAGCTTTCGCCGAAGGCCAGACTAAAGGCGCTCGTGTTCACAAAATTGAAGTACCGAGCGTCGATGTCGTTGACATTCGGCAAAAAACCGGCCTGTCGCAAACAGACTTCGCCCGCAGCATTGGAGTTGCAAAAGGTACATTACTCAATTGGGAACATGGCCGAAGAGATCCAAGCGGCCCCGCTCAGGTGCTCCTAGCATTGATCGCGCGCAAACCTTCTGTCGTGCAGGAATTGCTTCGCTAATATTTACCCAATTCAATACCAACACGCCAAATGTAAAAATACAATCTTTCATCATACATCGGCCTGCATACTTGTATCAATGAATTTTGGCCCGCAGCCTGCTACATGCACAAAAAATAGGTAGATAATTGAGGAAAAGAACAAATTCCTTATCTCCGAGATTTAAGGTGCCAAGGAAGTTTCGTCTTCGACGGCTGCGCATTCTCTTGCGGATAAAGGCGATGTCGTAAAATGCCGATCCGCAATTTCTGGGTCGTAATTACCGTAGGAGACAGCGGAAGGACCAACCTCAATCGATTCAATCCCTTGGGTCAAGCCTAGCCTGCAAAATTGTGACCTATTAAACCAAATATCAACCTCGGGACTAATCGCAGAGGATCTTACTCTGAGCTCCAATGACCGATTGCTATTAGCGTTGTAGAAACGGCCAATCTTGCCATTAAGTTGCCGCTCTAATTCGCTGCCTTGCCGGACATACGCGAAACCTCTTTCGGGCTGATATTGGCCCGATCTCGGAGAAGCTGCCTGATAGGCGTTTCCCAGGAAATGAAACGGCGACGTACCGGTTTCAGAAAGTGTCCTTAATCTCGCAATGACGAGGTCATTTTTGGCAATATCCACACTTTTCCGTATGTCCGAGAAAAGGGCATCCGAATTCTGCGAAATCCGCAAAGCGGGTAGTTTTTCCTGAAATTTTGATATCAGCTGCGGATCGTCGGTCTTAAAAAAGCCGGATTCGCGCAAAGCGACCGCATCATCGGTTTTGAGATATCCTTTGGTTCTCAGCCAGACAGCCAAAAATTCCGGCTTCTCGTTTTGCAGTTTGTTTAATTCGGCGAACAAATCTTCTTTGCGCTCAAAGGACTTCCACGAAATCGTTTTCTTGTCCATGTCGATATCGACGCTACCACCGTCAGGCCCGATCTTGCCGACACCAAAGATGAATAGCGCTGCCAATGCCAATATGACGACAACGCCCAAGATAATGGCACCTTTGCTCATTGAGGACATATTGGCTCCTACTGGCATAATTTCACTCAATCATCTGCGCGGATTATCATCGGCTTTGAACGTCCGGCTCGTAGATACGGTGTAATTATCGCCGTCCGAAGTGACGACAACATCGCCTTGATAGATGGCCTGGACCCGGCGCACTTCATCTCCGACGCTCTCGGTGGCACCCCATGCCGTTTGAATGATCCTATATACCTTTGCCTGTTCTAGGCGCTGCAAGGTTTCATCATGAGGATGGTGATAGTCATTGTCGTTGCCCGCAGATATGATTGCAATGACCGGTTTGATCTTTTCAAGAAACACGCTGTCAGAGCCATTATTGCCACCGTGATGGTCGACATGCAGAACATCGACAATGATCCCCATATTTTGGATAACATCTCCGACCGCGCTTTCCACTTTCGCATCTTCGCTGCCATAGGTCCTGCCAATCATGTCGCCTGAAATCAAAAAATGGAAATCCTTGTAGCTGACGAGAAAGGAGAGGCTGCGCTCATTCTCCGTGTTCACCCTTGCAACCCGGCTACCACGGTTCCTGACATATCCGTTGCCGGCTAGCGCGGTCATTTTTGAGCCGGAACCTAGATCAATCTCAAAACCATCGACGCTAGCCTGGTTGCTCAACGACACACGCTCGCCCATAGATTCGGCCAATAGCCTGTACTTTCTGTAGGCTTGGCTGGTCGCAGCAGGCGTATCGCCGCGATCAACGAAGGATCGCACGGGAATGTCATCTCCGCGGCCGATCTCATCCTTGTCCGGTGCAAATGAGGCCGCTCCTCCGACCCAACCGTCGTTTCCATCATTGTCGTCATCGCCTATGCCGCCCGGCGTCTTATTCCAGCCCAGAAGAAAGCTGTCGCCATGGTGAGGGCCAGACACAATTCCGCCAATGTGATCGACGTCGTAATGCGAGACGATCAGATAATCGAGGGATTTGACCCCATGTTTGGATAGCACCGCACCAATAACTTTGCCGCCATTATAAGCCGCGACATCTCCTCCGTCGAAGAGTATATTGACTCGGCTGCCATCAGCAGCCGGTGGCCCTTGAATCAGGGTCGCATCGCCCTGCCCCACCCTGATGTTCGTAATCTCCAGTTCCTGAGCATTGGCCGCACTCGATATGAACCACAGCAAGAATCCAAATATGGCGGTTCTAGTCAGTAACATGATCTCCTCCTCCTGCTCCATTGCCCGTCAAATGATCCGGTGGAATCTTTAAGGCCATCCCAACGAATATGTCATCAGGATCATCGAGTTGATCCCGATTGAGATTGAAAATCTCGTCATATCTGTTCTTGTTACCCAAATATTTTGCCGCCAGTTTTCCCAGCGTGTCGCCACGCACTACTGGATGGACCAGTGCAATTTCGTCATCTGATCCCTCAGCATCCACGCCCAATACCGTCATCCTAGAAGCAACGGCGCCCAGAGTCTTTGGCCGATACGCAGCAGCACCTCGTCCTGCACTAGGTTCAGCGTTCCAGCGGCGGCGAGCGCTTGCGCTGACCTGGACAATATCATTTGGTCCGACACGGTCCGAAGAAAGCATGGCGCTCTTCAACTTGCCGATGAGCGAGTTGGCGCTGCGCGCAACCTCGGGATCGTTCTGCAAGGGAGCCAAATGGTTGGGGGAAATTTCATAGGCTCGTGATTCCGGGCCGTTGCGAACTTCTAGTCCTTGCGCTCTGGCACCCTTCAAAACCCAGGCTAGCGTTGCATCTGAAAGCCCCCGTTCCGGACCGCCGCCGCCGACCGAACCATGAACGCCAGGAAACCATTTTTGCTGATATGGGGCGTGGGGATCATACATCGACCAGTCTTGGTCGGTGTTCAGATCCGCCACGTTGTTCCACAGGACAGGCTCAAACAAGACACGGCGCTCATCGATTGCCACAGCATGGCGCGCCGCCTGCACCTTGCTGGTTAATTTGGCATCGTGAAACTTGAATTTTCGGTTTATCCAGGTGGCTCCAGGAATAAATTTGGGACAGCCCAGCGCCGCCACCGTGTCCCAAACACCGATATATTTGATTTGCAGGATAGGCACATCGCGCCAGTCCATATCGCTGCAATTCTCCTGCCGCCAGTCCTTATCCCACTCGCTCACACAGATTTGTGAAGAATATTGGGAACGGAATATGAGCGCATCAAGCGAGTCATCGCCATCACCCTTGAAAACTGCCTTATAAAGTCCGATCGCTTCTTCGATTTCTTTGGCGCTATCGACATTCAATATTCCGGCATGTCGGATAAAACCGACAAACGAGCGGGCCGTGAAGGCCCCCCGGGAGAAACCGAAAGCAAAAATATGATCGCCGGGTTCGTAATTGAACAGCAAAAAGCGATAGGCATCCCGGATGTTATCCATCATCCCCTTGCCAAATGCGCCACCGCGAAACCGTTCATCCTTAGCGGTACCGATACCTTCGTCATAGTAGATTAACTGAGGCGTACCATCGGATGCGATCGGCTTGGTCATCTCTGCCAACAGCACAACATTAGTCGGTGAGTCGGCGGCAAGCTTATTCCAAGTCCCGTCAAAACAAAAGACTAGTCGTTTCATGCCGACCCCCAATTCTCGCCAATGTCTAAGTTTACAATATGCCCCAAAACCTTTGATGTTAGAAATGCAAGAAAACAATACTAACCCTTAAGACCAGAGCCGCGTATTCAGCAGTAGTACAGTTTTCGCATTTTCAATTTCATGCTAAATCAAATGGCTCCGTATTGGAAGATCAATGCGAAACTATATTTGGCACGATAGTCTGAGTAAATTCTTAAGGTGTCCGTACACTAATTGCCTATAGGCCTCACGTTCGATCTGAATCGAATAAACCGCATCAACTATTGTTGAGCCCAAGTGGTTGTGATTCCGAGCTAAAAGCTTCTTGTTTCCGCAAATATTCCTCCACTTTCTTCAATGTCCGTGCGCGCGGCCTGCGTCCTTCCCGCAAATCCAAAACAAACCTCGGATCACCCACGGCGCGCCTGCCAAACCGCGTCGGTGACATATGTGTTTGCTTGAGATGCTTTTCGATACGATCCAACAGTTTCACATGAGGCCTCCTCGAATCATAAACTACTTGTGTTCCTGTTATGTTCCTAGTAGGAAGATTACATATTGTCTAGGATAAATCCTATTGAGGGGTCGAAAGGCACAAAAGATGGATGATGTACGAGAAACTCTGGAACGGCTGATCCGCGAAAACCGGGATGATTATTCCGGCCTCTCAAAAATGCTTGGCCGTAATGCAGCCTATATCCAGCAGTTCATAAAGCGCGGCACGCCGCGCAAGCTGGATCAGGAGGACAGACTTAGGCTGGCGAGTTTTTACGGCGTTGACGAACAACTATTGGGCGGGCCGCCGCCAACTGGCAGTGACGGCATGGTCGAAGTCCCTGTGCTTGATGTCAACGTTTCTGCAGGACATGGCGCGCTGGCGACAAGTGAGGATAGGAAAACACGTTTCTCATTCGATAAACGCTGGCTGCGCAAACTGACACCGGCTAGAGGCGCCAGCCTTTCGGTCGTCCGCGTCATGGGCGATTCGATGGAACCGACCCTGTCGGATGGCGATGACGTTCTCGTGGACGCCTCTGACCATGGTTCGCGGCTGCGCGATGGAATCTATGTGATGCGGGTCGATGACACGCTGGTGGTAAAGCGCATTGCGCTACGCCCCGATAGTCCTTTCATTACCATTGCCAGCGATAATCCGGCCTATCCGACCTGGGAAGATGTTGATCGCAGCACGGTCCATATAGCAGGCCGCGTGCTTTGGTTTGGTCGCGCGCTTTGATCAGAGGTTTGCTCTGAGACCATCTAAATTCCCATATCCAATGGCTTGCTGTGCTCTTTCTCAAGTTCTCGCTGGTCCTTTTGCGGTTCTTTGGGCGCAATGTCCTGGCCTTTCGCAAGTCCGGTGGCAGCAGCTTTGCCCAGACGTGCGGTCACTTCGAGCGCCGATGTTTTTGCGCCGTCATTTTTCTCCACTGCCGCTTCCAGTTTCTCGCGGTTGTCAACGATGAGCGTCAATCCATCGCGCAATCGGGTAATTGTCACCAGAAACGTCTGTTTGTTTGAGAGATTGCGCTCGCGGCTATCCATGACCGCGATCCCGCTATCAGAAGTTAGCCCCTGCGCCATATGGGCGTTGAGCGCGTAAGCCAGATCAATACGTTTTAGCATGGGATCTTTATGGGGCAGACGATGTTCGATGCCGGAAGATGTTCGCAAGTGAACATGCCCAGCATCAATTGCTGTAATATTTGCCTGATCGGCATTGAACAATCCGCGTTTGTGATCGCTGTCGGTCCAGCGGATTTTATCGCCAGCATAAATACCAAGCTGCTTCTTTTCATATAGAGCGATCTGATCCTCAGCAGCATTGGCGCGCAGTTTGCTGACCTGGAAGCTCCGTTCCCTGCCCTTGCGATCCTTTAGAACAAGCTGTTTTGCGCGATCATCAACCGAGACGACATGATATTGCCCTTTGCCCAAGCGCTGACTGCGATCTGCAGCCTTGAGTTCGATCATCATGCCGGGATTGTAGTTGTGAATATAACGCAGTTCTTCGCGGGTGCTGTTGACGCGGGAGAATGTTTCAAGGCTCAGCCCGCGTTTTCCCAGTTCATTATTTTGTTTAAGTCCCGTTTGCACCGCTTCATTGACGGCTGTGCGCAGCGCCCGTCCCGAAGCATAAATGGCAGTGGATTTTCGTTCCTCGGGCGAGAGCGCCAGCCAACGTTCGGCGGCGATTAGGGCGCTGCCCTCTTTGGTTTCAACAATATGGTCCTTCAAATAGGACATGGCCTCGCCAATATTACCAGCCTGGGCTGAATATTGCGCGCGGCGCAGTGTCTTATCGCGAGCCCGCAAATTGGTGATCATTTTTGCAGTATCAATGCCCGAGGCCTGTACAAGCGCAAAGGGCTTGCCGGCATCGACAGCGCCAAGCTGCTTCTTGTCCCCGATCATCACCAGACGGTCGACCTCGAGCAGGTTTGCGAGCCGGACCAGCTTTTCTTTTTCGACATTGGATACCATCGAGGCCTCGTCGAGTACCAGCACATGGTCTTTCATGGCGGCTTTGGCTTCTGTGAGAGCATTTTTATCCGCTCCCTCCTGTAGGAGGTTTTTGTGACTTCCGATGAAGCGCGCCAGGGTCATCGACGCAATCCCGGTATCGCGTTCGAGCATCTGGACGAGCGTATTCTGGACGGCGAGACCCAGAACCGTTTTACCATTCTCGCCAAGAAGCTGCGAGACGGGTTTAAGAAGGCTGCTCTTGCCTGCCCCGGCAATGCCCTGCACCGCGATAATGCGGTTGGACGATGATAATATCATCCGGCCTGCGGACTCTTGTCCTTCGTTAAGTGTCATCCCAAAGTTAAGACCCGCGACCGCTTGCAGCTGATCGCCTGCCATGCCCGATGACAAAAAAGGCTCTGACTTGCCCCTGCCCGCTTCTACCTGTCCAATTATGCGCTGCTCGATCTGTAAAGCATCGCGCGTGGTGACAAAATCGCGGTCGCGTCCTTTGCCCCGAACAAGCTCACCTTCCCTGACCAGCGCCCTCACGCGGCGTTCAACATGGGCAATGGATGTCGGTAGGCCAAAATCCAAAGCTGTCTTGTAAACATCATGAACCCCAAAGGCTGCTTCGCGCTGCGCCAGATGGCGAATGGCTGAAGCGGTCGCCTGCGCTGCAGCTATCTCTTCGCGGGGTTTGTTCAGGATATGCACTGGCACCAAAGGATCGGCGGAAGGCTTTGGACCAAATCCCTGAATTTTTTCTGCAAACGCGCGCAGGAAAATCATCCCTTTTTGGGCCAGCGACAGATTGGGATGTTTGTCAATTTCCAAACCTGCTGCGCGAATATTGGCTTTGTCGATCAATCCGCCAAGATCGAGATCCATCGCCTTTGCTGCTTCCTGCCATGTTGTAGACAAGGCATCCCTGTCCTTTATGGCTTCTTTGGGCGCACGGGTGGCCAGAGCGGCAATCTTGCCAGCTTCCAGTCCTGGTCCCCGGCGCGCATCAAGCACCTCCTGTCGGCGCGTAGAAAAGGCCATGACCGCTTCGCGCGATATACCTGCGGCTTCAAAATTACCGTGCTTGCCTTGATGGGCAGGCTGATAGCCAAGCTTTTCGATTTCAAGGCGAAAGCGCGCCATCGTCATGCTGTTCAGAAACGTGTTGTTCGACCAAAGTTTGTCATTATGCAGCGCCCGCCATTTGGCGTCCGGGCCTTGGGTGATATTGGCGACAACCGCGTGAAAATGAACATTGGGTTCAGAATTGCGATTGGTATCATGCTGAAACAGTCCAATCGTGAGATTGCCGGTACCAACGGTCTTGATCTTCCCGCGAGAGAAAACTCGTGTTTCTGCGACATTTTCCTCGGCCCATTGCAGCGTCTCGGTCACCGCAGTCCGGTAGGCATCGATGATCCGTTTATCGCCGCCCACCAGAGCGATTAACGACCAGCTTTTGGGCAGCGAGAAAGTAAGATCGGTTCCGGCGCGGTGATATTGTTTATCGCTGCCAACACGCTCGCCATTTGGCAATTCACCGCGCAGCAGAGCTTCAAAGGCCGGCGCATCTACTTGACCTTTTAGACCTAACCGCTCGGCTCCTTCTCCAATCCATTGGCCGGACCGATCCGCATCGGCTTTGGTATAATAGTTATCCGCCGCAAAATAAGTGGCAGCGCCGCCCGCAGAGCGGACATTGGAAGCGGAGAGCATAATCAATTCCCATAATTAGGGCGCGCCCTCCACCGCGCAGGTTTCACATGTCATATTCGCCGATATCGCGGTCCGGCTCATCGCGCACAGCGCCTTCGCGCAGGTCGCGGCCAGCATCACGCGGCGAACCGCTGAGCGACCGGGCCTTGTTTGCCGGATCGGATGGATCAGGCAGATCAGAGCGCTGCTGTTTGTCATCTTCGGGAGACGGTGATGGCGCCTGCTCATCCTTGCCGAGCGATTTAACCGGACCATCGGTAGCCGGATCCGCTGTGCCATCCTTGAGTATTTTATCTTGAGGCTCATCGGACAATTGGACATCGATGATTTCTACTGGTTCCCGAAAGGCAAACTCCTTTTGATCGGCCGCAGATTGTTTGACGCCTTCTTCATTGTCATCGGCGTCCGCTGCTGGTTCTACCTCCCCGCCGTGGCTATTTTTATCTGTCCTGTCAGGCTTGGAAGACAGCAGAGGTTCTTTCCGGGGTGCACTGGATTCACCCGTTTCATCGGGTTCATCAAATGCCCGCGCAATATATCCTTCGGCTAGACTGGGCCAGGATTGCGGGATCAGTTTAACCGGCGCAGCGGGAAAGCCATCGGGAAATTTGATATAGCCGTTAAGGCGCGGCAAGTTCATAAACTGATCGGGTAGCAGCAATGGCTCGATCTGCCTTCTTGGGGTCAGGCTGACCGCATCACGGGCATTGTTATAGCCGTAACTATAGCCTTCTTCCATGTCGCGTATTTGCCGGTGACCGATAAAGTCCGAACACCATGTTGCCGTTTCCCGGTCGGCTGTAGCCAGGATTAATTTGGTGCGCGCAAGCGAAGACAATGTCATCGCCATATTTTCACCATACACCTCCTTGAGTTTGGCAAATGCATGAATACCAGTCACGATAGCGCCGCCAAAATTGCGGGCCGTTTGCAAACCTTTTTCCAGCGCTGGCAACCGGTGCAATGCGCCCAGCTCATCAATCATGAACCACACCCGCAAATCGGATGTCCGGCTCATCGACATGAGGGTGTTCATCGCGGTGTCCATCCACAATGTCAGCAGCTTGGAACAGATACTCATGTCTACGTATCGCGCGGATATAAATATGATCCCGCCGCGCGCGGATTCATCTTTTATCCAGTCGCGGATTGAGAAGTGCGGGCCATGTTTGGGCAGCAGCATTAAAGCCTCGGCATTGGCATTAAACACAGCCCGGATCGAAGTTGCCATGCGGGCCGCTTTGGGCGCGGTCAGTTGCTCCGCGACAGTACCCTTTAGGAGCTTATGAACATCTGTGAGATCGGCCGTAATCAGCTTGTTTGCGAGCGCCTCGTTGGTTGGCGTTCCCGCCTTCATCAGTTGCATGCAGGATTGCACAAATACCGAGCGGGCACCAATAACCCAGAACTGGTCATCGCCGCCGCCATCCTGGGGTACTATTGCTTCAGCAGCGCTGTGAAATTCGGCAATGGTGCTGCAATCATTGAACACACTCCATTGCGGACAGCGGGCATCAAGCGGGTTCAATATGACATCACGCGAAGGGTCATAGAAATGTTCGATAAAGGCACCGGTTAAATCGAATATGACGGCGCGCTGTCCCTTTCTACGAGCCTCGTCAATCATCTCCAACAAGGCCACGGTCTTGCCGGTTCCGGTTGTCCCGATCAGCATCGCATGGCTCTGCTCAAGCCGCCAGGGATAACGAACGCCGGCTATTGCCGAGGGCTTGTAATAACCTGCCTTGTCAAGCGCACTCTGTCCTGCCAGGCGCCAACGCCAACCTAAAGCGGCGCGCATTTCCCACGCTTGCTCGCTGGCATTGTGACGGGTTATTTCTGCTTGCAGTTCGGGCAGTGTGGCAAGCTGCGCGCCGCGTTCATGTTTGCTTTCTTTCGACCGTCCGCCAAAATACTCAGCAACCCAGTAGAACAGGATAAAGGCAGGCAGAAACAGCAGTGCGGAGATGGCCAAAGCCGTGCGGAGCGCGGTCCATAATTCGTCCATTGCCCGCACTACCGGAGGGAAATTTGGTACCGCTGCAATCGCCATCTCCATGCTCGCGCCGCCCGCAAGATCAAGATTAACCGGCTTGGTAGGATCAAACTCCATGAACGCGTAAAGCGAAGCATAAAGGTTCATACCGGCAAGGTAACGCTGATGGTCGGTAAGACCCGATGTCACCATCCAATAGGAGATGCCGAGCAAGAGAACAGCAGCAATGATCAAAGGGGCTTTAAGTCCGCTTGCGAACATGAATCCAAAGTGCCCGAGAAGCTGGCTGCCGCGCGTGAAGTTTACAATATTACGCTTCATCACGGCCTCCATTCGAAGAGGCTGGAGCAAGCCCCAATCGCTGCAGGCGGCGGGCATAAGCATCATGGGTTTTTTGCCGAAGCGAACTATCTGGATGGGCTGTTAAAATGGCATCAAGTGCTACGGAGGAAAATACAATCTCGCGGGCTTTGTCGAGGTCTTTTAGGGTATCCTTACGACCTTCATCCTGCGTAATATACGCCGCCATGACAAGATCGCGAATGAAGACGCTGACACATTCGCCGTGGTCATCAGCTTCCGATCTGACCCACTGTGCAAGCGGATAAGAAAGATAGGTTTGTAAGCAAATATGGTTGGTCATACTCAGGTTCCTTGACGTTCAAGAACCTGGTTCACCCTTCGAAAAGCCCAATAAGAATAAATCGTGAACAAGTCTAAGTCAATCGGTTATGTTTCTATAATTATCAATAACTTGCGGCGATTTGATTGGGCTAAGACTTGGCAAAAACCCACCAAGTCTTAGAGGATTTGTCTGTTACATCGGTCGATTTTGGGACTTAAACAGTTGATATCAATGAAAATATCCAAGGCAGCGAGCTGCGTACGGTGTGCACTCTTTTGTTCCCAGCTCGGCAGTAAATTTCCAGGAATTTTCTCGATTACATCATGTGGCGTTATGCCACGTGGATAGCATGGATAAAAACGCGCGCTGATGCTTGACATCAGCGCTCCACAATTACCCCATGGCTAGAATTTCAAACTAAAGCACGAGCAAAAAATAAGGGCAGCAGAATGGGGATTCCGCTGCCCCTATGTCACCCGATTTGGGTGTTTTCCATATCAACGCCAGCCCGGGTCGCAAATGGCCAGAATCGATACGGAAATTCTGAATAATCTTTATTCCTGATAGTTAGCAACTCGATTCCCACAATGATTGTACAGAATCGACTTTCGGCAAAGTACCTTGTGTTTCTCCCTGTTAGGTTTAAGCCAACCGACAGTGCAGAAAATGTCTTTCAGGCCGACGGTCGGGAGGCTAGGTTTGAAAGACATTTTCGGCGCTACCACTTTCTGAAGCGAACAAAAATAAAGGCAGAGACCGTTTCCGGCCCCTGCCCTGTGTGCCGTCCTTAGAATTCATCCAGCAGCGCCCCATGGACAGTATGGACAACCCGGTTCATTGCCCATGTCGGTAGCGCGTTATAATCTCCTTCGTCCAGTGCTATATAACCCTGGTCATCGTCTTCCACTACATGCTGATCGAAGAAGCTGTGAAGAGCCCTTCGTTCCGCTGTTTCTACCGCCGCAAAATAGCTTTGTGCATCAAATACCGTATCAACTGCCTGTGTCATACTACCTCCTGAAATTTGTCAAAATGACGACAAGTCTCGTGATGCGTGGAGGGCTACCGGGTCACAGGACCGGCTGGAACAGGCGGCCGCGAAGCGGCGATGGGGGAAACGATTTTATCGCGCAGAGCGGCGCAGCCGCTAGAGCGGTAAAATGGTGGGGCCCCGTCGTCCTTTACGCGGTGGCCCTTCGCGCATCATACTTGGACTTCAAGTGAGCAACCCCTCCCCAAATTCGTATTCCACATCCAGATTACATTCGCAAAAATCATTTTCCTACAGGTGGGACAATATGCAATTACGGAGTTTCAAGGGGTCAACACTGAGAAAAAGGAAATCTCATGACCAGAAAAACAGGCGCGCTTGCAGCGCTCAAGAAACTGGAAAGCGAACGCGCGAAACTCGACACAAAACAGCAAGAGCTGGAGACCAAAGCGGCAACCGAACTGGGCCGGATGTTCCTGGGAAGCGGGATCGAAACGTTTAGCGCAAAAAGCCTCAAGCTCATAGGAATAGCGCTGGGAAAGATGAATGAAGAGCAGGCGCTGGCCACACTGAAAATTGGAGGGTCTGCTCAAACGCGTTAATATCAACCTCCACGCACAAGAACATAAAAAAGGCCGCGCCGGGAAACCGGCGAGGCCTGATTGCTTGCAAGATGAAGATCAAAGATCATTCATCGATGTCGGGAGCATCCTTGTTATCCTGGGACGCACCGCGGGTGAGAAAGTCCACCTTGTCGGCAAGGATTTCACAGCCATAGCGTTTGATTTTGTCGGCATCTTCCCACTGGGTATAATGCAGGCGCCCCTCGATCGAAACCATCTGGCCCTTGGTGCAATATTGGGCAACATTCTTGCCCAGACCGTTGAAGCAAGTGATGCGGTGGAATTCTGCATCTTTGACCGTAAAGCCTTTTTCATCCTTGTAGGTCTTGCCTTCACTGTTGCGGGCGGGACGGTCGGTTACAACCGAAAGATTTGTAACCGTTGTACCGCCGTTTGTTTCCCGGCTTTCTGGATCGCGAGTGACACGTCCAACCAAAACTACGATATTTGTCATTGTTATTCTCCTGATTTAATCTTCAAACCGGAACCATTCCGGCTTGCGAACTGACGCCCGAAACAGGGAGAAGCCGCATTGCACCGTAGGCGCGTAGCGCCTCAGGGAAACCGGCTTTGTCCGGGTGGTGCGGGCAGCACCTGAAAGGTGCAACACGGCCGGTAACAAAGCTGGTTGCAATGCGGCTGACCTGGTTCAGGAAGGTTCGCGAAAAAGCCGAATTGGCTCTCGGTTGATTTGATCTTCAGGAGACGCTGACAAGCCTCGTATTGGATCCGACAATCGCGATTGATGCACGAATGTCTAACGGCCAGCGCGATGGCTATCTGTTGGGAACGCGCATCTAACACCGGCAATCCTTAGGACGGAACAGGCTGCTCGAGAACGGGCCTTACGCCGCCATATTTGCGTCAATGGTAACGAGCTTTGGTTGCCCTCGCATCATCCAGGCCTTTGGTTCGATTAGCCGCGCCTAATCCGCAAACGAGGGAATATTTCCCAAATCTTCCACGACATGCTGTTCGCCGATCAAGCGGACAGGAACCTCGCGGCCATCGGCGTTAACAATGATCGTACCGAAGAGTGATTCAGCCATGAATATGCCTTCGGCATGATGCCGAAGCGCCCGGTGCCTCGGGTCCGCCAGTATTCCTTTCGATTTATCGAACCATTGATGTAGGGGCAGATAATCGCCTGCCTCGCCGCCCCATTTACGGACCGAAGAAAGCGCATGATAATGACAATGCGACATTATTCCTCTCCCCAAATTTCGGTTTCAAAATATTCGGTCGCACGGAGACTGCAGCACAGCGCCATTGTTCCTTCTTCGACCTCAATCCTAAAGAGGCCATAGGCCCCTTCATTGATTTCCCATCCCGGATGATGCACTTCCAGAGCATCATAAGCGACGGTTTCAAGTGCTTCCGACAGAGGCATGGATTTACGCATGATCATTGTTGAGCCGATCTCAAATGTTTCAATTGCGACTTTGGCATCGGAACAATCGACTGGCTTGTTATCGTTCGAATAGTACGTAGCAGCTTCCAGACAACCGCTGTCACCCATGCCATCATAGTTGAGTTCAACACTCGCGATATTTGCCTCTCGCAGCGCATCAAGAATAGCTGGCTTGTTGCGCTGAAAAGACTGGATCAAACGCGCGCTGCGGCTCTTCTGTTTGTCAAAATAGTCCGTCATCCATTCACTCGGTTCCATGATAAATACCTCCGGTTCTGTTTTAGCCGATCACACCGTGTGTCCGGTTCAGGGAAACCCGAGCCTCCTTTCCTCTTACTGAAGAAAGCCAGCACCGCGGCTGCGGCGCTGGCTCGGACAGCCTAGCTGCCTGTATCGGTTGGCTTTGTCTTGGGGCTGACGCCAAGAGGCCCGCGCCGATCAACGACCGTGATACGCCGTCTCTTGGCTTCGATGACGAGACGTTCCAATACGCCGCTCCCTGGAAAGGCAATGACATAGCGAGGTGCAAGACCCAGCATCTGTTCATTGCGTTTGAAACCGGCTCGTGCACCCAAGTGGCGATCCAGCGAAAAGGTAAGCTGCGCAACGCCGCGACGCTCAGCCCAGGATGCAGCTAAACGGTCGGCACCCTTGCCATCTCCGCCGTGGACCAGCACCATTTCAGCAACGGAATTATGCACCTTGTCGAGCGTGGCCCAGACATTGTTGGCAAAGGTCTTTGCATCTTCGGTGCTGTTTTGCTTGGTGCGTCCACCAGCAAAGATGATTGGCGTACCCTCGGGCATCAGCGCTTTGCGTCTGGACTGGCTGCGTGCTTTGAGAAAATCACGGCCCTGAATGACGGCAGAGGTCAGCATCGCCCCGTGATTGGCACGGGAACTGGACACCGGTTTCCAGGAGCTATGCGTTTCATCGAGGTAGAGCGCCGCTGCAACCTCGCGCATTTCTTCAAACGCGATCATCGAGGCTTCTGCCGCTTGCGCGCGCTCAATCTGCTCTTCCAGGTTGCTGGTATGCACTTCTGATCCATCAGCAGATGCGATGAGTGCCCGGACCTCATCCGATGCACGGTCAAGCTGCTTTGATTTACGCTGCGCAGCGCGGTGGAAGAGATTGACGAAGCCCCATGCAAGATCTTCAGCGTCGGCTTCAAGCGCGGTATCGGTAAAGACAGCGAATAAATCCGACCAAACAGCTGCAAGTGTCTGCGAAATAGCATCCTGGGCTGGAAAATCCGATGATATAAATGGGGAATTGCTGATTGTGAGACCGGAAAGGTCAAGACCAGCAAGTTGCTGTTTGAATAAATTGTCCATGATGTTCTCCTGATATGCGGGAGATGTTCGGCACCTTGCCGCTTTATCCCGCAAGAGCCCGAAAGGACCGTCAGGGTGCATGGCGCACCGCCGACAGGCGGGGAACCTCGCGAGACAAGGCTGGCGCGGGCCACACGGGCCGCAGTCCTCGCGGGGTTGCGCCGCAGCCCTGATGGGCCAGGGCCTCTCTTGCGGGGAGAAAAAGCGGTCAGTAGTTACGTCTACAATTAGGAGATTATGGAATCAGTGTTGGGGCATGTTTGGTAGGCCGAAAATCTCCGGTTCAAAGGCATGACTTCCTCCGCCCGGAAAAGCCGCAATGGCGTTTAGTCGCCCCTGCTCGAACCGAAAATGCCAAGTCTGGCGATAATCCGGTGTCTTCCCGGCGAATATGGATGGATCAAATATGGCGCTATTATATCCAGCATCCGGATCACGCACCGAGACTGTGCGGATAAGCTGCGCATCTGCTTTGCGAGCCACATCAGCGAAATCCTGACAGGCTTTATAGTCATCCAGATGCGTCCAGTCTGATGCTTGCGCGTCAAATGGCGGCCTGGAAAGATCAACCGCGCGTGAGGTCGAAACGGCAACGGAAAAACTCAGATGCTCACTGGTCCGGTTCCCCGGCACAAAACTCGGCGACCGGCTGAAAAAGCGCAATCGCCAATAGGCAGTCTCTGCAATCGCTGTTGCTTCCTGCTCGCTGGCATAGAATATGCCGGGCCGTTCATCAGCCTTGCGAAACCGGCTGGCCATATGGTGGCCATAGCGAAAGGGTGAGCCGAGAAGATAATGCAGGCCTTGGGCTGCTTTCGGCAGATCAGGCTTTGCATCCTCCGCCAGTTCTTCAAGACGAGATTGATCCTCCAAACTATCAGCAAGCCGATTGGTAGAAATGCGGTGCTGCGCTTCCACAACCCGCCAGACTTTCCGGCGATAGCGCCGGAACTCAGACGCGAGCGCGGTGGGCGTCCACATAGTCACATACGGTCATCAGACCTTTGAAACTGTCGATCAGATCAATCGGTTTTGCGTCCAGATCAAGATTATGGGATGCCAGCCAGGATTTGGCCGCCTTGTCATCACTGCCCAGCAGCGCATCCAGACTGCGGAACAAGCGCAGCAAAAACTGACCGGCTTCAAAAGATTTGGAGGCAGGATCAAGAAATGTTTTCCCGGAACGAAGCCGGGAAATGGTTGCTTCCGACAGGCCCAGCACCGCACTTAATTTGACATTGCTCAGGTTCCAGAATTTTGCAATTCTACCAATTGCAGAACTTAGCAACCTATCATCGCTCCGTTCTATTTCGAGTGCCCGTTTAGTCATTTTCATTTCTTTCTAATGAATGTAATTTACAATAATCTTTCATTTGCAAGATTGCAAGTTTTTTGCTCAATCATGCGGCATCGGATAATTCACCAGGCTCTTGTTGCACATAACCGCCAAGGCTCAACAGCAGATTTGACGCCTCTTCCGCGCGCCCCGCCGCTGTCAGTATAGCGCGATCATCCTTTTTGAGCAGCTTTAGCCAACTGGCGATATAGCTTGCATGATTATCCAGATGTCCGACCGGAAGGCCAAGCTCCGCGCCCAATATGGCACTGGAAAGCTCTGCTACCAGCTCTTCGGCGGCATAAGCAGCACTGCCAAAACGGTTCTTGAGATCACGATTCAGGCGCGACTTATGGCCTGACCAGTGACCAAGTTCATGAGAAAGGGTCGCACAAAATTGGTCATAGCCATCAAACAGACTGACGGGCGGCATCGTAATACGGTCAGCTACCGGTTCATAGTAGGCGCTGCTGCCATGCTCGCGGATATTGGCACCGATATTCCCAAAGAACTGGTCGAGCTTTTCCGTTCGTCCCTCCGGTTCGATATCCAATACTTCAGCCTTGGGATGGTAGCGTTCGGGCAGACCGTCGCATTGATCGGCATTGAATATAGCATAGGATTTGAGCACGCGACGGGTTTCCTCCTGCGCTTCACCATGATCCGCAGCTTCGATTTCTTTGGTATAGCTTTTGTAGAATATGGCGATGGACGATTTTTCGCCCTTGCGAACCTGACCGCCAAGCGATGCGCATTGCCGGTAAGTCATCCAGTAAGGAGAATTAAAGCCACTTTCCTGAGCCATCATCCAGAGCCAGAATACATTCATTCCGCGATAGGGCGTACCGCAACTGCGCAAGGGCCGTGAGACTGGAAGTCCTCTCCAAGGCTGTATCCAGGGTTTTGTTCCAACTTCCAGTTTTTCAATGATGGTTGCTGTAATTCGCGCTGCGGGCGATATTTTGGGGGATTGGCTTTGTTTCCGGGGCATGTGTTTTCTCCTGAATATCTCCAGCGAAATTACTGGATCAGACAGGCCCAAGCCCCCTATCCTCTCTCATTCGGAAGTCAGGCTCTCAATATATCTTGCAATTCTGGAACTCTACTCCATAAATACAAGGATGATTGACCGCCGAATTCACGATATTTTGCTTGAAAGACTGGCTGAAAGCCCCGCAGTTGCCTTGCTGGGGCCGCGTCAGGTGGGTAAAACGACTCTAGCGCAGGAAATTGGTGAAAGCGGTCCTTCCCTCTATCTCGATCTGGAATCGGATGCTGACCGATCCCGAATTAGAGAACCGGAGCTTTATCTTGGTAACCATGAAGACAAGCTTGTAATCCTCGATGAAGTTCACCGTGTTCCGGACCTTTTCCAGAACTTGCGCGGATTGATTGACAAAGGTCGTAAAAAGGGAAGGAGAACGGGCCGGTTCCTCCTGTTAGGATCAGCATCTCTGGACCTGATGCGCCAGTCGGGCGAAAGTCTGGCGGGCCGCATCTCCTATCTGGAAATGCGGCCACTTGACCCTCTTGAAATCGATTCAGGTGACTTGAATGAACTTTGGGTAAGGGGTGGATTCCCGGACAGTTACCTTGCCAAAAGCAATCAGACGAGCATGCGCTGGCGCAGGGATTTTATCCGCAGCTATCTGGAGCGGGACATCCCGCAATTGGGGCCGAGAATTGCCGCTGAAACACTCAGACGTTTCTGGGTCATGCTCGCACATCATCAGTCCGGCCTATTAAACGCTGCCGATTTCGCAAGATCACTGGGGGTCGATGGAAAGACGGTTGCCTCCTATCTTGACTTGATGGTTGATCTGTTGCTCGTTCGTCGTCTTGAACCCTGGCACAATAATACCGGCAAAAGACTGGTCAAATCTCCGCGTGTTTATGTACGTGATAGCGGCATTGTTCACGCGCTACTGGGCATAGACAATCTCGAAGCCCTGCTTGGCCATCCGGTCGCCGGAGCCAGCTGGGAAGGATTTGTCATCGAAAGCCTGATCGCTGCCGCACCTGAAGCTACGCTGGCTAATTTTTACAGGACATCGGCAGGAGCAGAAATCGATCTCCTTCTGACGCTGCCCACAGGCAAACGGTGGGCGATTGAGATCAAGCGAAGCTTGACGCCAAAATTGGAAAGAGGCTTTTATAATGCCTGCGATGACATACAGCCGGACCGGAAGCTTGTGATATATCCAGGTTCCGAAAGCTATCCCCATTCTGAGGACATTGAAATTGCATCACTGCCGGAAGTTGCCGGTCAACTGGCCGCGACCCGGTAACCGCCTACTGCCATGATTTTGATGAAAAGAAGCGGCTTGCCTTAAAAAGGCAAGCCGCTTCAGCCAGAAGACCGCCTGTCAGGAGGAGGATCAGGCAGCCCTGTCGGCTATCTCTGGAATATCTTCTGATGCGCCGGCTTCCGAAGTTTCATCTTCCAGAACTTCGTCAGCCGCTAACGGATCAACAAAGCGCATTGCATCCGGAACCCACCGGGCAGCGGCTTGTTTGACTTCAGCCTCCGCAATGAAATTTCCGGAGAAGATACGCTCGGCCGTTGCCGCAAGATCGGCTTTTTTGGACGCGCCGTAGCGGTTTGAAAGTTCCAGACCGCCAACTTCTTGCATTCCGCCAAGCGTTTTGGCCTTGGGTACACGGTCAAAATAATTGGCCGCAGTCGGACGCCACCAAGCCGCCATATCGATTTCCAAGATACCGCCCAGATAATCGTGCAGTGAGACTTGCCGGTCGCCTTCAACATTCAGGCTCGCGACCAGCGTTCGCGCGACAACATGGCCGAGCCACGCGCTGCGCGCATCATCGCTCAATGACCGAAACGCCATGAAACGCTCGACATCAGTGGTGCCAGCTTTCCAACTTTCATCCAGCGACCCGCGCAATTCCGCCAGGCTTGCACTTGCCGGTGCATCCTTTGCCTCGAAATTATGAGCCGGACCATGGGCGGTCGGGCCTTTCAGCGTCGATGCCTCCTTTGCCCGCCAATCATGACTTTCACCGTCAGCAAGCGTGAAGATCATAAAATCGAGCGCGAGCGCCGGATCGCTTGCCACATGAAGCGACAAAATATCGCGCCGCTGCATCGCCAGTTCATCGACAAGTCGTTTGGAAAGCGCTGCGCGCTTGGGTTTGGCGGCCTCGCCTTCCACGACCAGTTCGACGCCTTCATCTTCGATAGGGGCATCAGCCTTTTCCGTATAATATTGCGGAACCAACGTCGGTACCCCGTCATTACCAAGCGCCAGAAAAGCGCCTGCTTCGCTGCGAAGCGCATCTGCCAGAACTGGCTTGCGATCATTGAGCAAGCGCATTTCCTCTTCGATTTCCGACACTCGTTTCTCGGCTGCGAAAACGTCATCTTCGCTGCTGTCTTCATTTTCGAGAATGACGGCCTCATTGTCGTATTCGATTTCCAACTCGGAAAGACGCGCGATTGCTTCCTCGCTCAGCGGTTCAAGCTCGGTAGGAAGCCGGTTCAAGCCTTCGATCAACTCATGCGAGACATAACAGTCAAGCGTTGGCTTTACCCAGGCAAGACCATGCTGGTCTTTAATCTCGTCGGATCGCCATTCCATTTTCTCAACGGCGAGACGTTCAAGAACAGCAACGTCAACCCAGCTTTCACTTTCATCATCGTCAAAAAGTTCTCGGTCGATTTTGCCGCCCGCCTCGAGATAAGCATCGCGTCCAACTAGAACAGCGCGGGGATCACTGGCCAAGACACTGGCGTCCATAACCATTCGCCGGATGCTGTCGGAATTTACGCTGTAATATCCTCCCGAGACTTCCTCGAACACCTGGGCCTGACGTTCGATATCCGAGGTCGCGCCGTAAGCTTTCGCGATATCAAGCGTGATGTCACCGCTTGCCAAAGCTTCAAAAACCACTGGTGCGAGCTTGGCGAGCCGCAAACGCCCTTCGACAAAGCGAACGGTCTGACCAAAGCGAATGGCAACATCTTCAACGCTTGCGCCGTCGTTCACAATATCCTGAAACGCTTCGGCTTCATCAGCCGGATTGAGTTTTACCCGCTGGAAATTCTCGGCCAGACTGATTTCCCGGATTTCATGCGCTTCGCCGTTTTTAACCAAGCATGTAATCGGCTCGGTCTTCTTAATCGCCTTGTCGTTGGCAAGAGCCTTCAACTGTTTAAGACGCCGGCCACCTGCCGTGACCTCAAATTTGCCCCGAGCAATCGCGTTAACGACCAGATTTTGTAACAATCCACGCGCTGCAATGTCCGCCTTCAGCCATGCATCGGTTGCGGGATCAGACCGCTTGCGGACATTTTTCTTGGATTCAACGAGCTTGTTGAGTGGAATAGATTTGAACATTTTATAACTCCTGATTGATCGAACCAACGATTTTCTGCGACCATCGCCAAAACCGGGTTCAAAAGAGCCAAGCCTCCTCCCCTCTCATTGCTAGGGATCACGCGTTCGCTTTCTGGTGGTTTG
>NZ_JBALUT010000048.1:0-21175 GCF_036963705.1 Parasphingorhabdus sp. | reverse complement strand
GAGGCCTTGATCTCGATCGCCATTTGGGTCGGATCGAGCGCACTATTCAGTTCATCGGCATCATCGATCGGCCAATGCTTGCGCTGCCAGCTAGGGCCTGCTTCTTTTTCGGATTGGAGAAACTCTTGACCTTCAAAACCCATGATCATTTCCTTGGGGGAGGGTGGCCCTCTGCTTGCGCAGAGGGCCCAGTAATCTAGACCAGCTCTTTCAGCATCGCATCAAGCGTCGTGCCCAGTTCGCTCGGCGAAGGTGACACGCGGATACCCGCTGCTTCCATCGCAGCGATCTTGTCTTCCGCGCCGCCCTTGCCGCCGGAAACAATTGCGCCAGCATGGCCCATGCGGCGACCCGGAGGAGCCGTGAGGCCGGCGATGAAACCAACAGTCGGTTTCGAACGGCCCTTCTTCGCTTCGTCAGCCAGGAATTGCGCCGCTTCTTCTTCCGCGCTGCCGCCGATTTCGCCGATCATGATGATCGACTTGGTTTCGTCGTCGGCAAGGAACAATTCCAGCACGTCGATGAAGTTGGTGCCGTTGACCGGATCACCGCCAATGCCGACCGCCGTGGTCTGGCCGAGGCCAACCGCTGTGGTCTGGTGCACGGCTTCATATGTCAGCGTACCGGAGCGCGAGACCACGCCGACCGAGCCCTTCATGAAGATGCTGCCGGGCATGATGCCTATCTTGCATTCGCCCGGGGTCAAGACGCCGGGGCAGTTAGGACCGATCAGGCGCGACTTGCTGCCTTGCAACGCGCGCTTGACGCGAACCATGTCGAGAACGGGAACGCCCTCGGTAATCGCAACGATCAGTTCGATCTCGGCGTCAATCGCTTCGAGGATCGAGTCAGCCGCAAATGGCGGTGGAACATAAACAACAGAAGCGGTCGCGCCGGTTGCCTCTTTCGCTTCGGCCACAGTGTTATAGTTGGGCAGACCGATATGGGTCGTGCCGCCCTTGCCCGGCGTCACGCCCGCAACCATCTGCGTGCCATAAGCCAAAGCCTGTTCCGTGTGGAACGTACCGGTATTACCGGTCATGCCCTGGGTGATGACCTTGGTATTCTTGTCGATTAGGATGCTCATAAAACTACTTTCTCGTCATTCCAGCTAAAGCTGGAATTTTTCCCAGCGCGCCGCGTTGTAGCAAAAGATTCCGGCTTTCGCCGGGATCATATTTGCCCTTAGGCCAGTGAGCTATCCAATGCCTTACAAGCTGCCAGCAATTCCTTCACCGCGTCGACCGACACGTTGAAATTGCCCTGTGCTTCTTCGCTCAGTTCGATTTCGATGATCTTCTCGACGCCGTTTTTGCCGATGATGACCGGTACGCCGACATAAAGATCGTCAACGCCATATTGGCCAGTCAGATGGGCCGCGGCAGGAAGCACGCGGCGCTTATCTTTCAGGAAGCTTTCCGCCATCATGATCGCGCTGGTTGCCGGCGCATAATAAGCCGAGCCATTGCCGAGCAGACCAACAATTTCGCCGCCGCCCTTGCGTGTGCGGTCAACGATCGCGTCGATTTTATCCTGTGTGGTCCAGCCCATCTTGATCAGATCGGGGATCGGGATACCGGCGACTGTCGAATAGGCGGGAACCGGAACCATCGTATCGCCGTGGCCGCCGAGAACGAAGGCGGTTACATCTTCGACCGAGACGTTGAATTCGTCAGCAAGGAAATGACGGAAGCGGGCGCTGTCCAAAACGCCTGCCATGCCGACCACCATGTTGTGCGGCAGTCCGGAAAATTCGCGCAAGGCCCAGACCATCGCGTCGAGCGGGTTGGTGATGCAGATAACAAAAGCATCCGGTGCGTTGGCGGCAATGCCTTCGCCGACCGCCTTCATCACTTTCAGGTTGATGCCGATCAGGTCATCGCGGCTCATGCCGGGCTTGCGCGCGATACCTGCGGTCACGATGATCACATCAGAGCCGGCGATATCGGCATAATCATTGGTGCCCTTGAGATTGGAGTCGAACCCGTCGACCGGAGCTGCCTGGCTGAGGTCGAGCGCTTTACCGGCTGGCATGCCTTCGGCAATATCAAACAGGACGACATCGCCCATTTCCTTGGAAGCTGCGAGGTGGGCGAGCGTGCCGCCGATCATGCCTGCGCCGATCAGCGCAATCTTGTTACGGGCCATGTGGGAAATTCTCCTGATAGAATAGAGTCAAAAAGGATATTAACGACCGGATTAGGCCCCTATTAAGACAAATTCAACCGCATATAGCACCATTTTACTCTCTATCTTTGCAATTGGTTCGCAATAGCAATAATGAAGCTATCGTCTCGTCATCCTGAACCTGTTTCAGGACCTTCAACGGCGTTCCCTCTCCCGAGGTCCTGAAACAAGTTCAGGATGACGGTGAAACGGAAAACATGCTTCCAAATCTTCCAATCTTTTGCGTTGCAAAGTGAAATTGAAATGGCATTGTGGGATTCTTGGGAGAGAATTTATGCTGACAAAAGGCGATGACTATCCGCTGCACCAGACGCCGGAACCAATGGCGCTATCGGGCGGAAACCGTAACTTCTACGACCGTTATTTCTTCAATGGCTATTCGCCCGACGGCAATATCTTCTTCGCCGCCGCGCTCGGTGTCTACCCCCAGCTCGACATCATGGACGCCGCCTTTTGTGTCTCGATTGACGGCAAGCAACATAATCTGCGCGCTTCGAAGAGAATGTCCAGCGAGCGGCTCGACCTGACCGTCGGACCGATCACCATCACGATTGTCGAACCGCTGCAGCAGCTTCGCCTGACGGTGGCTGGCAATGACAGCGCGATCACCGCCGACATCATCTTCACCGCCCGCCACCAGCCGATCGAGGAACCCCGCTTCATCCGCCGCGACGGCCCGCGTTTGATGATGGACTATACCAGAATGACCCAGAACGGCGACTGGTCAGGCACGATCACCGTCGATGGTCAGGACCTAGATATCGGCAATTGCCGTGGTACCCGCGACCGCAGCTGGGGCATCAGGCCGATTGGCGCCTCGGAGTCACAGCCACCGCCAGCCCGTGCTTTGCCGCAATTCTGGTGGCTCTGGACACCGCTAAACTTTGATCAGCATGCCTGCTTCTTTCACAGCAATGATGACGGCGAAGGCGAACCGTGGAATCGTCGCGGCGTAGTGGATGCGATAACAAGCGCAGCAACCGAGTTCGAACCCAAGGCTATCGATCTCAGCTATCACAGCGGCTCCCGCAGGATCAAACAGGTCCAGCTCGAAACCGGCAACGGATCTCTATCGATCACCCCGAGAACAGGCGATGCCGCTCGGACATTCTATATGTCCGGCCTCGGCTATCTCCATCCGGTCTGGGGCCACGGGATGGATCATGGCGATCTCGAGGTCGGGCATGATGTCATCACCCTGGATCCCGCTCCCGCGATAGACATGACCACCATCCATATCCAGGCGCTCAGCGATACAATGCTCACCGTTGATGGCACGGAATATTATGGAATCGGCGTGGTCGAGCAACTGTTCATCGGCCCCCACGCGACCAGCGGCCTCACCGGCCTGATGGACCCCGCAGCATGAGCGGCCGCTTCCCCGTGCGACCGGAAGAATTCGAAACCGCATTTGTCGAGCAAGTGTTCGGCGCGGTTTCCGGGTCACTCACATCCCTTACCCACGAACCGGTCGGCACCGGCCAGGTCTGCGACAGCTATCGCTTCACCTGTGACTGGACGGACGGCAGCCATCCTGCGACGTTCATCGCCAAATGTCCCAGCGCCGATCCGGTGAGCCGGGGTGCCGCCGCGATCTTCCATCTCTATGATATGGAGGTCGGCTGGTATCGGGATGTAGCGGACCATTGCAACGCGCTCTGCCCCAAATCCTATCACGCTGACATTGCCGAAAATGAGCAGGAATTTGTGCTGCTGCTCGAAGACATGGCGCCCGCGTCGCAGGGTGATCAATTGGCCGGAGCATCGCTGCTTCAGGTAGAATCATCGCTGGCCGAAGCAGCTGCGCTTCACAGTTTCAAGCCGGCCGCCGGTTTTGAAAATCTGCCATGGCTCCATCATGGCGAGGGCAATGCCCAGTTTCTGGAGAATAGTCTGTCCGCCGGTTACCCGCTGTTTCGCGAAAGATTCTCGGCTTTGCTGTCACCAGATATACTGGACCTCGGCCAGCAGTTGGTCGACCGGATCGGCAGCTATATCGCCCATCCCCCAAAGCAGCAGGCGATCACCCACGGCGATATGCGGCTCGACAATATTTTGTTTCACGATGATGGCCGGATAGCAGCTCTGGTCGACTGGCAAACCTGCTCGCTTGGCAATCCGGCCAATGACGTTGCCTATCTGATCGGAACCAGCTTTGCCGATCCGGCGATCCGGCGCGATCATGAAGAAAGCCTGGTCCGGGCCTATCTTGCTCTCCGATTCGATGGGCCTGATTTTGATCAATTCTGGACCGACTACCGCCGCCACGCCTTTTCCGGATTCATCATGGCGATCAACGCGTCGCTCCACGTCCAGCAAACCGATCGCGGCGACCGGATGTTCGCCGCGATGGCAGAAAGGCCGGCTCAAATGGCAATCGATCTGGACAGTTTAAGCCTGCTCTAGACGGCGGCTCCATGTCCCAACGCAAGATAATCATCCGATTGCATTTCAATCAATCGAGATGCAGTCCGTTCAAATTCAAAACTGCCGTCTCCAGCCGGGTATAGCGCATCGGGTTCCGCATCGGCGCTGGCCAACAGCTTCACTCGATATTCGTAGAGCGCGTCGATCAGCGTCACAAAGCGCGCAGCCTCGTTGCGATTGTCCTTGGAGAGCACCGGTATCCCGACGATGATGACACTGTGATAATGGCGCGCGATCGCAAGATAATCCTGAGCCCCGCGCGCTTCCGCGCATAGCCGTTTGAACGAGAATACCCCGACTCCCTTGAGAGACTTCGGCACGGTCAGCATCCGGCCGCCCTGCACCTCTATCTCCGCCGACGGCACATGTTCGCGATCCTCCGGCGGATAGTCAGTCAGGCGGAAAAAGGCTTCGCTAAGCGCCTTTGTTGCGGCTTCGCCATTGGGCACATGCCAGAGATCGACATCGCCCAGACGCTCGCGCCGGTAATCGGTGGGTCCGTTGAGCGAAACTACATCAAGCCTCGTTTTGAGCAGTTCGATAAACGGCAGAAAATGCTCGCGGTTGAGACCATCCTTATACAGATCGTCGGGCGGCCGATTGGACGTGGTGACGATCGTCACCCCCGCCTCGACCAGCCCGGTAAACAGTCGCGACATGATCATCGCATCGGCGCTATTGTTGACCACCATCTCGTCAAAAGCGAGGAATCGTGCCTCGCTGGCCAAAGCCTTCGCCACCGGGATCACCGGATCGCCTAGCTCTTTCTTGCGTTCGACATTGAGTCGAGCGTGAACGTCGAGCATGAACTCATGAAAATGGGCGCGTTTCTTCCGGCGGATGTCGAGATTATTGTAGAATAGGTCCATCAGCATAGACTTGCCGCGTCCGACCCCGCCCCACATGTAAATGCCCTTGGGCGAAGCAGGTTTCTTGCCAAAGGCGCGCCACAAGATGCTGCCCCGAGGCGGCACGGCTTCCAGTTCCTTCTGCAACCGGGCGAGCTGTTTGGCACAATGATCCTGATCGGCATCATGCTTGAGTTCGCCTTGCGCTATCAGCGCCTGATAGCGCTGATAGAATGCGCTCATTGCGAATCTGTTTTCTGGCGGGGAGCTTTTTTCACGATTGCGGTGAAGGAAGCCATATTGTCCTGGCCATCCTCGCCCTGCACAACCAGCCCGCGCATGAACAGGAAACGCCCGGTTTCGCGGGTGATCTCTACTTGCGCTTCGAGCGGCTCAGTCATTCGTGCCGCACCGATAAAATGGGTCTGCAATTCCAGGGTCACGGCAAAGCCGGATGGTCCCAGCTCGAGCACCCGCATCGCTGCAAACAGCGAACAATCGATAAAACCCATCATCGTTCCACCATGGACAACATCGCCAAGATTGCGGTGCCGTCTTTCGGGGAACATCCGGATGCGAGCGATATCATCGCCTAGCCCATTGCCGCCACGCCGGACGATCAATTTTCCGAGAAAGCTATTGAAGCAATCCGGATCGTTCAGCACCCATGTGCTCCAACCCGGATAGTCAGGATCGGGATCGCTGATGTCGAAATTACGCTCCGCTTCAGTCATGAACAGCCTTCCAGCGGTTCAAACTGCGCGCGCGGCGGTCATCTTCTTGATCTCGGCAATTGCCTTAGCCGGGGACAGGCCCTTGGGACAGGCGTTTGCACAGTTCATGATCGTGTGGCAGCGATAGAGCCGGAACGGATCTTCCAGTTCGTCGAGCCGCTCACCGGTCATTTCATCACGGCTGTCAGCGAGCCAGCGATAGGCCTGCAACAGGATGGCGGGGCCAAGAAACTTGTCGCTGTTCCACCAATAGCTCGGGCAGCTGGTCTGGCAACAGGCGCAGAGAATGCACTCATAGAGCCCATCCAGTTTGCCCCGGTCTTCTGGCGACTGCAGCCGCTCCTTGCCCGATGGCGTCGGCGTGACGGTTTTGAGCCACGGCTCGATCGAGGCATATTGCGCATAGAAATGGGTGAAGTCGGGAACCAGATCCTTGATCACCTCCATATGCGGCAGTGGGGTGATGGTGACCTTGTTTCCGCAATCTTCGATCGCGGTGGTGCAGGCCAGCCCATTTTTGCCGTTGATATTCATCGCGCAGGACCCGCAAATGCCTTCACGGCAAGAGCGGCGGAAGGTCAGAGTCGCGTCCTGCTCTGACTTCATCTTGATCAGCGCGTCGAGCACCATCGGCCCGCATTCGTCGGTATCAATTTCAAACGTGTCGTAGCGCGGATTCTCGCCCTTGTCAGGGTCATAGCGATAGACTTTGAACGGCCGTTTCTTTCCGCCGGTCAGCGCCTGATGCAACTCGCCCGTCTTGCGAATCTTGCTATTCTTGGGGAGCGTGAAAGTGGCCATGTCTATCGGATTCCCTTGTTCTGCGGATCGGCATAACCAAAAAATGCCACTATCTCAACCGTTTTGCACTGCAAAAACTGCGCCACGGCTTTCAAATCATGCAATCACTTGTGGCGCTCAAAAAAGGCTACCATGTCATCGAGCACCGGCGCCTTGTGGCGAAACGGCTTGGCCAGTGCCATCATGATCTCGAGATGATCAATATCGGGATATTCGACATATTCGGCATCGCCTCCCGCCTCGAGGATTTTGTCGCGCAGAATCTTGCTGTTGCGGGGCTTGACCTGAGTGTCATTATTACCGCTGGACAGCCACAAAGGCGGCGCATCGGGCCGAACAAAATTGACGGGCTGGGTCATCTCGGGTGTATGAAATTCGCCAAAGCTCTGCTTCGTGGTTTCAGAATCAAACGGGTAGAAATCATAGGGTCCGGCCAGCGCTGCCACACCCCGGATCAGATCCGGCGACTTGCCTTCGCGCCCCAGCCATTGCCGGTCGAGCGCAAGCATCATCACATTATAAGCGCCCGCGGATTGACCGGAGAGGAATATCCGCCCGCTATCGCCGCCATGTTCGCCAATATTGTCATGAACCCAGGCAAGCGCCTTGGCGCTGTCTTCAAGAAAGCCGGGAAAACGAGTTTTGGGGAACAGCCGGTAATCCGGCAGAACCACAATATACCCACGACTGGCCAGCGCTCTGCCGGTGAAAGCATAATGATCCTTGGCGCCGTCTCGCCAGCCGCCGCCGTAGATGAAGACGATAACCGGAAGCCGTTCGGTCGTGGCGTTTTTCGGGGTCCAGATATTGAGTCCCAGACCCAGCTCCTGATCGTAGATCTGGTTCTCGACCAACAGCTTCGCATTGCTGTCGCCGGGCATGATATTATTGGCAAGATCGAGCTGTTTCGGTCCTGGTTGCGAGAAAAACCACCAGCCGAGCCCGGCGCAGGCCAGCAGCAATACAGAGATTATGACAAGCCATTTCATGTGCTAAGCCTTAACCAGCCGATCAGGCGCTGGCAATGGCGCTCCAGTCGATCGGGTGATGCCGGTCCAACGCAGCATCGGCAGCGGGCATGGGATATTTGAGACCATTGCCGCAATTAAACAGTATTGCGCGATCAGACTTGCTGATGAGACCATCCTCCAGCGCTTTCAGATAGGCAGCAGCGGTAGCCGCGCCCTCGGGGCAGAGCAACAACCCATCGTCCTGCCCGATCCTTTGCTGCGCCGCGATGATAGCTTCATCCTCGACCGCTATCGCGAAACCACCGGATTCGCGCACCGCCTGCAATATCAGAAAGTCGCCAATCGCCACCGGAACGCGGATACCAGCGGCTACCGTATGTGCATTTTCCCACAATGGCGCGTGATCCAGTCCTTTCTCCCAAGCATCGACAATCGGCGCGCACCCGGTAGCCTGCACCGCGACCATCCGCGGCCTGCGGGATCCGATGAATCCGATCGCTTCAAGTTCGTTAAAGGCCTTCCACATGCCGATCAGCCCGGTGCCACCGCCGGTCGGATAGAAAATCACATCCGGCATTTCCCAGCCCAGCTGTTCGACCAGCTCCAGTCCCATCGTCTTCTTGCCTTCGATCCGGTAGGGCTCTTTCAGGGTCGAGAGATTGAACCAGCCCATTTCTGCTTCGCCATCGGCAACAATCTTGCCGCAGTCATTGATCAGGCCGTTCACCCGCCAGACCTTGCCGCCTTGCAGGGCAATCTCGCGAACATTTACCTCGGGCGTGTCATCGGGACAGAAGACAAAGGCTTCCATACCGGCGCGCCGGGCATAAGCGGCCATAGCGGCCCCGGCATTGCCGTTGGTTGGCATGGCGAGTCGTTTCAGCCCTAGTTCCTTGGCCATCGAAACCGCCATGACCAGACCGCGCGCCTTGAAGGAGCCGGTTGGCAAACGACCTTCATCTTTGACGATCACATTGGAGCCGAGGGAAGTGTCGAGAGCGATTAGAGGCGTCATATCCTCGCCCAGCGAGACAATATTGGCGGCGCTGGCGACGGGTAAAAGTTCGCGGTAGCGCCAGAGATCCGCAGGCCTGCTCGCGAGCTTTTCCTTGGTCAGTTGCGCGGCCACCGCGTCTAGATCATAACGAACCAAAATCGGTGCGCCCGCAGGCGACAGGTTATGCACGGTGCCGGAAGGCAAATGGTCTCCGGTTTTGGAACATTCCAGATGGGTGACGAAATGTGCGATGTCAGCGGTGCGGTTATCTTGGATCATCCTGCCTTGCTAGCACCAGCCGTCCGGCAAGCCACCCCAAAATTCCCAATATTCATTCCTCGAGACTGTCGCAGCAGCCGTTTCGGGAATCGACCTGAGAAGAGAGTGATAGAAAAAGCTGGATTATGCGATAAAGAGAGGCTCATCCGCCCGATAATATATGGGAAAAGTTGAAACTGTGCCGCGCAATTTGCTAACCAAATGGTCCCGCAGCGAGGATTCTCTCGTCCGCGTATTTCGCAACAGCAGCTGGCTGTTTTCCGCCAAAGGGGTCGGCGCGATACTGAGCATCTTCTATCTCGCCATATTGACCCGGACGCTGGGCGTTGCTGGCTTTGGCGAATTCATGGTGATTGTCGGCGCGGTTCAGGTGCTCGCCGCGATATTGAAACTTCAGACCTGGCAGGCGGTTGTGCAGTTTGGCGTGCCTTATCTGCTGGCCGGTCAGGAACGGAAGTTCCGAAAACTATCGTGGCAGAGTTTCTGGATCGAATTGCTCGGCGGCATCGCTGCCTGCGCTGCCTTGTGGCTGATGCTGCCCTTTGGCGCATCGCAATTCAACTGGTCCGGTCCGGTTGTGCAAGCGATCATGGGCTATGGCGTGATCATATTTCTGTCGGTCCGCTCGACGCCGATCGGCATTTTGCGTGCGCAGGACCGCTATCGTGGCAATGCCTTTGGTGATGCCATCATTCCCATCGTCCGTTTCGTCGGCGCGTTGGTGCTGTTTCTGACCCTACCGTCGATGACCGGATTTCTAATTGTCTGGGGGCTGTCGGAATTTATCAGCTTCGTGGTGATGTGGGTGATGGTGTGGCGCCGCGGTGACACAACACCGCTGCCCGTCTTGACCGTGGCCGCCGAACCGCCGGGCCGAAAGGAATTTCTGGCATTTCTGCTGTTCACCAATCTCGCCTATCTGGTCAATGTTGTGCGCGAGCGACTGGTGGTCGTCATTGTCGGCTTTTTCGTCGGACCGGCGGCAGCCGGCCTGTTCCGACTGGCCGACCAGATCGCCAATAGCCTCAACCGCCTCTCGGAAGTTTTTGCGCGGCCGCTGTTTGCGGAACTGTCGCGACTGTTTGCCATCGGCCAGTCACGGGAATTGCGCGGATTGTTCTGGCGATCGCTGCGGGTCTCGGCGATCAGCGGCGCGGTGCTGTTCCTTGGATTGCTGTTGCTGGGCAAATATATGATTGCCCTCATATCCGGCCCCGAATATCTCGCCGCTTTCCCGATATTGCTGCTGCTCGGTGCTGCGACGATTATCAGTCTTGCCGGGCTCGGACTGGAGCCCATGCTTCAGGCAGCCGGGCGCGCGCGCAACGCGCTTGTCGCCCGGGTCGCCGGACTGGTCGCGCTTGGCGGGCTACTGGTGGTTTTTCTGCCAACCTTCGGAACAATCGGCGCTGCGTGGGTGATGCTGATCTCGGCGATACTGACTACTGTCATCCTGTTCGTCTCGAGCAGAGCTGCGATTATCCAACCCCGGGCGCGGACGCAAAAACCTCGCACTCCATAAAATTGGTAAAAAAAAGGCGACCCGCAGGCCGCCTTTTCGAATTTCAATTTGGTATCGCTTAACGCTTGGAGAACTGGAAGCTCTTACGCGCTTTTGCCTTACCATATTTCTTACGTTCAACCTTACGGCTATCACGGGTAAGAAAGCCTTCGGCTTTGACAGCTGACCGCAGAGCTGGCTCATATTTGGTCAATGCTTGCGAGATGCCGTGCTTGACCGCGCCAGCCTGTCCCGAAAGTCCGCCACCTTTGACGGTCACGTCAACATCATATTGACCTTCGCGCTCGGTGATTGCGAAAACCTGATTGAGAACCAGACGCAGGGTCGGGCGTGCAAAATAGGTTTCCTGATCGCGGCCATTGACCGTAATCTTGCCTTTGCCAGGCTTGAGCCATACGCGGGCAACCGCGTCTTTACGACGACCGGTCGCATAAGCACGTCCGAATTTGTCCAGCTCTTGCTCGCGCAAAGGCATGGTCGAAACGGGTGGCTCAACAACTACAGCTTCTGCTTCAGCGTCTGCAGCAACAGGTGCATCAACCACGGCCGGGCCAGCGATATCTTTTAGATCAGCGAGATCGGTTTTTACGTCAGACATTATGAGCCCACCTTATTCTTACGGTTCATCGAAGCGACGTCGAGCGCCACCGGGTTCTGGCCGTTATACGGATGCTCAGTACCAGCAAAGACGTGCAACGCACGCATCTGGGCGAAACCAAGCGGGCCTTTAGGAATCATCCGCTCGACAGCTTTTTCAATGATACGCTCGGGGAAACGACCTTCGAGGATCTTTTCCGCGGTGGTACCGCTGATGCCGCCGGGATAGCCGGAGTGCTTGTAATAGGTTTTCTGTTTGGTCTTGTTGCCGGTGAACTTCACCTTTTCAGCGTTGATCACGATGACGTGATCGCCGCAATCAACATGCGGGGTGTAGGTTGGCTTGTGCTTGCCACGCAGGATGTTGGCAATGATTGACGAAACCCGGCCAACGACCAGATCTGTGGCATCAACGATATGCCAATTTTTTACGACATCAGCAGGCTTCGCCGACTGGGTCTGTTTGGTGATACCCTTCATGGGGTTTGCTCCTTCTGGGAGAATGATTTGATTTAGAAATAATAAAAGCCGGACGCGATGATCCGGCCGACTGCGGCGCTATTGGCGTTGTTTTTACGGCAAGTCAAGCAAAAGCAGGGCTTTGCCAGCGGGTATAATATTACCTAGGAGGTTTTATCAACTGGCCTAGCAGCCATTTTTCATAGCCCGGATTCGAAGCCTCGACCTGCCAGTGGAGAACCGCAGGCGTGTCAAAACTATGCAGACCCAATAAGCGCTCCCCGGCCGGTTTTACCAGTTCCGGTGCGGTTTTGAACAGTACCGGAAACTCGCGGTCCTCGTGGAACTTCCCCTGATATTCATATTGCGACAATATCGCTGGAAAGTGATTGGCGCAGGCGATCAGCTTTTCCAGCAATAATGTCTTCGCCACATCTCGCGCTTCCTCCTCGGACCCGAAGGTCGAATAGATTAGCGATAGTGAACCGGTCACCGTGATTCGCGGCCGATCAGATGGACGCCCCATATCGTCGAAGCGACGACCAGCGCACCGACCGCCTGGTGAAGTACCGCAAGATGGATATCGATACCGGTCATCACGGTTGCGATCCCCAACAACATCTGGGTACCGAAAGCGATGTGGATCGCGACTGAAGCCCTGCGATCAATGAGTCGCACCTTCCGCGCCAGTATGACCAGAAAGCCCACCGCTACCCAGGCCCACCAGCGGTGGATGAAATGCACCAGATAGGGATCATTATTGAGCGCTGCCCAGATGCCGCTATCCCAGCCGACTCCACCAGGGAAAAAATAATCGTTCATCAGCGGCCATGTGTTGGATACATAGCCGGCATTCAATCCCGCCGTATAAGCACCGAACAGCAATTGAATGAATAGAACTGCCACCACCGACAAGCCGAGGCCCGTCATCCGCGCCGGCCTTGTATTGCCCGAGGCCAATTGGCGCAGGTCGAGCGCAGTCCAGACCAGACCACCGAGGATGAACAGCGCGGTGAGCAAATGCACCGCCAACCGGAAATGACTGACATCCGTCCGTTCACTCAGACCCGAGCTCACCATCCACCAGCCAATCGTACCTTGTAATCCGCCCAATGCGAGCAGAGCCAGCAACCGCCAGCCATAGCCGGACGGTATCGCCCGCTTGATCGCGAACCAGAGCAGCGGCAGCGCAAAAGCCAATCCGATCACCCGGCCGAGCAGACGGTGAACCCATTCCCAGAAATAGATGAATTTGAAATCCGCAAGCGTCATGCCGGCCGGACCGCTAATTTCGAGATATTCGGGAATCTGCTTATATTTTGCGAATTCCGACAACCAGTCCGCTTCGCTGAGCGGCGGCAGCGCTCCGGTCACCGGCTTCCACTCGGTTATCGACAATCCCGATTCGGTCAGCCGCGTGATGCCGCCAACCACGACCATGATGAATACCAGAAATGCGACCGAATAGAGCCAGTTGGCGATGGCTATCGGGCGAGTGGTTGCGATATTTTCGGGCTGTTTCAAGGTGCTCTGATCCGTCATTGGTCGCTATTTGGGATCAAAACCAGGGCCTGACAACCGGAAACGGCGACCCCAGCTACAAAAAGCCCGAAAATTCAAAAATGTTATGTTGTATCTTAACACGTTTTTCCTTATATCCGTCCTACGCAATCAACAAGTGAGACAGTGAGTCGTGTTTACGGCAGCAAAATTGTGGAACAAAGATGGTCTTTTGATCAGGGATGGCCTGTGGGATCGTCTGGCCGTGCTGGTGTCCGGCCTCTGCCTTGTCCACTGCGTCTCGACCATCGCTATTGTTGCCATCCTCTCCTCGGCGGGCGGCATGCTGCTCGATCCGCTGGTTCATGAAATCGGGCTTGGTATCGCAATCGCGCTTGGCCTGTTTACTCTCGGCCGCGGTGTTCTGGACCACGGCTATATGATGCCAGCAGCAATAGGCGGCTTAGGCCTGGGCATGATGATCGGAGCAATCTCCCTGGGTCACGAGAATGGCCATAACGGAGCAGAAGTTCTCTACACCATGCTCGGCGTGGGTGTTCTTGCGTTGGCACATGATCTAAACTACCGCGCCACCCATTAAACTGCACCCCATTGCCCTTCCGGCGAAACATCCCTAAATTATCCCTATGGGAAAACATGATCATCATGAGCATCACGGCGATTCTCTAGCAGATGCCGCGCGTGCCAATCTGGAAAAGTCCGGCGAGAAATGGACCGATACAAGGGCCGCAATTTTTGACGCGCTGGCGGGTTTCTCCCGCCCGGCCTCCGCATATGATATAGCCGAGCTAGTTTCTACCGCACGGGGCAAACGCGTCGCTCCGAATAGCGTGTACCGAATTCTCGACCTGTTCGTGACGAACAATCTAGCGATGCGGGTCGAAAGCGCCAATGCTTATCTGGCCAACAGCCATCCCGGCTGCGCGCATGATTGCATATTCCTTGTCTGCGACACCTGCGGCGAGGCCACGCATATCGACGACGACCCTCTGTCCCAGCAAGTACGCACGGTCGCGAAAAGTCAGGGATTTAACTCCATCCGCCCGGTGATCGAGGTGCGCGGCATTTGCCAGAAATGCAGCTAATAGATCTCGTCTATCAGCAAAGGTTCACAGACAGTCTGCTGAAAGTTCGACAGACCACCGCGATGCCGTTAAAGCTGGGACCAATCAGGGAGTGAATATGCCAGTTTCGAATACACCATTGCTGGATGATGTCTCCTATCCAGCAGATTTGCGTAAGTTAAAGCCCAATCAACTCCGTCAATTCGCCGACGAGCTGCGCGCCGAAGTGATCGACACGGTGTCGACCACCGGCGGCCATTTGGGCGCCGGTCTGGGCGTGGTCGAGCTGACCACTGCGATCCATTATGTTTTCAACACGCCGGAAGACCGGTTGATCTGGGATGTCGGCCATCAATGCTATCCGCACAAGATCATCACCGGTCGCCGCGACCGCATCCGTACCCTGCGACAAGGTGGTGGCCTCTCAGGCTTCACCAAACGGTCGGAAAGCGAATATGATCCCTTTGGCGCGGCGCATAGTTCGACGTCGATCAGCGCTGCGCTCGGCTTTGCGATTGCCAACAAGTTAAACAACAAGCCCGGCCGCGGCATTGCGGTCATCGGCGACGGTGCGATGAGCGCCGGCATGGCATATGAAGCGATGAACAATGCCGAAGCGGCGGGCAACCGGCTGGTTGTCATCCTCAACGACAATGACATGTCGATCGCACCGCCTGTCGGTGGGCTTTCGGCCTATCTGGCCCGGATCGTATCTTCCCGCGAATTTCTGGGCGTCCGCCAGCTGGCACGGCGTATCGCCCGCAAGCTGCCCAAGGGCCTCTACGATGCGGCGCGCAAGACCGACGAATATGCCCGCGGCATGACCATGGGCGGGACCTTGTTCGAGGAACTGGGTTTCTATTATGTCGGCCCGATCGACGGCCACAATCTCGAGCATCTGATCCCGGTCCTCGAAAATGTCCGCGATGCCGGAGAAGGCCCCTGCCTAATCCATGTCGTCACCGAAAAGGGCAAAGGCTATAAATTCGCCGAAGAAGCCGCTGACAAATATCATGGCGTCGCCCAGTTTGACGTGGTTTCCGGCAAGCAAAACAAGGGGCCGGGTGGCGGACCGCCTGCCTATCAAAATGTTTTCGGCGAGACCCTCGCCAAGCTGGCCGACAGCGACCCGCGTATCTGCGCGATTACCGCAGCCATGCCTTCGGGCACCGGCGTTGACAGATTTGCCAAGGCCCATCCCGACAAGGCTTTTGATGTCGGCATTGCCGAGCAACATGGCGTAACCTTTGCTGCCGGCCTCGCCGCTCAGGGCATGCGGCCTTTTTGCGCGATCTATTCGACCTTCCTGCAACGCGCTTATGACCAGGTCGTCCATGATGTGGCGATCCAGAATCTCCCCGTTCGTTTTGCGATCGACCGGGCCGGACTAGTCGGCGCCGATGGCAGCACCCACGCCGGCTCATTCGATGTCACCTATCTGGCGACATTGCCCAATTTCGTCGTCATGGCCGCGGCCGATGAGGCCGAGCTGGCGCATATGACATATACGGCGGCGGAATATGACGACGGGCCGATTGCCTTTCGTTATCCGCGGGGCAATGGCACCGGCGTTCCGATCCCGGATGTTCTAGAAAAGCTGGAAATCGGCAAGGGCCGGATCGTCAAACAAGGCACCAAGGTCGCGATCCTCTCGCTCGGCGCACGCCTCGAAGAAGCCAAGAAGGCAGCAGAGCGGCTCGAGGCCAAAGGGCTCAGCACCACCGTCGCCGACCTCCGCTTCGCCAAACCACTGGATGAAGAACTGATCCGCAAATTGCTAACCACGCATGAAGTCGCGGTCACGGTCGAGGAAGCCTCGGTCGGCGGCTTGGGCGCACATGTTTTGACCTATGCTTCGGACAACGGCCTGACCGATGCGGGACTGAAAATCCGCACCATGCGGCTGCCCGATATTTTCCAGGATCAGGACAAGCCGGACGTACAATATGCCGAAGCCGGGCTGGATGCCGATGGCATTGTCGACACGGTGCTCAAGGCGCTGCGTCACAACAGCACCAATGTCGAGGATGCGGGAGCGCGGGCCTAACCTAATATTGCCGCTTGTGATTGTCGGGAACGATCTTTAGGCGATTGCGCCATGCCACCGGAACTATCTCATATAGATCACTGGATTTTTGATCTCGACAATGTGCTTTATCCGGCATCCTGTGATCTGTTCGCGCTAATCGATGTCAAAATGGGCGAATATATCGCCCGGGCGCTGGATTGTGATCTGGTCGAGGCCCGGAAAATCCAGAAGGGCTTTTTCCACGACCATGGCACCACGCTGGCCGGCTTGATGCACCATCATGGCACCGACCCTGCCGACTTCCTCGATTTCGTCCATGATATTGATATGGATCGCCTGTCGCCTGCGCCTCTGGTGCGCGCTGCGATTGCCGCTTTGCCGGGCGAGAAGCTGGTCTTCACCAATGCCGACCGGCCTTATGCCGACCGGGTGTTGAAAAAGCGCGGGCTGGATGACCTGTTTCATCAGATGCACGATATCCTCGATACCGGCCTCATCCCCAAGCCCCAGACCGCCGCCTATCACAGCATGATCGCCGCGACCGGGATCGACCCGGCCCGCGCTCTGTTTGTCGAAGATACGGCGCGCAATTTGCGTCCAGCCAAGATATTGGGCATGACCACCGTATGGATCAACACCGGCGCCGAATGGGCTGGCCGGGAACATGATCCTGACTATATTGACCACGAAATTACCGATCTGGAAAGCTGGGTGACCGGCCTCCACCATGTGAAGGAAGAAATTTTATCATGACCGCAGCATTGCAGACTGTAATCGACGCCGCCTGGGACAAGCGCGAATCCTTGAGCCTGACCTCGCAGGGACCAGAGCGCGATGCGGTCAATCAGGCCCTTGCCATGCTCGACAACGGCACCGCGCGGGTCGCCGAGAAAAAAGACGGCGCATGGGTGGTCAACCAGTGGCTGAAGAAAGCGGTGCTGCTTTCCTTCCGGCTCAATGACAATATGCTGATCGAAGGCCCCGGCGGCGCCAATCACTGGGACAAGGTTCCGAGCAAGTTTTCCGGCTGGGGCGAGAACCGGTTCCGCGAGGCGGGTTTCCGCTCGGTGCCCGGCTCGGTCGTCCGTCAGGGCGCGTTTATCGGTAAAGGTGTCGTTCTGATGCCAAGCTTTGTCAACATCGGCGCTTTTGTCGATGAAGGATCGATGATCGACGGCTGGGCAACGGTCGGCAGCTGCGCGCAAATCGGTAAGAATGTCCATATCTCAGGCGGAGCCGGCATTGGCGGCGTGCTGGAACCCTTGCAGGCCGATCCGGTGATCATCGAGGACGGCGCCTTCATCGGCGCCCGTGCCGAAGTCGCTGAAGGCGTCCGCGTCGGCGAAGGCGCGGTGCTTTCCATGGGTGTCTATCTCGGCGCCTCGACCAAGATTGTCGACCGGGTCACCGGCAAGATCTGGATCGGCGAAGTGCCGCCTTATTCGGTCGTAGTGCCAGGCACAATGCCACCGAGAGTGAATATCGACGGCGTGCCAGGGCCATCGCTCTATTGCGCCGTGATCGTCAAGACCGTCGATGCGCAAACCCGGTCCAAAACCGGTATCAATGAATTGCTACGCGACTGATCGCAACGCGGGTAGATTTATCAAGAATTCCCTCTCCCCTTCAGGGAGAGGGCAGGCTCAATCAAACAGCTCGCCGCCTACTTCTTTCCCCGCAGGTGGCGTCAGCCCGAGATGCTGCCACCCGCGATCATTGAGCGTCCGGCCTCGCGCTGTCCGCGCGATCAGGCCGAGCTGAATCAGATAAGGCTCGATCACCTCTTCCACCGTGTCCCGCGGTTCTGACAGACCTGCCGCCAGCGTTTCCACACCAACCGGACCGCCTTTATAGACGTCCGCAATCATGAAGAGATAACGCCGGTCCATCGCGTCGAGGCCGATGCTGTCGACTTCCAGCCGGGTTAGAGATGCGTCGGCAATTTCTCGGTCGACCAGTCTCGTGCCCGCGACATTGGCAAAATCCCGCACCCGGCGGAGCAGGCGCCCGGCGATCCGCGGCGTACCCCGTGCGCGACGGGCCACTTCGGTGGCACCATCGGGCGCAATATCGAGATCCAGCAGTCGCGCAGCGCGATGAACGACCTTTTCCAGTTCCTCGGTGGTATAGAAATTGAGCCGTACCGGTATGCCGAAACGGTCGCGCAAAGGCGTGGTCAGCAGTCCCTGGCGCGTGGTCGCCCCGATCAGGGTGAAGGCAGGCAGATCAATCCGCACGCTGCGCGCCGACGGGCCTTCGCCGATAATCAGATCAAGCGCGCGGTCTTCCATCGCCGGATATAGCACTTCCTCGACCACCGGATTGAGCCGGTGAATCTCGTCGATAAACAGAACATCGCCTTCTTCGAGATTGGTCAGCAGCGCTGCAAGATCGCCGGACTTGGCGATGACGGGCCCCGAAGTAGCGCGAAAGCCAACGCCCAGTTCGCGTGCAATAATTTGCGCCAGCGTGGTCTTGCCCAATCCGGGAGGGCCAAAGAACAACACATGATCGAGCGCCTCGCTACGCCCCTTGGCCGCCTCGATAAACACTCGCAAATTGCCGCGCGCCGCTTCCTGCCCGATAAATTCGTCGAGCGTCTTCGGGCGCAGGGCCGCGTCGATGTCTTCCGGCTTTCGGTCGGGTGATTGAAGGCGGTCTTCAGGATCGTTCATTCTTTATCGCCATTCTCAAAAATAATCTCAACTTCTCGAGCAATAGGCGTCGGCATTACAGTGGTTGGTGTCGGTCTTCCAACTGGTGGAAGCTCAGCCAACACATCATCTTTGTTATCAGCAAAGGTCGAAAAACGTATTGCTCCATTACCAGGTTGAGTGTCTCCAAATTTTATTTCCAGTATGGACAAGCGATCAGAACGCCACAGATCAATCTCGCTATTCCATTCTCGCCACGAAACATTGGGCGGAAATTCATGACCATAACACTGCAATATTCTGCGCGGGAGCATAGATTGAAATTCGAATGATACATTTCCATTTACCAGCCAACTGCAAAGATCCTTAGCCACTTCGTCTCCGGAATTTGAGCAGTCGAATCCCCAATCAACCAACCAGACCCCGCGCCATTGCAGCTCTATCCAACGGCGGCCTTCGGGGTTTTCAGTTCCATCAAAAACCGTGCTTTCAAATATAGCGATTTTCTTGCAGATATCGTCTGCTGCGTGCGCAGCGGATGATCCCATCAATGCTAGGCCCATAACAACAAAATTTAGTTTCCGCTTCACCGCGCCGCCTTCTTCAGCGCCAGCCTGACCAACGCATCCAGCGTCGCGCCATCGCCGGCTTCGGCATCTGCTGCCGCCACCGCCGCGCTGGCTTCTGCCGGTTTGAAGCCCAGATTCTGCAGCGCGCTGACCGCATCGGCGCTGTTGCTCGAGGGCGCGTGGACCACGCCGCCGGCGCCGACAACCGGATCGGTAACAATGCCGCCGACCTTGTCTTTCAGCTCATTGACGATCCGCAGCGCCAGTTTCGGACCAACCCCGTTTGCCCGCGTGACCATTGCCTTGTCGCCCGTCGCCACGGCCCGCGAAATCTCGCCCGGTTCCAGCGCCGACAGGATCGCCAGCGCCACCTTGCCGCCGACACCCTGCACCGAGATCAGCAAGCGGAACCAGTCGCGCTCCGAGCCGCTGGCAAAGCCCATCAGGCGCATGTCGGTCTCGCTGACCTGCATTTCGGTATAGATGGTCGCCCCATCGCCCTTGCCGCCAATCGCACCGATGGTCCGAGACGAGCAGAAAACCAGATAGCCGACGCCCTGCACGTCGAGCACGATATTATCGGTGCCGATTTCGTCGATGGTGCCGGTGAGTTTTGCGATCATATCTGTGTATTAATGCAAGGGCGGCACAAGTCCAGTTCCGTTCGTGCTGAGCTTGTCGAAGTACGAATTTGCACGCTTCAAGGTCCTTCGACAGGCTCAGGACGAACGGCGCTTTACCAGCCTATCTCTTCCGGTGATGCGCGTGGGTGATCGCCACGGCCAGCGCATCGGCGGCATCGGCACCGGCCAGCTTTACCCCGGGCAGCAGGATCTTCAGCATCGCCTGCACCTGTTCCTTGTCGGCGTTGCCGACGCCGACCACGGATTTCTTCACCGTCCGCGCCGAATATTCGCCGACTTCGATTCCCGTCCGGGAAGCACCAAGCAGCACCACGCCGCGCGCCTGACCCAGTTTCAGCGTGCTCTGCGGGTTGCTGTTGACATAGACTTCCTCGACCGCCGCGCCATCCGGCTTATATTCGAGCAGCAGATCAGTCAGTTCGAGGTCAAGCTTCAGCAAGCGGCTGGCCAAGGACATTTTGGTGTCGGTCTTGATCTGGCCGTTGGCGATGTGGGACAGGCGATTGCCGTCGGCCACGATCACACCCCAGCCGGTGGTACCGAGACCCGGATCAAGGCCGAGAATGATCATATTAAATCGGTAGCCCCATGCGGCGACCGACAAAAGCCATGATCAGATAGAGACTGAGCGTAAGCAGGCATCCCGCTGCCAGCGACAGCCAGAAGCCGACACCATTGCGCAGCATCACCGGAATCAGGAGGAACATTGGAAGAGATGGAAGCACATACCAGAAGGTCGCTTCGGCATGGAGCGCCATATTTTCCGCGTCAGGGCGGGCATACCAGAGGAAGATCATGCCCAATATCGAAATCAGCGGCAGCGAGGCGACGAGCGCCCCGAAGCTGGGCTGGCGCTGCGCTATGGTTGCCAC
>NZ_JBALUT010000047.1:0-21434 GCF_036963705.1 Parasphingorhabdus sp. | reverse complement strand
CAGCATGGGTCTGCGTCTCGGCATGGACATTCCTGGATGGCCGCCTGAAAATATCGAAGAAATGGCCAAGAAGCTTGAACAAGAGCTGCTCGGTTAATTTTACCGGCATCCCGGCTCAGGCTGGAGTGACGACAAGGGTCTGTTGGTGATGCCCAATGAAAATCACCTGCTGCGGGGTACCTCATACGGCCCCATAACGAACGAAGGAAATATCTATGCGTCATAGAATGAAGGGCCGCCGGATGCAGCGGACCGGTGCTCACCGTCAGGCTCTGCTGAAGAACCTCGCGGCTGCACTGATCAAGCATGAGCAGATCATGACGACGGTACCAAAGGCCAAGGAATTGCGCCCCGTAGTCGAAAAGCTGATCACGCTCGGCAAAAGAGGTGGCCTGTCCAACCGTCGTCTCGCGCATGCGCGTTTGATGGATGAAACCCAGGAAAAGAAACTTTTCGAAGTTCTGGCCGACCGTTATGCCGAACGTAGTGGCGGTTATACCCGCATCATTCGCGCCGGTTTCCGTGCTTCCGATGCTGCGCCTATGGCCATCATCGAGCTGGTTGACCGCGATGTCGACGCAAAGGGCAAGGACTCAGGTCCGGACCAGAGCGTTCAGGATGAATACGAAGACGCTTAAGTCCTTCATCCAGGTTACAGTTTCAATTGATATGAGAGGCCGTGAGCGATAAGCTTGCGGCCTCTTTTCTTTTGTCTGGGATAATTATGCGCAGTCTGACCATTTTGACATTGGCCCTCGGTTTGGCCGCAAACGCTCCCGTGCTTGCCGCGGGCCATGAAAACAAGGAATCCCCCCTGACATATCCGGAAACCAAGACTGTTGACGTCGTCGAAGAGCAATTTGGTGAATATATCTCCGATCCCTATCGCTGGCTCGAGAATGACGTTCGCGAGGATCCCGAGGTCGCGGACTGGGTGAAGGCACAAAATGCGGTCACCGATGCCTATCTTGAAACGCTGCCGGGCCGCGACAGTCTCGCGCAATCGATGAAAGAATTATTCGATTACGATGATCTCGGCATTCCGGTCGAAGCCGGCGGCAAATATTTCTACGAACGCAAGAGCGGCGGCCAGAATCAGGCGGTGCTCTACGTCCGCGATGGCGTGGATGGCGAAGAACGGGTGCTGATCGATCCTGCAACATGGTCGGACGACGGGGCTACTGCGCTGGCCAATTGGAAACCGTCCGGTGACGGCAGCCTGCTCGCTTATGCGGTTCAGGATGGCGGCTCGGACTGGCGGACGCTGAAGGTCCTTGATGTGGAAACGGGCGAGGTCAAGGCGGATACGGTCGAGTGGGCCAAGTTTACCGATATCGTATGGATGCCCAAAAATATCGGCTTTCTCTATTCCCGTTACCCGGAACCGGGCGAAGGCGAGGCGTTCCAGTCGACTAACCTGAATCATGCCATCTATCTGCACCCGGTCGGTAATGATCAGGCCAAGGATATCAAAGTCTTTGCAACGCCGGGTCAGCCGGAACTCAACCATTTCGCAGAACTGACATCGGACAAGGAATGGGTGATGATTGCGTCCGCTTCCGGCACCGATGAGCGCGTTGAGGTTACGATGATTAAAGTGGATGCGCCGGAACTGGAAACGCGCAAACTGGTCAGCGGCTTCGATCATGATTGGCGTCTGATCGACGGAGTTGGTGACACGCTCTATTTCGAGACCAACAAGGACGCACCCCGGTTGCGCGTAGTGAAAACCGATATGAGTGCAGCAGAGCCGGAGTTTACCGAAGTGATCGCGGAAAGCGATGCTGTGATCAACGGGACGATGATCGTCGGTGACCGGCTGGTCGTCAGCTATCTCGTCGATGCTAAAAGCCAGCTTTCGACATTCGATCTAGACGGTAAAGCGCTTGGCACCCTCAACCTTCCAGGACCGGGGCAGGTTACTAGTCTCAGCGGTTTGATGAAGAGCGAAGAAGGCTTCTTCAGCTTCCAGAGCTTCAACCGCCCGACCACTGTGTTCCGTTACGAACCATCGTCGGAACCGACGGTCTGGGCCGCGCCGTCACTACCATTTGATCCGGATACGGTCGAAGTGACCCAGCGCTTTTACGAGAGCAAAGATGGGACCAAGATCCCGATGTTCCTTGTGCATATGAAGGGGCAGGATCTGTCGGCAGGCGCGCCAACCATGCTGTACGGCTATGGCGGGTTCAATATTTCGGTGCTGCCGCAATATAAGCCGGCCTGGATGGCGTGGATCAAGGCCGGCGGCGTGTTCGCCTCGGCCAATCTTCGCGGCGGCGGAGAATATGGCAAGGAGTGGCACGATGCTGGCCGCTTGCAGAACAAGCAGAATGTCTTTGACGATTTTATCGCCGCTGGTGAATATTTGCTCACGATGGGCGTCACCTCGCAAAACGGGCTCGCTATTGAAGGGCGATCCAATGGCGGAATGCTGATCGGCGCTGTCATGAACCAGCGACCCGATCTGTTCACCGCCGGTCATGCTGCGGTCGGGGTGATGGACATGCTCCGCTTCGACCGCTTTACCGCCGGACGCTACTGGGTCGATGATTATGGCTATCCGGACAAGGAGCAGGATTTCAGAACCCAACTCGCCTATTCGCCTTATCACAATATCAAAGGCGGTATCGACTATCCGGCTTTGATCGTCTCGACTGCCGATACCGATGACCGGGTCGTTCCCGGCCATAGCTTCAAATATACCGCCCGGTTGCAGGCACTGGATACGGGCGACAAGCCTCATTTGATCCGCATCGAGACCCGCGCCGGTCACGGCAGCGGCAAGCCGACCGACAAGGTGATCGAGGAATATTCGGATATATACGCCTTTCTGGCGCATGCGACCGGGTTAAACCTCGATAAATAACTGTTCATAAAAATAGCTATTAACCTGAACGGATGCTGTCGACACAGTTCAGCCTTCACTCAAGCCGACTCACCTAAAAGGGCTTTGCAAGCTCGGGAAAAGGTTTCGGGCAGTGTGAAAGGAAAGTCGACATGAACAAGTTAAACAAGGCTCTTGTCGGAACCGCTACTGCTGCTGCAATGGCCGTTTCTGCAACCCCTGCAATGGCCAAAGACGGCCGCAATGGAGGGCCAAGCGCTGGCGAAGTAATCGCCGGTGTCGCAATCATCGGAGCCATTGCTGCGATAGCGAGCTCAAGCAACAAGGATCGTGGATATCGCGATACAAATTATCGCGGAGACCGTTATGATAACGGCCGCTATACAGAAAGCCGCTATGGCAATAACTACCGGCAAATCGACCAGCGCCAAGCGGTCAACCGCTGCGTGCGGGCCGCCGAGAGTGAAGCGACACGTCGTGGCCGGGCATCTGTAACCGACATCCGCGACGTCGACCGGACGCGCTACGGCTATCGGGTCAAGGGCAAGATTCTGGTCGAGCAGGGTCGGCGTGGTCGCAATCACAGATCGAGCTATTCTGACCAGGGTAAATTCACCTGCTATATCGAAGGCAATCGGGTAAGCGACGTCCAATTTAGCGGACTCAACTACAGCCGTCGCTAATCTGGGCCATAGGTTCAGAACAAGGAAAAACGGTTCAGCCTGGTGACAGGCTGGACCAACTATATTCGTTTCAACTGCAGGATTCTTGACGGGAAGTCTGCGCCAAATGGGGATATCAGACATGACCATAGTGACAAGAATTTCTGCCGTTGCAGCCTCCACTGCATTGATCTTTACCGGTGTTGCACCAGCGATGGCAGCGCCAATGTACAGCGGCAGCGCTATTGCCACGCCGATCGACGCGGCCTTGCTCGGCTGGTCTGCCGAAATCGAAAAGGCCGAGGGCTGGCGGAGTAACCGCGGCTATCGCGGACATCGCCGCCATCGCGGCGGAGTTAGCGGTGGCGATGTACTGGCGGGGATATTGGTGATCGGCGGTATCGCTGCCATTGCCAGCGCTGCTTCAAAAAATAACCGGGACCAGCGTTCCGATGATCGCGACTATCGCACCGATCGGCAGCGTCATGACGACTGGCGTGCCGAAAACCGCAGCGACAGCCGGGATAGCCGGGGCACCGGTGCGATGGAATCGGCGATTAACGCCTGTTCCTCCGCCGCTGAACGGCAAGCCGGATCCGACGCGCAGGTTACTGCAATTGATTCAGTCGCCCGTGATGGCGATGGCTGGCGCGTTGAAGGCGAATTGTCGAACAGCGACCGGAGCACATTCGTCTGCGGCGCCACCGAAGGCCGAGTGGACTTTGTCCAGATCGGCGATGGTGACCTCGCTTTCGCGAATTAATTCGCAATACTAGTTAAACTGCAGTCCGTCCAAATTCCTGGCGGGTGACCGGATGCGATGCACTCAGGCCGCCGTCGACCGCAATCGCCTGTCCATTGACATAGGACGAGCGGTCGGACGCCAGGAACAGCGCGACTTCCGCCATCTCGCTAGGCGAGGCGCCACGGCGCAGCGGATTGAGATAGCCGAGCCGGTCTTCCTTGCCCTTTTCGCGGGCCTTGTCGTAGATGAACTGGGTCATGCCGGTTTCGGTGATCCCGGGGCAAATCGCGTTGCATCGGACGTTGGAGGTCGCAAATTGCTGCGACGCAACCTTAACCAGATTGATAACGCCGGCCTTGGACGCTGAATAAGCGGGGCCACCGGCACCGGACCGGATGCCGGCGACGCTAGCGGTGCAGATGATCGATCCGCCATGCCCGCTCTCTGCGATTACTTTTCCGGCATATTTGCAGGCCAGAAACGGTCCGATCAAATTGACCCGCAACACTTCCTGCCATTCGGCGACACTGCTGTCGAATATGCCTTCGAACCCGCCACCAATCCCGGCGTTGGCGAAGAAGACATTGAGGTCGCCAAAACGCTGCTGAGCGGCTTCCACCAGCATCTCGACATCGCCTTCTGATCCGGCATCGGCCTTGATCGCGATAATATTGCCTTCCGAACCCTTGGCCGTGTCTTCCACCGCATCGGTGACGTCGCTAGCGATAACCTTGGCGCCATGCTGGGCAAAGAGCAAAGCCGCGGCGCGGCCAATCCCGCTACCGGCTCCGGTGATTATCGCGACTTTGTCTTTGAGATCCATGTTAAGCTCCTGCTCGCTTTGCGGCTTCCCAGCCGGCTATTGCCAATGGGGTAACCCGATCGGACATTTCGGCGGCTGCTGCACTATTGGCGGTGCCATCGGCAACCCGCTTCTGAATGCCTTGCAAAATTGCAGCGATGCGGAAAAGATTATAAGCGAGATACCAGTCCATCGGCGGCAGCTCAGCCATACCCGATTTTTCGCAGTATCGGGCAATCGCTTCCTCGCGTGTGGGGATGCCGAGAGGCTCCAGATCAACGCCCTTGAGGCCGCTTCGGCCTTCGGGTTCCATTTCATAGGCCATCAACCAATAAGCGAAATCGGCAATCGGATCGCCGAGCGTCGAGAGTTCCCAGTCGAGAACCGCGATCACCTTGGGCTCGTCATGAGCGAATATCATATTGTCGAGCCGGTAGTCGCCATGGACGATGCCAAAGCCTTTCTGCTCGGGAATGGTTTTTGTGAGCCATTCGATCAGCCGGTCCATCTCGGGAATCTTGTCGATTTCGGATAATTTGTACTGCTGCGTCCAGCGCGAAATCTGGCGCTCGCAATAATTGCCGGGCTTGCCATGCTTTTCCAGACCTAGTTCAGTCGGGTCAAAGCTGTGCAATAGCGCCAGCGTATCGATCATCTCATTATAGATGGCGCGGCGTTCTTCGGGATTGCTATCCGGCAATGTGCCTTCCCAGAATGTCCGGCCATCGGCCATGTCCATGACGTAGAACATCGTCCCGATCACGCTGTCGTCCTCGCACAGGCCATAAGGCTTGGGGACGGGGAAAGGAGTCGGGTCGAGCCCTGCAATCACCCGAAACTCGCGGTCAACGGCATGGGCCGAGGGCAGTAGTTTTCCGAACGGTTTCTTGCGCAAGACGTAGGATTTTGTGGGCGTTTCGATCTTGTAGGTCGGATTGGATTGCCCGCCTTTGAATTTGCTCAAGGTCAGGGGGCCAGCAAAGCCTTCGACATTCGCCTCCATCCAGCGGTTCAGATTGGCTTCGTCCAATTTGTCTTTTTCCGGCACGTCCATCGTGCCGACCATATCAACCTGTGGGTTCATGGATTCCTTCTTTCTTTATCCGAAGACGATCACGGAACGGGCCGCATCACCTTTTTTCATTTTTTCAAAGCCGTCATTAATCTGTTCGAGCGGGATCGTTTCAGCAACAATGCTGTCCAGATCAAGCATCCCGCGCAGATAAAAGTCCACCAGCCGGGGGATATCAACCGGGAATCTATTGGCCCCCATTAGTACACCCTGTAGTTTTTTTCCCGAAAGCAGATCCATCGCGCTCAGGCCGACTTTGTGATCGAGCGGCATCATGCCGAGTATGGTTGCAGTGCCACCGCGTTTGAGCGAACCAACCGCCAGATCGCCGGAGGCCGGACGCCCGACCGCCTCGATCGCATGGTCGACGCCGCCTTTGGTCAGTTCGATTATTTGTGCAGCCGCATCTTCGGCCGATGCATCGATCACGTCCGTCGCACCCAGCTTGATCGCAAGGTCGCGCTTTTCCTTGATCGGGTCTGCAGCGATGATCCGGCCAGCACCGGCAATCTTGGCGGCATTGATTGTCGCCAGTCCGACACCGCCGCAGCCGACGACCACGACTGTTTCGCCGGGCGTTACCTTGCAGGCATTGAAGATCGTACCGGCGCCGGTGGTAACTGCGCAGCCGATCACCGCTGCACGATCAAGCGGCATTTCCGGGTCGATCCGGACGCAGGCATGTTCGTGGATCAGCATTTGCTCGGCAAAGGCGGAAAGATTGAGCATCTGCCCGACGGTCGAACCGTCAGGCCGTGTGATGCGCGGTGCCTGATCAGCGCCGCGCCGCGTGTCTGCACCGAGGCATAATGACATCCGGCCGGATACGCAGAATTCGCAATGGCCGCAAAAGGCGGACAGGCAGGTTACCACCGCGTCGCCGACGGCGACGGTGCGGACTTCGCTGCCGATCGCCTCGACGATACCCGCCGCTTCGTGCCCCGGAATGGCGGGCAGGGGATGCGGATAGATGCCGTCGATAAAATGCAGATCCGAATGGCATAGCCCGCAGGCTGCCGTCCGGATCAACACTTCATGCGGCCCCGGATTGGAGATCAAGACGTCTTCGATTACGAGCGGTTTTCCCGCTTCGACCAGAACTGCTGCCTTCATCATATTCTCCTAACGGGTGACGGCGAGATCGCCGGATGAAAATTCGTCCTTCATCTTGCTGCCGTCTGCGGTTTCGGCATATTTGCCATATTCCATCTTGGCGATCGTGCGATTGTGCACTTCGTCCGGACCGTCTGCAAGCCGCAGGGTCCGCTGGTGGGCATAGGCCTGGGCCAGACCGAAATCGTCGGAAACGCCGCCGCCGCCATGGGCCTGAATGGCATCATCGATGATTTTCAGTGCCATGTTCGGCGCCTGTACCTTGATCATCGCGATCTCGGCCTTGGCATATTTATTACCGACCTTGTCCATCATGTCAGCCGCTTTCAGACAGAGCAGGCGGCTCATGTCGATGTCGATCCGGGCACGGGCAACGCGCTCGTCCCAGACGCTGAATTCGGAAATGCGTTTGCCGAAAGCGACACGCGATTGCAGGCGCTTGACCATTTTCTCGAGCGCTTCTTCGGCGACACCGATGGTCCGCATGCAGTGATGGATGCGACCGGGTCCGAGGCGACCCTGGGCAATTTCGAAGCCACGCCCTTCGCCGAGAATCACATTGGCAGCCGGAACGCGAACGTCCTTCATTTCGACTTCCATATGGCCGTGCGGCGCATCGTCATAGCCGAACACGGGCAGATGACGGATGATGTTCACACCGGGTGCGTCAGTGGGCATCAGAACTTGGGACTGCTGCGTGTAGCGGCTGCCCTCGAAGGTGGTCTTGCCCATGACGATCGCGATTTTGCAGCGCGGGTCGCCGAGGCCGGATGACCACCATTTGCGGCCATTGATCACATATTCATCGCCATCGCGAACGATCTTGGTTTCGATATTGGTAGCATCGGAAGATGCCACGGCTGGCTCGGTCATCAGAAAGGCAGAGCGCAGCTCGCCGTTCATCAGCGGCCGGAGATATTGTTCTTTCTGTTCCAATGTGCCGTAGCGGTGGAACACTTCCATATTACCGGTATCGGGAGCGGAACAGTTGAACACTTCCGAAGAAAAACCAACCCGGCCCATCTCTTCTGCGCACAAAGCATATTCCAGATTGGTAAGGCCAGGGCCTTCAAATTCGAAGACATCGTCGATATGGGGCAGGTTCGGGTTCGCGGGCGGCATGAAAAGATTCCATATGCCAGCTTCCTTGGCTTTCTTCTTTTCTTCCTCGATGACTTGCAGGACCTTCCACCGTTCGCCGGTCGATTCTTCCTTGTGATAATCACCCAGACGCGGACGGAGGTGGGTATCGATATGATCACGTACCCGGTTGCGCCAATATTCCTGCTTTTCAGTGAGATCGAAATCCATTCCCAAGCCCTCTTTTTTGAGTGTCTGCAATTTAACTATACGATTAACTTATCAGAGGCGTCGCGGCTTTGCCACAGCGAAAGCACCTCAGCGGAGGAGTTTTTATTCGGCTATCTTCATTTCACCTTCGGCATTGTCGCGGCGAGCTTTGCTACGCGCTCTCCATGGTCTTGTTCGGTTAGCGGAAACAGGGTGTAGGCCCACGTCCCTGCAAGTCCGATTACGGTTACCAGTGACACGAAGATCAAGGCCAGATTGTCGACAATCACGGGATCGACGCTTCCGGGCACGGCTTTCGCAGGCAACTGGATGAAGGAAATGATCAAGCCTGACAGCAAAATCCCCATGCCGCCGACCATTTTCTGCATGAACCACATGCCCGACGAGAACAGACCTTCGGTGCGTTTGCCGACGTCATATTCATAGGCGTCCGTCACATCGGCCATCATCGACATGGTCAGGATCATCGCCGAGATGCTGGCCGCGATCCCAATGACCAGGAAGGTGAAAAGAATGGGGATGAGCAAGGGTGATCCAGGATCGGGAAAGAGCCCGGCCATGCGAAGCCAATAGGGTGCAGTGCCAATGACGACCGCAAACAGTGTGAAAAAAGCCGCTCCCTTGGGCTTTCCCGTCCGCTTGGAAATCGGGGTTACCAGAACAAATGCCAATATTACCCCGATGAATAATACCGCAGAATAAAGCGTCATCTCGGCGGAGCCAAATTCCCAGACATGGGTCAGCAGATAGGGCGTCATCGAGAATAGCAGCCCCTGATTGGTAAAGGCGAAAACGCCAGCGAACATCAGCAACAGAAAAGGCGAGAAGCGGAACGCGGATAGCATTTCCGAGAAGCTTTCGGCGGTCTTCGGCTGGGTTTTTTCAGCCTTGTACCGGCCAACCATCCGCTTGTGGGTGCCGGCGGCCGACACCAGGACGGCAAAGGCCATGATGCAGGCGCCGATGATCGCGAAGGTCGAATAGCCGTCGATGTTGAGCATTCCGACGGGATATTTTTCGCTGGGGACCAGCAGGACGCCATAAGCAAATACCATGATGCCCAGGCCGCTGGCCCAGCCGAACAGGGTGCGGTAGCGCAAGGTGCTGGTGCGTTCATGATAATCGCGGCTGAGTTCCGGCAACAACGCCAGCGAGGGGACTTCGTAAGCCGACAGGGATATCCGCACCAGCATCGCCATCGTCAGCAGATAGAAAAACTGGATCGCGGCGCTGGCTTCGGGTGGATGCCATAGCAGCAACCAGGCGGCGGCAATCGGGATGGCCGCGCCGTATAGCCACGGGTGGCGTCTGCCTATCGGTGTCCGGGTCCGATCGGTCATCTGGCCAATCATCGGATCGATGAACGCATCGACGAACAGCGCGATCGCAATCGCCAGACTGACAACATCGGCGCGCATGCCGATAACCTGATTATAATAGAATAGGAGAAAGACGGAAAAACCGTTGTCCTTAATCCCGTAAGCGGAAGCACCAAAACCATATAGGATTTTTGTTCTAAGCGGCAGTTTGTCGGAAGTGTCTGTCAACGTAAATGCTCCGGTACGATTGCATCGAGCATTCCGGGAATCTCGGGGTTCCAGCTGCCCGGGGTGCCGACGAGCATGCCGCCGTCGACCAGCAAATGTGTACCGGTAACAAAGCCTGCTGCATCCGACGCCAGATAGGCGGCTGCCTCGGCGATGTCGCTGGGCACGCCGGGGCGGGCAACCGGCTGCGCATTGGCGGCTGCCTGGCCCAGTACCGAATTGATCTGCTGGGCCTCTTCCTTATTCGCGCCAAGGCTGGCCGCGAAAATATTGGTCTGGATGAAGCCGGGGCAGATCGCGTTAACCCGGATCTTATATTGCGCCAGTTCGGCTGCTGCGACCTTGGTCAGATGCAATACACCGGCCTTGGCTGTGGAATAGGCAATCGGGCCATAGCCCGCCTGAAAAGAACAGATGGAGGCAGTGTTGACGATCGCTCCTCCGCCGCGTTGTTTGAGATGCGGCGCAGCGTGGCGGATGCCCATTGCAACGGATTTGAGCAGCAAGGCCATAGCAAAATCCCAGTCATCGCCGCTGATCTCGTCGATTGGATCGCGGGGACCGCCTGCACCGGCATTGTTGAACACGATATCGATGCCGCCGGTTTTTTCCGCCGCATAATCCATAAGTGCCTTGATCTCGGTTTCCTGGGTCACGTCACATTTCTGGAACAGAAAATTGTTGCCGAGCGCCGACATCATCGCGATGCCTTCCGCCTCGTCGATGTCGCCCATGACGACCGTAGCGCCCTCGCGCATGAAAAGTTCGACGCTGGCGCGTCCGATGCCAGATGATCCGCCCGTAATCACGGCCGTCTTGCCCTTAAATCGCATCCTCTTGCGCTCCCTTTTTATTCAACATTAAAGCGGCGATGCCTTCGCGCATCAACCGCCTAGGTCGACCAAGCTTGTTTCCGTTACGGAAATCATAAGTCCGGTCGATCGTGGTAAAAATCTGCGTCAGAATCCCGGAAAAATTTTGACTTCAAGCCAAGGGAATCATTGAATCGATCAACGCACTTATGATAGTCCAACTTTAATTGATCAATTAAAAGGAAATTCGTGATGTCCGATCTTGAAACATTCCGCGCGGAGACCGCCGCTTGGCTCGAAGCAAATTGCCCGCCAGAGATGCGCGAGCCAATGACAAGTGAAGATGACGCTTGTTGGGGCGGCCGCAATGCGGTGTACCAACCCGGGCAGAAAGAATGGCTGGATATCATGGCCGCAAAAGGCTGGACGGTGCCCGACTGGCCGACAGAATATGGCGGCGGCGGACTGTCGCGGGCCGAAGCAAAAGTCCTCGGTCAGGAAATGGCGCGGCTCAGATGCCGGTCTCCCTTGTCGAGCTTCGGCATCTGGATGCTTGGCCCCGCGCTGCTGCATTTCGGCACCGAAGCACAGAAAAAGCATTTTCTGCCGCAGATCGCTCGCGGAGAGATTCGCTGGTGTCAGGGTTATTCCGAGCCGGGTTCCGGCTCCGACCTTGCCTCGTTGCAAACCAGCGCGATTGACCAGGGCGATCATTATTTGGTCAACGGTCAGAAAATCTGGACCAGCTACGCCGATCAGGCCGACTGGATCTTCTGCCTGACCCGCACCGACAAGAACGAGAAGCATAAGGGCATCACCTTCCTGTTGTTCGATATGGCCAGCGAAGGCGTTTCGACCAAGCCGATCAAGCTTATTTCCGGCGCTTCACCTTTTTGCGAAACTTTCTTCGACGATGTGAAAGTACCAAAATCCTACGGCGAAGACGTGTCCGCCATTGTTTATGAAGAAAACAAGGGCTGGGACGTCGCCAAATATCTGCTCGGCCACGAACGCAGCATGATCTCCGGTCAGGGCGGATCGGCTGGCGGTTCGCTGGGTGAGAAATTTGCCGACAAGATCGGCCGCGATGAAATGGGCCGTCTCGACGATCCGATCCTCCGGGCGAAACTGGCTGACCTTGATATGGAACTGCTTGCCTTCCGCGCGATGGCCGAGCGTTTCGGCGACACGTTCAAGGCTGGCCTCTGCCATCCGGCACAGCCGAACATGATGAAATATGTCGGCACCGAGATCAACAAGAGCCGTTACGAGCTGATCATGGCTGCCGGTGGTAGCGCGGTTCTGGAATGGGAAAGCGATGCCAGCAACGGCGGCCTTACCGCACGCGACTGGTTGCGGACCAAAGCCAATAGCATCGAGGGCGGCACCAGCGAAGTCATGCTGAACGTCATCTCCAAACAGATATTGCGGTTGCCCGGCGCCTAGCAGGGCTCTTCCCGACCACCGTTCCAGCGGAACGGGTTTGCGAGCGCGCTCGCAGTGCACAGAACAAGATAAGGACTAGAAAATGCCTCTTTATTTGAACGACGATCAGAAGATGCTTCACGATAGCGCGGTAGAATTTATGAAAGGCGAGGCACCGGTCTCCCACATGCGTGAATTTCGTGACAAGCAGTGCAAGGACGGTTTTTCGCATGCGTTGTGGAAGCAGTTCGCCGAAATGGGCTTTACCGGCATATTGATCGGCGAAGACGAAGGCGGCCTCGGGCTCGGCCATGTCGAAGCGGGTGTCGTACTCGAAGAAATCGGACGCAATCTCACGCCATCGCCCTTTCTGACCACGGCGGTTGCCGGGGTCGAAGCGCTCAACGCCGGCGGCAAGGCTTTGCGCGACAAATATTTCCCGGGCATCCTTTCCGGAGATACGGTGCTTGCGCTAGCGATTGACGAGGGCGCGAAACATCGTCCCGACCAGATCAGCATGGCAGCGACCCGTGAAGGCAATGGCTTCAAGCTGGACGGCAAGAAGCAGTTCGTGGTTCAGGGCGGTTCGGCAGACATGGTTCTCGTCGCAGCGCGGACCAGTGGCAAGGCCGGTGATGAAAAGGGTTTGACCCTTTTCGCCGTCGATACCAATGCGAAAGGTCTCTCCACAGACAATGCGCGGCTGGTCGACAGCGCGATGGCAGCACATATGCAATTTGACGGCGTACTCGTCGATGCCGACGCAGTGGTCGGCGAAGTCGACGACGGTGACGCAATCTTGCGCCGTTTGCTCAATGCCGGTCGCTCTGGCGCCGCTGCCGAAACGCTCGGCGTGGGCTCCGGTGCCATGGATATTACCGTCGAATATATCAAAGGCCGGAGCCAGTTCGGGTCGCTGATCGGATCGTTCCAGGCATTGCAGCACCGTATCTCGCATCTCTACAGCGAGATCGAAGTGGCTCGGGCCACCGTATTGAAAGCCCAGCAATTGCTCGACGAAGGCTCGGCCAGCGCGGACCTTATGGTCTCCGTTGCAAAGGCAAAGGCCGGCAAGGCAACCGCGCTTTCGGTCAAGGAAGGCGTCCAGATGCATGGCGGCGTCGGCATGACCGACGAATATGATATCGGCCTCTATATGAAGCGCGACCGCGCGCTGCAGGAGTTCATGGGTGATGCGAATTATCACACCAATCTCGTCGCTGAAATGCACGGCTATTAAAGGATAATGACGATGGATTTTAACAAGCTTTTCTCTCTCGAAGGTCGTGTTGCTCTGGTAACCGGCGGCCAGCGCGGCATTGGCGCGATGATCACCGAAGGTTTTCTGGCTCAGGGCGCCAAAGTCTATATCTCTGGTCGCAAGGCCGATCAGGGTGAAGCCGCCGCTGCCGAATTTGGCGACAAGTGCACCTATATCCAGGGCGACATCTCGACCTATGAAGGCTGCAAGGCATTGGCCGCTGAAATCGCATCGCGCGAAGACAAGCTCGACATATTGGTGAACAACGCCGGTGTCGCATGGGGTGAAGAATATACGTCTTTCTCCGAAGGCGGCTGGGACAAGGTCATGGACACCAACGTCAAAGGCCTGTTCTTCCTCACCCAGGCCTTGCACCCGCAACTGAAAGCTGCTGCCAGCTTTGAGCGTCCGGCCAAGGTTATCAACATTGCCTCGATCGACGGCCTGAAGGTCAACCCTTGGGAAACCTACAGCTATCAGGCTTCCAAGGCAGCGGTCATCCACTTGACCCGCAAAATGGCGTCCAAGCTGGTGCAGGAAAATATCATCATGACTGGCATCGCGCCTGGCGCTTTCGCTTCAACGATGAACAAGGCGGCTCGCGACCATCAGGATGCGGTCGAAAAAGGCATCCCGGCGAAACGCATTGGCCGTCCCGAGGACATGGCGTCCGCAGCGGTATTCCTTGCCAGCTCGGCTGGTGACTATGTCGTCGGTTCGACGCTTCCCGTCGATGGCGGTGTTGTCAATGCTGCCAATCCGGGAACCTCGATCGAGGCCTGAATCCAGACTGACGCTTGACGAAATAGCCTCCACACTGTATTAACTCAATAATACAGTGTGGAGGGATTATCATGTCTACCAAATATCTTGTTCTACTGGCGGCGTTGCCGCTTGGTCTGTCGGCTTGCAGCAAGTCTGAAGACGGCTCCGGCGTATCGATTGATTTTAGCGACGAAGACAAGTCCGATGCCGAGAAGATCAAAATCGGTGGCGACGGCGATGACAGCAGATTCTCGATCAAGGCCGACGGCTTCTCGATGGAGGTCGATCTTCCGGATATCACTCTCGACAGCGATGATTTCGACATGAACGATGTCGATCTCTATCCCGGCAGCCAGGTGACCAGCTTCGATATAGAGGACAAGGACGGGAAGGGCGGCGAGGTCAAGATAAGCTTCAAGTCGCCAGCCGGAGTCGAGAAACTGGCCGACTGGTATGAAGCCCGATTGACCGGCAATGATTTTAAAGTCGCACGGGACGGAACCAGCCTTTCGGGTGAAACCGCCGAGGGGGACCCATTCTCGCTTGCGCTGACGGAATTGTCCGGGACCGAAACCAAGGGCATATTGCTGTTCTCCGAACGGAAATAGCCTGGCGAAAACTCTCCGATTTTGCATGATTTTACCAGCATGTCTGGTGCCGTTCAGGCACGAGCCAACGAAATATGCTATGATCTCCTGAGTTAAAACAGGAGAAACGGTCATGGGTTACGGAAAAGTCTTGAGCAAAACAGTCACCGCCATAGCCCTCGGGACCGCGCCGCTGGCGCTGATGTCTGTTGCTGCGACACCCGCCATGGCGCAAAACACTGGTGTGAAAAGCCTGCTCGGTGATGCCTCCGACAATGCGCTCGACAAGCTTTCCGAGCCAGGCGCTTTCTACGCGGACAAGGCGGTGCGGATATTGCTGCCCGGTCCGTTACAGAAGGCGACCAGCATCTTGCGCTTCACCAGCAAGGCCGGTCTGACCAAAGATATCACCAAAACACTTAATGACGCTGCGGGCAGGGCGGCTCTCGAAGCCAAGCCGGTGTTCCGCTCGGCGATCGACGGTCTCACGTTGCAGGACGGCGTTGGCATCGTGACCGGCGGCGATGCGGCGGGTTCCGATTATCTCCGCCGTACATCTGGCGAAGAGCTGGCGATCAAAGTCCGGCCATTGGTGGAAAAAGCGCTCGGAGACCTCGGTGCTTATAAGCAGGTGGAGCAACTTGGATCGATTTCCTCGCTGGCGCGGCTGGGCGGAGCAGATATTTCTCGCGATGGTCTGACCGACAGTGTCACCGATCAGGCGCTCGAAGGCATTTTCAACTATATTGGCAGGGAAGAAGCTAATTTCCGTCGCAACCCGCTCGACAAGGGGAAAAAGCTGCTCAAGAATATTTTTTAATGCTTCCAACGGGATGGGCTTCGTGCACGACCTGCCAGGTCGTGGAGCCAGTTGCAAATTACGCAACCAAATGAACTCCATTCTCAATTGAAACTGAAATCCGAAGCGACCATCTGGAGCCTGTAAGTTACGCAGGAAAAGAGATGTTTGACGGGCGTTTTAACAAGGAGAAATTCCATGAGAACGCTTTTCAATATTGTCGCCGCCCTTTCCGTTAGCGGCATCGTGTTGCTGTCAACGGTTCAGGTCTGAGACAAAGAGTTACAATCCCGGCTGCCACATCCTCCTCCCAATCGAGGCGCCGGGGTTGGTCCAAAGGTCCGGTTCTTCCATAATCTCCTCCCGATTGAAGAACCGGACCAGCGGACAACCCCCGCAATCAGGTGCACCCCCGGCCGTACCCAGAACTTATCCACCGCACCGGCAGGAGTTTTCCACCGTTAACTATGCTGCCTGTGGATAACTCTCCATTTTCCATTTGGTCCGACTCGGGATCAAGAGTCATATATGGCTTATCGGAAGGCAATCGGACGAACCAGCGACCAGTCAGCAATGACCCGCAGGACAGCCCGGGAACCGGAAGATCGTCGAGATGACCAGTTCATTTTTCGCAAGAAAGATAAAATGATCTCACGGCGGATGATCGGAGAAAGACCGAGAAGCGAAGGCGCAAGCCGGAACGGATCGACCGGACAAGGATCATCGGGTAACTGGACCCAATGCGGGTTGGAAACCGAAGCGGAGAAGCTCAAGCGGACACGTGGAAAACCACCAACCATTAACGCCTTCGGACCGGAAGCCGGACGCCGAACAAGCGACTGCTGGAATCGCAAGACGACAGCAGCCCCAACAGAGGCGCAGCGGGAGCTTATCTTCGGATAAGCTCCCGTTTTTTTTGTTGCGCGATGGACGCGAAGATTTGCGATGTCATCCCCACAATTTCCCAGCGGTCAAACCTGCACCAAGAAGCAGCTTTTCCCCTCCGTCATTGCTGCTAGTCTGAATGCAGCGACTCATGAAGCATGAGCGGCATAACAAATAACAGAACAGGACAGGATGATATGGACACCAGCAAACTCATGTTCCGCGACGGTCTGATGAAGGGCGAGCGGATACTCGTCACCGGCGGCGGCACCGGTCTCGGCAAGGAAATGGCCGAAGGCCTGCTCAAGCTTGGCGCCGAGGTTCATATCTGCGGCCGGCGCGGCGAAGTGTGCCAGGCGACGGCGGAAGAACTGGTCGCGAAACATGGCGGCAAGGTCGTTCCGCACCCGTGCGATATCCGCAGTGCAGAGATGATCAGCGAGATGAACGATATCATCTGGCAGCAGCACGGACCGCTCACCGGTCTGGTCAATAACGCGGCGGGCAATTTCATTTCCCGCACCGAAGATCTTTCCATCCGCGGTTTTGACGCAATTTCCAACATCGTCTTTCGCGGCACATTCTATATGACCCATGATATCGGCAAACGCTGGATCGAGGGAAAGACGCGCGGCAATGTTGTTTCGATCCTGACCACCTGGGTGTGGAACGGCAGCGCCTTCACTGTGCCCAGCGCGATGTCCAAGGCCGGGATCAACGTGATGACCCAGAGCTTGGCGGTTGAATGGGCGCGTTACAACATCCGCCTCAACGCGATCGCACCGGGGCTGTTCCCGACCGAAGGCATGTCCAGCCGGCTTAATCCCACCGGCAGCGACGAAGAGCGACAACGCAGCGGCGCCCCGATGGATCGGCCGGGCGAAATGCACGAACTTGCCAATCTCGCAGCATTCCTGCTTGGACCCGGGGTCGAATATCTGACCGGACAGACGATCGCTATCGACGGTGGCAGCTATCTTGCCGGCGGCGGCAATTTCTCGCAACTGCTCGCGTGGGGCGATGACGAGTGGAGCGCTGCGAAAGACGCGATCCAGGGGCAGAACCAGAAGGACCGCGCAAAACGGACGGTGTGAATAACGTCCAGTCCGCTCCGGCTTCCTCTGGTCCCCGTTTCTTTTTCTTTAGGTCAGTGATCCTAATCACACTCGCCGCAATAAGACTCGGTTAACAAACTCTTGCGACACCGACCCCATCGAGCGGTTCATTCAGTTCGATCCCGGTGTCGCACCAAGCCCATTTTGGGTATCCAGAGGAAGTCCGGCGGTTAATGCGACCCAGCCGCCGGGCTTCTTTCGTTTTGTCATGCCCGGCCGATCAATGCTCTCACTGATCGCATATTTTTAAAACAATCCCGGCTTTAATCGACATCTTCGATCAGGCTTAGGGAATTTACTGATTTCGGCATTACTTCTTCTGCAGATAATATCTTCTCCATAACGGGATGGTCCCGAAGGAGAGAAAAATGTCCAAATCACAAGTTTCACTTTTCGCCTTGCTGGCAGCGTCAATGGCGCCGTTGGTGATGGCCAGTCCGGCCCAAGCCCAAAAAACGGTTGTGCAAGACCCGCCAGGTGCCATGTCAAACAAGGACTGGTGGCCACAAACCCTCGACCTCGCGGCGCTCCGCCAGCATGAGGCCCAGTCCAATCCCTACGGCCCGGACTTTGACTATGCTGCCGAGTTCGCAACTCTCGATCTCGCTGCGGTCAAGGAAGATATCCGCAAGGTCCTGACCACTTCGCAGGACTGGTGGCCAGCCGATTACGGCCATTATGGTCCGTTCTTCATCCGCATGGCGTGGCACAGCGCCGGTACCTATCGTGTTGGTGACGGACGCGGCGGCTCCGATGGCGGGGAGCAACGGTTCGAACCGCTCAACAGCTGGCCCGACAATGTCAGCCTCGACAAGGCGCGGCGTCTGGTGTGGCCGATCAAGCAGAAATATGGCCGGAAATTGTCCTGGGGTGATCTGATGGTGCTGACCGGCAATGTCTCGCTCGAGGATATGGGCTTCAAGACCATCGGCTTCGCTGGTGGCCGCGTCGATGCATGGCAACCCGATCTGGTGTTCTGGGGGCCGGAAGCCAAGATGCTGGCCGACAACCGCCGCGACGGTAAAGGCGATCTCAAGGGCTCGCTTGCTGCAACGCAAATGGGTTTGATCTACGTCAATCCGGAAGGACCGAACGGCAATCATGATCCGATTTCGGCCGCTGCCGATATCCGCCGTGCCTTTGGCAATATGGCGATGAACGACGAGGAAACGCTGGCGCTGATTGCTGGTGGGCATACGTTCGGCAAGGCGCATGGTGCGCACAAGCCTGAAGAATGTATGGATGCAGAACCCTCTGCCGCCGGTATCGAAGCGCAGGGTCTGGGCTGGGCCAATAAATGCGGCAAGGGCAATGCTGAAGACACGATCACCAGCGGACTTGAAGGCGCATGGTCTGCCAATCCGATTGCTTTCACCAACCAGTATCTCGACAATCTGTTCGGCTTCGAATGGGTCAAGGTCAAGAGCCCGGCCGGTGCTACGCAGTGGATCCCGAGCGATCCAAATGCGGCGAACATGGTTCCCGACGCGCATATTCCGGGCAAGACCCACGCGCCGATCATGTTCACCACCGATATTGCGGTCAAGGAAGACCCCGGTTTCCGCAGGATCGCCGAGCGCTGGCATGCAAATCCCGATGAATTTGCGGCGTCTTTTGCGCGCGCGTGGTTCAAGCTGACTCATCGTGATCTCGGCCCTTCGGCTCGCTATGTCGGAACCGATGCACCGAGCCAGAGCTTCGTATGGCAGGACCCGCTGCCCGCAGCGGACTATGCTATGATTGGCGATAGCGATGTCGCGCAGCTCAAGTCGAAAATTCTGGCTACGGGTCTGACAACATCGGAACTGGTGCGGACGGCATGGGCTTCGGCCTCGACCTTCCGTGGCAGCGACATGCGTGGCGGTGCCAATGGTGCGCGACTGCGGCTCGAGCCGCAACGCGGCTGGGCGGTCAATGACAAGGCGGAACTGACCAAGGTGCTTGGCAAATTGGAAGCGATCCAGAAGGATTTCAACCGGAGCGCCACGGGCGGCAAGCAGGTTTCGCTTGCTGACCTGATCGTCCTGGGCGGCAATGCTGCGGTCGAGCAGGCGGCAAGCAAGGCCGGCCACAAGGTCAGTCTGCCGTTCACGCCCGGACGCGTCGATGCCACGCAGGCACAGACCGATGCGGCATCCTTCGCCTATCTCGAACCGAAGGCCGACGGCTTCCGCAACTATTATGCTTCCGGTGCCGACATGGCACCAGCGGCAGCACTGGTCGACAAGGCCGACGCGCTCAATCTGACGGTGCCGGAAATGACGGTGCTGGTAGGCGGGCTGCGGACGCTGAACGCCAATGCGGGCAAGTCGTCCAACGGTGTGTTCACTGCCAATCCCGGACAGCTGAGCAACGACTTTTTCGTCAATCTGCTCGACATGAAGACCAAATGGTCGAAGTCGGACAGCAATGCCGGATTGTACGAAGGCCGTGACCGCGAGACGGACAAGCTGGTCTGGACTGCGACACCGGTCGATCTGATCTTCGGATCCAATTCGGAATTGCGCGCCGTAGCCGAAGTTTACGCCTCGAATGATGCGGACCAGCAATTTGTCGAGGATTTTGCAGCAGCCTGGACCAAGGTGATGAACGCCGACCGTTTCTAAGTCACGTTTGATTTAAGGAAAGCCCGGTGGCCGCGTGATCCGCAGCTGCCGGGCTTTATGTTGCGGTTAGAATTGGGTGGATCGATACTTTCCCGTTCGTCCTGAGCCTGTCGAAGGACGAGTGCGCGCCATCGTGCTTCGACAAGCTCAGCACGAACGAAGGGATCCGTTCCCCCTATATCGCGGACTGTGCGGTCATGATTTCTTTTCCATCATTGCCGATGACGGCGAGCGCAATATTCTCGCCCTCCTGTTTGCCGACGAGATAGATCGCGGCATTGGCGAAAGCGGGCGCCTGGCCCCGGAAGGAAAAGCGGGAGAGCCCGTTCACTCCCAGTTCGCGTGCGGCCAGATTGAGCAACAATGTAGCCATCAGCGGTCCCTGCACGACAAGGCCGGGATAGCCTTCTTCCTGCATCGCATAGGGCTGGTCATAATGGATACGGTGGCTGTTGAAGGTTAGCGCCGAATAGCGGAATAATAATGGTTCGGACGGCACGATTTTCTGCTGCCAGCTCCAACCGCTGAGGTCTGGAGTTTCGTTGCTGGCCAAACTGGCCGGTGCTGCGGTTGTAGCAGGCTCCCGATAGACGATATTCTGCCGCTCCCTGATCGCCACCCGATCGCCGACGCGTGTTTCATGATCGACAGCGACAAAAACCAGATCGCCTGACTTGCCCGATTTCTCTTCAATGCTGGCCACGGTAGAGACACGCGATATTGCATCGCCCAGTTGCAGCGGATGTTCGAACGCAACTTTGCTCGACGCCCACATCCGGCGGGGCAGGGGGATAGGTGGCAGAAAACCGCCTTTTGCGGGATGCCCATCTTCGGCCAGCTGCGCCGAGGGGGCATCGGGCAGGCAGAGGCACCAGTGGAGACCTTGGGGTATCTCATCGGTAACCGGCCGGTCGATGGTCGCGCAAAAGCGTTGGAGCAGACCCGGCGTTATGACGTCATGGCGCGTCTCGCTCTTGCCGATCCAGTCTGCCCAGTCGGCCATCAATAGCTCCTCGGCAGGCCCAGCACATGTTCGGCGACATAGGACAGGATCATATTGGTGCTGATCGGGGCGACCT
>NZ_JBALUT010000046.1:0-21455 GCF_036963705.1 Parasphingorhabdus sp. | reverse complement strand
CGGCCTACATTTTTGGTTTTTGCCATTTTTACGTTTCCTTGCGTACGTGCTTTAGAGCGCTTCAGCGCCAGCGATAATTTCAATCAATTCGGTGGTAATCGCGGCCTGACGGCTGCGGTTATAGACGATGGTAAGGTTATCGATCAGATCGCCGGCATTGCGGGTCGCATTGTCCATGGCGGTCATCGAAGCACCTTGTTCCGACGCGTTATTTTCCAGCAATGCGCCGAAAATCTGGGTGGTCAGATTGCGTGGAAGCAGAGCCGCGAGAATTTCTTCCTCGTCTGGCTCATAGTCCACAGCGCCAGCGGATTCCGCGATGGCGCCATCCAGAACAGCAATCGGGATGATCTGCTGAACCGTGGGTTCCTGAACCAAAGCGGATTTGAACTTGCCGTAGAACAGGTGGGCGACGTCAAACTTGCCCTCTTCGACCAGCGCGGTCAGGTCCGCAGCAATTGCCTTGGCTTCTTCATAGCCCGGTGCTTTGACAATCGACGTGTCGAAATGCTTCAGAATCTGGCCAGGGTAAAAGCGCTTGATGATAGGAATGCCCTTGCGGCCAACCATGTAGAACAGCACTTTGTGACCTTCGGCGAGCAGCTTTTCGGCCTTGAGCCGCGCTTCCTTGACGATATTGGCATTGAACGCTCCGCACAGGCCACGGTCCGATGTGGCAACGACCAGAAGATGGGTGTCGAGCTTGCCGGTGCCGGCCAAAAGTTTCGACGAATTTTCGTCAATCGAAACCTTGGAGGCGAGGCTCGCCATCACTTTTTCCATCTGGCTGGCGTAGGGACGCGCAGCTTCCGCAGCCATTTGCGCCCGGCGCAGCTTCGCCGCTGCGACCATCTTCTTGGCCTTGGTGATCTTCTGGGTCGACTTAACCGACGCGATCCGATCTTTCAGTTCTTTAAGACTGGCCATGTTTTCCTGTCTTACTCCATTGTGCCGTTAGTGGTGAGCCTGTCGAACTCCATCTCTGGTCGATAAGCGCCCTTCGACTAGCTCAGGGCTAACGGTGTTTATCCAATTGCCTTATGCGAATGTTTTGCCAAATGCTGCCAGTGCCGCTTCGAGAGCTGCCTTGGTGTCATCTGCCAAGTCACCGCTTTCACGGATCGTTTTCAAAATATCAGCATGTTCGGTGCGCATATGAGCCAGCATCGCTGCTTCATAACGCACAACATCGGTCGCTGCGACTTTATCGAGATGCCCGTTGGTACCGGCATAGATCGACGCGGTCTGCTCTTCGAAAGGCAGCGGCGAAAATTGCGGTTGCTTGAGCAGCTGGGTGAGACGTTCACCACGAGCCAGCAATTTCTGCGTCGACGCATCGAGATCGGAACCGAACTGGGCAAAAGCCGCCATTTCGCGATATTGCGCGAGATCGAGCTTAATCGAACCCGAAACCTTTTTCATCGCCTTCGTCTGTGCGGCAGAACCAACACGGGAAACCGAGAGACCCACGTTAATAGCAGGACGGATGCCCTGGTTAAACAGGTCGGTTTCGAGGAAGATCTGGCCGTCGGTGATCGAAATCACGTTGGTTGGAATGTATGCCGAAACGTCACCAGCCTGGGTTTCGATGATCGGCAATGCGGTCAAAGAACCGGAGCCATTGGCTTCGTTCATTTTCGCAGCACGTTCAAGCAAGCGACTGTGAAGATAGAAAACGTCACCAGGATAAGCTTCACGTCCTGGAGGACGACGCAAAAGCAGGGACATCTGGCGATAAGCCACAGCCTGCTTGGAGAGATCGTCATAAACGATACAGGCGTGCATGCCGTTATCGCGGAAATATTCGCCCATCGTCACACCGGTGTAAGGTGCAAGATACTGAAGAGGCGCAGGCTCGGAAGCGGTTGCAGCAACCACGATCGAATATTCCATCGCGCCATTTTCTTCGAGGCTTTTTACAATCTGTGCAACGGTCGAGCGCTTCTGGCCGATGGCAACATAGATGCAGTAGAGCTTCTTGCTTTCGTCGTCGCCGGCGTTGACTGTCTTCTGGTTGATGAACGTGTCGATTGCGACAGCGGTCTTACCGGTTTGACGGTCACCAATGATCAATTCGCGCTGGCCACGGCCAACAGGAACGAGAGCGTCGAGTGCCTTCAGGCCGGTTTGAACGGGTTCGTGAACCGATTTACGCGGGATAATGCCCGGCGCCTTGACTTCAACGCGGCTACGCTGGGTGGTCTTGATCGGGCCCTTGCCGTCAATAGGGTTGCCGAGACCGTCGACCACGCGACCAAGCAATTCCTTGCCGATCGGAACGTCAACAATCGTGCCGGTCCGTTTGACGACGTCGCCTTCTTTGATTTCAGCGTCAGAGCCGAAGATCACGACGCCGACATTGTCAGCTTCGAGGTTCAGCGCCATGCCCTGAATACCGTTGGAGAATTCGACCATCTCACCGGCCTGGACCTGATCGAGGCCGTGGATACGGGCGATACCATCACCGACGGCGAGCACGGTTCCAACTTCGGAAACCTGGGCTTCATTGCCAAAATTGGCGATCTGGTCCTTGATGACCTTTGAAATTTCTGCGGCGCGAATATCCATGTGTATCTTCCTTTAGCCCTTCATGGCCTGCGATAGGGTGTTCAAACGGGTTTTAATCGAGCTGTCGATCATCTGGCTGCCGATTTTCACGACGAGCCCGCCCAATATGGACGGATCAACTGCGGTGGAAACGCTAACATCGCTTCCCACACGTTTCTTGAGCTGCGCCTTGAGCGCATCAATCTGCTTGTCATCCAGAGGATGAGCCGAGGTGACTTCAGCGCTGATCTCGCCGCGATGGCTGGAGGCCAAAGTGGTGAAGGCGCGAATCACAGCCGGAATTTTGTCGAGACGGCGATTGGCCGCAAGCACGCCGAGCACATTGGTCGACAACTTGTCCAGGCCGAGGTTCTTGGCGATAGCGCCGATCGCCTTGCCGGCATCTTCGCGGGAGAGGACCGGGCTGTTCGTCAGCGCCCTGAGGTCACTCGATTCGGCCAAGGCTGCGCTCAATGTCGCAAGACTGGCCTGCACCGTGTCGATGCTCTTATTTTCTTCTGCAAGCGCGAACAAAGCCGTGGCGTAACGCCCCGCTAAACTCGCTCTAATGCCGCTGGAATGATCCACGCGTTTGCTTCTCCCTGACCGTAAACACGGTCTGAAAACCGTTGATGAAATGGTCCGCTTAATGGCCGGAAATCCTGCGATTCCGCCCACGGATGCGCGGCGTCTAGCAACCATTTTGCTGCGATGCAAGATGGCTTTGGGAATCATTTTCTCCGAAAGCCGAACCAGCAGTTTTTTGCGGCTTTCAATTGTCCCGTGGATATATTTGCTTTGAACGCAAGATACGGGAAGCCGTACGGGCATGGCTGATTTAAATTCGTTGCAACAACCAGAATCGGAGATTGCATATGACCTATCAAATCACCGGATTGAGCCCCGAACTAGCCAAATCCTTCGAGGGCGCAACCACAGAACAGCTCTCGGCCCTGGGTGCGGTGCAGATGACAGCGACCAGCAAACCCGGCTTTCCCTGTCGCATATCTCTGGAAGATGCAGAAGTGGGTGAAGAGCTGATCCTGTTCCACCACACGTCCCATGATGTCGATTCTCCCTATCGCAGCTCTTACGCAATATTTGCGAAAACCGGGCTGGTAGAAGCTGCGCAATTTACCGATGCCGTGCCACCGGTTTTCGAAGGTCGAACATTGGGGATGCGCGCTTTCGGCATAGATGCGATGTTGAAAACCGCCCGCCTGGCGCTACCCGGAGACGCGGACAGTTCAATCCGCCAGCTATTTGAACTGGACGAGGTTGCCTATATAGATGTGCATAACGCAGCCCACGGATGTTTCGTCGCGCGGGTGGAGAGGTTTGAATCGTGACCCAGAAGTCAGTGGATAATCGACAGGCATGGGCTGCAATGCAGGCTCGCGACCGCAGCTTTGACGGAAAATTCGTCACCGGCGTCCTGAGCACGGGCATCTACTGCCGCCCCTCTTGCGCCGCACGGCACCCTAAACGCGAAAATGTACGTTTCTTCGCGAAGGCCGAACAGGCAGAGGCAGCAGGTCTGCGCGCCTGCCTTCGGTGTCTACCGAATGACGTGGCGCGCGATGATGCAGCGGTAAAGGCAGTCATTGACGCGATCCGGATGGCCGAGACCGCTCCGACGCTTAGCGAGCTGGGTCAGATGACCGGCTACTCGCCAACTCACCTCCAGCGGATTTTCAAACGCGATACCGGATTGTCGCCCGCCGCCTATGCGAGGGCTTTGCGGACGGAACGGGTGAAGGATGCGCTAGACAGCGGCGCATCGGTCACCGAAGCGATCTACGACGCCGGCTATGGGTCGGCTTCACGGTTTTACGAGGAACAGGCAATGAACCGGAACATGGGGATGAAGCCAAGCGCCTGGAAAAATGGCGGGGCAGGGGTCACGGTATATTGGGCCCGTGTCGAAACCTCGCTTGGAAATATGATGGTCGCAGCAACCGACAAGGGGGTCTGCTGCCTGTCGTTCAATGAGGGCGAGGATGAATTGCGCGGTCGTTTCCCGAAAGCCGATTTGCGCGCTGGCGATGAAGCCTTCGCCAAGTTGCTCGCGCAAGTGATTGCTCAAGTCGAAACGCCGGGCCGCCCGCATAACATCCCGCTTGATGTCCGGGGCACTGTCTTTCAGGAGGCGGTGTGGCAGGAACTGCGCAAAATTCCCGAAGGAGAAACCCGCAGCTACGCCGATATCGCCGCGGCGATCGGCAAGCCGAAAGCGGTTCGCGCCGTGGGCAGTGCCAATGGCGCCAATAATGTTGCAGTGCTGATCCCCTGCCACCGCGTAGTGCGGAGTGACGGGACCATGGGAGGCTATGCCTATGGGCTGGAGATAAAGGCGCGGTTGTTGGAAAAGGAAGTAAAATGAACCAGAAAATAAAAGATTTCGGCGATCTTCACGTCCCGGGCGACAGTCATCAGACATTCTGTGTGGCTGAATGACGGCGACGGTGTCAATGTACGGTTGATGAAGACCGCTTTCAGGCCGTTATAGTCAGGAGCCTGCAGGCTTTCATTGGCTTCGGTCATCCGATTTCCCTTAATCATCTATCTCATAGCTAACACATCGTTATCCATTTGGTTGCTTTGTTCACCGTCCGAGGCGGATATGGTGACATTTCGAGGCGGGCTTGAGAGCAGAAATGGCAACGAGAATGATCTATTCTTTGCCTATTCTTTGGTCACATCGTGTTTCACATAGAAAAATGGGCAAAAACAACGGATTGTAAACTTTTGAACGCTACTCCCCCAAAATGGAATGGGGAGAATGATGGAAGCTCGGAATAATCTCCGCTACCTGGACCAGTCAGAACGGGATCTGGTAACCAGAAAGCAGCTTACCGAACATAGCAAGATTGTGCGTTCCGCCGTGATCGCAAATCTGGTGAATGCTGTGATCATATTGACGTTGTTTTCCAAAGACGTTTCCGCCTCGGCGCTTGTCCTGTGGTGCACGGTATTTGTCTTTGCGACGGGTGATAGGCTCCGGCTGAGAAATATATCGAATGATCCGGGATTGTCGCCCGGCGAAATGTTGAAAACGAAGCGGAATATCACCCGTAATGCCGTAATCTTTGCCCATGTATGGGGTGTCGGGGTCGCTTATCTGATACCGATTTCCAGTCCTTCGGAACTTATATTGCTGGCCGTGATCGGCGCGGGAAAAATGAGCGCCGGCGTCATGTCCTATCGACATTTACCAGAAGCGTCCAAGGCGTGGACGATAATCATCGCCATATGTCTTTCAATCGGCCTGCTATTCATGGGCGGCACAGAAAGCTATCTGGCGATTTGCTTGCTTGCGACATTTGCGATGATCCTGCTTCTGGCGGGCAAGCAAAATTTTGGGAGCTTTGCAGACGAGATATTTGCTCAACACGAACTGTCGGAAGCGGCCGAAACCGTGAAGCTGCTGTTGAACGATTTTGAAGAACAATCATCCAACTGGCTTTTCTCGGTCGATAGTGGAGGATATCTGTTGGATGTCTGTGACCGTTTTGCAGAAGCCGCTCATTGCTCTGCAGAGGATTTGAACGAGTCTCTCCTGGTCTCGCTGCTGGACGAGGAAGAAGATCGGCGGATGCTGACCAACTATATCGCTCAAGGCGTGTCCTTTCCTGCCATCATGGTTTCTGTAACCATCAATGACGATAAGCATTGGTGGAAGATTAGTGGTCGCGCCACGAAGGGAGGTGCGGAACAACTCGGGGTCGCGATGAGAGGGGTCATCTCCGATATTACCGCGCAGAAGTCCGCCGAAGAGAAAGTCCGTTACATGGCCCATTTTGACGGCTTGACGGATCTTCCGAACCGGAGGTTTTTTTCCGAAGCGTTGAACCGGGCCATTCACCGCGCTCAGCCCGATGACAAGATTGCATTGCTGCTGTTTGATCTCGATCATTTCAAAGCGATAAATGACACATTGGGACATCCGATCGGCGACAAGTTTTTGACAATGGTTTCCAGGAGACTGGAAAATGTCTCCAAGTCAAATGATACGCTGGCCCGAATAGGTGGTGATGAGTTCGCTCTGCTCCTCAGCGGGGAGCGGGCGGAATTTGCCGAAGATATCGCGAACCTGATCGTGCACGCTGCCGGCAAACCGTTCTTGATCGACGACCATAATGTTGTCAGCAGCGCCAGCGTCGGTCTTGCGCAATGGACACAAGACATCACCGAGCCGGACATGTTAGTAAAATATGCCGATCTCGCGCTATATTCGGCGAAAGGCGCTGGACGCAATCGCGTTGCCATTTTCGAAAAGGAAATGGATGTTGCCGCTGAGGAACGCCGAAATCTGGAACTGGATTTGCGAGCATCGTTCGCCGAACAAGAAATGCGATTGCATTATCAACCCTTGATCGATCTGAAAACGCTCAAGCAGACCGGTTTCGAAGCACTTTTGCGTTGGGAACATCCGGAACGCGGTTTCGTGATGCCCAATGAATTCATCTCGGTCGCTGAAGAAACAGGAATGATCGTTCAGCTTGGTGAATGGGTTATTCGCAAGGCTTTGGAAGATGCTGCGCAATGGGATGAAGCGCTGAGCGTGGCGGTTAACCTGTCTCCATCCCAGATGCGAAGCGCAAACCTCATTCCGACAATCGTCAATGCGCTTGCACAAACGGGTATAGCTCCGCAGCGACTGGAACTGGAAATTACCGAAAGCATTCTGATGCAGGACAGCGACGTCAATATACGCACGTTGCACAGCCTCCGGAAACTCGGCGTTCGCATATCGCTGGATGATTTCGGGACCGGTTACAGCTCGCTCAACTATTTGCGGAGTTTCCCCTTCGACAAGATCAAAATTGACCGCTGCTTTGTCAACGAGATTGATTCCCGTGATGATTGCAGAGCCATCATAAAATCGGTGATCAGCCTCGCCAAGAATCTGGGTATGACGACGACGGCCGAGGGCGTTGAGCGGCAGGAACAGGTCGATGACTTGCGCGCCCTTGGCTGTGACCAGGTGCAGGGATATCTATATGGCAAGGCGGAGGCCTTGGATAATTGCACGGATTTGCGTCCGGCCGAAAAATGGGTTCCCCTCGTCGGATCCGTATCGCTGCCCGTGGCCGCAAATCGGGTCAGTGCTGCTTCCAGGCGAAAGAGCGCCTAGGGAAGATCACAAGTGAAGTCCGGAACCTTTTCCAGCTGACATATATCCCCGACCTCTTTAATTTGTGCCGAGTTTGCACTCGTAAACCAGTCGCTCATTTGCCTGTCCCGGCAATTCCGCTCTGATGGCCTTCACCATATCTTCTATATCAGCCAGCGCTTTGTCGTCGGTCGTGCAGGTCCTGTTGCCATATTTGGCGCGGATCTCACGCGCCTTGGTCATTGCATCCAGCCCCATCAGATAGCGTTCCTCTGTGAACTCGCTACGATCCGGCTGGAAGCTGCTGATAGTGATTGTCTGCTCTTGGTTGGGAACAAATATCCGGGACCATTTGGCACCGTCGCGGCCATATTGGGTGCGGCCGTTGACACAGCCGCCATCTGCCCAGTCGAGTGGCATTTCATCTTGCTGCGACACGGTAATCCTGCTGCGCTGAGGGTTGATCGTGCATTGATATTTGCCAGAAGTAGCGATCTTTGCTTGTTGCGGGACGTTCTGGGCTTCAGTTTCCTTCAAGCTGGCCGCAACACGATCATCAATTTCGCTGAAATCGGGGCGGGACAGGAAAGTGAAGACCGCGGTGAGCAACAGTATTGCTGCACCACCCGCTGCCCCGATCGCCGGGTTGCGTTTGCCCTGTACCATCAGAACGCCGGCGCCGCCGGCTGCGAGCAGTGACAGCACCAATATCAGCGCGGCTATCGCCATCCGGTTTTCGCGTGCGGCGATGATGTCCTGGGATATGCCGGTGCGTAATTTTGTTTCCGCCCGTTGACGCTTCTCGGCTTCGGCGTCCTTCGCCGCGTCTACTTGAGCGCGGGCTGCGAGCTCGCGCTGTTGCTCTTCCAGACTGATTTCCGCTGCCGAACGGCAAGGCGTCGCTGTGGAGGCCACTTTGACACCAGCTTTGCGCAGAAAGCTGAGGATTTCGCGCGCCGAGACGGCGAAGCCGAATTCGGCGTCATTGCCGTTGCTTATCGAACCGAAGCTGTTTGCGCCCAGCACCCGGCCGCAATTGTCGATCAATGGCCCGCCGCTATTGCCAGATGCGATTGGCGCTGTGTGCAAAATTGTATCGAATTGCTTGGTCGTCCGTCCGCCGGAAACCGTGCCGGTGGTTTTGACCGGTGACATCGGGTTGACCAGATCATCGAGATCCAGCCCTTGCGCCCGGTCGACAGAGCCGGGATAGCCGACGGCGACGACATCCGCGCCATCGCCTACTTGGCCACCGAAAATCGTCATCGGCGGCAAACGGCCACCGTCTAGAACCTGAATTAGCGCGAGATCATTGCTTGGAGAATAAGCGATGATCTTGCCGCCGTAGCTGGTTCCACCCTGCGAGGGGATGATGCCGATGACCACAGAGCTTTCCTGACGTGCAATCTCGACGACATGGGCGTTGGTGACGATCTTGTCCGGAGCGACCACGAACCCGCTGCCGTGGCCGACAAAGGCGACCTTGTCGCCATCCTTGGCCGCGAGCACGACCCGGACAACCGAACGGCTGGCAGCGCTGATATCGGCCGGATCGGCCTGGGCAGGGCCGGTGAGCATAGTGGTAAGGGCGATCGAGACGAGCAGGATGAGTTTTTTGATCATGGATCGGCCCATGCGTCAATTTGACAGGATTTTCAAAGGAGTTTTTGTGTTTGGTAAGCCCTTCCCCTGAAAGAGAAGGGCCTTTGAGAATTAGACAAAGCTATAGGGATCGACATCGACCCCGACCCTGACGGCTCGGGGCCATTCCAGCTTTTCCAGCCATTCACGCATGATGTGCTGCAGGTCGACCGAACGCAGGGCGTGGACCAGCAGCCGGTGCCGGTGGCGACCGCGGAGCATTGCCAGCGGCGCAGGAGCAGGGCCGTATACCGAAAAGCCATCAACCTTTGGCGCGGTCTGGCCGATCAGGCGGGCGGTTTCCATGGCTTCCTTATTGTCCTCGGAGGAGACGATGATCGCTGCCCAGCGCGCGAATGGTGGTGCCAGCGCCTGACGACGGGCTTCGATTTCGGCGGCGTAAAAGCCTTCGCGATCATTCTTGATCAGCGCCTGGATCACTGGCGCGTTGGGCATCCTGGTCTGGACATAGACCCGGCCCGGCTTCTCGGCCCGTCCGGCGCGACCGGCGACCTGGGCAATCTGCTGAAAACTGCGTTCGGCGGCGCGCAGATCGCCGCCTTCCAGCCCGATATCCGCGTCGACAACGCCGACCAGAGTCAGATTGGGAAAGTGATAGCCTTTGGTCACCAGCTGGGTGCCGACGACAATGTCGATCGCTCCGGCTTCCATCTGGCTGACGAAATCGGCTGCGCGCTGGGGAGACCATATCGTGTCCGAAGTCACGATCGCCGTGCGGGCCTGCGGGAACAGCATTTTGACCTCGTCGCAAATCCGTTCGACCCCGGGGCCGCAGGCGACAAGACTGTCTTCGTCGCCGCATTCGGGGCATTTTTCCGGGATCGGCATGACATGGCCGCAATGATGACAGGCGAGGCGGCGGGTCAGCCGGTGCTCGACCATCCATGCGGTGCAATTGGGGCAGTCGATCCGGTGGCCGCAGGTCCGGCACAGGGTCAGTGGCGCAAAACCGCGCCGGTTAAGGAACAGCAGCGACTGCTCGCCGCGCTCGAGATTCTCCTCCAGCGCGTGGACCAGCGTTGGTGCGAGCCAACTTCCGCGTGGCGGTACATCCTCGGTCAAATCCAGCGCCTCGATATCCGGCATGGTCGCCCCGCCAAAACGCGCGGGCAGTTCGAGCAGTTCATAATTGCCTTGTTCGACCTGATGCTGACTTTCTATTGCCGGCGTGGCGGAGGCGAGAATGACGGGAATTTTCTCGTGCAATCCGCGCATGACCGCGACGTCGCGGGCGTGATAGCGCACGCCGTCTTCCTGTTTGAAGCTTGTCTCGTGCGCTTCGTCGACGATGATCAGTCCCAGTCTGGCATAGGGCAGGAACAGGGCCGAACGCGCGCCGACAATCACCTTGGCGTTGCCGTCGGCCAGGGCTCTCCAGTTTCTCTTGCGTTCCGACTGTTTCATGCCGCTGTGCCAGGCGAGCGGTTCTGCCCCGAAGCGCGCATAGAACCGGTTGAGAAATGGTTCTGTCAGCGCGATTTCGGGGAGCAGCACCAGCACTTGCTTGTCCTGACGCAACGCCTCGGCAATCGCTTCGAAATAGACTTCGGTCTTGCCCGATCCGGTAACCCCGTCGAGCAGGAAAGGCTTGAACTGCGATGCTCGCACCGCATCGATCAATATTTGGCTGACATTTTTCTGATCGTCGCTGAGATCGACGGTATCGAAATCGGGCAAAGGTTTGGCGGAGATGGCAAATGGTGACACATCCTCCCGATCAAACACCCCGAGCTTTTCCAGTCCCCGGATCACCGCGATAGATACACCGGCCTTATTGGCCAGTTCGCTGATCGTGCCTTGTTCCCCGATCAGCTTTTGCAGCGCCTGGTTGCGCTGCGGTGTCATCCGGTCGGGAACCGAGCCGTTCAGACGATATTCGCTGATCGGGCGATTGTCGGCAAAGGCTGCTCCGCTCGAAAGCACCATCCGCAACACCGAAGCTGGCGAAGCGAAATAATAAGCGGCGGTCCACTCGATCAGTCGCCGCAATGGCGCGCGTAGCGGCGGTACATCACGCACCTCCAGCAGCGGCCGCAATTTCTTCGGGTCAATTTCCTCGACCGGAAAGCTATCGGGTTCCCACACGACCCCGGGCATTTTGCGTGGACCCAGCGGCGCCATCACGATCGAACCCGGCTCTACCTGCATGCCTTCCGGTACCCGGTAATCGAGCGGCCCCAGGGCGGCGTTAAGCAGGAGTACACGAACGCGATTCATATTCATGCTATAGGCAGGGAAACATCATCCGTCATTCCTGCTTTGGCGAAATTTGGAGACACTTAATGAACTATCATCGCAGATCGGTTCTGGGCATGGGCGCAGCTGCCGGATTGCTGGCGCTGCCCGGCTGTTCCAGCTTGCCGGGCCTCAGCCTGACCGAGGCAGTCAAACGACTATTGACGCTGTCCTCGCAAAACGCTTTTGCCGAGTTGCTCCAGCCCAACGGCTTTTTTGACAGCCAGATTGCCCGGATCGCGGTGCCGGAGTCGCTGGGCGGGTCGCGGGTTACCAATATTGCCACCGCCTTGCTGCGGTCCAAGCCGATACAGGATCGCTTGCTCCTTCAGGTCAACCGTGCGGCGGAAACCGGCGCTGACCTGGCCGCCCCGATTGTGGCGGAAACCATCCGCAATATGAGCATCTCCGACGCTTTGGCGATCATCAATGGCGGACCGCGCGCTGCCACCAGCCTGCTGCAAGGTCAACTCGGCAATACACTGGTGGACCGGATGTTGCCCGGTATCGGCAATGGTCTGAGACTGTTCGACAACGAGATTATCAATCTGGTGCTGTCACAGGCCACCAATGTCGATTTTTCCAGCATCAGCCGCGACGTGACCAATAAGGTCAATGACGCCATCTATCGTTCTATCGGCGCGCAGGAAGCATCGATCCGCGCCAATCCGCGGGCGACCAATGATCCTTTATTGATTGCGGTACTGGGCGCTGGAAAAGCCTTTTGAGGGATAGGGATATCGAGTTCTTGCTCAATTTATCCAGCAATCTTCCCCCAATCTATCCACAGCTTTCTGCCATAAAGGACGGTGCGGCAGTTTCGCGTTTCGGGGAAAGCAGATAGGCAATAAGCAACAGCCGCCTTTTTCCTAATTCCTGGAGCCAGACCGATGAAATTCTTCGTAGACACAGCCGATACCGCGGAAATCGCCGACCTTGCCGCGACCGGCATGGTAGACGGAGTGACCACCAACCCGTCGCTGATCAAGAAATCCGGTCGCGATATCATGGAAGTCACAAAGGAAATTTGCGGCCTGACCGATGGACCGGTTTCCGCCGAAGTCATCGCACTCGATCACGAGACGATGATGAAAGAAGCGGAAATGCTGCGCAAGATCGCCGACAATGTCTGCATCAAGGTGCCATTGACGATTGACGGGCTGAAAACCTGCAAAGCGCTGACCAGCGAAGGCACGATGGTCAATGTGACGCTCTGTTTTTCCGCCAATCAAGCGCTGCTCGCAGCCAAGGCCGGCGCAAGCTTCATCTCGCCGTTCGTCGGACGCCATGATGATAATGGCCTCGACGGCATGATGTTGATCGAAGACATCCGGTTGATCTACGACAATTATGCCTTCGACACCGAAATCCTCGTCGCATCGATCCGCCATCCGATCCACGTACTCGAATCCGCGCGCATCGGTGCCGATGTCGGAACGATGCCCCCCAACGTCATCCGCAACCTGTTCAAACATGTGCTGACCGACAAGGGAATCGAAGGCTTTCTTAAAGATTGGGCAGAGACCGGTCAGAATATCGGCTGAGTTTATCCGCAATTAATTCGTCATCCTGAACTTGTTTCAGGACCCCTTAAGTTAGCGCGCAGCCGTTGGAGGTCCTGAAACAAGTTCAGGATGACGAGATTTCATTAACAGTCGGTAAGAAAGCGGTTCTTCAAAAACCCTTCGGGGCCGGATCGACTACGGCAAAGCTGCCGCTGCGGATTTCCTGAACTTCCAGAGCACGTTCCGAAACGCCATCGGCCTTGAACCGGAATACGCCGTCGAGGCCGATGAAACCGCCCTTGTCGGTGAGCTTGTTGATCGGGAAGGGTGATCCGACTTTCCAGTCGCGCGCAACTTTGACCGTCAGCAATACCGAATCATAGCCGAGGCTCGACAGCCGGAATGGCGCCTTGCCATAGCGGGCGCGATATTTGTCTGCATATTGCTTGTACAGGCTATCCGAAACGCTGGCGAACCAGGCACCGCGCATGGATGGAGCACCGGCCAGATTGCTGCTGGTATTCCACAGGTCGGTGCCAAGGATTCTCGCCGTGCTGCTGGCATTCTTGCGAATATAGGGCGCTGCCTTGATCGCCATGTCGCCATTGTCGGCGAGCAGCACCGCTTCGAAATCACCATTGTCGGCGAGTTTCTTGGTAGCTGCCTCGATCGATTTTGAATCGCGATTGAACGTCTGGATCGAAACGACGGTGCCGCCGACATCCTTTACCCGGCGCAGCAAGGTTGACGAAGCGCGCTGTCCGTAAACGCCGTTGGGCACCAGGGCGGCAAAGCGGGTCATACCCTTTGACTTTGCATAGTCTACAACACGGGTGATCGACTGCGAGGGTATATGGCCCAATATATAGACATTGTTACCAGCGGCGCCGGTATCATTGGAGAAGCTGAGAATCGGAACGCCAGCCGGCCGCGCAATATTGGCGGTCGCCACGACATTGTCGCTGAGCAAGGGGCCGATGATCAGCTTGTTGCCGTCGCGGATCGCGCTTTGGGCTGCTGCGGTCACACCTTTGGCAGTGTCATAGCTGGTCATGCGGATATTCTCCGCCTTGGTATCGAGCAGTGCCATGGTCGTCGCATTGGCGAGCGACTGGCCGATTCCGGCATTTTTACCGGACAGCGGCACCAGCAAGGCAATGCGATGATGTTTCTGGTCATCGGGCAAGCCAGATGTCACCGGCGCCGGTGTCGGGGTGGCAACCGGTGGCGGTTCTGCACCGCGCGGGACCATCGTTTCACAACCGGCGAGAAAGACAAATGCGGATACGCCCGCCCACTTCAAAAAGCGGCGCCTTCTCGTTTGATCTTGTCCTTGATACACCTTGTCTGCCATGACCGTCATATGTCTGCTCCTGCCCAATCCGGTCTCTATATCGTTGCCACCCCGATCGGCAACCTTGGAGATTTGTCGCGCCGCGCCGAGGAAACCCTTGCCGCCGCCGATATCATATTAGTCGAAGATACAAGAGTTACCGCTAAGTTACTGAATCACATTGGTAAGAAGTCGAAGATGATGGTCTATAATGACCATAAGTCGGCTGCCGATCGCGAAGCCATTTTGGACGCAGTGAGATGTAAAATTGTCGCACTGGTCAGCGATGCGGGGACACCCTTGATCTCCGACCCCGGCTACAAGCTGGTCCGCGATGCGCAGGCGGCTGGCCTCTACGTCACGACAATTCCCGGTCCGAGTGCCGCTATCGCTGCTTTGACCTTGTCCGGTCTGCCCAGCGACCGCTTTCTTTTCGAAGGATTTCTGCCTAGCAAAACCAAGGCGCGGAGTGAATCGATCGCGGCGTTGAAGACGCTGAACGCCAGTCTGATCTTTTATGAAAACGGTTCCCGGCTGGGTGCGATGCTGGCCGACTCGTTGGCTGTGCTTGGCGATCGCAAGGCGGCGGTCGTACGCGAAATCACCAAGAGATTTGAAGAAGCGGTGCCCGGCACTCTCAGCGAGCTTGCCGAACGCTATGGCGCGGAAAAGCCGAAAGGCGAAATCGTCGTGATCATCGGCCCGCCGGGCGCGCCGGAAGCGGCGAGCCAGCAGGAAGTGGAGGCCGCGCTGCGCGAGGCACTGGTTCGGCTACCGGCATCGAAAGCGGCGGGCGAGGTCGCGCGTATATTCAACACCGACCGCAAAGCGCTCTACGAACTGACCAACCGCTGGAAGTCGGAAAAATGAGCGCCTGTCGATCCCGCACCGTTCGCCCCGAGCCTGTCGAAGGGCTTCTATCGGACATGCGGTGTATCGAGGATCGAAGTGCTTCGACAAGCTCAGCACGAACGGTATATCAAAAATGAACGCTTACGGCCCCCACACCGTTCGTCCTGAGCCTGTCGAAGGACCTCTCTCGGATCTACGGTGCGTCAACGGGGAAAATGCTTCGATTGGCTCAGCACGAACCGCAGTCCTACAATGAAACGCGAGGCCGCCGAGAAACGCGGCCGTCAGGCCGAAAAGACCGCGGCCCGCTTTCTGCGTCTGAAGGGATGGCGGATATTGGGCGAACGGGTGCGGACCCCGCGTGGTGAGGTCGATCTGGTTGCCAAACGCGGCGGTCTGGTCGCTTTTGTCGAGGTGAAAGCGCGGACGAAGCTGGAAGATCTGGAACAGGCGATCGACCTGAAACGGCTCCAGCGCGTCGCCGATGCGGTGGAAATACTCTATCCGCAATATTGCACCAATGGGGAAGACGCCCGCATCGACGTGATATTGGTTGCGCCGAGGCGCCTGCCTGTTCACTTGCCCAATGTGTGGCACGGGTTCTGACGCGCCACCCACGGAGGGCGGATCGAACTTTCTCTTTCTCCCGATAAACAAAAAGGCCCTTCGACAAGCCGGGGACGAATGGTTAGAAACGCATCTCCCCCGTTCGTCTCGAGCGAAGTCGAGAGACGCTTGCCGCAATGCCAATGTGTCTCGACTAGGCTCGACACGAACGGTAAGCGGGTTCGAAAATGTCTAAGGAATGCAAATGACCCTGAAAATCGCCGTACAGATGGACCCGATGGAGAGCGTGAACATTGCGGGAGACAGCAGCTTTGCGCTAATGCTCTCCGCCCAGAAGCGCGGTCACCAGATATTCCATTATGACGTAAAGGGCCTGACCCTCCACGCCAACGGCCGTCTGACCACGCCCGCTCATCCGGTCACGGTGCAGCCGGTAAAAGGCGATCACTTCACCTTCGGCGATCCGGTAAAGCTGGACCTCGGTAGCGATGTTGATGTCGTGCTGATGCGTCAGGATCCGCCGTTCCACGTCGGCTATATCACCGCGACCCATTTGCTCGAGCGGATCGAAGGCGAGACTCTGGTGGTCAACAACCCGGTCTCCGTCCGCAACGCGCCGGAGAAAGTCTATGTGCTCGACTATGCGCAGTTCATGCCGCCGACCCTGATCACCCGCGACCTCGACGAAGTCCGCGCCTTCCAGAAGGAACATGGCGGCATCGTCGTCAAGCCGCTGCACGGCAATGGCGGCAAGGCGATTTTCCTGGTGCCGGAAGATGGTAGCAATCTGAGTGCCTTGTTCGAGGTGTTTAACCAGACTTGGCCGGAACCGCATATGGTTCAGCCGTTCCTCCCCGAAGTGCATCAGGGCGACAAACGCATCGTGCTGATCGACGGCGAAGTCGCCGGCGCGATCAACCGCAAGCCGGGCGAAGGCGAATTCCGCAGCAACCTTGCGCAAGGCGGCTATGCCGAAGCGGCGGAACTGACCGAGCGCGAAAAGGAAATCTGCGCGGCGATGGGGCCGGATCTGAAGCGTCTCGGCCTGATCTTCGTCGGCATCGATGTGATCGGCGGCAAATGGCTGACCGAGATCAACGTGACCTCGCCAACCGGAATCGTCGCGATCGACAATTTTAACGGTACCGATACTTCTGGCATGATCTGGGATGCGATCGAGCGTCGGCTTGCAGCTCAATAACCTCGCACCAGGCCGCGCAATATGAGCAGCTGGGTAACAGATTTGATCGAGCAGGGCGGCTACTGGGCAATCGCATTGCTCATGGCGCTGGAAAATATCTTTCCGCCAATCCCGTCCGAGCTGATCATGGGGCTGGGCGGTGTCGGCGTGGGGCAGGGGACATTCCACCCGGTCGCGCTGGTGCTGGTCGGGACGATCGGATCGCTGGCCGGCAATTATTTCTGGTTCATGGTCGGTCGCCACTGGAACGAGGATGATCTGCGCGCTTTCGTCCGCAAGCACGGCCGCTGGCTGACGCTCGACGTCGAGGCGGTAAACAAGATCGACCGGATTTTCGACGAACGCGGCCAATGGGTGGTGTTCTTCGCCCGCTTCATTCCCAATATCCGCACAATGATCTCGGTGCCGGCCGGCCTGTTCGGCATGTCGCACAAACGATTCATCCTCGCCACCAGCGCCGGGGCAGCTGTCTGGAACAGCGCTTTGGTCTACGCGGGCTACGAGCTGCAGCAGAATGTCGATCATATCGAGGATTATCTGGGACCGGTTTCGCTGGGTGTGATCGGCTCGATATTGGTGGTCTATATCTGGCGGATTATTTTCTGGCGCCCTCGGCAGGGTTGACGGGGAGAATGATTTTCTCCCGTAAAATAGCTGACTAAGACCAGCGGGCTTCGGCGACGGCCATTGAAACAGCCTAAAGCTTCAAAATCGTCTCGATTGTGTATCAAGCAGCCAGTTCGACCTGGTTGCGACCGGAGATCTTGGCCCGATACATAGCTTTATCGGCTCGAGCGATACCGTCGGCCAGATCCTCTTGATGATTCCAGATCGCGATGCCAAAAGAGCCGGTAACGCTCAGCCCATCAGCCCAGTTAGGATCGGCTTGGGCGGCAATCCGGACACGCAGGCGTTCCGATACGGACGCTGCGGCCTCGATCGGGCATCCCACCAGAGCGATGATAAACTCCTCGCCTCCCCATCGCGCCGTCGCTTCGTCGCAGCGTGCGGACAGGTCATCCGGTCTTGTAACGCTATCGATAATTTCCGCAGTGGAAACCAGCACCGCATCACCGGATTCGTGACCAAAATTATCGTTTATCGATTTGAAATGATCCAGATCGACCAGGATGAGAGAAATCTCCGCTTCTGGCTGTTCCTGGCGAAGATCCGACAATTTTAACTGGAATGCGCGACGGTTAAGCAGGCCGGTCAGGCTGTCATGTCTGGCGAGATAATCGGACTGTTGCAGGGCATCTTCCAGGTGGAGAGCAAGCCGTTCATTTTGCAGCTCGTTGACAAGCGCTGACCGGACTTGTTTCGATTGCTCTTTCGTAATCCAGATCAAGGTTGGTGATAGAACCAGAGTGACAACCAACGGAACCGGTCCGAGGACATCATAGAAATACAAGGTTTGTGGAAATAAGGTCACGAAAAAACCTGTGACCGCGGCAACGCTAATGCTCCAGACAGCTGTAGTCAGCATTGCGGAAATTGTGATTGTGACGATCAAGGTTATAAAAATGAGCAGCGGCCCGAGCCCGGTCCCCAGATTTGCCACGACCGGCAGCATCATAAGCCCCCAGACAGCTCCAGTCAGTCCTTTCAGAAAAACAAATGTCGGAACCAGAATATGGTCGGGTTGATGGGCGTCGAGCTTCTGCTGTACCATCTTGTTGACCATTGCGACGACAACTTGAACGGCAACCTGAACCGCGATCAAGGCCCACATCAGTTTTTCATTGCCGATACCCATGACCCCAAAGCCCATCAGCGCCGCTGCGATCAACATTGCCATCTGACTGGAAGTGCCGATCGAAAGAACCCGACGCAGCAAAATGCCATGGATTACGCTCTCGTCAATATCATCGAAATTCAGAGGGTTGGCCTTTTCCTTGAATTCTGCTGGCGCGGTCATTTTCATAATTTGGCTCTGATTTGGAAAATCTCGTCAAGATACTAAACGGCAGAAAGTCGGCGGGCTTAACGTGATAATACAAATGACCTGTTAACATGAACATCGGGAATTGTTGCCGGTTGCCGAATGAGCGTATTAGTGATCCTCGGGAGATGCGCGCCGCAATAAATATACTGCAAATAAGCAGTGCCTCCCGTCATTTGGCCCTGCATCGCGCTCAGGCTCGCTTGGTCCAAGCATTTCCGAAAACTCCGGAAATCAGCGCTGGTCTCGCATCTTCATTGAGACAGCTTTGCGCTTCCATTTCGTCTCAAATGTCGATCAAGCGGCCAGTTCAATCTGGTTGCGTCCCGAGATCTTCGCTCGATACATAGCCTTGTCCGCTCGAGCGATACCGTCGGCCAGATCCTCATGATGATCCCATATCGCGATGCCGAAAGAACCGGTGACGCTCAGACCGGCAGGCCATTGCGGATTGGTTTGGGCGGCGATCCGGACACGCAGGCGTTCCGACACTGACGCAGCTGCCTCGATCGTGCAACCAACCAGGGCGATGATAAATTCCTCGCCGCCCCAACGCGCCGTCGCTTCGTCGCAGCGCGCGGACAAGTCATCCGGTCTCGTGATGCTATTGATAATATCCGCGGTGGAAACCAGCACCGCATCACCGGTATCGTGACCAAAATTGTCGTTTATCGCTTTGAAATGATCCAGATCGACCAGGATAAGACAAATTGCCGCTTGCGGCTGTTCTTGACGAAGTTCCGTCAGTTTCAACTGGAATGCCCGACGATTTAGCAGGCCGGTCAGACTGTCATGTCTGGCAAGATATTCAGAATGTTGGAGGGATTCTTCGAGGAAGAGAGCAAGCCGCTCATTTTCCAACTCGTTAACAAGCGCGGCTTTGACTTGCTTCGATTGCGCATTCGTCATCCAGAATAATGTCGGCGGCAGAACCAGAGTTGCGACCAGCGGAAGCGGTCCGAGGACATAATAGAAATACAAGGTCTGCGGAAATAGGGTCACGAAGAAACCCGCGACCACAGCAATGCTTAGGATCCGCACGGCTGCAGGCATCATTGCTGCTATTGTGATGGTAACGATCAATGTGATGCATACGAACAGCGGCCCAAGCCCGTGTCCCAGAACCTCGGCGACCGGCAGCATCATCAGCCCCCAGACGGCTCCAGCGAGTAATTCTAGGCAAACAAATATTGTGAACAGAAAACGGTCGGGTTGATGCGCATCCAGCTTGCTTCGCAACATGCTACTGACCATCGCGATGACACATTGCATGACACATTGGACGGCGATCAGGGTCCACATCAGTTTTTCAGTGCCGAGGCCAATGACCGCAAAACCCATCAGCGCCGCTCCGAATAACATCGGGATCTGTCCGGAAATACCAACTGAAAGCACCCGGCTCAGCAAGATACTTTGGATTTTGCTCTGATCAATTTCAGGCAAATCCAGTGGCGCGGCATCTGTCCTGAATACTGTCGGCGCGGTCATTTTCATAATTTAGCTCTGATTTGGAAAATCTCGTCAAGATAACTAACGGCAAAAAACCGTTGCGCTTAACGTGTCAATGCAGAGGCGACGGCGACATGATCGTTCTGGATTTTTGTTTGTGGTCGTAGACGCGTCTTATCCGGCCCGCGGATGCGCATTCTGATAAACGTCGAGCAAATGCGCCGCGTCGACTGCCGTATAGACCTGCGTTGAACTCAGGCTTGCGTGACCCAGCAATTCCTGCAGGCTCCGCAAATCCGCGCCACCGGCCAGCAAATGCGTCGCAAAGCTGTGGCGCAGGGCGTGAGGCGTGGTTGTGTCGGCGATACCGAGCTTGGTCCGTGCCTGCTGGACAACACGCCGGATCATGTTGGGCGACAGTGGACCGCCGCGCTTGCCGCGGAACAGCGGCGAGCCGCCGATATTGTCATTCTTGCAGCGGGCAAAATCCTGAACAATCGGGTAAGGACAAAGGTCGATATAATGTTCGATTGCTTCGCGCACTTTGGGAAGCAAAGGCACGATCCGCACCTTGCTGCGCTTGCCGGTGACCCGCAACGTGTCGGTCAGGGGCAGGGAGTCTCCGGTCAGGTCGAGCGCCTCGCTGATCCGCAGGCCAGAGCCATAGAGCAGCAGCAACACCGCCCAGTCGCGTGCACCGATCCAGTCTTCGTTTGCGCTGTCCTGTGCGTCTCCAGCCAATGCCAATATGTCATCGGGCGAGACCGGACGCGGTACCCCGCGCTTGACCTTGGGTCCCTTGATCTTCGGGATTTGCGCTTCATCCCCGCCGACATGTTTCAGGAACGCCCGCAAGGCCGACAATTCCCGCGCGGCGCTATTGTTGGTCAGCCCGTCTCCACGCCGATATGCGAGATAGGAGCGGATATCCGCTTGAGTCAGCGCCTTGATCTGCTCCGCTCCGACGCCGCGGCCGATGTGGTCCATCAGAAACGCACAAAAACGTTCGGCGGTTATAACATAAGCCCGCACCGTATGCTGCGACC
>NZ_JBALUT010000045.1:0-21907 GCF_036963705.1 Parasphingorhabdus sp. | reverse complement strand
CCAGATGGGTGCGCGTGGCCCGCATTTCTGCCAGCAGATCGAGTACGCCCATCGATTCAGGAACAAAGCGCGGCTGCCGGAGAAATGGCGTGATATCATCAGGATATTTGCCGCCTTTGGCAACAATTGCGAAGATATCCTTGATATGGATCATGCCGACAATATTGTCGAGATTTTCGCGGTAAACCGGGATCCTGCTGTGTCCGTGCTCGGAAAAAATATCGACAAAGTCGCTGAACGGCGAGCTTTCCTCGATAGCGATCATATCCGCGCGGGGCACGGCTATATCATCAACCCGATTGTCGCTGAAATGCAGCATGTTGCGTAGCATTTCCAGTTCCAGAGACGATACGTCGGGACGCCCGTTCGGGTCCGAATCGGCATCATTTTCATGATCATCGATGACTTCTTCGATCTGGGCACGCAGACTATTGTCTTCACTATTTCCGAATAGCAGAGCCTTCAGGCTCCGCCATATTCGTCCGGGCTCGTCATCTTCCTTGGATTGGCCGCTGCTGCGAGCCACGCCCGTGCCATTTTCCTTTTCAACGTCACTCATATTGTTTCTTGATTACCTGCTTTGCGCTTGTTCTGCGTAAGGGTTGGCGATGCCCAATGTAGCCAATGCGTTGATTTCAATATTCTCCATCACCCCTGCATCGGTCTCGTTCTCATGATCATATCCTAGCAAATGCAAGGTCCCGTGCACAATCAAATGTGTAACATGGGTAGAAAGAGAGATATCCTTTGCCAAGGCTTCGTCGCGACACGTCTCGAACGCCAGAATGATATCGCCGAGCAAGGCTTCTCCGTCGTCCGTATTCGCCAGTGTCTCGAGCAGATCCGGCTGAATTTGAGGGAACGAAAGGACATTGGTCGGCTTGTCCTTGCTACGATAAGCCTTGTTGAGGGTTTGAACTTCGGCATTGTCGGATAGCTTTACGCTAATCTCTATAGTGAAATTTCGGGTCATTATATCTGCATGCGACGATGCAGCAATAGCGGCCTTTGCCGCCCGCGCAGCCATGTCCGTCCATTCCGGCTCAACATCCCATGGTGGAGACGCGATCAGTTCAGTCTGAAGCATCTTTGCCTTCATAGGCTTCGACGATTTTCCCGACCAGCGGGTGGCGGACGACATCGCTGGCGCCAAATTCGACGACGCTGACTCGCTCGATATCCTGCAATTTGGAGACCGCATCAGCCAATCCGGAGACGGCCTCTTTCGGCAAATCGACTTGCTTGGGGTCACCGCAAATCACCATGCGGCTGTTCATACCAAAACGGGTCAGAAACATTTTCATCTGTGCTGCGGTTGTATTTTGCGCTTCGTCGAGAATGACAAAGGCGTCGGCAAGCGTTCGGCCGCGCATGAATGCGATCGGGGCGATTTCGATTTCGCCGCTCTCTATCCGTCTTTCTACCTGCTCGGCAGGAAGCGTGTCGTAAAGCGCATCGTAAAGCGGCCGTAAGAAAGGATCGACTTTTTCCTTCAGATCGCCCGGCAGAAATCCGATTTTCTCGCCTGCTTCGACCGCCGGTCGCGACAAAATTAGTCGGTCAACGGAGCCGCTGACCAACTGGGAAACCGCTTGCGCTACTGCCAGATAGGTTTTGCCGGTTCCTGCGGGGCCGAGAGCAAAAATCATATCATCGCGAGCGAGCGCTTCCATATAATGGGCCTGACGGACTGAACGCGGAAAGATATTCTTCTTACGGGTCCGGATCATCACCTTTGGTGCGTCCGCAACGTCGTCATTTCTGGTGTTGATACCGGCGGCAGATTGCTTGGCTACTTTTGCCACCCGGGGATCTGCGGCCATGGCGATAATTGCTTCAACCGCTCCAGCATCAATCTCCTGTCCCTGCTCCAGTCGGTTGTAGATACCGGTCAGGACCGCACGTGCCTGGGACACGGCTTCCTGCTCACCTTCGATCTTCAATTTTGTTCCGCGCGCCGCGATATAGACGCCGAGCCGGTTTTCAATTGCCACGATATTCCGGTCATATTCACCGAATAAGTCGCCCAAAATGTGGGCATCCTCAAACTCCAGGTCGAGACTGGTGATATTCCCCGCCGCTCCTGCCTTTGTTTTTTGAGCCATCAGGCGGCCATTCTCTCTTTGATTTCTCCGGTAAGACTGTTCGGGCCAGCGCGGGTCACTTCCGCCTCGACCAGATCGCCGATTTTCAAATCGGGCGAGATAATGTGCAATGACTGCAGCCACGGCGTCTTGCCGATCAATTGACCGTCCAGCTTGCCCTGGCGTTCCAGCAATATGTCGGTAGTGCGGCCCACGGTTTGCTGATTGAACGCATATTGCTGTTCGTTGAGCAATGCCTGCAATCTCTGCAGTCGTTCATCCATCACTTCCGGTACAATCTGATCGTCCATTCCCGCAGCCGGCGTGCCGGGACGGGGTGAATATTTGAACGAGAAAGCCTGAGAATAATTGGCGTCGCGGACAATTTGCAAGGTTGCTTCAAAATCCTGATCGGTTTCGCCCGGAAAACCAACGATGAAGTCGCCAGACAGCGCGATGTCGGGCCGCACTGCGCGCATCTGCTCAAGGATGGTGAGATAGCTTTGCACGCTATGCGAGCGGTTCATCGCCTTGAGGATACGGTCGCTGCCCGACTGGACCGGAAGATGGAGGAAGGGCATCAACTTGCCGACGTCGCCATGCGCGGCAATCAGCCCTTCAGTCATGTCGTTGGGATGGCTGGTCATATAACGAATACGCTTGAGGCCCGAAATTTTGTCGAGCGCCCTGATCAACCCGTCGAGCCCTTGCAGTTGACCGTTGTAGTCTTCACCGGTCCATGCGTTGACATTCTGGCCAAGCAGCGTGATTTCGCGCGCTCCGCCGTCGACCAGCGCCTTGGCTTCGTCGATCAGATCGCTCCAGGGGCGGGAAATTTCCGCCCCGCGAGTATAAGGGACCACGCAATAAGTACAGAATTTGTCGCACCCTTCCTGAACCGTCAGGAAAGCGGTTGGCCGGGCCTGTTTTCCGCGCGTTGGCAGGACGTCAAATTTTGATATCGCCGGCATGTCGGTATCTAGGGCCTTCTTGCCCGATTTCGCGGTTTCTATCAGTTCCGGCAATCTGTGATAGGCTTGCGGGCCAACGACGATGTCGACGCTTGGTGCACGGCGAGAAATTTCCTTGCCCTCGGCCTGCGCGACGCAACCGGCAACGGCGATCATCGGGCTGCTGCCGTCTTTGCGGCGCAAGCGCCCGATATCGGAATAGACTTTGTCGACGGCCTTTTCACGAATGTGGCAGGTGTTCAGCACCACCAGATCGGCATCATCGCCATTTTCTGCGGCGCTCATGCCCTGATCGACGAGCATTTCGGACATGCGCTCACCGTCATAGACGTTCATCTGGCAACCAAATGACTTGATATGGAATTTTTTGAGATTGGCTTGAGTCATAGTGGCTGCCTATACAATGGGTTTGCCACCCAGGGAAGCCGAAAGCGGCTCGGCGATCCGGCGCCGGGCCTCGGCTGCGATATTTTTTCTGCCCGTATAATGGTCTGGGTCAAAAGGCTCCAGAAAATGGACCTCGACCAGAAAACTGCTGCGTCGCGTGAGTAGGCGCCAGGCATTTGAAGGCGCGCTTTCGTCTCCGGTCCAGCCGATCTCGAAGGCATTCTCGCCATAGTTCAGAAATATCGGCTGCACCAATATGCCCGGTGGCGGTGTCTCCAGTACCTTGAGTAGAGGTGCCTTGAAGGGGAGGAGGGTAGAGCCGTCGCCTGTCGTGCCTTCGGGAAAGATCGTGATCGCCCAGGTTTCCTCCAGTGCATCGCGCAACTGGTTGATCTGCTGTGCAATGCCCATTCGGTCTGACCGCGCAACAAAAACGGTGTCATTGAGCCGGCAGAGCCAGCCGATAATCGGCCAATTCCCGATTTCTTCCTTTGAAACAAACGCGGTGCCGCTGTGGCCGCCAAGGATCGCGATATCGACCCAGGACAGATGGTTGGAAATGAAAAACACGTCGCGCTTGATTGGAGTGCCGACAATATTGACCCGCGCACCGCATGCAAAAGCGGCGATCTTGAGAAATGTCCTTGGCCAAGGATTGGATAAGCGCAGAAATCGCCAAATATAATAGAATGGGATGCAGAGAAACAGGGCTGTGAAGAGCAATATTACGCGAAGTGCAAATCTCAAATAGCCCAATGGGGATGCTCCATTCCATAGCCGGTAAGCCATGGGCTGGTTGTCGAACGCGCGCGCATCGGGATCGGGGGCAGGCACTTCAGCTTTTTCTGGCGAGAGATACGCCATAAAGCTCCATGCGATGGTCAACCAATCGATAACCCAGTTTTTCGGCGATCTGCTTTTGCAGCGCTTCAAGTTCCGGGTCGACAAATTCGATTACTTTGCCGGTTTCTACATCGATCAAATGATCGTGGTGCGATTCTGGAACAGCTTCATAGCGGGCGCGACCATCGCCAAAGTCGTGACGGTCCAATATGCCGGCTTCTTCGAACAGACGGACTGTCCGGTAGACGGTTGCGATTGAAATGCGGGAGTCAACGGCTGAAGCCCGCTCATGCAGGGTTTCAACGTCTGGATGATCCTCGGCATCGGATATGACGCGTGCGATTACCCGGCGCTGATCAGTGATCCGCAGCCCTTTTTCCGCACATAATGCTTCAAGATCAATTTTTTGGGGCATGGACCCTTTCCGTTACCTCTGGGGAAGACTCTATGCGGGGAGTTCGAGATTGCAAAGCGAAAATTGCGGCAATGGTGCCGCAATTTTCTAAACTTGATGCAATAATTGGCCGATTTATTTCTTTGGGCCCTTTTTCTTGCCGAGGCCGATTGCCTTGGCAAGTTGACGGCGCTTTTCTGCGTAATTGGGAGCAACCATCGGATAGTCGTTTGGCAGGCCCCATTTTGCGCGATAATCTTCCGGAGTCATGCCGTAGTGAGTCATCAAGTGGCGTTTCAGCATCTTGAGCTTCTTGCCGTCTTCCAAGCAGACTACATAGTCCGGCTTGATTGATGATTTGATCGGAACGGCAGGGTCGGGACGCGCTTGTTCGGCTGCTTTGCCCGAAAGACCCGCTAGGGCTCCGTGCACACTGCTGATGATAAGCGGCAAATCCGACACGGCAACGCTGTTGTTGCTTACATGTGCGGCGACGATGTCTGAAGTGAACGTAATAAGCATCTCATTCAGAGCAATTTCTTCTTCTGTCATAATATTATACCTTTGTGCGACCATTGTTTTTATTATTTTGCTTTTACAGCGCCGGGATATTTACACGAACGGCTGTAGGCTGCAACTGTCAAACCGATGAATATTTCCCGAAAGTCTAGTCGGTGAACATTGTCTTATAAGTAATGGCGTCGAATTTTTCCTTCGACGGCCCGGTATAATAGTCCTTGCGCAATCCGATCTTGTAGAAGCCAAATTCGGCATAGAGTTTCGCAGCCGGATTATCGGCTCTCATTTCCAGAAAGACGGCTGAGACATCATCGTTTCGAGCGGTCAGCAACATATGTTCTAGCAAGTGATGCCCGACACCTTGACGCTGGTGGTCGGGACAGACGGCGATCATTAGGAGTTCTTCTTCATCGGCTGCCTGACGGCTGATCACGAAACCGCAGACAATGTTGTTCATCTTTGCGATTATCAGTTTTGCGCTAGGCATCGAGAGCATCGAGCGGCATTGATGATGGTTCCACCCCTCGCCATAGGTCTTTGGAAAAGCGCGATCCATGACGCGCATGATGTCGCTTAAATTTCCGACGTCGCCTGTCTGGATCTCTATAGGAGCCGGATCATATCCATCCCACGATCCTTGGCGACTGGCCATTGGTCAGGCGACTTTCACTGGCTGGGCGTCCGGCTTGCGTCCATAGATTGGCTTGGATGACATATTCTTCATATCATTGGCTATTAAAGAGACTTGTGAGGCATTTGGCAAGATTGGAAAATGAACATCCGCCCTAACTAGCTCGGCGAGTTCTGCAGAGGCTGAGCCAGCAATGATATTCGCGTGGACCTGTTCGGCAGCCTGTTCTGGCGTCAGTGACGCAAGCGCGCCTAAAGCTTCACCAGTTTCGGAAAAATTCTGAACGAAATATTCGCCGTGCCCCGCAAGCATCGCCACGCAGACAGGCTGCGCAGTCTCTAGCTGGTTCCGGGCCTGTGCAGCGACCAGCGCCAGGCAGGAATATCCGTTGATTTCCGCGCCCCAAGCAAGTGCTAGAGCCTTTGCTGCGGAAATGCCGATACGGACGCCCGTGAAGCTGCCCGGACCGCAATTCACCAAGATTTTGTCGGCTTTGCCCCGATCAGGAAGTCCTGCAATCGCTGGGATCAGTTTCTCGGCATGGCCCCGTCCGATCTCGGCATAATCGGAGGCGATCAAAGCGCCATCTTCGAACAGTGCGACCGAGCAGGCCACGGTGGCCGTGTCGATTGCGAGGAGTCGCTCGCCCATTGCCTAGTCAGATCAAACTGTTGAATTTGTCGAATTCGGGTCGTGGACTGCGTTCAAAAATTGTCGTCGGATCGCCATAGCCCAGCGTCGAAATGAAGTTGGATTTGACCTTGGGTTGATCGGCGAAAAATTCTTTATCGACAGCGTCATTGTCGAAACCTGACATCGGGCCGGTGTCGAGGCCGAGCGCGCGGGCCGCGAGAATGAAATAGCCGCCTTGTAGCGAACTGTTGCGCATGGCGTGTATCTTGCGCGCTTCGGCATCGCCAGCGAACCAGCTTTTGGCGTCGGCATGCGGAAAAAGCTCCGGCAAATGCTCGTGAAAATCCTCATCCATACCGATGATCACGGTAACAGGTGCTTTGCGGATCTTGTCTTGATTGCCTTCCGATGACACGTCAGCCAGCCGGTCTTTGGCTTGCTGGCTATGGCACCAGACCAGACGGGCCGGTAGCATGTTGGCACTGGTCGGGCCCATTTTCATCAGATTCCAAATAGCGTGCAACTGATCCACGGACACTGGCTTGTCATGATAGCCGTTAAAAGTGCGTGCTTCGAGAAACAGCTGAGCCAGCGCCGCTTTATCCAGTGGGGAATTCATTGATTTGCCTTTGTCTAAATCGAAAATTTATGCTGCTTGGACTTCGATGACCTCGGGAACATAATGTTTCAGCAAGGATTCGATTCCCTGCTTCAGCGTAGCAGACGATGACGGGCATCCCGCGCAGGCGCCCTGCATTTTCAGAAATACCGTGCCTTTGTTGAAGCCGCGATAGACAATATCGCCGCCGTCATTGGCCACCGCCGGGCGAACCCGGGTTTCGATCAGTTCCTTGATTTGCGCCACGATATCCGCATCTTCCGGATCGTCATGGACTTCTTCTTCGGGAGGTACTGTAATTTCGCCAGCGCTGCCTGATTTGAAAAGGGGGAGCCCGGCCGAAAAATGGTCGAGCAATATGCTCAAGACCTGAGGTTTCTGATCGGACCAATCCGCTCCGGGACCGCATGTTACCGAGATGAAATCCGAACCGAAGAACACGCCCGTAACATCGCCGAGCGTGAACAAGGCTTCTGCCAGCGGAGAAATTTCAGCATCTTCCGGCGACGCGAAGTCGCGGGTTCCATCAGACATAACGGGCTGTCCGACCAGGAATTTGAGGGTCGAGGGGTTTGGTGTTTTTTCTGTTTCTATTAGCATGTCTGTTATCTGGCGATTAATGGCGGCGCTATCAAGGGTTAAACTCTGTCCAGCCATCGCTTTGAACGCAATTGCAGGGAATATTCACTGGCCAGTCAGAATGGGCCTGCTTATATCCGCAACATGAACCCCATATCTTTCAGTCCAAACCGATTTTTGTCACTTGTCTGTTTTGCATTCTGCATGCTGGCTACGCCAGTTCAGGTCGCTGCAAAGCCGGTGGAGAGCAACGAACCTCTGCCGTGGCTCTATAAAAACAGCGATGTTCCGGTCGACAGGAGCTGGATATTTGGCGAACTGGACAATGGTTTGCGCTATGCGGTCAAGCGCAATGGTGTGCCACCGGGGCAGGTGTCTATCCGCATGCGAATGGATGTCGGTTCGCTGATGGAGACCGAACAGGAACAGGGATTTGCCCATTTCATGGAACATCTCACCTTCCGCGGATCGACCCACGTGCCTGATGGAGAAGCGAAACGAGTTTGGCAGAGATTGGGCGCAACATTTGGCAGCGATAGCAATGCCGAAACTTCTCCAACGCAAACTGTCTACAAGCTGGACTTGCCCAATGCCAACCGCACCAGTCTCGACGAAAGTCTGAAAATCTTGTCCGGGATGGCAAGCTCGCCGGGCCTGAGCGTAACCGCGGTAAATGCCGAGCGTCCGGTCGTATTGGCCGAATTGCGGGAGCGGGCAGGGCCGCAGTCGAACGTGCAAAATGCAACGCGAGAATTATTTTTTGCCGGGCAACTGCTAGCAAGTCGGGCGCCGATCGGGACGCCGGAAACGTTGAGCGCTGCGACACCGCAAATGCTGCAACTATTCCATCAACGCTGGTATCGCCCGGAGCAGACCGTGATTGTAATCGCCGGAGACGGCGAGCCGGAATTGTTCGAGGAACTGTTGAAGAAGCATTTTTCGGATTGGAAGGGCAAAGGCAAGGCGGGTAGTATTCCGGACTTTGGGCAACCCCAGGATACAGCCGATATCAGCCAGATCATAATCGAGCCCAACGTTCCGCGGTTCATCTCGATGATCATTGCGCGGCCATGGGAACAAGTCGAGGATACGATAGTCTATAACCAACAGATTTTGATCGATCTGTTGGCCTTGCAAATGATCAATCGCCGTCTGGAAGCACGGGCGAGATCTGGAGGCAGCTATCTGCAGGCTAGCGTCGGGCAGGATGATGTTAGCCGTTCGGTTGACGGAACCTTCATCAGTATCATTCCGCTAGGTGATGATTGGGAGGCTGCGTTGTCGGATGTCCGGGGAGTCATCGCCGATGCCACTGCAATTGCACCTTCCGAAGCAGATATTGCCCGCGAAATCGCTGAATTTGACGCAGCGCTTGCGATCGGCGTCGAAGGCTATCCCAGCGAAGACGCGCGGAAGCAGGCTGACGATATAGTGAATGCTGTCGATATTCGGGAAACCGTCGCGACTCCCAAGGTCGCACTGGATGTTTTTCGGGCAATGCGCGATTTATACACGCCGGAAAGATTGCTCGAATCGACGAGGAAGCTGTTCACGGGCGTCTCGACACGGGCCTTGATGACATCGCCCGATGTTATTGAAAGCGGGAAAACAAGGCTGGCCAATGCGTTGCGCAACACTGTCGATGCAGCGAACGACGTCCGCGTCGTTCAGTCCGATCTCGGTTTCGACTCGCTAAAAAGAATCGGGAAAAAGGGGGCGATTAAAACGACCAAAAAGATAGAACGCTACGAAGTGGAGCAGCTTGAGCTCGCAAATGGCGTCCGGGTTCTGCTGTATCCGAACACAGGGGAGCGCAACAAGATCATGGTCAATGCCCGGTTCGGCAATGGCTATGCCGGTTTGTCACCTCAGCAAGAATCCTTCGCATGGTCTGGCGCTCTGGCGTTGATGGCCAGCGGTGTTGCCAATCTCGGGCAGGAGGAGCTCGACAAAATCACCACCGGCCGACGGATTGGTCTGAGCTTCGATATCGATAATGATGCGTTCGAGATTACTGCTAATACCAGACCCTCGGACCTGGAAGATCAGCTGCATCTCATCGCGGCAAAACTGGCTTTTCCGCGCTGGGATTCGGCACCGGTCATCCGCGGCAAAGCGGCTTCGTTGATCAGTTATGACAGTTTCTCCGCATCTCCACAGGCGGTTCTGGAGCGGGATCTGGAATGGCTGATACGCGGGAAAGATCCTCGCTGGAAGACACCGGACAAAGAGGATTTCGATCGTTTGACCGCTGAAAACTTTAAAAATTTCTGGAAACCAATTCTCGCCAGCGGACCAATTGAACTGATGCTGTTCGGCGATTTTGATCGGGACCAAGCGGTTGAATCCATATTGAAGACCTTCGGGGCATTGAAGAAGCGTAAGGCCAATCCCGTTCTGCCCGAGGCAACATCACCACATTTTCCGGCAGCTCAGCCTGGCCCGGAAATTCTGGTCCACAATGGAGACACGGACAGGGCTGCTGCGATGGTCGCCTGGCCGACCGGCGGCGGCCTTGAAAAAGTCCGGGAAAGTCGCAAACTGGAAGTATTGGTTTCCATTTTCAATGATCGTCTATTCGAAATTCTTCGTTCCCAGCAGGGGGCAAGCTATAGTCCGCAAGTGTTCAATAGCTGGCCGGTCGACTTTCAAACGGGTGGTTATATTGGCGCGCAGAGTCAATTGACGCCGGATAATATCGACCGATTCTACAATGTAGTCGCCTTGATTGCCAAGGATCTGCGTGAAAAGCCGGTGAGCGACGACGAACTGACGCGCGTGGTTGAACCCTTGCGCCAGCTAATCGCGCGGGCCAGCAGTGGCAATTCATTCTGGATGAGCCAGATGGAGGGGGCGAGTTATAATCCACAGAAATTTGTGGCTCTGAGAACTCTCTTGAGCGACTATACCGTCATTACGCCGGCAGAAGTGCAGGCTCTGGCAATAAAATATCTTGATGACGCGACGAAATGGAAGCTCGTTGTTCTGCCTGAAAACAGCAATGTCGCGGTCAATGACAACGAACCGGCAGCTTCGCGAATGGACGCCGCGGGCACCAATTAGATCGAATCGACCAGCGCCAGTATCTGTTCATTTGTGGGCCGCTTCTTGAAATCACCAGATACGGACTTTGCGAGAATCTTGCCATTTTGATCGATGACGAAGACCGATGCATAGGGAACGCCAGCGGCGCGGCCTTCGGTATATTGCGGGTCGCGCAATCCAAATTCATCAATTAGGCCCGATTTCTGGTCGGACAGCATATCGTATCGCAACATCTGGTTTTTCGAGAACCGGTCTTGCTGATCCGGGCTGTCATAGGTCAGACCATAGAGATTATATCCACGGTCTTTGAGATCGTCCACGATCGAGTTGATCGACTTCAATTGTGTCTGACAATAGGGGCACCATTCCACTGAACGGGTGAATACAACAAGTGCTGGTCCGTTTCCCAGGATTGTTCCCAGAGATGTCTCACCGTCTTTGCTCACGAGACCGGTCGCCACGGGCACTTGTTCTCCAACCCCCAGTCCAGCGTCGATACTGTCTGCTGTGGTGATTGGTGCGACAATGATCTCGGGTTTGTTTTCCGTCTCGCCGGTGACTTCGGAAACCGGTTCGGGAACCGGTTCAGAGCAAGCGGATAGCCCCGCGATAGCAATAGATGACAATAGCAAAGCGGTACGGATCATGACGGACTCCATTCAATTTTCCTTGTTACCTTTCGAGGTTGAAGGAATTTTTGTTACAGCGACCACCACAAATCCGACAAGGAGCAGTTGCAACCGCAGTTTATCCAGCGCATCGGCGCTTCGATATTACCATCATAATATATATTTTGACAGGTCGGTATCCTTGGCAACATCCGATAACTGCTTATCGACATAGGCCCCGTCGATGGTAATTTCTTCGCCGGCGCGGTCTTCGGCGGTAAAGCTTATTTCTTCGAGCAGTTTTTCCATGACGGTCTGGAGACGGCGAGCACCGATATTTTCAACCGTTTCGTTCACATTTGCCGCAATTTCAGCAAGCTTCTTGATTGCATCTTCGGTGATTTTGATCGTCACGTCTTCGGTGCCGAGCAGAGCGATATACTGCTCTGTCAAATTCGCTCTGGTTTCGGTTAGAATTCTCACGAAATCTTCTTCGGTCAGCGCCCGTAATTCGACCCGGATTGGCAAACGTCCCTGCAATTCGGGAAGCATGTCGCTGGGTTTGGATATTGAAAAGGCGCCGGATGCGATGAACAGGATATGGTCCGTTTTCATCGGTCCATATTTGGTCGCAACCGTAGTGCCCTCTATCAATGGCAGGAGATCTCGCTGGACACCCTCGCGGCTGACCGAACCGCCCCGAACGTCACTAACCGCGATCTTGTCGATTTCATCGAGAAATACGATGCCGTTGGACTCTGCGTCAGTGATCGCTGCTCGGGAAATGTCATCGTCGTCGAGCCGCTTGTCTGACTCTTCTTCTACCAGTTTGTCCCAGGCATCCGCTACCCGCATTTTCCGGCGTTTCAAGCGGCTTTGATTGAATGCTTTGCCCATCATGTCGGACAAGTTGATCATTCCGACCTGGCCACCCATGCCGGGGATGTCCATCGGTGTATTTGGCACGTCCTCGACTTCAATCTCGATTTCGGTATCGTTCATATGGTCGTCGACCACCCGTTGGCGAAAGCTTTCCCGCGTGGCTTCGCTGGCGCTTTCCCCGCATAACACGTCGAGCAGCCTTTTCATCGCTGCATCCGCTGCTGCTTCGTGCACAGCCAGTCGACGGCGCTCGCGTTCCAGACGGACAGCCTCTTCGGCGAGGTCGCGGGCAATCTGTTCGACGTCGCGGCCGACATAGCCGACTTCGGTAAACTTGGTGGCTTCGACCTTGATAAACGGCGCATCTGCGAGCTTCGCTAAGCGGCGGGAAATTTCTGTTTTGCCGCAACCCGTGGGCCCGATCATCAGTATATTTTTAGGGGTCACTTCATCACGGAGTTCTGAGGGCAACCGCTGTCTGCGCCAGCGGTTTCGCAAAGCGACGGCTACGGCGCGCTTTGCATCCTGCTGGCCGATAATATGTTCGTCGAGAGCCTTGACGATAGCTTTGGGGGTCAGGTTCGCCTGCATGCTAATTTTCTCTTTGTTATTGAGTGTAACGGATACGACAATGATTAAGTATCGCTATCGAGCGTTTCAATCGTGACCTGGTCGTTAGTGAACACGCAAAGTTCGGCTGCAATCTCCATCGATTTCCGGGCCAGTTTCTCGGCGTCCTTTTCATACTCTTTCAAAGCACGCGCGGCCGAGAGAGCAAAATTTCCACCGGAACCGATCGCTGCGATTCCTTCTATCGGTTCGAGCACGTCGCCATTGCCGGTCAGGATCAATGTAACGTCCTTGTCGGCGACAATCATCAGGGCCTCGAGATTACGGAGATATTTATCGGTCCGCCAGTCCTTTGCCAGCTCAACCGCTGCGCGCATCAACTGGCCATTGTGGCGTTCGAGCTTTGCTTCAAGTCGTTCGAATAAAGTGAAAGCGTCTGCGGTAGCACCGGCAAAGCCGCCAATCACCGATCCGTCGTGCAATTGCCGTACCTTGCGGGCGTTTGGCTTCATCACGGTATTTCCCATGGATACCTGGCCGTCGCCAACGACGACAACTTTGCCATTTTTTCGTACCGATAGGATTGTTGTGCCATGCCATTGCTGCAGGCCATGTTGCTGATTTTCTGTCATGAAACCGGATATGGGTAATCTGTTCCAGATGTGCAACCAATGGCTGCGCCGCTCTTCGATATCCGAAGAACTCACGAACGGAATTTTCGTTCTTCTGTCTTTAATGGATGCAAAAAAAATGGCGACCAATTGGCCGCCATTTTCAAATTTCTATGCCTGAATTAATTCAGGGGGAGGTTGGCGTATCTTCGCTGCCGTCGGCTGCGATGATGATGCCACCGATCACTGCTGCTGCTGCGAGGATAGCAATGATGATGCCCGATCCGCCTTCAATGTTATTTTCTTTTTCTACGGTTGCACCGATACGGGCAACAGAAGAAACAGGCTGTGCAGCCTGTGCCAAGACGGGTGCGCTTACAAGCGACGCAGCTGCTGCTGCAGCCATTCCAATTTTACCGAAACGCATAATTTGCTCCTTCAGGGTTTCGCATTTAACTCAATACGCATTAGCCATTGGCATATGACTCTAGCGAAATCAACCATCATATTGTTCAGAATGGCAATTTTGCTGATCAGTTGCAAAGATCACACAGGTCGACATCTGCCGATAAATTGATCGCTATCGATGACCAATGTGCTTGTTAGTTAATTCTGATCCAGCGCTCTCACAAAAACTTGCGGAATTGCGGGGTTGTTCCAATTCAAGACGTTAACCATCGACGCGAAATTGGCGCTGGATAAGATGGATAATAAATTGTTAACAGCATGGCATGGACAGAGAAACATTCAGACCGCTGGTTTTGCCTAACGAAGGCATAAGGCATCCTTTTCGCCAAAGCCTTCCTGCAGAAATTGTGCAAATAGCGAGGGAAGAACATGGTCGAGAGGCCGCTGCGCCTTCCAAAGGGAAATGGCTAGGCGATGACGCCAGCTTGTTTCTACTGAGCTTCCTTACCTTTTTCACTGCATTTTATATGTTCATCATCTGATTCAGCATCAACCGCTGATCAGTCGCACGCGCGATGGAGCTGCTGTCCGAGCCAGGCGGCTATCACACACATGGCCGCCACCAACAAAAGTTGCTCCGTCGTCGAAACGCCCAATATGCTGAGGCCCATCGCCGCCAATGCACCAATTACCATGCAACCGGAGTTGACCACATTATTTGCCGCGATGGTGCGGGCGGTTTGGCTGATGTCGACGGTTGTGGTCAGAAAGGCGTAAAGAGGTACCACAAACATGCCACCGAAGATGGATACTCCTCCGAGAGTCGCCAGCAGAGACCAGGCGCCGTCATGGACGATGAAAGTATCGAATGTGTAGAGTTCGCCGTTCGACAAACCCTGCCAACTGCGTGTGATAAAGTAGAGAATGAGAACGGAGACGCCCATCATAATGACGCTCACCGGCGCAAAACGGGCAGACACTTCACTTTTTAACAGTCGATTGACGAGGATAGAGCCGACCGCGATCCCGACCGAAAACACGCCGAGGAAAAGGCTGGCGACTTGCGGGGTGGCGGTCAGGACATTTTCTACCAGTGGTGGAAACTGGATGATCAGCACCGAACCGATGGTCCAGAAAAAGCTGATCGCGATGATCGCCAGATATAATTTGCGAACATGCAAGGTTGCTGAAATAAGATGGAATGACGAACGGATAAAGTTAAAGTCGATTTTTTCCACTTCTTTCTGCGCCGGTGCCGGTGGCATGAACTGGGCCGCCACGCGGCCAATCAGCGCCACGAGAAACACGGTTACGACCGCGATTTCGACGCCATTGCCATCTTTGTCGATTATGATCCCGCCAAGTATAGTGCCCGCCAGGATCGCGATATAGGTTCCCGCTTCGACAAGCCCGGTGCCTGCCAGCACTTCATCTTTCTCCAGATGTTGCGGAAGCACGGCATATTTGATCGGCCCAAAGAAGGTGGACTGCAGTCCGAGAAGGAATAATGCGGTCAGCATTATCGGAATCGAATGCAGCCAAAGACCGATCCCGCCGATCATGGCAATGAATATCTCGAGCGTTTTTACGAATCGGGTGATCTTTGCCTTGTCGTAATTGTCCGCCAATTGGCCCGCCAGCGACGAGAATAAGAAAAAGGGCAGAATGAACAGGCCAGAGGCGAGGGCGTTAAACGCAAAATCCTCTGATTCACTGTCATAAATCCCGTAAGTTACGAGAATGACCATCGAGAATTTGAACAGATTGTCGTTGAATGCCCCCAGCAACTGCGTCAGGAACAGCGGCAAAAAACGTCTTGTCCGCAGCAAATGCGCAGTATTTTGCATCAATTGAAAATCTCTTTTCGGAGGATAAATTGGTTGGTGCTCTATCCTTAGCCCACTGAGCCGCGGGGTCAAATCGAATGACGGGCGCCGATAGGCTGTTTCCGTCCTCCGGTTGATCGAAACGATTTTCATTTTACGCAAATCTGTTTATGCGCAAGCCACGATGCTGAATTTGCCAAACATATTAACGCTCTCGCGAATCTTCGCGGTACCAATTCTGGTTTTCCTGTTGTGGCCCAATTTTACCGTGCCAAGGTCGCAGCCGCTGCCGATCGACTATCTGCTGGCATTCGGACTATATTGTTTGATGGCGGTGACCGACTATTTCGACGGCTATCTTGCCCGGTCCCAAGGTACTGTTTCCAAACTGGGAATTTTTCTGGATCCGATCGCCGATAAAATCATGATTGCTGCAGTGGTGCTTATGCTGGTGTTCACCCGTGATATCAACGGATGGCATACGATCGCAGCGCTCGTCATTTTATTGCGGGAAATCACCGTTTCCGGTTTGCGGGAATTTCTTGCCGGTTTGCAGGTTAGCGTTCCTGTTTCGCAACTGGCGAAGTGGAAGACCGGGTTCCAGATGATTTCGCTCGGTGCTTTGATATTGGCTGGCGGATTGCCGCAATTTCCGATTGTTCAAACCGTCGGTTTGTGGACGCTTTGGGCGGCTGCGATTTTGACCTTGATAACCGGATGGGATTATTTGCGGGTCGGTTTGAAGCACATGGATTGATGGGTCGTTCGATCAACATCGTATATTTCGCTTGGGTGCGTGAACGGCTTGGTCTCGATAATGAATCGGTTTTGCTGGATGAAAAGGTTAGGACGATCGCTGATGTCCTGACCCTGCTTAACAAGCGTGGCGTGGCTTATTCGGAAATTCTTTCCGACGTCACAAAATTGCGTTTCGCTCTCGATCAGGACTATGGAACCCCCGCATCACTAGTCGGTTCAGCGAAGGAACTGGCGATCTTCCCGCCGGTAACCGGCGGATGATAAAGATAGAAGTAGGAGTCGCGGACTTCGATATCGGTTCGGAGACGCTGGGTGCCGCAAGTTACGGTGGAGGAGCGATCGCCAGTTTTGTCGGCCAGGTCCGGGATGATGGCAATCTGCAAAGCCTCGAGCTGGAACATTATCCGGCAATGACGGAGAAAGCGCTTCGGGAGATTGCAGAGACAGCTAAAAACGACTGGTCTCTGCACGCGGTGACGATTATCCACCGAGTAGGTAAGCTGGCGATAGGCGAAAATATAGTTCTTGTAGTAACCTCCTCGGATCACCGCGAAGCGGCTATGGAGGCCTGTTCCTTCATCATGGATCGATTGAAGACCGTGGCGCCATTCTGGAAGAAAGAAGTCCGGCTTGATGGGGCGGAACAGTGGGTTGAAGAGCGTGAATCCGATATCAAAGCATCGAAACAGTGGGACAAATAGAGCAATCTGCTATTTTGGGTTGTTGGAAACCCAGTTTTGCGCGCCCTTCATGATTTCCGCCAACAGCTGAAACTCGCTGCGCCGGGGGCTGTTCGTCCGCCAGACCAGCGCAATATCACGCGTGGCACTTTCAGATATCAGCGGCCTTGCGACAATATTGGTGTGATCCAAAATACCGCTATCGATTGCCATTTTGGGAAGCAGAGTCAGGCCTAGGCCGTTGTCTACCATCTGGACCAAAGTGTGCAGCGAGGTTCCCATCATCCTAGCCGAAGCTCTCAACTCTGGCCGATTGCAGGCCGCCAACGCATGATCTTTGAGGCAGTGCCCGTCCTCGAGCAATAATAATTGCGTCTCGTCGAGCGCTGCAGGATCGATCATTGCCGGCGGATCACGTGGATCGTCTTTGGGGAAAGCCACGAATATCTCGTCGCTGAACAGGATTTCAGACTCAACATCGCCGCATGGAAATGGCAGTGCCAGTAACACGCAATCAGCATGGCCATGATGCAGCGAATCGCATGCGGCCTGACTAGTCTCTTCCTTCAGGTAAAGCTTGAGTTCCGGACGTTCCTTGCGCAGTTGCGGTAGCAAGCGGGGCAATAGAAAGGGCGCGATCGTCGGAATGACGCTCATCCGGACATTGCCGGCCAGTGGCTTGCCAGCCGATCGGGCCATTTCGGAGAGCTCTTCTGCCTCGCGCAGGATGCGATAGGCTTTCTCCACCATCTGATTGCCCAGTTCGGTGAATCGTACGACCCGACGGGTCCGTTCCACCAGAACGATGTCGAGCAACGTTTCCAGTTCCTTGATGCCTGCCGACAATGTGGATTGGGTAACGAAGCAGGATTCCGCCGCTTTGCCGAAATGGCCATGTTCTTTTAGCGCCACCAGATATTGCAATTGCTTGAGCGTGGGTAGGTAAGTGGACATTATCGAGGCTTTCGATCAGTGTTTGGCGTTTGATGCAATATAGTGATTACTGACTCAATGCAAAGCTTCACCAAATTTGAGTTTCAAGAAAAGACTGGAAATAGTGGTTTGTCGTGCCTATTTTATAAATCTTCGCAACATCCGGAGAATATTTATGTTTCGGGCACTGGGCGCCTATCTAGATTCCATCAAGGCGCGTGATCCGGCACCGCGATCGCGCTGGGAAGTGCTGTTATATCCGGGTGTGTTGGCCGTCGGTATGCACCGTTTGGCGCATTGGCTGTTCAGGGGCGAACTCTATTTCTTCGCCCGCTTAATCAACCATCTTTCGAGATTCTTGACGGCGATCGACATCCATCCAGGCGCTAAAATCGGGCGGCATCTGTTTATCGATCACGGCTTTACAGTGATCGGCGAGACCGCTGAAATCGGTGATAATGTTACCATCTACCAATGTGTGACACTGGGCGGCACCAACCCGACAAACGGGGTTGGCGGCAAACGGCACCCCTCGCTTGAGGATGATGTGATCCTGGGTGCTGGCGCCCAGGTGCTCGGTCCGATCACCGTTGGCAAGCGGGCACGTGTCGGTGCCAACGCGGTGGTGACACAGGACGTTCCGGAAGGCGCCACCATGGTTGGTGTCAGAGCACGCCCGACCCTGATCGAGGCTAACGAATATCAGAAGGATTTCGTCCCGTACGGAACGCCGTGCAGCGAGATTTTCGATCCGTCGACGCAAAAGCTTGAGATGCTGCAATGCGAAATGGAACAATTACAGAAACGTATCGCCGCCTTCGCCGAAGAGCGGAGCAGCAATGGCAAAAAGACTGCGACAAAGGGACGTGATCGCGCTTGATGCGGGTTACCGGATCCAATGTTTCGGCTTTCCCGCAGCGGGGCGGGCCATCCCAGGTGGGGTTTGAACGACCGGAAATGGAACGGATTCTTGGCCTCTATGGCCGGATGGTGGCCGCTGGACACTGGAAAGACTATGCCATGGATATGCGCCGCGATGTCGCGATTTTCGCGGCTTTCCGCCGAGCATCGGAACGGCCTCAGATAAGGATCGAGAAACGCCCGGCTGACCGCAACCGTCAAGGTATGTGGTCATTGCACGGCGAGCAGGGACAGGTTTTGAAACGTGGCCATGATCTTGCGGGTATATTAGCGCCAGTCGAACGCAAGCTCGTAAAGCTGGTTGCCGAATAGAGAAGCAAGGCGTTCTACAATCTAAGCTGCGAAGGGAAGCTAACCTTCTGCTGCATCAGTGTCGAGCGCATAACCTGCTGATCTTACCGTGCGAATCATGTCGGCTCGGCCATCTGCATTAAGCGCTTTGCGGAGACGGCGAATGTGGACATCAACGGTGCGCAGCTCGATATCGCTATCCTGACCCCAAACGCTGTCGAGCAGGCGCTCGCGGGAAAAAACCCAATTGGGGTGTTCCAGAAAATGACGGAGCAGACGAAATTCGGTCGGCCCGAGGGCGATAGTATCCCCGCCGCGTTTGACCTTATGACCAACGGTATCCATTTCCAGATCGCCGAAGGCCAATTTTTCACCCGCCAGCGCCGGACGAACGCGGCGCAAAACCGCTTTGACCCGGGCGATAAGTTCGCGCGGACTGAACGGCTTGGTAATATAGTCGTCAGCGCCGGTTTCCAGGCCTCGGATCTTGTCCTCTTCTTCACCGCGCGCGGTCAGCATGATGATCGGAATATTGGCAGTTTCCGATGAACGGCGCAGTCGCCGGCAGACCTCGATGCCGGAAAGGCTTTCCAGCATCCAGTCGAGCAATATCACATCCGGACGATGTTCCTGCACCAGCAAAAGCGCTTCTTCGCCATCAGTGGTGTGAATAACGTCATATTCTTCTTTTTTAAAATTCCACGACAAGAGTTCTGCCAAAGCGGCGTCATCTTCTACCAGCAATAATTTCGCATTGGGCATCAGTCGGCATCATCGCTCAGGACATCATCAAGCGGATCGGTCGGGTCTTCTCCGCGGGTTCGCTCGGGCATTGGCTCACCGGTAGCGGCAAAATAGACCATTTCGGCGACATTGGTCGCATGATCACCGATGCGTTCCAGATTCTTGGCTATGAACAGAAGATGCGCTGCTTCACCAATATCCTTGGGATTTTCGACCATGTGAGTGATGACGGCGCGGAATATGCTATTGTAGAAATCATCGACGATCTGATCACGCCGGTTAACTTCCATCGCCAGTTCGGTATCGCGCCGGGCAAAGGCGTCCAGCGCATCGCGGACCAGTTCGCTGGCAATTTTGGACATCGAGGGAAGCAATGAAATCGGTGCCATCCGCCGGGTCTGGGTGACGATCGGTACACGTTTGGCAATATTCTTTGCATAGTCGCCGATGCGTTCAACCACCCCGGAAATTTTGAAAGTGGCAATCAATTCTCTCAGGTCATCGGCCATCGGTGCTCGCAAGGCGATCGTCTGAAAGGTCAGATCGTCGATCCGTTTCTCAAGATCGTCAATCAGCTTGTCTTCCCTGACTACTTCGGCCGCCAGTTCCAGATCGCTGTTCTCCAGCGCGCGCATCGCTTTGGCTATCGCCTGTTCGCTGCGACCACCAATTTCCGCGACCATACCGCGCAACTGATTGATGTCGGAATCGAAAGCTTTGACGGTATGTTCTGTCCCACTATTGACCATTATCTGTTCCTAATTATCTGCGGGTTAGCCGTAGCGACCGGTGATATAATCCCGTGTCTTTTCTTTGCGCGGATTGGTGAAAATGTCTGTGGTCTCGCCATATTCGACCAAAGTACCAAGGTGAAAGAACGCGGTTTTCTGCGAAACACGTGCCGCTTGCTGCATATTGTGCGTCACGATGACGATAGCATATCGCCCGCGCAGCTCGTGAATCAGCTCTTCGATCTTTGCTGTGGCAATCGGATCGAGAGCCGAGCAAGGCTCGTCCATCAGGATCACTTCGGGATCAACCGCGATCGCGCGAGCGATACACAGGCGCTGTTGCTGGCCGCCCGACAATGCCGTGCCACTGTCCTGCAGCCGGTCTTTCACTTCGCCCCAGAGACCGGCGCGCTGCAATGAAGATTCTACGATATGGTCCAGCTCTTCCTTTCCGGTAGCCAGTCCGTGTATCCGCGGACCATAAGCGATATTGTCGTAGATTGACTTGGGGAAGGGATTGGGTTTCTGAAACACCATGCCGACCCGCGCGCGCAACTGCACGACATCCATTTGCGGCGCATAAATATCATCGCCTTCCAAGGTGATATCACCGGTGACGCGGGCGATCGGAATAGTATCATTCATTCGGTTCATGCAGCGCAGAAAAGTCGATTTGCCACAGCCGGAAGGGCCGATAAATGCGGTGACACTATCCATGTTCACGTCGATCGACACGTCGTTGATCGCTTGCTTGTCGCCGTAGAAGACATCGACATTGCGAGCGGTCATTTTCGGTGTGCCGCCTTCGCTCGTCGCGCCTGTTGTAGCCGGATCTGTCATATATACGCTTTCACTCGGTTCTTGCATTTTCTGATCATCATTCATCGGGACATCTACCAGCGGGTTTCAAAACGATTACGCAGATAGATTGCCAGCGCGTTCATCGTCAGGAGGAACAATAATAATATGATGATCGCCGCGGATGTCTTCTCGACAAACCCGCGGTCGACTTCGTCGGACCAGAGGAATATCTGGACCGGCAACACGGTTGCCGGATCGGTGATCCCGCTCGGTGGCGTCGCGATAAAAGCGCGCATGCCGATCATCAGCAAGGGAGCGGTTTCACCCAGCGCCCGGGCCATACCGATGATGGTTCCGGTCAATATGCCGGGTAGCGCGAGCGGCAGAACATGGTGAAACACCACCTGCAACGGACTTGCTCCGATACCCAGCGCGGC
>NZ_JBALUT010000044.1:0-22324 GCF_036963705.1 Parasphingorhabdus sp. | reverse complement strand
AACCGGATGACCGGGATCGTCATCATCGCGGGATCAGGCATGTGCGAGGGTGGACGGATCAGGCATCATCTCGTCCGCAACCTGCCCAACCGACAATCGCGGGTTCTGTTGTCGGGCTATCAGGTCTCCGGGACTTTGGGATCGGTGCTCAGGGACGGGGCAAAGCGCGTGCGTATCTCCGGCAATGATGTCAACGTGAAGGCGCAGGTTGCGATGCTTGATGGCTATTCCAACCATGCTGATCGCAGCGGACTGGTCGAATGGATAAACGATCGTACGCCGATCAGAGGTTCGCTTTTTCTTGTCCACGGGGATCCGACCGCACTCGCCGGCCTTGCCGAAACCATAAGCGAAATTCCGGATCTGCCCACTGCCATCATCCCGGCACTGGGCGAGACCTGGGCATTACAGCCGGCCACACCGGCCATCCGTCAGTCTGCCGGTCGCGCGGATGCGGAAGACCTGACCGCTTCAAGGGACTGGGTATCCAAGCTCGCGGCGTTGCGGGTAGAAGTAGAAGATAAATTATCCAGACAGCCGACCAATCAAGATCGCGAAAAAATGCTCGCGGCGCTCAGGCGGGCGTTGGACAGCGTAAACTGATCCAACCGCTATTTTCTCTCGCGTACCATCAGCACATCTTGACCAACCCAGCCGAGCACATGCTGCGCATTGCTGCCTAATGTCGCGCGGGACAGCGCCCCGCGTCCATGGGTTCCCAAAACCACCAGATCCGATTTGGTCGCAGCGATCTTGCGGTGCAAGACTGCCCCGAGATCGCCCTTCTCGATTGATCCGTTCAGTCGATCTAAAACCGCCTCGGAAAGGGAAGGTTGAGCGAGGAAACGGGTCAGGGACGTCTGCTCTTCAGACTTTACGTCCTGGGCAACCTGATCGGAACTCAGCCATGCGCTATATGGTTCGTGGTAGGCGTGGACCAGATGCAGCTTGGGGTCAGGGAATAGTTCGGCAGCTGCGTTCAGTGCCTGCAGCGAACAATTCGAGAAATCTGTTGCGATCAGGATATTTTTATAGGCATTTTTGGGCCGGCGCTTCACCACCAACACCGGCACTGAAGCTTTCCGGATCAATTGATCAACCGGGCCACCAAGCAGAACGTCCCCGATGCTATTATAGCGAGCAACGCCGGTCACGATCAGATCACATTTTTTTGACTTTGCGGTTTCGATGATGGTCGCGGCGACATCGCCAGTTTTTACCAATATCTCGACCTCTACCTTGTGCTGGGGCAATTCGTTTGTAATTTGCGTCTCGATTTCGCGGATATTGGTGGCAGGATCCTTCGCCCGGACGGGATCAAGGATGTGGAGCAGGATCAGTTTCGTGTTCCACTGCTTTGCAATCATCAACGCCCGGTCGAGCGGCCGATCACAACGTGCTGACAGGTCGGTTGCCAGAAGAATTGATTTATGGCTCATGAATCGGCCCCTCATTCGAACTAGTCCATCCACATCGGGCCTGAAGCGCAATGGTCTCCGCCCATATTGATAAGGATAATATTTCCTGACTCGAGACTGAATCAGTGGTGTCCCCTAGGTAATTCTACCTATTCCAACCTTTTGGGCCAATCATCGGACGTGCGCGATCAGCCCCGAAAACTGCGCCTTGATTTCCCGAGTTTGCGGATTGATTGTCCTGAGCTCTGGGTCGCTACCTTTTACCCGACCGGAGCCAGCCTGGTGAATGCCTATACAGTCGGAGGCAGCGTTGATTGACCGTTAGCGATCGCTGTCAGAATCGATTGGGCAAAGGAGTGCAATGTATCATCGCGCGCGCCCATGATGACAATACGGTCACCGGGCTTCGCAATCCCGACGATATTATCACCGCAATCTTGCCTCTCGGCGAAATATTCTGCGATACCACCGGCTGCGACTATCGCGTCGACGATGGACTGACTGCCCAGCGTACGATCAACCGTTCCGCCGAAATAGACCGGATCACATAATATGACCCGATCATCACCGTCGAGGTTTTCGGAAAAAACCCCGGCAAGCTCTGCGCCCATTTTCTTGATGGGGCCAAACCCGTGCGGCTGGAAGAAAGCAATGACCCGGCCCGGAAATGCCTTGAGCGTCGCGAGCGTCGCCGCGATCTTATCGGGATTATGGCCAAAATCGTCGATCACGGTAACATCATTCGCTGTTCCGACAATATCGAACCGGCGCGCAAGGCCGGCAAATGTTTCAATAGCCGCTATCGCGCGGTCGACCGGCACACCGATCGCACAAGATGCCGCTATGGCGGCAAGCGCATTGGCGATATTATGCCGGCCCGGAACCTGCAGAACGACCGGATAGTCCTTGCCACCGGCCCGCATAGTAAAACTGCTGCCGAGCGATTTTTCCTCGACGTGGGAAGCCCGATAGTCCGCGCCTTCCGAAAATCCAAAACTGCGTGCAGTTTCCAGCCCGCAAGACGCAACCAGCGCCCGCGATTCCTCGTCATCATTGTTCCAGACCGCGTATCGCGCCTTGGCGATGAAATCGCCGAACAATATTCGCAATTCCTCAAGGCTTTTGTGGTCGAGGCTAACATTGTTGAGCACCGCGATTTCCGGATCGAACAGAGCGATGGAACCGTCGCTTTCGTCAACTTCGCTAACCATCAACTCGCCGCCCCCGACGCGGGAACTAGCGAACGGAGCATCATCGTCGACGAAATTTTTCATCACCGCACCGTTCATAATCGTGGGATCACGGCCGGCCTCGGTCAAGATCCAGCCGATCATACCGGTAACCGTAGACTTGCCGCTAGTGCCGCCTACCGCGATACTGCGTGGGGCAGCGTTGAAATGCTCGGCCAAAAGTTCCGCGCGGGTCATTCGCTTGCAACCCAGTGCGATCGCACGCGCAACGTCCGGGACGCTATCTTCGATCGCTGCGGAAGCGATCAAAATCTGGCCGCCATCGACCAGACCGCTGCCGTCTTGCTGAAACAGCTTGATGCCACGATCCTGCAGCCACTGGAACTTGTCGGCCAATCGCCCCTGGTCGAGGGCACGGTCGGATCCTGCGACCCGCGCGCCTGCTGCTTTGACGATCATCGCCAGAGGCAGCATGCCCGACCCGCCGATTCCACAAAAATAATAGGATTTGTCTTCGCTCATTTTTTCGCGCTATTGCTTCTCAATCTGTTTGGCAATGGCGCAAGGAACAAAAACTATCTCCTCACCGGTCCGCATCGGCATTTGTGCTCCGTCGACCCCGTTTACCCGGGAAGGTGCCGACCGCGTGGTCGCGCTCGCAGCAAAGAACCATCCGCAAGCTGAATTGATATTCAACGATCAATGTTTTTACGAGCAAGGACATTTTGCCGGCAACGACGAGCAGCGCCTCGAAACTTTCGTCACCTTGGCCAACGACCCAGACATCGACGCCATATGGTTTGCCCGCGGTGGCTATGGTGCTGCGCGGATCGCGGAAGCCGCCATAGCCCGACTGGACAGCAATGCGAAACGCAAAACATATCTGGGGTATAGTGACGCAGGAAACTTGCTGGGCGCGCTTTATCGCGGGGGCATCGGAGATGTCGCTCACGGGCCAATGCCATCCGATATCGGTCGAGCGGGCGGAGAGAAGGCCGTTCAAAGAGCGCTGGACTGGATGGTCCACAACCGAGCCGATGCTCTCGAACCAGGCCTGATCAGCGGACAGCGATATGCCGCGTTCAATCTGATGACCCTCGCGATGATGACCGGCACAAAGCTGATGCCGGATTTGCGGGATCATATTCTGATCGTCGAAGAGATATCCGAATATCTATACGCCTTCGATCGGGCGATGTTTCACCTTTGCAGCAACCTTTCAGGCAACGGCCTGACCGGTATAAGACTGGGTCGCGTCAGCGATATTCCGGAAAATGATCGCCCCTTCGGCGAAGAACCGGAAGCAATCGCCAAGCGATGGTCACAGCTTAACGGAATTGCCTACCTGGGCCGGTCGGAAATCGGACATGATGCGCAGAACCGCATCGTGCCATTCGGGATTTTCAAAAACTGAGTTATCAGCCAGCAGAAGATATCTCGACGATGGAAATGGCCCTGCGCTCAGGAGGCCTTTTCAACCGAGACATTGTCTCTGCCATGTTCGAATTCCGGCACCAGAGACTGGAGCATAGTGACAGCCGCGTCCGGATCGCGACAATCCAGAAGATTGGCAATTAGATCGTTTAATGCATCCAAGGCGATGAAGGATTCATGCGCCTTCATAATCCGGGCGTGCAGAGTGGGTTGTGGATCATTTCCGATGATCAATTCTTCATAAAGCTTCTCGCCCGAGCGCAGTCCAACTTCGACAATCTCGATATCGCCTTCTGGGTTTTGCTCGTCCCGCACGGTCAAACCTGACAGCCGGACCATAGTTTCTGCCAAGTCGAGAATTTTGACCGATTTCCCCATATCCAGCACGAATACTTCACCGCCTTTGGCCATACCCGCAGCTTGGATGACCAGTTGAGCCGCCTCCGGTATGGTCATGAAATAGCGCGTGACACTGCGATGTGTCAGAGTGATCGGGCCACCTTGCTCGATTTGAGCGCGGAACAGCGGTACGACAGAGCCACTGGACCCAAGGACGTTGCCAAATCGCACCATGGAAAATTTGGTCCCGCTATCCTTTGCCGCGAAATTCTGGATTACCTGTTCGGCAGCCCGCTTGGACGCGCCCATCACATTGGTCGGACGAACCGCTTTATCGGTGCTGATCAGAATGAAATCTTTTACCTCGGCCGCTTCTGCCGCCTCCGCTAGCGCCTGGGTCCCCAATATATTGTTTCTAATGCCCTCAATGGGGTTCGCTTCTACAAGCGGCACATGTTTATAGGCTGCCGCATGGAAAACTGTGTGCGGTTTCCATTGCGAGAATATTTCCTGCAGCCTGGTGGCGTCCACCACCGAGCCCAGAATTGGGATTAGTTCGAGATTTGCGGCACTTGGTGTCGCCGTCAATTCCTGTAGTTCTTTTTCGATCTGGTAGAGAGAATATTCGGACAAATCCAACAGGATCAAGCGATGGGCTCCCGACACAGCGATCTGGCGACACAGCTCTCCGCCGATAGATCCCCCTGCGCCCGTAACCAGCACGGTCTTGCCGACGATTGTCCGTCCGAATAACAACTCGTTAGGCACAACAGGCTCTCTGCCAAGCAAATCTTCGATGTCGAGCTCACGAATATCGCTGAAGGATACACTACCGGAGAATATAGCCTGCATTTTCGGCAATGTTTGGACATGAACCCTAAACTGGCGAACCTGATCCACAATTTCGCGTCGCTTCTTGCGATTGATACGCGGCAAAGCCAGAAGAATATCGGTTATTCTCTTTTCCTGGATCAGTTGCGGAAGTTGCCCGCTCCAGAAGACTTTGTCGCCATCCAGTCGTTGTCCATTTAGCCGTCGATCATCATCAACATAACCACATAATCGCATAGCCGGCTCTGATCGCATCGAGGCAGCGAGTTGTTGTCCCGCACTGCCTGCGCCATAGATCAGAACATTTTTAACCTCACCGGCGAACCGATTTCGACCGAGAATATCGATCATCAAATATCGAGCAGAGACTCTCAGAAACCCGACCAGAATGAAAAATATTACCGGTTGGATCAATCCAATGGTACGCGGCACTCCGTCGATGCCGACGACCGCAAACAAAATTGCGATCAGCACAGAATAGACCGCAAAAGCACGAACCAGTGTTTTCATCATTCCGGTACCTGCGTAACGGAAAATAGCTTTGTAAACACCTGTCAGAATGAAGACGGGAACCATCATCATGAGACAGATCAACACTATCTTCTGGATAGCGATATCCCACAAAACCCAGACACCGATGCGAAGTGAATAAGCAATCCAGATCGACTGCACGCATAACAAGATGTCGAGCAGGAACACGATTGACTTTTTTTTCCAACGCGCCAGCCGGGCGATGTTTTCCAGGAACGACGTGATGAAGGTTGTAATATATTCAATCATTTAATTCTCAAAGCTGGCACTCGATCTACAAAACTGTGACGCCGGATGGCTATTTACTGCCCAAAAACGATTTCGCCAAGCACTTAAAAATAGTTTTGTAGCTCGGTTATGGTCATAATTCCATGATAGGAAATTTGATTTGGCCAGCCTTCCAATTGCCGTTTAATCAGACGTTCACGCAATGAGCTTAAAACAACGTTCGATCACAAATCGATATTCTGCAAACTTGACCTGTGATAGCCAAAAGGTCACAAGCCGCCAGATTTTCACGATAAGACACCAGATATTTGAGGGAATTCAATGAAACTTGCAATGATCGGTTCTGGCTATGTTGGCCTAGTCTCTGGCGCCTGCTTCGCTGATTTCGGCCATGACGTGGTTTGCGTCGACAAGGACGAGAAGAAAATATCGGACCTCAACAAGAATATCATGCCGATATTCGAACCCGGGCTTGCTGACTTGGTCAAACGCAATGTCGAGGCAGAGCGATTGTCCTTTTCCAGCGATCTGGCCGCATCCGTGAAGGATTGTGACGCAATTTTTATCGCCGTGGGAACGCCCTCGCGTAGAGGTGATGGCCATGCCGACCTAAGCTATGTCTACGCGGCCACTGAAGAAATCGCCGATTCAATTACCAAAAAGACTGTGATCATCACCAAGTCGACGGTTCCGGTTGGAACCGGCGACGAAGTTGAACATATTCTCGAGAAAAAGCAGCCACGAGATCGCTTTTCTGTCGTTTCCAATCCTGAATTTTTGCGCGAAGGCGCCGCCATTCGTGACTTTAAACGGCCTGACCGCATAGTCATCGGCACCGAGGATGACTGGTCGAAAGATGTGATGACCGAGATTTACAGGCCGCTTTTCCTCAATGAATCACCAATTTTATTCACCGGTCGGCGCACGGCCGAACTGATCAAATATGCAGCCAATGCCTTTCTCGCTACGAAAATCACGTTCATCAATGAAATCGCCGATCTTTGCGAAAAAGTGGGTGCCGATGTTCAGGAAGTATCGCGCGGGATTGGTCTCGACAACAGGATTGGATCAAAATTCCTTCATGCCGGCCCGGGATATGGTGGCAGCTGTTTTCCCAAGGATACTCTGGCGCTGCTAAAGACCGCGCAGGACAATGACAGTCCGGTTCGTATCGTCGAAGCGGTCGTGCAGGTGAATGACCAGCGTAAACGCGCCATGGGTCGCAAAGTGATTCACGCTCTTGGCGGTGATGTACGGGGCAAAAAAGTAGCCTTGCTCGGCCTCACGTTCAAACCCAATACCGATGACATGCGAGACGCCCCATCGATCGCCATAGCGCAGACGTTGACCGACGCCGGAGCTGAAGTGACCGCTTATGATCCGGAAGGCATGGAATTGGCACAGGAAATCATGCCGACAGTGAAGATGGCAAGCAGCAGCTACAAAGCGGCGGAAGATGCCGACGCCGTTGTCATCGTGACCGAATGGGATGCTTTCCGAGCGCTGGATCTAAAAAAACTTTCGCAAGTCATGAAAGGCAATGTGCTGGTCGATTTGAGAAATATCTACAATCCGTCAGAAGTGGCGCAGACAGATTTGATATATACAAGCATCGGACGAACCCAGTGATGCTCGAATCCAGATCATGAAGCTGAAGCGGAAATTTGTCGAAAAGCCGTGGGGTCAAGACGCTCTGCCCGATATTTTTGATGATAAAAGTGATCGGAAAATAGGTGAAGTGTGGTTTGAAGCTCCGAAGGGCATAACTCCCCGGTTGATGACCAAATATCTCTTCACGAGCGAAAAACTGTCCATCCAGGTACATCCCAACGACAGGCAGGCCCGCAGAATTGGTCTACCCCACGGCAAAGAAGAATGCTGGTATATTTTGGATGCGAAGCCCGGCGCTGTGTTGGGACTGGGTTTGAAGAAAACGGTAAGTGCCACCAAGTTGAAGACCGCAGCAATATTGGGAGAAATCGAACAGTTGATCGACTGGAAACCCGTCAAACCCGGCGAGTTTTATTACGTTCCGGCCGGCACCATACACGCCATTGGAGCGGATATTTCGGTTGTCGAAATCCAGCAAAATGTCGATATTACTTACCGCATTTATGATTATGGACGCCCGCGCGAGCTTCATCTGGATGAAGCGATGGCGATTGCCAAGTTAGCTCCTTATGATTTGAAATATAGCCAAGAGGTCCCGGACGACCAATCACTGTGTCTCTCGACTGGCTCGCCTTTTGAAATATACCAGATTATCGGTACTGACGGCGAGATACTCTCGAAGTCCAAGAGCAAGGAATGGCAAGTGATCCCGTTGGAGGGATCTGTTACAGTCCGGGGAAAATTGATCAAAGCCGGCGAATGTGGCATCTGTCCGCACCTATCCGATATGGATTTTTCCAAGAACAAGAAATCCCTAATAGCCTGCACAATCGCGTAAGAGACGGACCATGCCAAAACAAACATTGATAACCCCCGTCATTTTATCTGGTGGTTCCGGAACCCGGCTATGGCCGCTTTCGACGCAGGAAAGACCTAAACAATTTCTGAATCTTCTGGGTCCCCTCAGTATGTTTCAACTCACGTTCCAGCGCTGCGCAGATGACCGGATTTTTCGCAAACCCATCATTGTCGGCTCGTCCATCCATGCTGAAATGATGCAGGAACAGATGCAAGAGGTAGGTGCGACCCCTAACACCATTATTCTGGAACCCTGCGCGCGCAATACGGCGCCTGCAATTGCACTTGCTGCCCTTGCTGCTGAGAATCCGTCAGATCTGCTCTTGGTAATGCCGAGCGATCATGTGATTAGAAATGTTCCGGCTTTTCAAAAAGCTGTTCAGGAATCAATATCGGTTGCGCAATCCCGTTGGCTGGTGACATTCGGTATCGAACCTACCGGCCCGGAAACCGGTTACGGATATATTCAGCAAGGCGACGCGATCGTCGGTAGCAGCGGAAGCCTCTCGGTGAAAAAATTTGTCGAGAAACCAAATCTGGAAAAAGCGAAAAAAATGCTCGAGGACGGTGACTATTGCTGGAACGCCGGTATTTTCCTGTTTCGGGCAGATTCCTATCTGACGGCGATGGAAAAATATTCCCCCGAAATGCTCGTTGCGTGCAGATCTGCAATGGCGGACGGACGGATAGCGGGAGAATTTTTCTATCCCGATCTGAATGCGTTCGCTTCGGCGCCTTCTGAATCGATCGACTATGCGATAATGGAGAGAGCAGAGAAAATCGCGGTGACACCCGTCAACCCCGGCTGGTCAGATGTAGGAAGCTGGGATTCTCTATTTGATATCTCCGATAAGGATGACGATTCGAATGTCATATTCGGCAAAGCAGACACAATTGGCTCAAACCATAATCTTATCCACAGTCACGAATTGGAAATAGCGGTTCTTGGCGTGGAAAACCTGATTATAGTCACTCATGAAAACAGGGTCGTGATTTTGCCGCGCGGCCAATCGCAAAATGTAAAGAAAATGGCGCAGCAGCTTGAGGAAAAGGAATAAAGTTCTTCCCTCAAATTGAAGGGGCGACTTCATCCAGTTTTTCAGGCGGAGCACCACGGTTGCGCATACCGGTTAGCAAATTGGGGTAAAACCGCGCAATCACCAACAGCGCGGAGGGCAATAGCAGAGTGTTCCAGATATCCCTGACCGCTTCGTCATATGTTTCCTGACTGGCGTTCATAGTTACCGGAATATGGCTATAATCATAATATTCATTTGCCAGCGCAACCACCACCACGAACATCCAGGGAATCGGGTTGGCAAGCGAACGCCGGAAAATTACTGCGACGGTCAGTTGTACCGCCACTCCCGCATAAATATGTAGCGAGTCACGGTCCAGTCCTGTTGACAGTTCCAGCCAATTTTTGATTTCAAACCATTGCATGGAAATCCGATTGGTCTAGCCGAACGAAAGGGTCAATGCTTTTTCCATCGGATGTCATTATGAAAATTTTAGCCAAAACGGGGTAGGTAATGACAATGACAAAACCGCCGACAAAAAAACCAAAAATCCTGCTTATCTTCGGTACCAGGCCGGAAGCGATCAAGCTTTTTCCCGTCGTTCAAGCTTTGGCGGCCCGGGACAGACTCGAAACTTTGTCCTGCGTAACCGCCCAGCACCGTGAAATGCTAGATCAGGTGCTGAAAATTGCCGATATCCAGCCTGATTTTGACCTTGATCTGATGAAGTCCAACCAAAGTCTGGACGACCTTACCGCCAGATTATTGACTGGGATTGGTAGAATACTGGACGAAACAAAACCCCAACGGGTCGTGGTGCAAGGCGATACCGCTACCGCGATGTGCGGCGCTCTGGCAGCTTATTACCGGCAAATCCCGGTCAGCCATGTCGAGGCCGGCCTGCGCAGCTATAATATCTATCACCCGTGGCCGGAAGAAGTGAATCGCAAGATCATCGGCACAATAGCCGATCAGCATTTCGCGCCGACGCAGACGTCGGCAGACGCGCTCAAAAAAGAGAATATTGCGGAAAAAGACATATATATCACTGGTAATACGGTAATCGATGCCCTGCTGATATCAGCAGATAAGAATAGTCATACTAGTGTCTTGGACCCGGATCTCGTTAACTTGTATAAGAAGTTCAGCGACCGGAAAATCATCGGCGTGACCAGTCATCGGCGGGAAAATCTCGGCGACGGACTGACCAATATCGCCAGCGCCCTGCGTGCAATCGCCGAGCGGGATGATGTGGCACTGATTTTCCCCGTTCATCTCAACCCCAATGTCCGGGCAATCATGCAAGGCGCGTTGGGCGGCCTCGATAACGTCGCGATGATCGAACCGCTGGACTATCCCAATTTCGTCAGCCTGCTCAACCATTGCAACTTCATGCTGACCGACAGCGGCGGCGTTCAGGAAGAGGCTCCCGCACTCGGCAAACCGGTACTGGTGATGCGTGATACCACCGAACGACCAGAAGGCATAGAAGCCGGCACCGCCAAGCTGGTCGGCACGGAAAGAGATATCATACTAAAGGAAGCCATCAGGCTTCTGGACGACGAAGACCATTATCTCGCGATGGCACGCGCGCACAATCCGTTTGGCGATGGGAAAGCCAGTCTACGGATAGCCGACATCATCGAAAATAGTCTCGCTTGATAAAAACTTTCGACCGGGCCAGTAAATTACCTAAATATTTACGATGATGGGCTAGTTTCTCTGCAGACACATCGCGCCAAATTGGCGCTCTGCGGAGTAGATTCTTACATGCTATCAGATGAAAAGCCTCGCGTCTGCGTCATGGGACTGGGATATATCGGCCTGCCAACCGCGGCTGTCATCGCCCGATCGGGATGTCCCGTGCTCGGTATAGACATCCACGAACAGGTCGTGGAGACTATCAATTCCGGCAAGATCCATATCGAGGAAGTCGACCTTGACGGACTGGTGCAAGGCGTCGTTGCCCGCGGAACTCTGCGCGCTTCGCTAATGGTTGAACCCTCCGACATTTTCATCATTGCAGTCCCTACCCCGTTCGGCGACAACCATATTCCCGACACTAGCTATGTCATGGACGCGGCGACCAATATCGCCGCAGCCCTGAAGGCCGGTGACACGATCATCCTCGAATCAACCTGTCCGGTTGGTACGACCGAGAAAATGCGGGATCTGATCGCCAAACTGCGTCCCGACCTCAAAATTCCCGGGCTGACCAACGACATTCCAGATATCGCCATCGCTTATTGCCCTGAACGGGTGCTACCGGGCAAGATCCTCGAGGAATTGATCCAGAATGATCGCAGCATCGGTGGTATCACGCCGCGCTGCGCACGTAAGGCGCTCGGTTTTTATCGCCGCTTCGTCCGCGGAGAGCTTATCACGACAACCGCCCGCGCCGCCGAAATGACCAAATTGGTCGAGAATAGCTATCGCGACGTCAATATTGCTTTTGCCAACGAGCTTTCGATCATCGCGGACCATATGGAACTCGACGTATGGGAGGTCATCCGCCTCGCCAACCGCCACCCGCGCGTCAACATCCTACAACCCGGCCCCGGTGTCGGCGGGCATTGCATCGCGGTCGACCCATGGTTCATCATCCACAGCGCACCAGAACAATCGCCGCTCATCCGCATCGCTCGCGAAGTGAATGACGGGAAAACCGGCCATGTTCTGGAACAGGCCTCGCTACTAATCGACGAACTGCCTGGCGTACCGATCGCGTGCTTTGGGTTGGCATTCAAAGCCAATATCGATGATTTCCGCGAGAGCCCTGCCCTCAAAATCGCCGCCAAGCTGGCGCGGCGCTATCCCGGACGCGTTAAAATTGTCGAGCCCTATGCCAGCGAACTACCAGCGGCCTTCGAAGGCACGGGTGCCGAGTTGATCGATATCGATCAGGCGCTGGAAACCTGTCCGGTGATGATCACCCTGACCGATCATGATATATTCAAGTCAATCCCGCTCGATGAACGTGCGGGCAAGGTGGTCTATGACACACGCGGGATCTGGCCGGACCAGCCCGACAATCGGGATGTGGCGAGCGGTGTAAGGCTGGCTGGCTGAACGCGCGTACAAACCATTGCGCGAATATAGATACGGCCGTTTTGCTTTAATCAAAGCAACGGCACTATTTCTCCCAAACCACGGTAAGATATTTGTTGCAGAAACCGTCAATCAGGGTTGATTTTATCCGGCTGAAGGCGGCTGTCGGGTGGGATATATAATAGCCGATGAGATTTTTCCGCATATCATCAAGTCGCGCTTCGTTGCCGCTGACAATCTTGAACGGGCTGAACGGTTGCACCTGATCCATCGCGTCAATTTCCTTGAGCCCGAGTTCCATTCCCAATTTGCGGAAGGAGGCTTTGGTGAAATCATGCAGATGATAAGGATTGACGTCGACCGACGGGGTTACCGGAACCGAAGCGATCAGCTTCCCCCCCGGTCGCAAAAGTCTGGAAAAATTTGTCAATAGAGCGGTTGGGTCGGGTACATGTTCGACTGTTTCAAGCGACACGATAGTATCAAAGCCTTCATCATCCTTGAGCAGGCAGCCATCACCTTGCCGAAAGGAGACATTTTCCGAACCATAGTTTTGCGCCGCATAGGCGGCGGCCTTTGGATCAATGTCCACCCCCAGTACCGACGCCGGTTTGCCTTCGGTCTCGGAAAGCACAGCTGTGCCATAGCCGACACCGCAAGCACAATCGAGGACCCGTCCACCAGTTACAAATTTCGAAGCAAACCGATAACGCTCCATATGCAGCTCTAACGTTTCCCGTCCGGTTGCATCATCGTCGGTAAGCGTACCCGGTACCAGCCGTTCCAGCGATATTGATGAAGGGGATTCCTTGGTGATATCGGTCATGGTTGCTCCGGAATATGCTTTCTGAAATAGCGGTTTACCCCAGCAGAAGTTAATTACTCGTAAACCATATTTCCGGGCATTTGATACCAAAAATTAACCACTGTTCGCATAGTTGTGACGTCATGGGAAACACCACGATAATAGCGGCCAACGGCGTGAATATGGTGCAACGAAGCCTGTCACCGGCCACCGCATATATCTGGTTATGCCTGATCTATTTTGCCGTGGTCACAGGATATTATCTTCTTGATCCGTTTGGATTTGAACGTACTGGACGAGATACATGGCACCATCTCGCGGTGCTTCGAGAGTTGATGGTTTCGCCATTGGATCCTTCAAATCCCCACATAGCAACAGACGAACCTTCGCGATATTATACCCCACTGAACATATTGGCAGCCGCGTTCGGAAAGATGTTCAACATCGTTCCCTCGAAGCTTTTCAGTTTCATGGGAGCAGCGATATGTGTCGGATTTTGTGGGACCACATGGCTGTTTGCGCGGCGCTATTTCAAGACAGACTGGGCGCCAGCGATATTATTGACGGTTCTGCTATTTGCCTGGGGTGCCCAGCGCGATCATGCCGGTTTCCATAATTTCGCGACCTTCATCAGCAGCGCCGGATATCCTGCGACCCAAGTTCTGGTCCTGGGCATGTTCAGCTGGTTCCTCTGTCTGTTTGCGCTTGAGGAAGAGAAATATTTCCGTCTAAACCTGCTTATTCTGGCGATTCTGACCGCAACAATTGTCATTACCCACCAATTTAGCGCGTTCATCATGCTGGTTGGTACCGGCAGTTTCATTATTTTCCATATGTCAGCGGCGATGAGCCGCAAGATCACGCTCTTGGGAGCGCTCTTCGTCGGTGGCTTGCTGTCTCTGCTTTGGCCCTATTTCAGCCCGCTCGATGTCGTGCTCTCTGCCGCCGATCCGCGTTGGGCATCCGATGCCAAAAAAATGACCGCCGTATCCTTTCTCATCATGATGGCGGCCCCGGCATTCATCGGTATCCTGGGGTTCCGCGATAAATTGCTCGGCAACATTCGTTGGGAAATCCTGGCCCCTGCCCTGTTTTTCACTTCATCCTACATTCTGCTCGTCGCTTTGGACATGTCCATCGCTCACCGGTTCCCGACGGCGATTGTGCTCTATTTTCAGCTTGGACTGACCTGGGTGGTGTTATCCTCAACCTATTTCCAAAAAACCAGCCCCACAATGCGAAGAGTAATCTCGATCTTTGGGCTCGCGATCATCTGCTTTAGCATGTTCATGGCGTCGGGCGCGAGATTGATGGAATTCAAGTCACGCGCATCCCACGGCCGGATGCTCTCGTCGGTGAATGAGATGCAAGACTATATGCCGGCGGGATCGATAAGTTTTGCGACCAAGAATATTGTTTATCTGGTGCAATCGACCGGTCGCCGCGTAGTTTCAATCCCTCGCCCAGAACCAGTCGCACCCAGTCTGTTTGAAAGACAAAAGGCAACGGACAGGTTCTTTGCGCCAGATAACAGCGAAGCCGAGCGTCGCACGCTCCTTCGCCAATGGAAGGCCACACATATCGCATTTGCTCCGCCGGATTTGACCCCGGCGACTATCGAAGCGCTGCGGAAATTTGGCCCATCGCAAAAATTCACCCAGGACTTGGAGATCATCACCGTGAAACCTATGGCGGAACAACCATGACCCGGCTGTTGTGGATCATCCTGATTGCTTATCCGATGGCGGTCGGCGCCGGACAGATCCTGTTCAAGCTGGCTTCGCAACGCTTGCGGCCGGATCAGTCGATCTGGGTTCAAGCCACCGAACCTATGCTGGTGGCCGCCGTGACGCTCTATGCCGCCCTGGCGGTGGTATGGATCCTGATCGTCCGCGAATTGCCGCTTAGCGCCGCTTACCCCTTTGTCGCATTGTCCTTTGTTTTTACCCCCATTTTTGCATGGCTGCTGCTCGGCGAGAAGCTCAACCCGGCCTATATGATCGGCATCGCCTTCATTTGCGCCGGCGTCATAATCACGCAAAGGGCTGTCCATGCGATATGATCCGATCAATCTCCAAAAAGATGTGTGGATTGTCATCCCGGCCTTTAACGAAGGCAAAATGATTGCGGATGTCATTGCGCAGGTGGGAACAATGTTTCCCAACATAGTGGTGATCGATGATGCTTCAAAGGATAAAACATCGACCACAGCTCGCAATGCAGGTGCCACGGTGCTGAAACACCCGTTCAATCTGGGTCAGGGCGCGGCGTTGCAGACCGGTATCGAATTTGCTCTGTCGCGCGGCGCCAGTCATATTGTGACTTTTGACGCCGATGGCCAGCATCATATCGAAGACGTCCCGGTCATGCTCGAACAACTAAAACAAAGCGGCGCCGACCTCGCGCTTGGCAGTCGCTTTCTTGGCAACACCATAGGGATGAGCAAATCACGCGGCCTGTTGCTGCGCGCCGCCACCATATTCACCCAAATCACCACCGGGTTGAAGCTGACCGACTGTCACAATGGATTGCGCGTGTTTACCGCCAAAGCGGCCGGCCAGCTAAACCTGCGACAGAACCGGATGGCTCATGCCTCCGAGATATTGGCCGGCATCCGCAAGAACCAGTTTGATTTCATCGAAGTTCCGGTGACCATCACCTATACGGATTATTCGCGCGGAAAGGGTCAAACCTTTACCGACGCCTTTGTCATTTTCCGCGACCTCATTGCAGCGAGGCTTTTACCATGATCGCCCAAATCATATTGACTCTGGGCCTGTCGGTCTGCCTGTTCTATATTATCAGCCTTGGGAAATCCTTGCCGATTGTTCGCATCGGTCTCTATTTGGTGGTTTTCGCGGGGTATCTTTTTATCTGGTTGCCGGAGACGACAAATATATTTGCCGACATGGTCGGCATTGGTCGCGGTGCTGATCTGATTATCTATTTGTGGATATTGGTCAGCCTGTTCCTGATCCTGAAATTGCATATCAAGCTTCGGCAACAGTCGGAAGCACTGACCAGCCTGGCCCGCCATTTCGCGCTCGGGCAAGTCCGCGATGAACAGCAGGCAGATAGCTCGAAATGATGCTTCTAATCTACTGATAGATAGGAAGAATTCAGATGTAATTGAGCAGCTCTGGTCGGGTGGCATGGGCCAAACATCATGCCGATCTTGGCTGTTCATGCCCGCGTCGCACAAACATGCATGCGCGTGGACTTTCAGCATATCATGATCAGCCGATCACCAAGAGCCAAGGGCTGGTTTGATATCACCATGTGGGTGCTGACCACATGGTTTGGAGAGACCATGACCGAGTATCAGTGCTTGCTGGCCATCATCTGGCCAAGACCTATTTCTGTTTCAGATATATCCAGGGAACCCGGGTAGGATCGAATTGCGCCCGGTGACGCCGATCAAAAAACGGCGGCATGTGATCCCCGACGATCAGGATGTCGGCATCGGGGAAATCCTTGGCCAGCATCTCCTTGACCAAAGCCCGGTCAACAGCATCAAAAATAGCAAATTGACGGCAGATCATGGGAAAATCCCTGGCCAGCACGGGTGAATATTTTTCGCAATTGTCCGAGGGCAAATTCATGCCTTCGGGCACCGGCAGATGGGTATTCACCGTCAACCAATATAGAAATGTCGGCTTTTCCGCTGCCTTGAGAGTCTTTGCCAGAAAGGCCGGCATTTCATGATCACAAGCACCGACAAATACGCCGCCACAGATATTTATATCCTGATCGGCCAGGTCCTGGCGGAACTGCTGGCCTTTGAATCCGATATTGGGATACCATTTGTCCCGGGCGAAGAAATCGCCCTGAAAGCTGTGGATGGCCTGCGTATCATAATTACCCGCGGCCAGTTGCGAAGGCAGACAGTCTTTATCAGCCGTTTCCACCAGCTCATAATAGTCTCCCCAACGCCCGCATAATTCCCGCACTTCACCAGCGGTCGTGGAATTATAATAGACCGAGGTTCCGCGCTGTATCTCATATTTGCTTTTTACCGCCGGTTGCTCAAAAGCCTCGAACAGTCTTTTTGACATTTCCGGATTGTCCACGGGCACGCCTAAGGACTCAACCATGATCAAGATCAGATGCCGTTTGCCGTCAGCACGCGATGCAAAACCTGACTGCTGCACAGCAGATTCAAACGGAGTCTCCGCCGAGGCCATGCGTTTGTAATGGCCGCGCATGCCCTGCCCGACCGAATGATCGGTAAAGGACAGGCCAGCTATGACTATGGCAGCGAAGATTATCAGCTTGGGACTGGTAAAATTCGTATCCTGCCTGAGCAGAAATACGCCTAGCGCCATGGTCGCCAATAGCAGCAATGATACGACCACATATTCCAGAGAATTCTGAACCTGTAACTCGGAAAAGAATTTGAGAGAGTGGAAAATCGACAAGAATGACAAGTTGAACAAGCCACCAACGAAGGTCATTAAACAGGCAATCATGGTCAAAACAAACACTGTCGCTTGTAAAGGCCATGGAAATCGTTTCACAATCAATCCGACCAAGCCGACCGCAACAATTTCGATCCGTCTGGTCGGAGCGCCAATGAACCACATGATCATGAAACAGAAATTGATTAGCACTACCCAGACGAGCAGCCATTTGATAAAGCGCTTTGAGTCTTCGTCAATGGACGAAAATCGAGCCCGTAAGCCACGTGCAAGCATTAGCATTTCCTCAAAATCACAAATAAAACCCACAGGCTTGGACAGAATGTTGACGAGGAAATCCTATCCGCACATAGTTAATAATTCGTTTTTTGACCCGCGTTTGAACGCACTTAGCCCGAATAGAGACATTGAAGAATGACCCAGATGGCCTTCCGCCCCCGTCGATCCTGCCTCTATATGCCCGCGTCCAACTCACGCGCGCTGGAAAAGGCGAAGAGCCTGCCCGCCGATACGATCATTTTCGATCTGGAAGACGCGGTCGCGCCCGATGCCAAGGCAGAAGCCCGGGGCAATGCCTGCGCTGCGCTGCGATCGGGCGACTATGGCAAGCGGGAGCTGGTCGTGCGGATCAACGGTATGGAAACGCCGTGGTTCGCCGAGGACCTCAAGCAGGCTTGCATCAACAAGGCCGATGCTGTGCTGGTGCCGAAAATATTGGGCCCGGACGATATCATCCAGATCAGCACTGTCATGGACGAGCTCGATCCGAGCATAGCTACCAAATTATGGGCAATGATCGAGATGCCGTTGGCTATATTGAACCTCGGTTCGATCGCCGCGCTAGGTCCAAAAACACGGCTAACCACCTTCGTCATGGGCTTTAATGATCTGGCAAAGGAAATGCACGCAGAGCATGATCGCGCCATTTTCGGCCCTGTGATGAGCCAGGCGGTGATCGCCGCCCGCGCATATGGGCTGAACATCATCGACAGCGTTTACAACGACTTTAATGATCCTGACGGGCTCGCGAGGGAATCGATGGAGGCTGACAGGTTGGGCTTTGACGGCAAATCCCTGATCCACCCGGCGCAGATCGACACCGCCAACCGGGTCTTTGCCCCGCAAGCGGAAGCCATTGCCGAGGCAGAAGCGATCATCGCGGCGTTCAAAGACCCGATCAATGCCGGTAAAGGCGTCATCGTGGTAGACGGGAAGATGACCGAGCTGCTGCATTATCGGCAAGCCAAACAACTGGTCGCGACTGCCGAGGCGATTGACGCGCTGGCAAAATAGCGCCTTCCCTCTCGACAAGCCGCCAGAAATCCGTTTAAGTGGTCAATTGAAATTGAATTTGACGGGGTATCAAAGCCCTGCCCTTTGGAGAGCAGATATGGAAGCATTGGAAGCAGCCGCTGGCGAAGTCAGCAAAGACGAAATCATGGCGCTCTTTAACGCACAGCGCAAAGCCTTTCATGCCGAATTGCCGGTCAGCTATGAATCCCGGATGGACCGGATTAACCGCACCGCGCGTATGATCGTCGAGAATAAGGATGCGCTTTGCGAAGCGGTATCCAGCGATTTCGGCCATCGCAGCAGCGTCCAGACCGTAATGACCGATCTGATGTCAATCGTCGGCCATGCCAAGGACCATAAGAAAAACCTCAAGAAATGGATGCGGCCCGAGAAGCGCAAGATGGATTTCCCGCTTGGCCTGCTCGGCGCTAGCGGCCAGGTAGAGTTCCAACCCAAGGGCGTCGTCGGTGTTATCGCGCCCTGGAACTTCCCGATCAATCTAGCCTTTGACCCGGCGATCGGTGCTTTTGGCGCCGGCAACCGGGTGATCATCAAATTCTCCGAATTCTGCCCCGAGACCGGCGAACTGGTCAAGAAGCTGGTCGCCGACTATTTCGCACCGGAAGAATTGACCGTCATCACCGGTGGTCCGGAAACCGGAAAATCCTTCTCGGAAATTCCATGGGATCACCTGATCTTCACCGGCGGCGGAGAAATTGCCAAACATGTGATGGCAGCAGCAGCCAAGAACCTGACCCCGGTAACCCTCGAACTGGGCGGCAAGTCGCCGACCATCGTCGGCCCCGATGCCGATGTGCAAAAGGCAACCCAGCGGATTGCGATGGGCAAGATGATGAATGCAGGCCAGATTTGTCTGGCACCCGATTATCTGCTGGTTCCGCAGGACAAGGAAGAAGCGGTTGTCGAGGGCATCAAGTCGAACGTCGCCGAGCAATATCCTACCTTGATCGCCAATGACGATTATACTTCGGTGATCAACGCCCGCCACAAGGAACGTCTGCAGGGTCTGATCGACGATGCTGTCGCGAAAGGCGCGAAACAGACGATCGTCAATCCGGGCGACGAGGATTTCTCCAACACCAACAGCAACAAAATGCCGCTGACCGTATTGCAGAATGTCAGTGACGATATGCGGGTGATGCAGGAAGAGATTTTCGGTCCGGTGCTACCGGTCAAGACCTATCGTAATCTCGACGAAGTGATCGACTATGTGAACGATCACGACCGGCCGCTGGGGCTCTATTATTTCGGCGAGAGCGAGAATGACAAGCGCAGCATTCTCGATCGTACGATTTCCGGCGGCGTCACCGTCAACGACGTGATCTTTCATATTGCCCAGCATGATCTGCCGTTCGGCGGTGTCGGCCCCTCCGGCATGGGCGCCTATACCGGCCCCGACGGCTTCAAGGAATTCAGCCACGCCAAGGCCGTCTATCGCCAGCCGAAGATCAACATAGCCAAGATCGCCGGTTTCCTGCCGCCTTATGGTGCCAGTACCGAAAAGACCATGAAACAGCAGATGAAACTCTAACGTCAGGTATCCATGTCAGATTATCCACTAGCGGGCCTCAAGGTCCTCGATTTTTCGCGTGTCGTGGCCGGACCTTATGCCACCCGCATGCTCTCCGACCTCGGTGCGGAAGTGCTCAAGGTCGAACCGCCGGAAGGCGATGTCACGCGCAAGCTTGGCAAAATCGATCAAGGGGTTAGCGGCTATTATCTGCAGCTCAATATCGGCAAGAAGAATATCTGTGTCGACCTGAGAGCCGAAGGCGCCCGCGACCTGATTCACAAGCTGGCGGCGCAGGCCGATATTGTGGTGGAAAATTTCCGTCCCGGTGTGATGGACAAATTCGGTATCGGCTGGGATGACCTGTCAAAGGTCAATCCGCGGCTGGTGATGCTCTCGATATCCGGTTACGGCCAGAACAGCGCCGAACGGGGACGGGCTGCCTATGCGCCAGTGCTGCACGCCGAAGGCGGCATCATCGCGCGCCAGGCCGAAATGAGCGGCGGCAAGCCGACCGACATGCAGTTTGCGATGGCAGACAGCTATAGCTCCTTGCACGGTATCATTTCGATATTGACCGCATTGCGCATGCTCGACCAGACTGGCGAAGGCCAGCATATCGATCTCGCGATGGTCAATGTTCTGCATTCTGCCGATGATTATGCCCATTTCGCGCTCGATGATATCTGGCCCAAAGCGCCCGAAACATTAGTCTGGGAAGCGCCGGAAGATCGCCAGATTCTGATCACCGGTGATATGAAATGGCTGTGGATCATGTTTTCGACCAAAGACGGTCTGCAGGATCCGACGCCGGAGGGTGCGGACGTGCCGACAAAAGTCCGGCTCCGCATGGAGGCCATGGAACAGCATATCTGTTCCTACGATAGCTTTGATGCACTGACTGCCGCGCTAGACCGCCTCAACCTTGCCTGGGGCGAAGTCTTTCCTTTCGGCCCGGAAGTCTACGAACAGCCCAGCGTGAAAGAAAATGGCGTCGTGGTGGATGTGACCGATGACGAGGGCAATGCGCGCCGGACGATCCAGTCCCCCTATCGCTTTTCAAATATGAAAAGCGGGATAGATGCCGACAGCAAAACCGCAAAGCGCGGCGAACATAATGTCGCCGCGCTTCGGGATTGGTTGGATATGGATGAAACGGAAATCAGCGCGCTTGCCGAAAGCAAGGCGCTAATTTCCGGATAATCTTAGGCTTCGCCGTTACGCGCCTGACGGCGTTTGAACGATTTAGCACCATTGTTCCAATGCTTCGGTCCGTCGCTCTTGGCGCCGGCACCAGCGCCTGCGCTTGAACCCGGGCCACCGCGTCCGGAACCGCCACCGCCGCCTGGACGACCTTTGCGAGCGCTATGCTTGTTCTTGGGCGGTCCGTTACGGGTTGGCGTTGCGCCATATTTCTTCGGCTTCTGACCATAGATACGCGAAGCAACTTCCTCGCGAGGTGGTTCGTCATAGCCTTCCGGCAATGCGATAACGTCTGGCTTCACGCCGGTCAGTTTCACGACATCGCGCAGGAACTGACGCTCGTCCGGAGCGACCAGCGAGTAGGAAATACCGCTCGCGCCTGCCCGTGCTGTCCGGCCGATGCGGTGGACATATTGCTCGGATACGTTCGGCATGTCGAAGTTGATGACATGGGTAATGCCATCGACATCGATACCGCGCGCGGCAATATCGGTGGCGACCAGAATGTTGATCTTGCCCTTTTTAAAGTCACCCAAAGCGCGTTCGCGCTGTGGTTGGCTCTTGTTG
>NZ_JBALUT010000043.1:0-22918 GCF_036963705.1 Parasphingorhabdus sp. | reverse complement strand
CCCTCCCCAGCAGGCTATGGGTATAGGGCATGTCATAAAGATCCAGTGGCACCATTTCGGTGATTCCCGGCGTAATGCGGAAATTCTCGATGCCCACCAGTGCCAGTCCGAAGAAACCGAAGTCGAGCAACTGCCCTGCGACAAACAAAGTCCCAAGACCCGGGGCCTTGGGGTGGGTTGCCGCTACCATCGCTGGCGCGAAATGACCGATGAACATGTTACTCTCCTGATCTATTTTTCCAGAGCGCTACACTGGAAGTTGACGATAGTGAAGCCCAAGCCCTTGACCGCAGCCCAAAGCGTCTTCATTGAATTTTGCCATGAGCGAAACCAAAGAAGATCTGTCTGAATTGAACTTCGAAGACGCGCTTAAGCGCCTCGAAGATATCGTCCGCAAACTGGAAAATGGCGACGTACCGCTCGACCAGTCGATCGCGCTTTACAGCGAAGGCGAGAAGCTGCGCGGCTTGTGTCAGAAACGGCTGGAAGCCGCACAGGCCAAGATCGAGAAGATCACGCTCGATCGGGATGGCAAGCCCAAAGCCACTGTCCCGTTTGACGCGGACTGATCCCGTGGCGGCCAATAATAATTCCAATCTGTCTAAGGAAATTGCGCGGGTCGCCGCTGCAGTCGACCGCCAGTTTGATACGCTTTTGCAGGTTCCGGACGATCCGCGCCGCGAGCTTTATGAAGCGATGCGCCACGCCGCGATCGGTGGCGGCAAAAGGCTGAGGCCGTTGCTGGTGATGGCGACATCCGGGCTGTTCAATGTAGATGAATCCTGCGCTATCCGGGCCGCAACCGCAGTCGAGGCGCTGCATGTCTACTCGCTGATTCACGATGATCTGCCGTGCATGGATGATGACGACCTGCGGCGCGGCAAGCCGACCACCCATGTCGCATATGGTGAAGCGACCGCGGTTCTCGCCGGCGATGCGCTGCATGCCTTGGCCTTTGGTCTGCTTGCTGACGAACGCACCCATCGCGATCCGTTCGTCCGCGCCGAAATGACCGCCTGTCTCGCCAAGGCCGCGGGGCCAGCTGGCATGGCGGGTGGCCAGATGATGGATCTGGTAGCAGAAAATTCGACCTTTGACCTGCAGACCGTGACTCGGCTCCAGCAGCTGAAAACCGGTGCCTTGATCACCGCCTGCGTGGAAATTGGCGCGATATTGGGCAGAGTGACCAACGAAGGGCGCACCAGCCTGCGGGGCTATGCCCATGATCTCGGTCTCGCTTTCCAGATTGCCGACGACATATTGGACGTCGAGGGCGATGAAGAAAAGGCGGGCAAGGCGCTGCACAAGGATGCCAAGGCCGGCAAGGAAACCTTCCTGAGCCTGATGGGTCTGGAGCGGGCCAGAGAGCAGGCACAGATGCTGGTCGATCAGGCCAAGTCACATTTGAACGGCTATGGCGGCGAAGCGGATGTGCTGCGCGCCATTGCCGAATATACAATCGCAAGAGACCGCTAAGCGGGAAGGACGAGACATGAGAATCGGCGTTTATCCGGGAACTTTCGACCCCATTACATTGGGCCATATGGATATTATCAGGCGCGGCATGCGGCTGGTCGACAAGCTGGTCATCGGTGTCACCACCAATCCTTCGAAATCGCCGATGTTTTCGGACGAGGAACGGCTCGAGATGGTTCGCCGCGAAACCGCCGAACTCGGCGATGGCGTCGTGGTTGTGGGTTTCAACTCACTGCTGATGAAATTTGCCGAAAAACAGGGAGCTGGCGTGATCGTGCGCGGGCTGCGCGCCGTGGCCGACTTTGAATATGAATATCAGATGGCGGGCATGAACCAGCAGCTGAACGGCAATATCGAAACCGTGTTTCTGATGGCCGACGTGTCGCTGCAGCCAATCGCTTCGCGACTGGTAAAGGAAATTGCCATGTTCGGCGGAGAGATTCACAAGTTCGTGACGCCGCTGGTGGCCGACGAAATTACCGCAAGGGTCCTCAAGATCGGCCTCAAGGGCGACCAATAGTCTTCTCGAGCAATTCATTGCAGCGAAAGCTATAATCGTCCAAAGGCAAATTGCTTTCCCATTCCGCTTTGCCAAATGAGTATGTCATGCTGCATAAATTTTTTCTGACCATATCCGCCCTGTTTCTGATGTCCGCTGCCGCGCATGCGCAGGAAGCCGCAGAACAGGCACCTGCCGCTGCTTCGGTTCCCGCTGAAGAGAATATCCTGCATCTTGACCTGTCCACCGGCGGCCGGGTTACGATCCAGCTTTATCCGGCGATGGCGCCCAATCATGTCGAACGGATCAAGACGCTGGCGCGTCAGGGCTTTTACGACGGCCAGGTTTTTCACCGGGTGATCGAAGGCTTCATGGCGCAGACCGGCGATCCCACCGGAACCGGAACCGGCAGTTCGGAACTGCCCGATTTGAAAGCGGAATTCAGTCAGTTCCCCCATTTGCGCGGCGTCGTCTCGATGGCCCGGGCGGAGAGTGAAGACAGCGCCAACAGCCAGTTTTTCATCGTCTTCTATCCGCGCTTTGCGCTCGACGGCAAATATACGGTTTTCGGCCGGGTCACCTCGGGCATGGAATATGTCGACACCATCGAACGCGGCGAACCACCGGTAAACCCCAGTCGCATTTTGCAGGCATCCATTGCCGCCGACAACAAGTCACCGGTTCTGCCCGGTGCCCGGTCCAATTTTTCCGAAGCACCGATCACGCTGGATGACCTGAACGCACCGATCAATCCCTAGGCCTAGCCATGCGCGTTGATCTTTTCGACTTTGCGCTGCCGCAAGAGCTGATCGCGTTGCGACCGGCGGTTCCGCGTGACAGCGCCAAATTGCTGAGCGTTTCGGGCAATCAGCTCTCCGACCATATAGTCAGCGAACTGCCGCAACTGCTGGGGCCCAAGGACATTTTGGTGTTCAACGATACCAAGGTCATTCCTGCCCAGTTGCAGGGAACGCGCGGCGAAGCCAAAATCGGTGCGACTTTGCACAAACGGATCGACCTCCGCCGCTGGCAGGCCTTTATCCGCAACGCCAAGCGGCTGCGCGTTGGCGAGACCGTCGATTTCGGCATGGACGTTTTTGCCGAAGCAGAAGCCAAGCTTGATGACGGTAGCTTCATATTGCATTTTCTAGGCGACGAGCCGGTCGAACTATTGCTGGAACGCGCCGGTACCATGCCGCTGCCGCCCTATATCGCCAGCAAGCGAGCGATCGACGAGCGCGATGCCGATGATTACCAGACGATGTTTGCGAAGGAAAAGGGCGCGGTCGCCGCACCAACCGCAGCGCTGCATTTCACCGACGGTCTGATGGCCGCGCTGGTAGAGGCGGGTGTGGGCCGCGAAATATTGACTCTGCACGTTGGCGCAGGGACCTTTCTGCCGGTGAAGGTCGACGAAACCGACGACCACCAGATGCACAGCGAATGGGGCCGGATTGACGCGGCTACCGCAGATCGCCTGAACGCCGCCCGTCAAGCGGGAGGCCGGGTCATAGCGGTCGGCACGACCAGCCTTCGCCTGCTGGAAAGCGCGACCGGCGAATACGGTATCATCCGCCCGTTCGAAGGCGACACCGATATTTTCATCACGCCTGGCTACAAATTCCGCGCGATCGACGGCCTGATGACCAATTTCCATCTGCCCAAATCGACTCTGTTCATGCTGGTCAGCGCGCTGATGGGGATGGAGACGATGCAGGCGGTTTACGCCCATGCGGTTGCCGGTGGGTACCGGTTCTACAGCTATGGCGATTCGAGTCTGCTGCTGCCGGAAGTTTGAGGCATTACGATCTCATGGAACATAATATCGAGAATCTGATGTCAGAGGCAATCTATAAAGTGATTTACGGTTGGTTCGGAACCCGCATCAATTAAAACGGCAGCACTGACAGAAAACTGTAAGTTTTCGGGATGCGGAAAACCGCTTATCTTGCCCTCATCGATCAATGGATCTGCAACAGATTTTGGGATGGCGGTCAGGATGTCAGAGCCAATGACCAAATCGATACATGCTGCCTGACTGAGTAATCGGTATTTGGGAAACCCGTGGCGTTTGAGCAGAGCTTGTGTTTCTGGAGGAAGGCTGGTTTCAAACAAGGTATCAAAGCCAGCGATAACCCAATCGAATTTGACGACATCTATCAATTGAAGGTCGGTTTTCAGTACCGGATGTTTCGGTCGGCTGATGACATAATATGGTTCTTCGACAACTTTGCGAACGCGCAAACGATCAAGATGCGGCAGCTGGCTGAGCGTTGCTTCATTATATAATATCAGATGAACCCGTCTTTGGATCAGTTCCTCGACGGCATGGGTCGGTGGCATTGTCTCGGCATTGATTTTCGTTTTTGGATAACGGTTTGCGAATTTGGCAATGGCGGGATGGATCATTATGTCCAAAATCGCAGGTCCACTGACAATTTGAAGAATATGTTCACCGCTTTGTGTTTCGATTTTGACCGTCTGTGCGAAGCTCAACAGATCGATAGCCATTGGATAAAGCTTCTTACCAGCTTCGGTCGGGACCACTGTTCGCGTGGTACGATGGAATAATTTTACATCCCAACTATCTTCCAATGATTTGATGCTCTTGGTCAGTGCCGAATGAGTCAGGTGCAATTCTTGGGCTGCACTCGAAAAACTGAGGAGTCTGTATACCGCTTCAAAATGGCGCATGAGGCGAAGATCATCCATATGTTCTTATTAGTAACAAATATGATCTTTTATCTCAATTCAATTCAGTAAAATGCTTCTCTACAACTTGATCTGCCAAGGATGATCTGAACGGGAAGAGAGCCAAGCCATGATATTAGAGTCGATTGTATCATCGAATATCGCTTTAATCGTCATCCCGCTCTATTTTGCAGCGATCTTTGCAGAATCCATTTTCAATCACTTCTTCCACGAACGCGGCGCTGGCGATTGGAAAGACAACGGTGTTTCGATGTTCATGGGACTGGTCAGTTCAGTCACCAATGGCGCGACAGCATTTATTTCGGTGGGCGCCTTGTTCTGGGTACAGCAATTTCAGTTCTTCACCATTCCGCTGACGATTACCGCGCTTGTCGCCTGTTTCATCATCGACGATATGCGCTATTATTGGCATCACCGTGTTGCCCATCGTTGCCGTTGGGTTTGGGCTATGCATGTGACGCATCACAGCAGCACACAGTTTAATTTTTCGGTCGCATTGCGGCAAGGCTGGACCAAGCATTTCACTGGCACGATGATGTTCAAACTGCCGCTGGTTCTAATCGGATTTGATCCTGTCGTCGTGCTGTTCTGCGGTGTTATAAATCCCACCTATCAATTCTTCCTGCATACCGAATTGATCAACAAGATGCCGCGCTGGTTTGAAGCGATCTTCAACACGCCGTCCCATCACCGGGTTCATCATGGCCGAAATCCGCAATATCTGGATGCCAATTATGCTGGTACCTTGATTGTCTGGGACAAGATGTTTGGCACATTTGTGGCCGAGGATGAAGCGGATCGGGTCGATTATGGACTGGTCAAAAATCTCGAAACACTCAATCCCATAACTATCATTTTTCATGAATATTGGGGCATCGCCAAGGATGTTTCCAAACGGGGGTTAAATCTTTGGCAGCGCATCTTATACGTATTTGCCCCTCCTGGTTGGAGTCATGACGGTTCGCGTCAGTCATCAACGGATATCAAGCGCGAGCATGCTCAATCGCAAAAAGCACTAAAAGCCATAGATGATCAAAACGTTATTCTGTTGGAGACGGCCTAAGACATGCCCGGTCCACATTATGCAATCTCTGAAGTGTTTATCGTCCTGGCTGCGATCTGGTGTATATTGCGTTTATCGCAATCAAGGCATTGGTTGGCAGCTTTAGGAAGCGCAATTTTCGGAATGGCGGCAGCCATTGGCGTATACCGATTTGGCACCAATCAGATTGCGGACCTAGCCAGTTTTCACAAAAACTTCTCTCAAATCGGCGGTTCGATTGCGATGGCACTGGTAACCGCACAACTTCTGTTGGCAGAGCCATTGGTAAATCGACTAGTCGTTGGAAGATGGATTGTTTTGGCGGCAGTTATCGTCAGCACCGTTACAGCATTTGCGGTCCCAGAGCTCACAACACCGTTATTTGTCTCGTGGCTATTTGCCGCAATAGTTGCGACTGCATTGATTCCGGGCAGCACCATCGCTCGCCGGTTTTCTTTGACAGCTATTGTTTCAATATTTTTGATAAACCTGCTGTTGATCCGTCAATCCCGACATCTAGACCCAGACCTCAGCTGGCATCTGTTCCATCTATTGGTAGCGATATGGTTGCTTGGGATGGTCTATGTGTTGGAGTTTCGACGTTCTGATGATGAGATTACCGATCGGTAAAATGTTCCAATGTCCGCCATCAGAACAAACCAGCCACTCCCAATAAAAAAGGGCGGCCCAAACGAACCGCCCTCTTCAAATATCTATTGCGTCAGGCTTAGCCTTCAGCAGGAGCCGCTGCGACTGGAACAGGAGGGTCATTGTCCGCCACTTCGGTGAGCGAACCGCCCTGGGGTTCACATTCGCCAGCTTCGGTATATTTCCAGGCATTGCCCTGATAATCGACGACCGAAGTGCCGGCGCAGCTGGTGCCTTCGCCCGCGGCGCAGTCATTCTTGCCCGCTTCGGCGATGCCGTAGCATTTTTCTTTTTCCGCTGCTGCGACTTCAGTGACTTCGCTACCGGTTGCTTCGGCAGTTTCGCTGGTCGCTTCGCTGGCTCCGCCGGAACAGGCGGAAAGGGCTGCTGCCGCAATCAATGCGGTTGCCGCTGAACCCAGTTTCGTTGCTTTTGTCATAAAAATACTCCCGATTTAGCTCTTTGAAAATCCGTTGCCATCCTGCACAGATGCTGAGCAATTCGAACAGGACAGGCCAGTGGTTACACCAACGACAGAAAAAAACAAAATCGAGACCGTAAAATCTGGTCTCGCAGCGGGAAACGGACCTTTGCGTGGCTGATCGTTTTTCCTTTTCGATCGCCGCGACGGACGGCAAGGCACGCACCGGCACGATAAGCATGATGCGCGGGGAAATCCGCACGCCTGCTTTCATGCCAGTGGGCACCGCGGCAACGGTCAAGGCGATGAAGCCGGAAACCGTGCGCGCGACCGGCGCTGATATCATATTGGGCAATACCTATCATCTGATGCTGCGCCCTGGCGCGGAACGGGTGGCGCGGCTCGGCGGTTTGCACAAATTCATGAACTGGGATCGTCCGATCCTGACCGACAGTGGCGGATATCAGGTGATGAGCCTGTCGGAGCTCACCAAGCTGAGCGAGGATGGCGTCGAATTCCAGAGCCATCTCGACGGCTCGCGCCATATGCTGACCCCGGAACGGTCGATGGAAATCCAGCGGCTGCTGGGCAGCGATATCGTAATGGTCTTTGACGAATGTACCAAAAATGGCGCAACCCGCGAGGAAGCACAGGCGTCGATGGAGCGCTCTATGCGCTGGGCGAAGCGGTCGCGCGACGGCTTTGACAGCGGCAAGGACCATGCAGCGAGAGCAGCCTTGTTCGGAATTCAGCAGGGATCGCTCGACAAGGAAATGCGCGCGGCCTCTGCCAAGGCTCTGATCGACATCGGCTTTGATGGTTATGCTATCGGCGGTCTTGCGGTGGGCGAGGGGCAGGAAGCGATGTTCGACGTGCTCGACTATGCGCCGGGTCAATTGCCCGCCGACAAGCCGCGCTATCTGATGGGTGTCGGCAAGCCGGATGATCTGGTCGGCGCTGTCGAGCGGGGCGTGGATATGTTCGACTGTGTCTTGCCGAGCCGTTCGGGCCGCAATGGCCAGGCGTTTACCGCGCAGGGCGCGCTCAACATTCGCAACGCCAAATTCGCCGAAGATCTGACACCGCTGGATGAAAATTGTACATGCGCGGTCTGTGCAAACCACAGCCGCGCCTATCTGCATCATCTCATTCGGGCGAAGGAGATATTGGGCGCGATGCTGATGACCGAGCACAATATCGCTTATTATCAGGCGCTGATGGCCGGAATGCGCGATGCGATCGCCGCAGGAAGTTTTGCGGAATTTGCGGCAAAATTCCGCGCCTCCTATCTGAACTTATGATCGCCGGGCTACCCCAGAAAACCAGTTTGCGGGACGCGCTGCGACGCGCGCGCGAAAACGCACCGTTTCTGGCAATGGCGATGCAGATACAGCCCGAACTAACCGATCTGCTCGAAGCGGAAAATCTCGAGGCGGCGCTGGAGTTTGGCCGCAGCGCGGGGGAAGGCGCTGCCAATGTCCGGCAGAAATTGCGCCGCGAAAAACGCGCGCTTGCGCTGACTCTGGCGATTGGTGATCTGGCGGGGCAATTGAGTCTGACCGATGTGATCACGCGATTGTCGGATTTTGCCGACCGGGCGCTGGATGAGGCGCTGGCCGATATATTTGCGACCCGCTATCCCAATGCTCCGGTAGAGGGCTTCTCGATCATTGGCCTCGGCAAACATGGTAGTCGAGAGCTCAACTATTCATCGGATATCGATCCCATCTTCATCTATGATCCGGACAAAATTCCAGTGCGGGGCAGGGAAGAGCCCAGCGATTCCTCCCGGCGGATCGGCCAGCAGCTGGTCGAGGCGCTCAACGCCCGCGATGCCGACGGCTATGTCTTCCGCGTCGATATGCGACTGCGACCGTCGCCGGAAGTCAGCCCGGTGGCGCTGCCGGTCGAAGCGGCGATCAGCTATTACGAATCGAGCGCATTGGCTTGGGAGCAGGCGGCCTATATCCGGTCGCGGGCTGCTGCCGGTGATCCGCAGCTCGGGCAATATTTTCTCGAGACGATCAATCCGTTCATCTGGCGGCGGTCGCTTGATTATGGCGCGATCAAGAATATCGGTTCGGTCACTGCGCAGATCCGCGACCATTATGCCGCCGGACAGAAATTCGGACTGGGCTATGATCTGAAACGCGGACGTGGGGGCATAAGGGAAACCGAATTTTATGCCCAGATGCATCAGCTGATCTTCGGCGGACGGCAGCCGGATTTGCGGGCACCGGCAACGCGCGATGCGCTGGCGGCATTGGCCAAGGCAGGACGGATCGATGGCGCAAAGGCCAAGATACTGAGCGAGTCCTATGAATATTACCGGGTGATCGAGCACCGGCTGCAAATGGTCAATGACCAGCAGACCCATAGCCTGCCCGATGATGCCGAGGGGCTCGACAGGGTGGCGCGACTACACGGGCTCGATAATGGCCAGATATTGCTCGATCAGCTTGCCCCCCGGGTGGATGCTGTCGGCAATATTTATGATGATCTGATCGATCCGGAGGATGACAGGCGCCTGCCGATTGACGAAGAGAAGCTGGCCGCTGTTCTGGTCGAAAAAAACCTCCTGGAGTCTGGCGCGTTTCTGCTCGCGATCCGGCGCTGGCGCAGCGGCAAGGTGACCGCCCTGAGGTCCAATGCTGCGCAGGAATCCTTCGAGGAGATATTGCCGGACCTGGTCGACGCGACCGCGACCGCGCCCAATCCGGCGCAGGCGCTGGCGCGGCTCGACAGCCTGATCGAAAAATTGCCGACCGCGATCAATTTCTTTCGGATATTGGAAGCGCGGCCCGCTCTGCTCGAGATGCTCGGCAATATTCTCAGTCACGCGCCGGTGCTCGCCAATGCGCTGGCGCGGCGAGCAGAATTATTCGACGGCCTGATCGATGCGACGGCGCTCGACCTGCCGCCGTCGGTGGAAGAGCTGGCCGAACAATTTGCCCGCACCGAATCCGGCGATGATTATCAGATATTGCTCGACCGGGTGCGCGCGCGGGTCGGTGAAAAACGCTTCGCGCTAGGCGTCCAGCTGATCGAAGGCCGGCACGATGCGCTCGAGATATCGTCCGGCTATGTCCGGGTCGCCGAAGCAGCGATTCAGGTGCTGGCTAACGCAACGATTGCCGAGTTTCAGAAAACGCACGGAAAAGTTCCCGGCTGCGCGCTACTGATTCTCGCGCTGGGCCGGCTGGGCGGAGAGGCATTGACCCATGCCTCTGACCTCGATCTGATCTTTCTGTTTACCGGCGATCATAGCGCCGAGTCCGACGGCCCGCGTTCTCTGGGTGCGACCCAATATTATAACCGGCTGACCGCCAGGATTGTGACCGCGCTTTCGGTGCCGACCGCCGCTGGTCCGCTCTACGAAGTCGACACAAGGTTGCGGCCGTCCGGTACGCAGGGGCCGCTGGCAGTGACCTTCGAGAGCTTTCGCAAATATCAGCGGGAAAGCGCCTGGACCTGGGAGCATATGGCTCTGACCCGCGCACGTCCGGTTTACGGGAGCAAAGCAGACCGCGCGCAACTGAAGGAAGAGATTTGCGCCATCTTGCAGACGGAGCGCGAACCGGAAGAATTGCGCAAGGCGGTGCGGAAAATGCGCCTCGATATCGTCGAGCACAAGCCGCCCAAGGGTCCGCTTGATACCAAGATGATGGAAGGCGGGCTGGTCGACTGGGAGTTTATCATCCACTTTCTGCAATTGAAAACCGGTGAGGCGCTCTATCCGCAACTGGGTGAAGCGGTCCGGACGCTGGTCAATGCCGGTCATCTCGGCGAGGATATGGTTGCTGCGCACGAGCTGATGGCGCGCTTGCTGGTGGCCCTCCGACTAATGTCTCCGGATTGCGACTTCCCGCCGGAAACCAGCCGGGCCCTGATCGCCAAGGCGGCGGGACAGGAAAGCTGGGACGCGCTGCTCGATGGCTATGATCAGGCGCGGCAATGCGTTATTGACGAGTGGAACAGGCACTTGCGGCCGGACCCCGATGAAATTCTAGGAGACATAATATGATCGATGTTGGCGACAAAATTCCGGATATGGAACTGGTGGCGCCGGATGGCAGCCCGGTGAAAATTTCCGACTATGCCGGGAAAAAGCTGGTGCTGTTCTTCTATCCGAAAGCCAGCACACCCGGGTGCACAACGGAATCGAGAGATTTCTCCACGCTGTTGCCCGAATTTGAAAAAGCCGGCGCTGCTGTGCTCGGCATGTCAGCGGATTCGCCGAAACGGCAGCAGAATTTTATTACCAAACAGGAACTGACCGTCGATATCGCATCCGATGAAAGCACGGCGTTTCTAGAGAAGATCGGCGTCTGGGCGGAGAAAAAACTCTATGGCAAGACCTATATGGGGATCATCCGCTCGACCTTTCTGATCGGGCCCGACGGGACCGTGCTCAAGGCTTGGCCAAAGGTGAAGGTCAAGGGTCATGCCGACGAGGTCCTGGCTGCGGTGCAGGCGACGTAGAATAGTCGTCATGGCTGAACAGCCTACCGTTGGCGCTGCGGCTTTGCTGGTGCTGCAAAGTGCCGATCCCGCTGCCAAGGTGATGGCCGCGCGCCGCGCAGCCCGGGAATGGCGGATGGGCCGGCTTTCGCACGATTTTCATGATACCATGCCGGATATGCCAGCGCGTCCCGACCGACCGGTGTTGCTGGATCCGCGAGAGATGCCGCGGCGCGGCACCGGCACCTCAATTCCCAGACGGATCGCCCTGATCCATGCACTCGCCCATATTGAATTTGTCGCGATTGATCTCGCGTTTGATATGATCGGCCGGTTCGGTTCCGAATTCCCGCCAGAATTTACCGACGACTGGATGCGGGTAGGGGCGGAAGAGGCGATGCATTTCGTCCTGTTAGACCGGCGACTGCGCGCGCTGGAGAGTTTTTACGGTGCACTCCCGGCCCATGACGGTCTGTGGGATGCGGCGAAACAAACCGCTTATGATGCATCGGCCCGGCTAGCGATCGTTCCGATGGTGCTCGAGGCGCGCGGCCTCGATATCACCATGCAAACTGTCGAACGTTTCCAGCGGCAGGGTGATCAGATGACCGCCAAAGTGCTGACCCGGATCTTTCAGGATGAAATCAATCATGTTTCGTTCGGAACAAAATGGTTCGAATTTGCCTGCGAAAGAATCAACGAGCCGCCGCATGGCCATTGGAGGCAACTTGTAAAAACCCACTTCAAAGGCGGGTTGAAGCCTCCATTTAACGACTCAGCGCGCCACGCAGCCGGTCTGACCCATGAATATTATTCAGGTATTGAATTGTTAACCAATATGAATTTACACCTGTCACAACGAAGAACGGGGGAAAAAGTTCCACCAAAAAGTTCAACGCCATGAGTTTCATGGGTCGCCAGTAAAGGTTCGATCATTATATGACCGACAACATATTAGTTTTGTTACAAAAATCTGTGAGCAAGATCACAGCAATTGCTTTTCTCGGATCAGCAATGATTTTTTCCACCGGCGCAATGGCGGAAGCAGGCGCAGAAGCCAGCATCCCTGTTGACGTTCTGAAAAGCCAGGCAGCGGAAAGCGCGCTCGGTGAAGCAGACCCGGCTTTCAAGATGATTTTTAACAACTGGGCCGGTCAGGGCAAGCAGGAACAGGTCAAATTGACCATCCCTTCGCGCAAGCCTGTACAAGACTTCACTTTGACCAGTGCCTACGGTTTCCGTTCCGACCCTTTCAAAGGCCGTCGCGCCAGTCACAAAGGCCTTGATATGGCCGGTCCGATCGGCACGCCGATTTATGCGACCGCAGACGGCATCATTGGCCGCGCACAATGGCTGGGCGGTTATGGAAAATATATCGAAATCAACCACGGCAACGGCATCCAGACCCGTTATGGCCACATGTCGCGGCTCAACGTCGAAGCCAATGCGCGTGTTAAGAGCGGCGATCTGATCGGTTTCATGGGCTCGACCGGACGTTCCACCGGCAGCCACCTTCATTATGAAGTCCGGATTGCAGGGGAAGCGGTCAATCCGATTCCGTTCATGCAGTCCAATGATTTTCTGATCGCGCAAAAGCTGAATTCCGGCGTTGCATTGGGCGGTCCAGCCGAATAAGACAGATTTTACACCTTTGGGAGAGGGTGCATGAAGGAGCGGTTTGAGCCTTAAGGCTTGCCGCTCCTTTTGATTCTCCCTATCTTGATATTATGAACCAGACACTAGCGACCATCGAACAGGATATCATCCTGACCCCCAACGCCGCCAAGCGCGTAGCCGCTATTGCTGAAAAGCAGGGCAAAGCTGCGATTCTACGGCTGGCTGTCGAAGGCGGGGGCTGTTCCGGTTTTCAATATCGCTTTGGCCTCTCCGACAGTATCGAAGCGGATGATATCGCGGTCGAAGAATCCGGTGTCACCCTGGTTGTCGACGAAATCAGCCTCGATCTGGTGCGCGGCAGCGCGGTCGATTTTGTCGAATCGCTTGGCGGCAGCGCTTTTCAGGTGACCAACCCCAACGCGGCCTCCGGGTGCGGCTGTGGCTCTAGTTTCTCCGTCTAAGTGAAAATAGCCAGCTACAACATCAACGGCATCAAGGCGCGCTTGCCGCGTTTGCTGGAATGGCTCGAAGAGACCCGGCCGGATGTTGCCTGCCTACAGGAAATCAAGACGCAGGACGCGGGTTTTCCCGCTGACGAGTTTGAAAAAATTGGCTATGGTGCGATCTGGCACGGTCAGAAAAGTTTCAATGGCGTTGCTATTCTTGCTCGCGATCAGGTGCCCGAAGAGGTCAAGCGCGGCCTTGATGGCGAACCGGAAGACGAACATAGCCGCTATCTTGAGGCCAATATCAGCGGCAAAGATGGCAAAAAGGTTCGAGTGTCCAGCATCTATCTGCCCAATGGCAATCCCCATCCCGGTCCGAAATTCGATTTCAAGCTGCGCTGGATGAAGCGGTTGCGCGAGCGGGCTGCGGAAATCTGGGCGGAAGAAGTGCCGGCGGTGCTGGCAGGCGATTATAACGTTATTCCCCGCGACAATGATGTCTATTCAGTCAAGGCGATGGAGAATGACGCTCTGATGCAGCCGGAAAGCCGTCAGGGCTACCGGCGCATGTTAAACGACGGCTGGACCGATGCTCTGGGTGTGACCCATCCGGAGGGGCAGGTCTGGACCTATTGGGACTATCGCAGCGGTGGCTGGCAACGCGATCAGGGCTTCCGTATAGATCATCTCTTGCTCAGCCCGCTGGCTGCCGATCAGCTCAATGATTGCGGTGTCGACAAGGAACATCGTGGCCGTGAAAAGGCCAGCGACCATACGCCTGCCTGGGTAGATCTGGACCTTTGATCCGTTTGTCGGTGATGGTCACGGTTTCGCTGTGGTGATCGGCTTCTCATAAATCAGATATTCCCGGTTTATGGTCGCTTCGATCGCTTCGGCAATCGCCACCATTCCCTGATTATCTTCCAGTATCCAGCCGATCTCGGCGCGTTTGGTGCCAAAGTGGAGCTTTGCATCCCGGCGGATATATTCGATCAGCATGAATACCATCTGGCTGGCCAATCGGCTGTTCTGCAGTTCCTTTTTTACCCCCATCAGCGGGACGCGCATCGAATGCGACTTGGGAAATTTCAGCCACCATAATAGCTTGGCCCAGCCAAACGGCCATAGCGAGCCTTTCATGGTTTTGAGCACTTCGTTCATATCCGGTAGCGTCATCATGAATGCGACCGGTTCGCCTTCCAGTTCGGCAATCCGGATCAGATGTTCGTGGACGATAGGTTTCAGGCTCTTGCCAGCATGGGCAATTTCACGGTCGGTCATCGGGACGAATCCCCAGTTTTTCGACCAGGCATCGTTCAGCAAGTTCATGATGATCGCGGCATCGCGGTCGAAATGTTTCTTGTCTACCCGGCGGATTTTCAGTCTTTTGTTGCGCTCGCCCGAGGCAACGATCCGTTTCACCAATTCAGGAAAGCCGTCCTCGACCGGAAGATGATAGGTCACTAGCCGCTTGGCGACGGTATAGCCGAAATTCTCGATCCAGCCCTGATAGGCGGCATTGTGATGACCCATCAGGATCATCGGACTATGGTCGTGACCCTGCGTCAAAAGCCCTGGTTCTTCCCAGACCGACATGCTGATCGGAGCGAGAACCCGGGTCATGCCCTCTTTCTTCAGCCAGGCTTCGGCCGCGTCGATCAAGGCGTGCATTACCGCTTCATCGGTGGCTTCCATCCAGCCCCAATTACCGGTTCCGGGACCCATGCCCTGTTCTGGCGGCTGTTGCAGCGCCAGTTCGTCAATATGGGCGCTGATCCTACCGACCACTTTGCCTTGGCGCAGGGCAAGAAAAAACTGCACCCTTGCATGGTCGAAAAACGGATTTTTCCCGGGCGTGATCAGATTGGCCATTTCCGTCTTCAGCGGCGGAACCCAATGCGGGTCATAGGCATTGAGCTCATAGGCAATGTCGATAAACTCTTTGGTCTGGGCCTTGGTACTTACCGGCTGTATGACTATATCTTGACCGACCACCATTGTTTATCCTTCTACATTTGCGGCTGGCTGTGGCGTTAATTGTGGCGCAATGTCAAGGGCACGGGGGCCATTCCGGTCTTGCCCTCGCCTTGATCTCGCCACGATATATTGCTCTAGGCCGTTCAACAATCATGCAGGTATTTATGAGTTCGACAACCATCTCTCCCCAAAATGCGCCAAAGGCGGCGTCGGAATCAAACCCGGGGGCGGCGGCTGTGCGCGTTCCCGAGGACAATGAACTGATCCGCACCGCCGCCAAGGTGACGCGCGATCTCAATGCGGCCAGGCCGGCAGTCTATTGGACGGATTTTCTGGCTTCGGTAGCTGTCGGCTATGGTTCGCTGGCCGGAGCGATCTTAATCCAGCCCACCGGACTGGCCGTCTTTTTCGGTCTGATTGCGATACTGGCATTATATCGGGCCGGAAGCTTCATCCATGAACTGACCCATATCCGGCGCAATGCATTGCCTGGTTTCCATTTTGCCTGGAATGCCCTGTTCGGGGTGCCGATGTTGATCCCGTCCTTCATGTATGAAGGCATTCACAGCATCCACCACCGGACCAAGAAATATGGCACGGTCGAAGACCCGGAATATTTGCCGCTGGCGTTGATGAAACCCTGGTCGGTTCCCCTGTTCGTGATTGTCGCTGCACTGGCTCCGGTTGCACTGCTGTTCCGCTATGCCATTTTGTCACCGCTTTCCGCGATCATTCCGCCGCTCCGCAGGATTGTGGTCGAGCGCTATTCCGGTCTGATCATCAACCCCGATTTTCGCCGCAAAGCGCCTGAGGGCGATCTGAAACGGCGCTGGCTGGCCTGCGAGATTGGCGCCAGCATCTGGGCTATTGCCTTGCTGGCCATGGTTTGGACGAACATCATTCCGATGCGCGCTTTTCTGATCTTTCTGGCTGTGATGTCGGGTAGCGTCGTGTTGAACCAGATCCGGACATTGGTCGCGCATCTCTGGGAAAATGACGGCCACGAGATGAGCGTGACCGGGCAATATCTCGATAGCGTTAACGTGCCTCCGCCAGCAACCTTGCCCGCCTTATGGGCGCCGGTTGGACTGCGTTACCATGCACTGCACCACCTGATTCCTGGCGTTCCCTATCATAATCTCGGCGAAGCGCATCGACGTCTGGCGGCAGAATTGCCGACAGGTTCGAATTTCTATCGTGCGGATCATGGCAGTTTGTGGACTCTGATAACCGGCCTCGTGCGCGGCAGCGCCGGGAGAAACTGAAGCTCTATTCCTCGGTCCGGACCAGAACGGTCTCGCCGATAAGGAAGAATAGCAGAAACGGGGCCCAGGCAGCCAATATGGGCGGATAGGCTCCGATATTGCCCATCGCGAGAGCGAAATTGTCGGCGACAAAATAGGCAAAGCCCAATGCCATGCCGATCACCGCTCTTAGGAACAACTGTCCCGACCGCGCCAGACCGAATGCGGCAACGGCGCCCAATAATGGCATCAGGATAGAGGACATTGGACCAGATATCTTGTGCCACCAGCCAGCCTTGAGACTCATTGTCGGCCGACCGGCGCGCTCGAGTTCACCAATGGCGGTACTCAACGCGAAAATCGACAGGCTGTCGGCGCTGACATTTGTTAGGGTGAACTGGTCCGGCCGGATCGAATCGCCAACCACCAACTCCGCTTTCTTTTCCTCGGTTCCGGTGCTGACGTCGAACTGGGTGACATCGGTCAGCAACCAACCGGAACCGGTGAACCGGGCCTCTTCTCCCTGAAGCAGGTTTTTCAGGCCATTCTCGGTGCGGTTGTAAATCGTAATATCCCGCAGCACGACCTTCTCGCCACGTCCGGTCACAGATTGCGCGTTGATCAGATTATTGCCGTCCTTGACCCAGACATTGGTGCGGATGTTGCTCTCTGCCGGGATCGGACCAAATTCGACTTTCTCCCACTGCGACAGGCGGGCGGTCGCGGGCGCGACAAGCGTTTCGTTAAACACAAAGGCAAACAGCGCCACGCCCATGCTTGCGACGATCAACGGCGCCAGAATCTGGTGGGCGGACAGGCCGCCGGCCTTCATCGAGACGACTTCGCTATTCTGGTTCAGGGTCGCCAGCGTGATGATGGTTCCCAACAATACGGAAAAGGGCAGGAAGCGGGCGACAAGTTGCGGGGCGCGCAGCGAGACATACGTCCATAGTTCGGCTTCGCCATTGCCTTCATAGGCGAGGATCTTGCCGCTTTCACCAAGCAGGTCGAGTGCCTGTAGCACCAGCACCAGCAAGGCGAGCACCGCCAGGGTGCGGACAATGAACATTTTGGCCATGTAAATGGCGAGTGTCCGGGAAGGGAAAAAATCCATGTCCGGCTATTCCTTAATCAACGCGCGTTTGCGATTAAAATTGAGCAAGCCTTTGAATACGCCTCCGAATTTGGAGAATGCCTTTTCCAGCGCGCCGATCGGCTGGCCGCCTGGCACATGGGCCGCGACATGGTACATCCACATTATCAATGCGGCGAACAGGCAGAAAGGCAGCCACAAGGCGATGATCGGATCTACAAGGCCCAGCGCTCCGACATCCTCGCCATATTCGTTGACCTTGTGATAGGTCACGATCATCACAATCGACAGAAATACGCCAAGCGCAGATGTCGAGCGCTTCGGCGGAACCGCCAGCGAAATCGCCAGCAGCGGCATCAGCAGCATCATCACCACTTCGACCATGCGGAAATGGAAATTCGAACGACTCTCGTTGCGCTCGGCCAGCGGCCGTTTTTCATCCATTCCGACCCGCACAAGCTCCGGTATCGTATATTCCAGATCCTTGCCGCCCCGCGAGCGGAAGGATTCGATATTGGGCAGGTCGATCGGCAGATCATGACTGCTGAAACTCAGAATTCGCGGCTTTTGATAATTGGGGGCGTCGTGGACCAGCACGCCATCGGTGAGGCGCAAGATGATCGTATCGGGATCGTCGGTTGCCAGAAACTGACCACTTTTCGCTGTAACCGACACAGTCTGGTCTTTCTTATTCTCTGCGCGGACGAAGATTCCGCTCAATTTGGTGCCGTTCTCCCGGCTTTCTTCAATCCGCAACGTCATCCGGTTGCCAAGATTGGTGAATTCCCCAACCTTGATAGAGGCGCCGAGTGCGCCCGACCGCAATTCGAATCGCAACTCTTCATAATAATAGCGGGACAGCGGCTGGATGAATCCGACCAGCGTCAGATTGACCAGCATCAGGCCGATCGCGAACATATAAGGCACTCTGAGCAGCCGGCCGTATCCTTGACCCACGGCCCTGAAAACATCGAGCTCGGAGCTTAACGCAAGCTGCCGGAACGCCAATAGGATGCCGAGCAGCAAGCCGATAGGTATGCCGAGCGACAGATATTCCGGAATAAGATTGGCCAGCATCCGCCAAACTACGCTGACAGGCCCGCCTTCTGCTGCGACAAAGTCGAACAGACGCAGCATTTTTTCGAGCACCAGCAGCATCGCAGCAATCACTAGGGTGCTGAACAGTGGCAGTGCTATCAATTTCGCCAAATAGCGATCGGTGGAAGTCAGCAGTTTCAACTTGTTGTCGCCCTCTCACCATGTTTTCGCCGCAAATCAAATCCATAGCCATAGGCAGATCGGGGGCTGATTCTTGTCCGAGCCGGAGTATTGGCGCGGGTATAACGACTAGGAGTTACTACGTCATGTTGAAATTTGCGGCATCCATCGCATTGTCCACCACTATTCTACTATCCTCTGCCCCGGCATTTGCGAGCGGGCAGGTGATTTCGAACGATCTTGGCAAATGCAAGGCGGGCGCTGGCCCGGCCGTTCTGGTCAATGTCAGCGGCGTCAGGGAATCCAGCGGTAAAATGCGGGTACAGACTTATCGCGGAATCTCGTCGGAATGGCTGAAAACTGGGGCGTGGCTTCACCGCGTCGAGGCACCGGCCAAAACCGGCAATATGCAATTTTGTCTGCCCGTCCCTTCTTCCGGTACTTATGCCGTGGCGATCCGCCATGACATTAATGGCAATGGCAAGACCGATATTTTCGGTGACGGCGGTGGCATGTCAAACAATCCGAGCATCAATATCTTCAATCTCGGCAAGCCGAGCTACAAGAAAACCGCCTTCAACGTCGGCAATGACGTCAAATCGATCAACATCAGCATGAAATACAGATGATGCACATCTGTTCCCGGGGATAGGGCCCAATAAATGGCAAATGTCGCACTTCTTTCAAATCCCAACTCAACCGGGAACCGAGCGATATTGCCGGAAGTTCGGTCTTATTGCGTTAAGAACAGCGATGTTTTCCATTATGAAGTCGATCATGTCGACGAAATTGCCAAGGCTCTGGAAACGATTGCCCGGGTGAAACCGAAAGTTCTCGTCATCAACGGTGGCGACGGAACCGTGCAGGCGGCGCTGACCGAATTGTACCAGGGCGGGCATTTCGGGGACAATCCGCCACCGGTTGCGGTTCTGCCCAACGGAAAGACCAATTTGATCGCGCTTGATCTGGGTTCCGAAGGCAATCCGCTCAAGGCGCTCGAACGGATCGTCGAACTGGCGAAGCATGACTTGCACGAGCATCTGGTCGACCGCGAACTGATCGCGCTTTCTGACGGCGGCAAAGACAGCAAGGTCGTGCTGGGCATGTTTCTGGGCGGAGCGGGATTGTCGGAGTTCATCCTCTATTGCCGCAACAGGATCTATCCGCTCGGACTGCCCAACGCCGCTGCCCATGTGTTGACGGTCTTTGCCGCGCTCGCATCGGTGCTGTTCGGTATTCGGGCCAAATTTCTGCCAAACCGATCGCTACCGATCAAAATATCCTTGATCCGGGACGGCCAGTTTCAGGGTAATTTTGCTGTGCTGATCGTCACCACGCTGGAGCGGCTGTTGCTGATGAAGCGGTCGATGCGAAACAAGAACGCGATTGGCCGGATGCAGTTTCTGGCAATTGACCAGCAAGCCGGGGCCATTATCAGGTTCCTGCTGTCGGTGATTTTCGGTCGTCTGGGCAAAAATGTCCAGAAGGGCATTCATCTTGAACGCGGTGACACGATCAGGATCGAGGGTGATGGCAGCAATGTGCTGATGGACGGGGAATTATTCTCTGCCCAGCCTGGCCATCCGATCGTGCTGAGATCAACCAAGCCTGTGTCCTTTCTTCGGCTCGCCGCTTGAGCTAGGACGTCTCGCGTGAGCGAACTCAAGTCATTGATTGCACAAGAACTGGCCCAGCCCGTCGATAGCCGGGTTGCCGCCTTTGCCGCGTCCATTGCAGCGCAATATGGCGAGGCGTCGCGGTCGGTGCTTTTCTATGGCTCTTGTCTGAGAACCACAGAACTCGACGGGCAGATGCTCGATTTCTACCTGATCGTTTCGAGCTACGAGGCGGCCTACGGCAAGAGCTGGCTGGTCGGAGCAAACAAGCGATTACCGCCCAATGTATTTCCCGCAGAACATGACGGTCTGATCGCCAAGGTGGCGGTGCTGAGCGAAAATGATTTTCATGCGCTGAACCGGATTACTGCGAGCGCGGTAAGCGTATGGGCGCGCTTTGCCCAACCCTCGCGTCTGGTCTGGCAGGCGGATGAGGCCGCGCAGGCTGAAGCCGTCGAGGCGATTGAAGGTGCTGCGATCACCCTGTTTGACATGAGCTTTCCGATGATGGAACTTGGCACAGAGCATAGTATCGAGGATCTGTGGAAACGCGGTTTTGAACTGACCTATGGCGCGGAATTACGCGCCGAGCGCAAGGATCGCTCCGATTCCGTCGTCGATGCGGATCCCGAACGATATGCGCGATTTGGTCCGGCGGTGATGGCTGCGATCGCGGAGCGCAACGAGGCGCAGGGCAAGCCGCTCAAGATCATAGCCTCCCGCGACGCGGTCGAGAAAAGATGGCGGCAATTGCGGCGCAACGGCAAACTGCTGACCCTTGCCAGACTGGCCAAGGCTTCGGCCACTTATGCTGGCGGCATCGATTATCTGGCCTGGAAGATCAATCGCCATGCCGGGACCGACTATGTGATCAAGCCTTGGCAACGCAAGTGGCCTATCTTGGGTGCTTTGACGATGCTACCGCGGTTAATCATGGGCGGCGCGATCAAATAGAAAGTCCATCATGGGAGAGTGAATATGGCGCAGAGACTTGAAACCAATCCGATCCATCTCGGTCTGGGAGCAACTGCCGAGATTGAGCCACCGATGACCGGCGAAGCATCCTGGTATGCTGGCTATGGCGTGCGGCATGGCAAGGATGGCGCAGAGGGCCGGCTGGTTTCCATGTATAGCTTCACCGAAAGCTGGGACGTCTGGGAGATGCACCCGAAAGGTGCGGAGGTGGTCTTGTGCACGGCAGGCGAAATCACCCTGATTCAGGAAATGGCGGATGGTTCGCACCAGCGCACCACATTGTCATCAGGCGAATATGCCGTAAACGCGCCAGGTGTCTGGCACACGGCGGACGTCGAAGGTTCCGCAACGGCGGTTTTTATCACTGCGGGTGAAGGCACGGAGCATCGCGAACGATAATCGGAATCGATTCGCCTTGAGCCTGTCGACGCGTCCAGGACGAACGATGCTGTCACCGATCCTTGTAATCCGGCTTTCTCTTCGCGAAAAACGCCTTGGCCGCTTCGCGACTGTCTTCGGTCATCGAGAGCATCACCTGCTGCCGGTCTTCGATCGCCAGCGCAGCTTCAAAGCTTTGCGCGTCGATATTGCGGTTGAGCGCATCCTTGGACAGACGCAGGCCCATCGGGGCGGTGTCGAGCATTTCCTCGGCCAGTGACAAGCCGGTGGAGAGCAGCTTGTCCTCGTCGACCATCTCGCTGATCAGGCCATGTTTCTCTGCCCGTTCGGCATGGATGAAGCGCCCCGTCAGGATCAGTTCTGACGCAATCGACGCGCCGACCATGCGCGGCAGGAAATAGCTCGAGCCCATATCGCAGCCGCCGAGACCGATCTTGATATAGGCCGCGTTCATCTTGAGCGAGGGCGCGCCAAAGCGAACATCGCTGGCGAGCAATAGCGAGAAACCGCCGCCGCAAGCCGCCCCCTGAGCGAGTGCGATAATCGGTTGCGGACATTGCCGCATCAACTGCATCACGGTGGCGATCGAGCGTTGCGTGTTCCAGACATGCTGGACCTGTCCGCGCGAGCCGTCATTTTTCCAGCCGCCGATATCGAGACCGGCACAAAAAGCCCGGCCTTCGGCTCGGAAAAGGACCACGCGGATATCGGGCCGCTTTTGTAGCCCACGAAAATAATCCTGCAGCGCGAAGATCATTTCCTCATTCATCGTGTTGAGCTTGTCAGGGCGATTGAGCGTCAATATTTCGATCGCGCCGCGCTGTTCGATGAGGATGGAGTTGGTCATTTCCTGACTAGATAGCCCCGACCGCTTTCCCGGCAGCTTCAAACATTCCCAGAATCTGGTCGACCTGTTCGCTCGTATGTTCCGCACAAAGCGAACAGCGAAGCAGGGTCATGTTAGCTGGCGTCGCAGGCGGCCGCGCCAGATTCACATAAAGCCCTTCGGCGAGCAGCGCCTGCCACATCATCGCTCCTTTTTCGAGATCGGGCATGATCACCGCGATAATCGCG
>NZ_JBALUT010000042.1:12795-22918 GCF_036963705.1 Parasphingorhabdus sp. | reverse complement strand
CAAAGCGTTTTCGATCTTGATCGATGTAACCGCTGCGCCCTGAAGCGAAGACAAAAGCACGCGGCGAAGCGCGTTGCCCATGGTCAGGCCAAAACCGCGTTCCAGAGGTTCGGCAACGAAAGTTGCTTTGCGCTTCGGATCTCCGCCGGGCTTGATATCGAGGACGTTGGGCTTCTTCAGTTCTTGCCAGTTCTTCATATTGACAGTCATGGACTTCCCCTAATGGTTCAAAGAGCGGGTTTGGACGACGTTTCCGCTCTGAATGTAAAAATGTGAGACCGGCCAGCCTGCCTGCCTCGAAAGCTCAGGCGGTATTTAGACCCGGCGTCTTTTGGATGGACGAACGCCGTTATGCGGGATCGGTGTAACGTCACGGATCGACGTGATCGTGAAACCAACTGCCTGAAGCGCACGAAGGGCTGACTCACGACCGGAGCCGGGGCCTTTCACTTCTACTTCAAGCGTACGCACACCGTGGTCGGCCGCTTTTTTGCCGGCATCTTCCGCTGCAACCTGAGCTGCATATGGTGTTGATTTACGAGAGCCCTTAAAGCCCATCATGCCTGCGGAGGACCAGCTTATCGCATTGCCCTGAGCATCGGTGATGGTGACCATCGTGTTGTTAAAAGTGGCATTGACGTGCGCTACGCCTGCCGAAATATTTTTGCGCGCGCTCTTCTTTATGCGCTGCGGTTCGCGTGCCATGTGATAAATTCCTACCTAATATCTTGAAGATACTCATCCGAAGACAAGTCTTATTTCTTTTTGCCGGCAATCGCTTTGGGCTTGCCTTTACGGGTGCGCGCATTGGTATGCGTACGCTGTCCGCGAACTGGCAGGCCTTTACGGTGACGCAGGCCGCGATAGCAGGCCAGATCCATCAAACGCTTGATGTTCATTGCAACTTCGCGTCGCAAATCGCCTTCAACCGTGTGATCGGCGTCAATCGTTTCACGAATGTGCAAAACTTCCTGATCGGTAAGGTCCTGAACCCGACGGGCCGGATCAATCTTCAATTTCTCAACAATTTCAGCCGCAGCGGTGCGTCCGATACCGTGAATGTAGGTAAGCGCAATGATTACGCGCTTGTTAGTGGGGATATTTACCCCAGCAATACGTGCCAATATTTTTCTCCATGCTCCACAAGGACCGATTCGCCGGACCTTATCTCATCGCCAAGTCGTTAAAAACACACCCGAAACGCACAAAACCAGCGGACGCACGAAGGGCGCTGCCGGTTGTGTTGGATTTCGAATAGCTGTGAGGTAGGAGGAGTCGCGCGCGCTGTCAAGCGCAGGAATGAAACGATCATCAAATCTTAAGAAAATGGTGTTCCACATTTTCGTTCTATAACAAGTTGGTCGGCAATTATCGCGATAGTCGTTACGAAGCAAGCGATGCAGGCCGGACCGCCCTCGTCGTCACCCAAATAGCTTCGCAAGAGACATAATGCAATTCCGCATCTCCATCCGGCATGATGCTTAACTCGCTCGTGATTGAAATTATCTATTGAAATGGCATTGATAGTTCAGTTTGATCTATATGTTCGCTGAACGCTAGACGCTCCTCGCGACAGCCGGATCGGTGTCCCGCAAGCTGCGCGCTTCTTGGAAAGACCATTTCAAAAATGTTGATGATGATTTTCGCGGCTGTTGCCGGATTGGTGGCACTGGTGGGTGGCGGGGAACTGCTGGTACGCGGCGCTGTGCAACTGGCGGAGCGGGCGCGGGTAACGCCCCTGATCGTCGGCCTGGTAATCGTCGGCTTCGGCACGTCGATGCCGGAGTTGGTCACCAGCGTCGAGGCCGCAATGCGCGATGCCCCGGGCATTGCCTGGGGCAATATTATTGGCTCCAACATCGCCAACAGCCTGCTGATACTGGGTATGGCCGCCGCGATCACCCCGATCATTCTCGGTCAGGGCAAGATATTACGTGATCCCCTGATAGCCGTCTCCGCATCGGTCCTGCTATTGCTGCTGGCAATCAGCGGCAGCGGAACCTTTCTTCTGGGCCTGGCGATGCTTGCCGGCCTCGCGACCTATATTGTCTATTGCTACCGGCAGGAGAAACGTATCGAGCGACAAGCCGGAACCGACCATGTCGCCCCGATTGACAAGGCGATTGCGCTGGAACTGACCGATCCGGCACTCCACGGGAAGCGCAACGGCTGGGGCAAACCGGTCGCCCTCACCTTGCTCGGGCTATTGATCCTGATCGGCGGCGGACATCTTCTCGTCGGCGCTGCCGTCGATATAGCCAGAATATTCGGCTTGTCCGAGACGCTCATCGGCCTGACCATTGTCGCAGTTGGTACGTCGCTGCCAGAACTCGTGACCACGATCATCGCTGCATGGCGCAAACAGGCGGAAGTCGCCTTCGGCAATGTCATTGGATCCAACATCTACAATATATTGGGCATTGGTGGCGCGACAATGTTGCTGGCGCCCGGCGCGATACCGAGCGAGCTGATCAGTCGCGATCTGCCGGTGATGGTCGCCTCTGCCATTCTGTTGCTGCTGGTTTGTTTTTTCTTCCGGAAGTTCGGGCGGGTAACCGGCCTACTCCTGGTCGCGGGCTATTGTGCCTATCTCGGCATATTGGTGGCTGCGGCCCTTTAGGAAGAACAATAGCGGCGGATATATATTACCGGCGACGCGGCGAATGATTTGATCCGGTTCAACATAAGTTCGAAAAGCACGCCGCATACCCTCAAGCCATTTTATCTTGCAAATTTGGCGGGACGCTCGGAATAGGGCGGAACAGATTGGGGACAGCTTTGACGATCCGTAACAAATATGATCTTTTCGAGATCGGTGGCGTAACCATTGCGCCTGGCAAGACCGGCGACATTGCGATCCCGATCAGCGACCTATCCGCCGGCATGCAGGCCAATTTGGAAGTGCGCGTGTTTCACGGCAAGCGCACCGGGCCGACGATTTTTGTCAGCGCGGCTATCCACGGCGACGAAATCATCGGCACAGAGATCATCCGCCGTGTGATGAAGAAGCTCCACCCGTCACGCATGTCCGGTACGGTGATATTCGTGCCGGTGGTCAATATGTTCGGGTTCATCACCCATAGCCGCTACCTGCCCGACCGGCGCGATCTCAACCGGTCTTTCCCGGGAACCGAAAAAGGCTCGCTGGCATCGCAACTGGCCAATATCTTCTCGACCGAAATCATTGATCATTGCTCTTTGGGCATCGATATCCACAGCGCCGCCCAGCATCGCTATAATCTTCCGCAGATCCGGATCGCGGCCGGCAATCCCGAACTCAAGGAACTGGCGCTCGAATTCGGGCCGCCAGTTGTCATCGAAGCGGAGCTGCGCCCCGGCTCATTGCGCGCGCTGGCACGGGAAGCCGGCGTCGACATGTTGTTGATGGAAGCAGGAGAAGCGCTGCGCTTTGACGAATTTTCCGTACTCACCGGTGTCAACGGCATCTTACGGGTGCTGAAAAAGCTCGAGATGATCGACACCAAGCGGCTCGGCAAGCGCGGCGTTCCTCCGGCCCAGGCCACCCGCACAGTGTGGCTGCGCTCGACCAGAGGCGGGATCTGCCGCATGATCTCGCCATCCGGAAGCAAGGTCCACAAGGGAGATATGGTCGCCTGCATCAGCGACATATTCGGTGATGGCGAAGAAGCGATTCTCTCCCCGGTCGACGGCATTGTTATCGGCCACAGCAACCTGCCTGTGGTCAACCAGGGCGACGCCTTGCTGCACATTGCCGAAGTAAGAATATTTGATACCGTCGGGGAGCGACTGGAGCAGATCGAGGGCGCGATCACCAGCAACCAGCTGCTCGACGAGGACGAGGTTATTTAGGCTGACGCTGGCTCAATAGAAAAAGCCTGCCGGAGTCCGGCAAGACTCCAGCAGGCTGATGCAATTCCGGCGAACAGACTAGCCCTTGCCCTTGGTCTTGGTGTTTCCGGCTTTTGCCTTTGCCTCGATAAATTCGATGATCTGACCGGCGACATCCTTGCCGGTCGCCGCTTCAATACCTTCGAGACCCGGAGAGCTGTTTACTTCCATGATCACAGGACCGTGATTGGCGCGCAATATGTCAACGCCTGCCACGTTCAGGCCCATGACCTTTGCCGCGCGGATAGCGGTCGAGCGTTCTTCCGGCGTGATCTTGACCATTTTGGCCGAGCCACCACGGTGCAGGTTGGACCGGAAGTCACCTTCGGCGCCGGTCCGCATCATCGCCGCGACGACCTTGCCGCCGACAACGAAAATCCGGATGTCGCTCGAGCCCGCTTCCTTGATGAATTCCTGCACCAATATGTTGACGTTGAGGCCGCGAAACGCCTCGATCACCGATTTGGCGCTGTTGTTGGTTTCACCCAGCACCACACCAATGCCCTGCGTTCCTTCGAGCAGCTTGATAACCGCCGGCGCGCCGCCAACAATTTTGAGAACTTCGTCGGTCTGCTTCGGATCATGGGCAAAAGCCGTCACTGGCAAGCCGAGACCGTGTTTGGCAAAAATCTGCATCGAACGCAGCTTGTCGCGTGAACGGCCAACGGCGACGCTTTCATTCAGCGGCCACACGCCCATCATTTCGAACTGGCGTAGCACCGCGAGACCATAATGGGTGATCGACGCGCCGATACGCGGAATTACCGCATCAAAACCGGTCAGCGTTTCACCGTTGTACAATATGCTAGGGCGATGAGACGTGATGTTCATCGTGCAGCGCAACGTGTTGAGAATTCTCATTTCATGGCCGCGCGCTTCGGCGGCTTCGACCAGGCGTTTATGCGAGTAGAGTCTGGGATTCCGTGCGAGCATAGCGATTTTCATATATTATCTTTCTTCATGCCGGCCCAGCATCCATCGCTTGGCGCTGTTGACGAGGAAACCCCGTTTCAGCGCTCGGCGACCTATAAGGACCGGAAATATCATCGACTGCCGATTGGCAAGTGTCATATGCCCGAGCCACTCCAGTGGTCCGAGCTTCATGACTGTCTCTACCACATAACGGGTTTGCATGACACCATTACTACTCTTGATCCGGCGCTGTCCGTAGACCCGCGCTTCGCAATGATAGTCGGCTATGCCCGATCCCATCGGGATGGTAAATTTCACAAATTGCTGGCCATCTTTTTCAAATGGTTTGATCCGGGTGGCGTGGAGCGAAGAGGTCGCTGCTCCGGTATCAACCTTGGCGTGAAGATTCCTGACCCCCAGACCGGGGATGTCAATCAGCTCGCACCAACCGATTTCGCACGGCTCTTTGAGCTTCTTGGGAAGCCGTTTCACTTTAGGGTTTTGTGCTTGCGCCATCGGCCGATGATTTGGCCGATGGCGCTTTTTTGCGCAAGATAATTATGGTCTAGACGACACCATAAGCAAGCATGGCGTCAGCGACTTTTTTGAAGCCCGCTATATTGGCGCCCTTCACATAGTCGACATAGCCATCGCCCTGATCGCCATATTCGACGCATTTGCCGTGGATGCCTTCCATCAATTCGGTGAGCATCTCGCCGAGCCGCGCGTGGTTCCAGCTGATCCGCTCCGCGTTCTGGCTCATCTCGAGACCAGACACGGCGACGCCGCCGGCGTTGGCCGCTTTGCCCGGACCGTACATGATCTTGGCATCGTGGAAGACATGGACGCCTTCCAGCGTGGTCGGCATGTTCGCACCTTCGGATACGGCCATTACGCCATTGGCGACCAGTTCCTTGGCTTCCGTTTCGTTCAGTTCATTCTGGGTCGCGCATGGCAATGCCAGATCGCATGGTACGCTCCAGGGGCGTGCGCCCTCGTGATAGGATGCGCCGGTGAAATGGTCGGCATATTCGCTGATCCGGCCTCTGGTATGCGTCTTGTGATGCTTGACCCAGTCGATCTTTTCCTGATCGATGCCGTCAGGATCGTGGATAAAGCCGCCGCTGTCGGAGAGCGTGAGGACCTTGCCGCCCTGCTTGGTAATCTGCTCCGCTGCGTGGGTAGCAACATTGCCCGAACCGGAAATAACCGCGGTCTTGCCGGCGATCGCGTCGTTGCGATGCTTGAGCATATTTTCCATGAAATAGACCGCGCCATAGCCGGTTGCTTCGGGACGCATCTGCGATCCGCCATATTCTATGCCCTTGCCGGTCAGCACGCCTTCCCAGCGGTTGGTGATGCGCTTGTACTGGCCGAACATATAGCCGATCTCGCGGCCGCCCACGCCGATATCACCGGCAGGAACATCCGTGTCCGGACCGATGTGACGATAAAGTTCGGTCATGAAGGACTGGCAGAAACGCATGACTTCTCCGTCCGACTTGCCCTTGGGGTTGAAGTTCGCGCCGCCCTTGCCTCCGCCCATCGGCAGTCCGGTCAGCGAGTTTTTGAAAGTCTGTTCAAACGCCAGGAATTTCAGCACGCTTTCGGTCACGCTCGGATGGAAACGGATGCCGCCCTTATAGGGGCCGATCGCGTTGTTATTCTGGATCCGGAAACCGCGCTGGACACGGACGTTATGATTATCATCTTCCCAGCAGACCCGGAACGATACGACCCGGTCGGGTTCGGCGATGCGCCGCAAAATCTGAGCTGTATGATATGCTTCCTTGTCTTCGATGAAATCGAAAATATCCATCGCGACTTCCTGCACCGCCTGAACAAATTCAGGTTGGCCCGGATTGCGTTTCTTGACGCCTTCCATGAATGTTGGAAAATCTACATGATCGGATACGGCCATAGTCTAACCCCCTAAAAAGTGAATATCAGCACGACCCGATTATCACTGACGGCCTCCTCAAGCCTGCAGCAACTATGACACTACCATCCAACTATTAGGCCGGGTTGTAAACCCCCCGAACATCAGGAAGAAATCAGTTTTCGTCTTCATTGGGAGGGCTGTCGTCCGCTTCGCCGTCGACCGGGTCGGCGGAATTGTCGAGCGCGCCGGCATCAGCATCAGCAGGGCCGGCGAACAGGGCAGACAGGCGAGACAATTGCTCGCCGATCACCGAATCCACGGCCGGAGCAATCTCGTCGATAGGGAAATCCATATAGCCGCCCACTTTATACGTGAACCGCGCCACTGTGCTTTCGCCCTGCGGCTGGAGCTGCATCGTCAATGTGCCGATCACCGCTTCGCTCTGCAAGGGGCCGAGCGCGCCGGAAAGGCGAAGCATCTTGTTGTTATGGGCATAGATCACCCGCATGTGCTGAACGCTACCGTCGGAGGATTTGATATTGTCGGCCGAAGTCGTCCGGATTAGCTCGCAAAAGCAACCGCCAGCCTGCGGTATCAGATAGAAATTATCGGCATTGCCGGTCCAGCTATGGTCGCCGTTCCAATAGCGCGAAGGCGAGATCATCGCCTTCCAGACCGCTTCGCTGTCACCGGAGATTACCGTCTGATGTTGCACGGTGAAGCCATTGTCAGCGGTGTTGGTCACTTCCGCTTGCGCGGCAGTCACGCTGCAAAACGCTGCCATTCCCAAAAATGCGTGAAATGCCAGCTTCGCCATGACCGTATCTCCAGTAAAAATGTTCAGAGCGAAAGAACTGCCTCGATCGCGTCATTGACTTCCGCCATGCTGCCCATGCCGTTGACCTTGCGGACAATCTTGCGCGCTTCGTAAATCGGCAGGATCGGCGCTGTCTTGGCGCGATACTCCTTCATACGCGTACGGACAGTTTCTTCATTGTCGTCCGGGCGTCGTTTGAAATCCGTCGAACCACAGACGTCGCAGACGCCTTCCTTGGCGGGCTGTTTGAAACTGTCGTGATAGCCTTCACCGCAATTGCCGCAGGTGAACCGGCCAACAATGCGTTCGACCAACGCGTCTTCATCGACCGCTAGTTCGATGACATGAGCCAGCGAACGATTTCTCGCCGACAATATCTCGTCGAGCGACGCAGCTTGTGCAGCGGTCCGGGGATAGCCGTCAAAGATAACGCTTTTTTCGGGACCGAGCTCGTCGAGCTTGTCACCGATAATACCCGACACAACTTCATCGGGAACCAGTTCGCCCGCGTCCATCAATGCCTTGGCTTTCAGGCCGACTTCGGTACCGGCTTTTACCGCCGCCCGCAGCATGTCTCCGGTGGATAATTGCACCATGCCATGCTCGTCTTCAAGACGGCTCGCCTGCGTGCCTTTTCCGGCACCCGGTGGTCCCAACAAGATGATATCCATGAATTGCCCCTGTTGTCGTGTAATGATTCTGATCTGGACCTAACGCCTTCCGGCCTTAGCGTCTACGCCGACCGCCCTTGAGTTTCGCTTTCTTGAGCAGATCGCCATATTGCAGCGCCAGCAAATGGCTCTGGATCTGGGTCACCGTATCGACCGTCACATTGACGATGATCAGCAGGCTTGTTCCGCCAAGGAAGAAAATCGGAAGGTTGGTTTGCGCCATCACATATTCCGGCAATACGCAGACCAGCGCCAGATAGGCTGCACCGACCACAGTAATCCGGGTCAGCACATAATCGAGATAATCAGCGGTATTCTTGCCCGGGCGAATGCCTGGGATGAAGCCACCGTTTTTCTTGAGATTATCAGCCGTCTCTTCTGGGTTGAACACAACCGCAGTGTAGAAGAAGCAGAAGAAGATAATTCCCGCTGCATAGAGCGCCATGTAAAGTGGCTGGCCATGCGCCAGATATTGGTTGAGCATGATCACGAAATCACCAAAAGCCGATTCACCTGCTGTCGCGTTTCCGGCAAACTGACTGACCGTCAGCGGCATCAGCAACAATGAGGAAGCAAAAATTGGCGGGATCACACCAGCGGTGTTGACCTTCAGCGGCAGATGGCTGCGATCGGCCTGCATCACCCCATGCTGGGTCGCGCGCTTCGGATATTGGATGAGCACCCTTCGCTGGGCTCGCTCCATGAAGCAGATGAACAATACCAGTCCGACAACCATCGCGATCAAACCGACAATCAGCAACGGGCCGTAAGATCCGGTGCGGCTGCCTTCGAGCAGGTTACCAACAAATGTAGGCATCTGGGCGACAATACCGGCCATGATGATCAAGGAAATACCATTACCGATACCGCGACTGGTGATCTGCTCACCCAGCCACATCAGGAATAGCGTTCCGCCGACCAGACTGATGACCGCGCCAACCCGGAACATATAGCCAGGCTCGACCACCGCCTGCAGTCCCGACTGGGATGCAAAGCTTTCGAGGCCCACGGCGATAAAATAGCCCTGGACGGCGGTCAGGCCGACCGTACCATAGCGGGTATATTGATTGAGTTTCTTGCGGCCTGCTTCGCCGTCTTTCTTGATGGCGGCCAGCGTCGGCGACAGAGCGGCGGACAGCTGAACCACAATCGATGCGGTAATATAGGGCATCACGCCCAAGGCTATCAGGCTCATCCGCTCTAGCGAACCACCCGAGAATGTATTGAAAATATCAAGAACGCCGCCACGGGTCTGATCGTAAAGATCAGCCAGAACGACCGGATCGACACCCGGAAGCGGTACGAAGCTGAGTAGACGGAAAATGACAAGCGCACCAAGCGTAAACCAGATACGTTTGCGCAATTCGGTGGCTTGCCCGAATTTCGACAGACTTAGATTAGCTGCGACCTGATCGGCTCTTGATGCCATGCTTGACTTCCCTGCCCCAAAATTAGTTTGCCACGCGCCTCTGCTTGAGCAGAGGCCCATCTCCAACTATTGCGAATTGGTGCAATCTCCGGAGATGAATACCTTTATATAAAGGTATGCAACCCGCCCCATATCGGATGTTAGTCCATCAAAAACAAGGGGCCAGAAAAAGAGGCGCTAAATCTAGCGCCTCTCGAAGATCAGTCTTTGTTTTTCGCGCGGTTCGCGGCTTTTTTCTCGCGAGCTGGCTTGGAAGCAACAGCCTTTTTCTCACCCTTGGGACGGCGTTCGCCACCCGCTGGAAGAATTTCGACCTTGCCGCCGGCTTTTTCAACCGCAGCAACAGCAGCTTTCGAAGCGCCTGCAACGGTGATCGTGATTTTGGCTTTCAATTCGCCCTTGGCAAGCAGACGTACGCCGTCTTTGCCGCCACGAGCAAGACCAGCAGCTTTCAAAGTCGCGTGATCGATCGTGCCCTTGCCGTCGAGACTTTTGCTGTCGATGAACTTCTGGATCATGCCCAGGTTCACTTCCGCATAGTC
>NZ_JBALUT010000042.1:0-12696 GCF_036963705.1 Parasphingorhabdus sp. | reverse complement strand
TGTTCCGAACGGGTTGTTGAAACCACGTTTTGGAAGACGCATGTGGAGCGGCATTTGGCCGCCTTCAAAGCCTTTGATTGCTACACCGGAACGGGATTTCTGACCTTTTTGGCCACGCCCGGCGGTTTTGCCTTTGCCCGAGCCGATGCCCCGACCGACGCGCATGCGTGATTTGCGCGCGCCGTCATTATCTCTAAGTTCGTTTAATTTCATGTCTTGTACTCGCTTTCGCTTTTATTCGCACGGAAGTGTCGGGTGTTACCCTTCAACAACCTCCACCAGATGGTGTACTTTTTTGATCATGCCGCGGACTTCAGCTGTATCTTCCAGCTCGGACACGCGGTGCATCTTGTTAAGACCCAGACCGATCAACGTTTTACGCTGAACTTCTGGACGACGGATCGGCGAACCAATCTGCTTGATTTTAACTTTAGCCATCTAAATTACTCCGTAACTGCCGCGGCATCTGCTGCCACTTCAGCAGCCGAACCGCCAGCACGTGCAAGCAGGTCAGTGACTTTCTTGCCGCGTCGCTGGGACACGGATTTCGGGCTCGACTGATCTGCCAGTGCGGCAAAAGTTGCGCGGATCATGTTATAAGGATTGGCTGTACCGTTAGACTTGGTCACAACGTCGGAGACGCCGAGACTTTCGAAAACAGCACGCATTGGGCCACCAGCAATAATACCGGTACCGGCAGGTGCCGAACGGACAGTCACGTTACCGGCGCCAAATTTGCCAGTGCCGTCATGGTGCAGGGTACGACCTTCACGAAGCGGGACACGAACCATGCCTTTTTTCGCTGCTGCGGTTGCCTTGGTAATGGCTTCAGGCACTTCGCGCGCCTTGCCCTTACCGAAGCCAGCCCGGCCTTTGCCGTCGCCAACCACGACCAATGCTGCGAAACCGAAGCGCTTACCGCCCTTAACAGTCTTCGAAACACGGTTGATGTGGACCAATTTCTCGATCAGCTCTTCACCGCCGTCATTATTGCCACGGCCACCACGGTTATTATTGCGTCCGCCACCGCGATTGTCGCGACCGCCACCACGGTTATCACGGTTGCCACCGCCGCCGCCACGGTTTCCGCCGCGTGCTGGACGATCGGGAGCGCCACCGGTTTTCGCTTCAGCTGCTACTGCAGCTGCTGGCTGATTGCCTTCACCGGTCGTGCCTGGCTTTGCAGCGCCGTCTGGTGTTGTGTTCTCTTCGGCCATATTAAAACTCCAATCCGCCTTCACGTGCTGCGTCGGCCAGAGCCTTCACACGTCCGTGAAACAGGAACCCGCCACGGTCAAAAATTACTTCTTTAACGCCAGCCTTTTTGGCTGCTTCGGCAACGCGCTTGCCAACATCGGCGGCAGCATTGCTATCCGCGCCGGTCTTGACTGATGACGCTTTGTCGATGGTCGAAGCGGAAGCCAGTGTTTTGCCCTCGGCATCGTCGATAACCTGAGCATAGATATGCCGGCTCGTGCGATGCACGGACAAACGAGGCTTTGAGAGCCCGCGCTTCCGCAATTTGCTGCGAACGCGTTGCTGGCGCCGTTTGAACTGAGAAATATTCGCCATGGCTTATTTCTTCTTCCCTTCTTTGCGGAAAATATATTCGCCGCGATATTTAATACCCTTGCCTTTATACGGCTCAGGCTTGCGCCAGCGCCGTATTTCAGCAGCGACCTGGCCAACTTGCTGTTTGTCCATGCCGGAAATTTCGATTGTCGTCTGGTCAGGCGTCTTGATGTCGATACCGTCTGGGATCGCAAAGTTGACGTCATGACTGTAACCGAGTTGCAGGTTGAGGTTCTTACCCTGTGCTGCTGCACGATAACCAACGCCATTGATTTCCAGAACTTTGGTGAACCCGGCGGTTACGCCATCGACCAAGTTCTGAACCAAGGTGCGCTGCATGCCCCAGAAGGCACGTGCGGTTTTCGACTTGTTTGCTGGCATAACCCGCAAACCGCCGTCGCCCAGTTCATAGGTCAGGTCTTCAGACATCGGGGTCGTAAGTTCGCCCTTGGGTCCTTTGATCTTGACCAGACCATCTTCCATCACAGCGGTGACGCCGTCCGGAATAGCTACTGATTTTTTGCCAATACGGGACATGATTAGAATACCTCAGCCAGTACTTCGCCGCCGACCTTTGCATGACGCGCTTCTGCGTCAGACAAAACACCTTTGGGCGTCGATACGATTGTTATGCCGAGGCCGTTGCGTACCCGTGGCAGATCTTCCGATCCGCGATAGACACGACGGCCAGGCTTTGAAACGCGAGCCACGTGGCGGATAGCCGGCTCGCCTTCAAAATATTTCAGTTCGATCCGCAGACCGGGGTGCTTGTTGACCTCTTCTTCGCTGTAGCCGCGAATATAACCTTCGCGTTGCAACACTTCGAGGACGGCACCGCGCAGTTTGGACGCAGGCGTTACTACGCTGTCCTTGCGTGCCTGTTGTCCGTTACGGATACGGGTGAGCATGTCACCCAAGGGATCGGTAAAAGCCATATTATCTCTCCCTTACCAGCTTGATTTCGTTACGCCGGGAATCAGACCTTTGTTGGCCATGTCTCTCAGCTCGATGCGGCACAGGCGGAACTTGCGGTAATAACCGCGCGGCCGTCCTGTGGTTTCACAGCGGTTGCGCACGCGGGTTGGATTCGCATTGCGCGGTATTTCCGCCATCTTGAGGCGTGCCATCAGACGTTCCGTCTCATCAAGAGACTGGTCTGCTGCCATAGCCTTCAATTTCGCATAACGGCCGGCGTATTTTTTCACCATCCGTTTGCGTTTTTCGTTTCTGTTAATGGAACTCAGTTTCGCCATGACTTAAGTTCTCGTCCTTCCGTATTATGAAGCGCGCTCACGCGGCTTCTTTTTCTTCCGATTGTTCCTCTTTAGGGAACGGGAAACCAAATAATGCCAGAAGCGCACGCGCCTCGTCGTCAGTTTTTGCTGTTGTCGTCACGATCACGTCCATGCCGCGTACAACGTCGATGTTGTCATAGGCGATTTCCGGGAAAATGATCTGCTCTTTCAGACCCATGGCGAAATTACCACGGCCGTCAAAGCTTTTCGGATTCAAACCGCGGAAATCTCGGATCCGCGGCATTGCTACCGTGACCAGACGATCAATAAATTCATACATCCGTTCCCGGCGCAGATTTACTTTGCAACCAATCGGCATGCCTTCACGCAACTTGAACGTTGCGATCGAGTTTTTCGCCTTGGTTATCACTGGCTTCTGACCAGCGATCAATTCCATTTCCTTGGCAGCAGTCGCGACTTTTTTCTTGTCCTGACTGCCTTCGCCCACACCCATGTTAATCGTGATCATCGAGATCCGAGGAACTTCCATGTGGTTGGAATAGTTAAACTTTTCCTGCATCGCTTTGACGATTTCCGCGTCATATTTTGTGCGCATGCGCGGGATATATTTTTTATCAGCCATCGACCTTCTCCCCGGACTTTACAGCGAAACGCTGCATCTTTCCGTCTTCTGTCTTTTCAAATCGGACCCGCGTTGGCTTGCCGTCTTTAGGGTCAGCCAGAGCCACTTTGCTGATGTGCATCGCTGCTTCGCGCCGCTCCAGGCCACCCTGAGGGTTTGCTTGGGTCGGCTTACGGTGACGAATAGCAATATTGATACCCGAAACGATGAGCTTGCCATCCTTCGGCATCACTTTGCTGACTTCACCCGACTTGCCCTTGTCCTTACCGGACAGAACAACAACGGTGTCGCCTTTTTTGATTTTTGCGTTGGCCATGATTAAATTACCTCCGGCGCAAGGCTGATGATTTTCATATGCTTTTTCGCACGCAGTTCACGAACCACGGGGCCAAAAATACGGGTGCCAATTGGCTCCTGGTTGTTGTTCACCAGAACCGCTGCATTGCTGTCAAAGCGAATGACCGATCCGTCCTTGCGACGAATGTCTTTCTTGGTACGCACGATCACAGCGCGGTGAACGTCGCCCTTTTTGACCTTACCGCGTGGAGCAGCTTCCTTGATCGACACAACAATGATGTCGCCAACGCCGGCAAAGCGACGCTTCGAGCCGCCCAGCACCTTGATGCACTGCACGCGTTTGGCTCCGCTATTGTCAGCGACCTCCAGGTTCGATTGCATCTGGATCATGGATCCAATTCCTTCTTCATAAACCCGGCTAACCGGGCGTTTCCTACGTCGTCATCCCGGTAGCTACCGGGATATTCTAATTTTATTCGTCAGCGGTCTTTTCTTCGGCAACTGGTTCAGCTTGTGGCTTCACTGGCGCCTTGACCTTTTCGTCTTTCGGATCGCTTGCGGTAATCTCGCTAACGGTCGGTGTTGCGACACCGGCTGCTGCGCCGACCCGCTCCAGAACTTTCCAGGTCTTCAACTTGGAAATCGGACGCGTTTCTTCGATACGCACGGTTTCACCCATGCTGATCTCGTTGTTTTCATCATGCGCATGATATTTTTTCGAGCGCCGGATAATTTTACCGTAAAGCGGGTGCTTCACCTTGCGTTCGACATTGACGACAACAGTCTTGTCGCCCTTGTCTGACACAACCGTGCCGGTGAGAATACGTTTTGGCATATCGGTTCCTTACGCCTTAGATTCTGCGGTCGCCGCGTTTACACGCTCGGCCTGCAAAGTTTTGATCCGGGCGATTGTGCGACGCACTTCCCGCGTCCGGCTTGGTTTCTCGAGCTGGTTGGTCGCAGCCTGGAAACGCAGGTTAAATGCCTCGCGCTTCAGTTCGCCCAGTTCCGCCCCGAGTTCATCGTCGGTTTTGGTCCGCAAATCTTCTGTTTTAATGCTCATCTACCTTAACCTTCCAGATGTGACGTATCGCCGAGGCGGGCCACAACCTTTGTCTTGATCGGGAGCTTCATCGCTGCCCGCTCGAAAGCGACCGCTGCTATCGGTCCGGGAACTCCGTCCAGTTCGAACAAAATCCGACCTGGTTTAACCCGAGCAGCCCAATATTCTACCGAGCCCTTACCCTTACCCTGACGAACTTCGGCAGGTTTTTTGGATACTGGCACGTCAGGGAAAATCCGGATCCACAACCGGCCTTGACGTTTGATGTGACGCGTGATCGCGCGGCGAGCCGCTTCGATCTGACGGGCGGTAATCCGGTCTGGCTCCATGGCTTTGAGGCCATAGCTACCAAAGTTCAGAGTTGCGCCGCCTGGCGCTTTACCTTTAATCCGACCTTTGAAGGCCTTGCGGAATTTATGTTTCTTGGGTTGCAGCATGATGCTCTACCTATTCCTCAAAAATCAACGTTGATGCTGCGGACGGACGCCGGAAGTCTGTGCTTCCACATTCAACCGATCCTGGGCCATTGGATCGTGACCCAATATTTCGCCTTTGAAAATCCAGACCTTGATACCGATGATGCCGTAAGCGGTCAGCGCTTCATACTCGGCATAGTCGATATTGGCGCGCAGCGTATGGAGCGGCACGCGGCCTTCGCGATACCATTCAACCCGCGCGATTTCCGCGCCGCCCAAACGACCACCACAAACAATTTTAATACCTTCGGCACCAAGGCGCAATGCAGATTGCACTGCACGCTTCATGGCGCGCCGGAAAGCTACACGGCGGATCAGCTGATCGCCAATGCCCTGTGCTACCAGTTTCGCATCAACTTCCGGCTTGCGAATTTCGACGATGTTCAACGAAACATCGCTCGAAGTCATTTCGCTCAGCTTGCGACGCAGCTTTTCAATATCCGCGCCTTTTTTCCCGATGATCACACCAGGACGGGCAGCATAGATAGAAACGCGGCAATTCTTGGCCGGACGTTCGATGACGACCTTTGAAATCGCTGCCTGTGGCAGCTCTTTAAAGATAAATTTGCGCATCTTGATGTCTTCCATCAAGAGATCGCCGTAATTGGAACCTTCCGCATACCAGCGACTATCCCAGGTCCGGTTGATCTGCAGGCGAAGCCCGATAGGATTACTCTTTTGACCCATGGTTACGCCTCTTCCTCTTCATGCTCGCGCACGACAATGCGAACGCGGCTAAATGGCTTGATAATCTTGGCTGAACGACCACGAGCACGCGCTTTCCAACGCTTCATCGTGATTGACTTGCCGACGCTCGCTTCGTGAACGATCAAAGCATCGACATCCAGATTGTGATTATTCTCGGCATTGGCGATAGCCGAAGCCAGAACCTTGCTGACGTCTTTCGCCATCGCCTTCTTGGAGAAGGAAAGGATGTTCAGCGCGTCGCCAGCCTTGTGGCCACGGATCAGTTGAGCAACCAAGTTCAGCTTCTGGGCAGAACCACGAATGGAATTGCCTACAGCCAAAGCTTCATTGTCGCCAACGCGGCGGGGTGATGATGCCTTACCCATTATTTCTTGCCTTTTTTGTCAGCGCCGTGACCGTAATAGCTGCGCGTTGGCGCAAACTCGCCGAGCTTGTGACCGACCATGTCTTCATTCACCGAAACCGGGATGAATTTCATGCCGTTGTAAACGCTGAAGGTCAGGCCGACGAAGTCAGGCAATACGGTGGAACGACGCGACCAGGTCTTGATCGGTGTACGAACACTGTTTTCCTGCGCAGTCTGCGCTTTTTTCAGCAAGTGGAGGTCAACAAATGGACCTTTTTTGATGGAACGAGCCATGCTTACCTCTTCTTCTTCGCGTGACGCGACCGGATGATCATCTTGTCAGTCGATTTGTTGCTGCGGGTACGAGCACCCTTGGTTGGCTTGCCCCATGGCGTCACTGGATGACGACCACCGGAAGTCCGGCCTTCACCACCACCATGCGGGTGATCGACTGGGTTCTTTGCAACACCGCGGGTAAGAGGACGACGTCCCTTCCAGCGGGTGCGGCCTGCCTTGCCGAAATTCTGGTTCGAATTGTCCGGGTTGGAAACCGCGCCAACGGTCGCCATGCAATCGGAGCGCAGGTAACGTTGCTCGCCGCTCTTGAGGCGAACAATGATCATGCCGCGATCACGACCGACAATCTGGACATAAGCACCGGCTGAACGAGCGATCTGGCCGCCCTTGCCTGGCTTCATTTCGACATTGTGAACGATCGTACCGACCGGCATCTGCGACAACAGCATCGCGTTGCCTGGCTTTACGTCGGTCTTGTGACCGGCAATCACGCTGTCGCCAACGTCGAGACGCTGCGGTGCAATTATATAGGCCAATTCGCCATCTTCATATTTCAACAGCGCGATAAAGGCAGTGCGGTTGGGATCATATTCGATCCGCTCGACCGTAGCCGCCATATCCCACTTGCGCCGCTTGAAATCGATCAGACGATAACGTTGCTTGTGACCGCCAGCGATGCCGCGCGAGGTAACATGGCCTTTGTTATTCCGGCCACCCGTCTTGTTCTTGCCTTCGACAAGCTTCTTGACAGGCTTGCCTTTCCAGAGGCCGCTCTTGTCGACCAGGATAAGACCACGCCGGGCGGGGCTTGTCGGTTTATAGGATTTTAATGCCATGTGCCCTTAAACTCCCGTGGTGATGTCAATGGTCTGGCCTTCGGCCAAGGTGACAACAGCCTTCTTGATGTCATTGCGTGTGTAAGGGCGACCCTTCCACTTTTTGGTCTTGCCCTTCTGCACCAGCGTGTTGACGTTTTTGACTTTGACATCAAACAACGCCTCGATGGCGGCCTTGATCTGCGGCTTGGTTGCAGTGTTCGCTACTTTGAACACCACAGCGTTATGTTCGCTGAGCAAGGTCGATTTTTCGGTGATATGCGGGCCGACAATTACGTCATAATGACGAATATCGACTGCTTCTTTTTTAGCCATTGAAGCGCGCCTCCAGCTTTTCTACCGCTGCGCGCGTCAGCACCAGGGTTTCATGGTTCAAAATGTCATAAACATTGGCACCAGCTGCTGGCATCACATTAACGCGCGGAATGTTGTTCGAAGCCTTCGAGAAAGCCTCATTCACATTATCACCGTCCATGATCAGAGCTGATTTGCCGAAACCGAGCTTTGCGATCTGGGCCAGAAGCGCCTGTGTTTTGGCTTCCTTCAGATCGATATTTTCAAGCACGATCAAGTTTTCGTTCTTCAGCTTGTCGCTCAGCGCCATTTTCAGACCCAAAGCGCGAACTTTCTTGTTCAGCGACGGGTTGAAGTCACGCTTGCGAGCACCGTGGGCTTTACCACCACCGATGAAGATAGGAGCACGACGATCGCCATGACGAGCAGTACCGCCGCCTTTTTGATTGCCGAATTTCTTACCGGTGCGGGCAACGTCTGAACGTTCGCGGGTCGGACGGGCCGTTCCGCGAGCTTTTTCACGCTGCCAGTTGACGACACGGTGAAGAATATCTGCGCGCGCTTCGATACCGAACACGTCATCGTTCAATTCGATGTCGCCCTTGGCCTTTGCGTCGAGGGTTATCACTTTCAATTTCATGGCTTAGCCCTCCTTCCCTGCATCATCTGCAGCATCAGATTTCTCTGCAACTTCACCAGCTGGCTTCGCCGCCGCTTCCGCTACTTCTGCATGGGTTGGACCAACCGGCGTTTCGATCACTGCATCCGCTTCGATCATGCCTGCAGGCGCTTCTTCTGTTGCCGTTTCATCCGCATTGCGGCGCATAGCACCCGGGAATGGAACGCCTTCAGGAAGTGCAACTTTCACTGCATCCTTAACCAGAAGCCAACCACCCTTGGAACCCGGAACGCTGCCGCGTACAAAGAGCAAACCGCGAGCGGCGTCTGTACGGACGATTTCCAGATTTTGCTGAGTACGATTTCTCGCACCCATGTGACCGGCCATTTTCTTGCCCTTGAACACCTTGCCTGGATCCTGGTTTTGACCAGTAGAACCGTGGGCACGGTGAGAGATGGAAACACCATGAGTTGCACGCATACCACCGAAGCCCCAACGCTTCATGGCACCGGCAAAACCCTTACCTTGTGTCACACCTTGAATATCAACCATTTGACCAGCAACATAGTGGTCAGCGGTGATGGTTGCACCAACGGGGAGCAAGCCTTCTTCGCTCTCAACCCGGAATTCGGCAACACGAGCCTTTGGCTCAACTTCTGCCTTGGCAAAAGCTTCACGCTGCGGCTTATTAACATTTTTCGCTTTACGGGCACCGGCACCAAGCTGGACAGCAAAATAACCATCACGTTCTTGATTGCGGGCTCCAACAACCTGACATTCTTCCAAGGAAAGAACGGTAACCGGCACATGCCGACCATCTTCTTGAAACAAGCGGGTCATCCCCATTTTCTTCGCGATCACGCCTGTACGCACGATCAATCTCCTTCACAGAGGCCGAACGAACCATTTCGTCCGGCTTGCCAGCCCAAATTGTCATGCGTCACCCCGTCCGGGCTGTATTGTTCCGAAACTCTCGGAACGAGACGGAGGACGCTGCCCGGTTAAAACCGGCGGTATCCTGTCGTTCGTCTGGATCCCCGCCTGGGCGGGCACCGCTAATCAATTGGCTCAGGCCAGTTTGATCTCGACATTTACACCGGCAGCGAGGTCGAGCTTCATCAAAGCATCGACCGTCTGCGGCGTTGGCTGCACGATATCGAGCAACCTTTTATAGGTCCGTACCTCGAACTGCTCGCGGGACTTTTTGTCCACGTGCGGCCCGCGGTTCACGGTAAATTTTTCTATGTGCGTTGGCAAAGGTATCGGTCCACGGATGAGCGCGCCAGTGCGACGTGCAGTATCAGCGATATCGCCGGTTGCTTGATCTAGAACTCGATGGTCGAATGCCTTCAAGCGGATGCGGATATTCTGCGTTTCCATGTACCTGTTACCAATGTCAAAGAGCCAAAAATAAACCGCCCCGATTTTCTAACGAAAAAGGCCGGAGCGGCGAAAAAACTAGCTGCCCGAATCACCGATCCGGGCAGCGAGGCGTTCCTATATTACTTTGTTACGTTGCTGACAACCCCTGATCCAACGGTACGCCCACCTTCGCGAATAGCGAAGCGAAGACCTGGATCCATAGCGATTGGAGCAATCAGTTTCACGCCGATGGTGACGTTATCACCAGGCATAACCATTTCAGTGCCTTCAGGAAGGATCACTTCGCCGGTTACGTCGGTCGTGCGGAAGTAGAACTGCGGACGGTAGTTGGCGAAGAAAGGCGTATGACGACCACCTTCGTCTTTCGACAGCACGTAAACTTCAGCCGAGAACTCGGTGTGTGGCGTAATCGAACCTGGCTTGCAGAGAACCTGGCCACGTTCAACCGAATCACGGTCAACGCCACGGATCAAAGCACCAATGTTGTCGCCAGCCTGACCGGAGTCGAGCAGCTTGCGGAACATTTCAACGCCGGTAACGGTGGTCTTCGTGGTATCCTTGATACCAACGATTTCGCACTCGTCGCCAACATTCACAATGCCGGTTTCAACACGGCCGGTAACAACCGTACCGCGACCGGAAATCGAGAACACGTCTTCGATGGGCATCAGGAAAGCCTGGTCGACTGGACGTTCTGGCTGTGGAATGGCTTCGTCGACAGCTTTCATCAGTTCAAGAATCTTGTTCTTGCCGATTTCGTCGTCGCGGCCTTCGAGAGCAGCCAGCGCAGAACCGGAGATCACAGGAATGGCATCGCCATCAAAATCATAATAGGAAAGCAGTTCGCGGATTTCCATTTCAACCAGCTCAAGAAGCTCGTCATCATCGACTTGGTCGACTTTGTTCATGAAAACAACGAGAGCAGGAACGCCAACCTGACGAGCGAGCAGGATGTGCTCACGGGTCTGTGGCATTGGGCCGTCTGCAGCGTTAACCACAAGAATAGCACCATCCATCTGAGCAGCACCGGTAATCATGTTTTTCACATAATCGGCGTGTCCTGGGCAATCGACGTGCGCATAGTGACGGGCTTCGGTTTCATATTCAACGTGGGCCGTCGAAATGGTGATGCCGCGCTCACGCTCTTCAGGAGCTTTATCGATATTTGCGAAGTCAACGGCTACACCGCCGGTGGATTCAGCAAGTACTTTGGTGATCGCCGCGGTCAACGTCGTTTTACCATGGTCAACATGACCGATGGTTCCGATGTTGCAGTGCGGCTTGTTCCGCTCAAACTTCTCTTTAGCCATTTTATTTTACCTCTGATTTTCTATCGTCTTGATAGTCTGCGCCGCGCTTTGGCGAGACTCTCTAATTCTGTCAACACCCTTTTGCCGGTCTGACGGTTTTCCCGTCAGGCCAACGCAAAAGGAAAGCGCGTTACCTCGAAAAGGAGTGGCGGTTAAGCCATTTTCTCCTTGATCTCTTCAGCCACGTTGTTCGGCACTTCCTCGTAATGAGAGAATTGCATCGAATATTGTGCACGTCCCTGACTGAAGGAACGCAACTCATTCACATAACCGAACATGTTGGCCAGCGGCACCATGGCGTCCACAGCCTGGGCGATACCGCGTGTGTCTGTACCCTGGATTTGTCCGCGGCGAGAGTTAAGATCGCCGATCACATCACCAAGATAGTCTTCCGGAGTGATCACTTCAACTTTCATGATCGGTTCAAGCAGCTTGATACCGGATTTCTGAGCCGCTTCGCGCATCGCTGCACGACCGGCAATTTCAAACGCCAGCGCCGAACTATCAACGTCATGATAAGCGCCGTCATAGACACGAATGTCGAAATCGATAATCGGGAAGCCGATCAGCGAACCGGTTTCAGCTGTTTCACGCATACCTTTTTCGACCGACGGGATATATTCTTTCGGAATATTACCGCCCTTGACTTCATCGCTGAAGGTAATGCCTGATCCACGCTCGCCCGGAGTGACTTCGAACTTGATACGCGCAAACTGACCGGAACCACCGGACTGCTTCTTATGCGTGTAATCAATATCGACAGCCTTGCCGATGGACTCGCGATAAGCAACCTGAGGCGCGCCGACATTGGCTTCGACCTTGAATTCTCGCTTCATCCGGTCAACCAGAATGTCGAGATGAAGCTCGCCCATGCCCTTGATGATCGTCTGACCCGATTCGTGGTCGGTCGTCACCCGGAAGCTTGGATCTTCAGCAGCGAGGCGATTCAATGCAACGCCCATCTTTTCCTGGTCAGCTTTGGTCTTCGGTTCAACGCTGAGCTCGATAACCGGTTCAGGGAATTCCATACGCTCGAGAATGATCGGCTTCTCGGAGTCGCAAAGCGTATCGCCAGTCGTGGTGGTTTTCATACCCGCCAGAGCAACGATGTCGCCAGCGAACGCCTCGTCAATGTCCTTACGGTCATTGGAGTGCATTTCGAGAATACGGCCGACTTTTTCTTTCTTGTCCTTGACCGAGTTCAATACCGTGCCCTTTTCCAGCTTGCCGGAATAGATACGGCAGAAGGTCAAGGTACCCACGAACGGATCGTTCATGACCTTGAAGGCAAGCGCGGAGAATGGCGCGTCATCGGACGATGCACGGCTGTCTTCGGTTTCGCCATCAAGCAACACGCCCTTAATGGCAGGAACGTCGAGCGGGCTCGGCATATAATCGACAATGGCGTCGAGCAAAGGCTGGACACCCTTGTTCTTGAATGCGGAACCGCAAAGTACAGGTACAAAGCTCTGGTTCAGCGTGCCCTTGCGGATCAGCTGGCGCAGCGTCTTCTCGTCCGGCTCAGTGCCTTCCAGATAGGCTTCCATGACGGCTTCGTCCTGCTCGACAGCGAGCTCGACGAGTTCGGCGCGCATCTCTTCGGCCTTCGCCTTGAGG
>NZ_JBALUT010000041.1:0-23115 GCF_036963705.1 Parasphingorhabdus sp. | reverse complement strand
GCGGCGCCACCAGAAGGTCGTCGAGGAAGCGCCATCGCCTTTCGTCGATCCTGAAATGCGCAAGATGATGGGCGAACAGGCCGTCGCTTTATCTCAGGCTGTGGGCTATTATAGCGCCGGTACCGTCGAGCTGATCGTCGGAGCGGACAAGAGCTTCTATTTCCTAGAAATGAACACCCGTCTGCAGGTCGAGCATCCGGTCACCGAATATATCACCGGTCTCGATCTGGTCGAACAGATGATCCGCGTCGCCTATGGCGAGAAACTGCCGCTGACGCAGGACGAGGTCACACTCACAGGCTGGGCGGTCGAAAACCGTGTCTATGCCGAAGACCCTTATCGCGGGTTCCTCCCTTCTACCGGGCGTCTGGTCAAATATCGGCCACCGGCAGCCGAAGAAGGCATCCGGGTTGATGACGGCGTAGCTGAAGGTGGCGAAGTCTCGATCTTCTACGATCCGATGATTGCCAAGCTGATCACCTATGGCGAAACCCGCATCGAGGCGATTGATCGCCAGATCGATGCGCTGAACCGGTTTGAGCTGGTCGGCCCCGGTCACAATATCGATTTCCTCTCGGCGCTGATGCAGCACGAGCGCTTTCGCTCCGGCAATATCACCACCAATTTCATCGCCGAGGAATATCCTGACGGCTTTCAGGGCGCTCCGGCATCCGACGAACTGCTGCGCAATCTCGCCGCCATCGGCGCATTTGCCGCAACCGCTCATGCCGACCGTGCGCGCCGGATTGACAGCCAGCTCGGAAAACGGCTTGATCCGCCATCGGAATGGCAGGTCAAGATCGGTGACAAGATCATGGAGGTCTCGATCTCCGAAGAAGAAATAATCGTCGACGGTAGCGAAGTGGATCTCTCCACCGAATATACGCCGGGCGACAGCCTGATCCTCGCCGAGGTCGCGGGCAAACCGCTGTCGGTGAAGATCGCCACGACCGCCAACGGCTTTGCGCTCAACAGCCACGGCGCAACCCACAAGGCGCGCGTCCTGCCCGCCCATGTCGCGCAGCATGCCGTGCACATGATCGAGAAGATCCCGCCCGACCTGTCCCGTTTCCTGCTTTGCCCGATGCCCGGCTTGCTGGTCGCGCTTCATGTTGAAGCAGGCGAAAGCGTAGTCGAAGGCCAGCCTCTGGCTGTGGTCGAGGCGATGAAGATGGAGAATATTCTCCGCGCGGAGAAAAATGGCGTGGTGAAATCGGTTGAGGCCGCGCAAGGCGATAGCCTTGCCGTCGACGCCGTGATACTCGAGCTGGAATAGAATGAACGCCTTGGGGAGGGCAAAAATATGGCCAGTGAAGTAGCAATGGCGGGGCAACGCGAACCGACGCAAAAAGAAATCCGTCTGGTTATTGCGGCGTCCTCCGCCGGCACCATTTTCGAATGGTATGACTTCTTCATCTACGGCACATTATTCTATATTATCGGACCGACCTTCTTCCCCAGCGGAAATCCGACTCTTGAAATTTTGATGGTGTGGGCGACCTTTGCCATCGGCTTCGGCTTCCGTCCGGTTGGTGCAATTCTCTTCGGTTTCCTCGGCGACAAGCTAGGGCGCAAATATACCTTCCTCGTCACAGTGACCCTGATGGGCATTGCGACCGCCGGCGTCGGTTTCATTCCGAGCGCCGAGACAATCGGGCTGGCTGCCCCGCTGATCGTGATATTCCTGCGGATATTGCAGGGTCTTGCCCTCGGCGGCGAATATGGCGGAGCGGCCATTTATGTGGCCGAACACGCTCCCACCGAAAAGCGCGGCTATTATACAAGCTATATCCAGGCCAGCGTTGCCGGCGGGTTTGTCCTGTCGATCGGCGTCATACTGGCCTGCCGCTTCCTGATTCCGGAACAGGAATTCAACGACTGGGGCTGGCGGGTACCGTTCCTGCTTTCGATCCTTCTGCTGGTCATATCGCTCTGGATGCGGCTGAAGCTTAACGAAAGCCCGGTTTTCCAGGCGATGAAAGCGGCGGGTGAAACCGCGGGCAATCCGTTTGTCGAAAGCTTCACCTATCCCGGCAACAAGAAACGTATCTTTGTCGCTCTGTTCGGGATCACCGGCGTATTGACCACCATCTGGTACACCGCCTTTTTCTCGGGAATGTCGTTCCTGCGTGGGCCGATGAATATGGAGGCGCAGACCGTAGACATCATATTGTTCGTTTCCGGTCTGATTGCCATGTCCTTCTATCTTGTCGTCGGCAAATGGTCGGACAAGGTCGGACGCAAGAAACCGATCATCGTTGGCGCTCTCCTTTCGTTGCTACTGCTATTTCCTGCATTCTGGGGACTGGGCTATTTTGCTAATCCCGGGTTGACCGAAGCAGCCGAAGCGAACCCCGTGCGGGTAGAGGGCAGTGCCTGTAGCACGGATCCTTTTGCGGAATTGTTCAGCCGCGAGCAGAGTGATTGCGGCAAGGTTCTGGAAACGCTGACATCTGCTGGCGTCTCTTATACGCTCACGGCCGCCAGCGAATTGAGCCTGAGTGCCGGTAACAACGCGATCGCAATTGATCCGGCATGGATGGAAGATGGCGCTGCGCGCAGCAGTGGCATTCGCGGCGCGCTTACCGAGCACGGTTATGACTTTGCCAAACAGCAGCCGGATATGATCAGCATATTGGGCATCGTCGCGATCCTGCTGGTCCTGGGTGGTTTGAGCGCGTTGACCTACGGATCGGTTGCTGCGCTGCTGTCTGAAATGTTTCCTGCTAAAATCCGCTATAGTTCGATGTCGATACCCTATCATATCGGGGCAGGCTATCTCGGTGGCTTCCTGCCCCTGATCGCGGGATATATTGTCGCGCGATCAGGTGATATCTATGCCGGCCTCTGGTACACATGGGGCGTCGTCGCATTTGGTGTCATCGTTGCGTGGTGGGGCATACCCAATGACCCCGAAGCGGCACTCGACGAAGCGCCATGAAGGCAGTATCGCTCGGTCTATGAGTGACGCAACACCAACAATAGCGCCGACCGCGACAATCAGGCTCGATTCCGACGCGCTAGTGGAAAACTGGCGCGCGCTCGACCGGCTGTCGGGAAAAGCCAAGGCGGGAGCAGCCGTTAAGGCCAATGCCTATGGTCTTGGCGTGCGTGATGTTGTGCAAAGGCTGATGGCGGCGGGATGCACGGATTTTTTCGTGGCCAATTGGCAGGAAGCCAGCGAGATTGAAGATCTGACCTCCGGCAGAGCAGAGGTGTCCGTGCTCAATGGCGTTCGAGAGGCTGATTTGCCCTATGCTCTCCAGTCTCCGGCAAAACCTGTGCTTAACAGTCTGGAGCAAGTGCGGCGCTGGAAAACATCGGGCAGGGCCTGTGACATCATGATCAACAGCGGGATGAACCGTCTCGGGATCAACGTCGAAGATCTCGACGCCAGCCTATTTAGCGGAATGGCGATCGACATGGTGATGAGCCATCTTGCCTCCGCCGATGAAGATGTTCCGCAGAACGCAGCGCAACTCGATCAGTTTAAGGCTGCTCTGGAAATCATATCCGGCAAGCGTACCAGCCTGGCCAATAGCGCTGGCATAACACTGGGTAGCCAATATCATTTTGATGTAACGCGCCCTGGTCTGTCGCTCTACGGCGGTATTCAACGCCCGGTTTTGGAAGATGTCATTGCTCAGGTGGCGTATCCGCAAGCGGAAATTATACAGGTTCGTTCGCTTCGGGCGGGTGACAAGCTCGGTTATAATGCGCAATATATTGCAGCGGAGACCCACAATGTCGGCATATTGGCGATGGGCTATGCCGACGGATATTTGCGAGGATTTTCAAACAGCGGTATGTTCGTGCATGAAAACATCGTGCTGCCAGTGCTGGGCCGGGTATCGATGGATCTGATCGCAATCGATCTTTCGGACGCACCCCATCTAAAAGAGGGTGACTGGGTTGATTGCGAATATGATCTTGGGATCGCTTCTGCGCAATCGGGCCTGTCGCAATATGAACTGATCACCGGCCTCGGAAATCGACTAGCGCGCCAGTGGACATAGCATTGCAGATATATGCTCTGCCAACGCAGTTGCACAAACTTGAAATATTGCGCAAAAGCCCTGCATAACAACAAAAGTTGCGGCATTGCACAAATAGGTTTAGTGCTGGTGCAACATGCAATTAAAGGACGGTTAGAAATCCCGGCAAACTTCAGTGTTTCTAACCTCTCGGGAGTTTATATGGCCAAGTCGAAGAAAAAAATTCAGGACGGTCCGATAGTCATCAAAAAATACGCCAATCGCCGCCTCTACAATACCCAGACATCCAATTATATCACCCTTGATTTTCTTGCCGACATGACCCGCAAGGATCAGGATTTTGTCGTCGTCGATGCCAAAACCGGGGATGATATCACCCATAATGTTCTGACCCAGATCATCGTCGACGAGGAAAGTAGCGGCAAGCAAATGCTGCCGGTCAAATTCCTCCGTCAGTTGATCTCGATGTATGGCAACAGCATGCAGTCGTTGATGCCATCCTATCTCGAAGCGTCGATGGATAACTTCCGCAAAAACCAGAAACAGTTTCAGGAAGCGGTCGAAGGCGCGCTCAACAAAAACCCGCTTGGCCAGATGGCGGTCAAAAACCAGAAGCAGTTTCAGGAAGCGGTTGAAAACGCCTTGAAGGCAAGCCCGCTCGCAGGCGTGTTTGAAAAGGCATTGAGTCTCGGCCAGAACAACCAGGACGAGTCTGAAGGCGAACAACAAGCAGAATTGTCCGAAAAGGACATTGAAATTGTCGAGTTGAAAAAGCAATTGGCGGACATCCAGTCCAAAATTGACAAGCTCGACATCTGACCACCGGAAACCAATAATCCGCAGGAACAACTAGTGAAGAAAAATGCTCTTTCCATCACCCGCGAAGATGATTTCGCGGGATGGTATCAACAAGTGATTGCCGAAGCCGACCTTGCCGAAGAATCCGGTGTGCGTGGCAGTATGGTCATGCGCCCTTGGGGCTATGGCATCTGGGAACGGGTACAATTTTTGATGGACCAGCGGATCAAGGCTGCCGGACATGAAAATTGCTATTTTCCCTTGTTCATTCCGCTCAGCTATTTCGAGAAAGAAGCAGAGCATGTCGAAGGCTTTGCCAAGGAAATGGCGGTCGTCACCCATCACCGGTTGATGAAAGGCAAAGACGGCGGATTGGTCGTTGATCCTGACGCAAAACTTGAAGAACCGCTGGTTGTTCGCCCGACGTCCGAAACGGTTATCGGCACTGCCTTTGCCCGCTGGGTACAAAGCTGGCGCGATCTCCCGGTGATGATCAACCAGTGGGCGAATGTCGTGCGTTGGGAGATGCGGACCAGAATGTTCCTGCGGACCACCGAGTTTCTCTGGCAGGAAGGCCATACCGCTCACGCCACCAAGGCGGAAGCGATGGACGAAACGCTGATGATCCTGGAACTTTATCGCGATTTTTCCGAAAATGTTCTGGCGATGCCGGTCGTTGCTGGCGAGAAACCCGAGAACGAACGCTTTCCCGGCGCTGATGCGACTTACTCGATCGAAGCGATGATGCAGGACGGCAAAGCTCTGCAAGCCGGTACCAGCCACTTCCTCGGCCAGACCTTCAGCAAGGCCCAGAATATCCGTTTTCAGGACAAGGAAGGCGAGTTTCAATTTGCCTATACCACCAGTTGGGGAACTTCGACCCGTCTGATCGGCGGCGTCATCATGACCCACGGAGACGATGACGGATTGCGCGTACCGCCACTGATTGCGCCTTATCAGGTCGTGATCGTGCCGATGCTCCGCGACAAGCCGGAAGACGAAGAAGTGCTCGAATATTGCAAGGTGCTTGCGAAAGATATCGCCAAGCTCAGAGCTTTTGACGAGCCGGTTCGGGTGAAGCTGGATATCACTGGCGCCAAGACCCAGACCAAACGCTGGTCATGGATCAAGAAAGGCGCGCCGGTCATTTTGGAGATTGGTCCGCGCGACATGGCAGAAGACAAGGTTGCAATGATCCGTCGCGACGCGCTTTATCAGGACAGCGGTAAGCTGGACACGAAGTTTCTCGCCAAGGATGAATTCATCCCGGAAATTCCTGCGCTTTTGCAGGAAATCCAGTCGAAATTGCACGCCGAAGCCGATGCGCGTCTGCAATCAAACATTACCCGCGGTTTTGTGGAATGGTCGGAAGTCGAGCGTTTCTACAAAGAGAATAAAAAATATCCGGGCTGGCTCGAAGTGCAATGGTGCAAGGCAACTGGTGACGAACTGGAAGCCATCGAGGAACGGCTCAAAAAATTGAAGCTGACTTTCCGCAATGTTCCAGTCGAAGCAGCACCGGTCGACGGCCTGTGCATTTTCACTGGCAAGCAGGCGGTCGAACGCATCATCATAGGTAAAGCTTATTAATGGCAGGTCCCAAAAAATCTCACAAACCGAAACAGGTTCCTACTCGCCAGCAGATACTGGATTTTATCGAGCAATCGGAGCGACCTGCAGGAAGGCGCGAGATATCAAAAGCCTTTGGATTGCGGGGGCCGGACAAGATCGGCCTCAAGGCTTTGCTCAAGGACATGACCAAGGAAGGTTTGCTCGCCGGAGATCTGGGGCGGGCCTTGCATAAGGTGGGCGGCCTGCCGAAGGTGACCGTGCTCAAGATTGTCGAGATTGACGGCAATGAAGCGCTTGGCATTCCCGAACGCTGGGAAGATGAAAATGCGCCCGCGCCAAAGATCAGGATCAAGGAAAAAGGCCGCCGGGCCGCCTTGGCGATCGGCGACCGGATACTCGCACGAACCGAAGAACGCGGGCAGGGCCATGTCGCCTTTCTGATGAAGAAACTCGCCCAGAGCAACGAAATGCTGCTGGGCATCGTCGAGAAAGACGAACGCGACCGTTACTGGCTGAAGCCGGTGGATCGCAAGATCCGTCGCAGCACACCGATTATCGAATTGGGCGAAGCCAAGCCGGGCCATCTGGTGCTGGCCGAACCGATCAAGCGCGGTGCCGAGGTCAAGGCGCGGGTGAAGGAAATATTGGGCGATCCGTTCGCCGCAAAATCGTTCAGCCTGATCGCCATCCATAAATTTGAAATTCCGCTGCATTTTCCCGATGCGGTGACCGAGGAAGCCGAGCAGGCGACCAAGCTGGAAATCTCGAAAGAGCAGCGCGAAGATCTGCGCCACCTTCCGATTGTTGCCATCGATCCTGCGGATGCCCGCGACCATGATGACGCGATCTGGGCCGAGCCGGATGACAGTCCCGACAATAGGGGCGGGTTCAAGGCGCTGATCGCTATCGCCGATGTGTCTTATTATGTCCGTTCGGGCAGCAAGCTTGACCGCGAAGCCTATAAGCGCGGCAACAGCGTCTATTTCCCCGATCGGGTTGTGCCGATGTTGCCGGAAGCTTTGTCGACCGATGTCTGTTCGCTGAAACAGGGCGTCGATAGGGCTGCTCTGGTTTGTCACGTCACCATAGATGCCAAGGGTCAGGTCATCGCTTCGCGCTTCACCCGCGCGATCGTCAAACTGGCTGGAAATATCGCCTATGAAGACGCACAGGCAGCGATGGACGGCAAGCTGGATCATGAGCTGAAGGCCAGTGCACTCGAGCCCCTTTGGGCTTGTTGGAAGCTGCTCGCCAAGGCGCGCGACGAACGCGAGCCGCTCAATCTCGATCTGCCCGAAAAGCGTGTTGTGCTGGACGATCAGGGCAAGATTGTAGAGATTGCGATCCGCGAGCGTCTCGATGCGCACCGCGTGGTCGAAGATTATATGATCGTCGCCAATGTTGCGGCAGCACGGATGCTGGAATCGAAAAAATCTCCGGTGATATATCGTGTTCACGAAACGCCGTCGCGCGAGAAATTGATGGCGCTCAAGGACTATCTCAAGACGTTCGACATGAGCTTTGCCATGGGACAGGTGATCAAACCTGCGGTATTCAATAATCTGATCGAACAGGTCGATGACGAATTGCTGCTGCCGCTGGTCATGGAACAGATTTTGCGCAGCCAGACCCAGGCTTATTATGGCCATACCAATATGGGCCATTTCGGCCTTTCGCTGGGAAGCTATGCCCATTTCACCAGCCCGATCCGGCGCTACGCCGATCTGATCGTCCACCGCGCGCTGGTAAGTGCGTGCAAACTAGAGCAGCCTGCTCCCGCAAATAGCGCCATTCCCGAATTCTCGGGACTGAACAGCGAAGAAGCAGGCCGTCTCGAACTGATCTCGGAGAAAATATCCAAGCTCGAGCGCCGCGCGATGAAGGCTGAATGGGAAACCATCGACCGTTATATCTCTGCTCATCTGGCGGAACGGGTTGGCGAAGTCGTCAAGTGCCGGATCACTGGCGTCCAGAATTTCGGATTTTTCGCCACGGTCGATGAACTGGGCGGCGATGGTCTGGTTCCTGTGCGCACGCTCGGAGCCGAACGTTTCGACTATGACGAGGCGAAGCAGCAGCTTACCGGCATGGATAGCGGTACCACTTATAATATCGGTCAGAAAATCGAATTGCGTCTGGTCGAGGCCAATGCGGCCACTGGCAGCCTGTTGTTCGAACTGGCCGAGGGCGCCAATCATATGGCTGGCCGTCCTGCTCCCCATCGCGCCGGCAAGGGAAAACCGCATCGCAAGGGCAAGCCCGGTCGTCCCGCCAATGTTCGGGGCAAGATGGGTAAGCCCCGCCGAAAGTAAATCTTGTTGGCAATCGGGCAATCATCGGGGGCAATAGGGGTAGAGACTAAACAAAGACAAAGGATCTCCCCCAATGCCGAATATTCTTCCTACCCAAGCCGTTCCCGATTTCACTGTACCGCTGATCGACGGCGGCGAATTCAGGCTGAGCGAACAGCTTGGCGAGAATTTTACCCTGCTGCTCTTCTATCGCGGTGTTCATTGCCCGATCTGCAAGATGCAGCTGCGCGAATTGCAGCGCAAGCTTGGTGATTTTGCCCAGCGCGGCATCAATGTTGTCGCGATCAGCATGGACAGTCAGGAACGTGCCCGGAAATCGTCTGACGAATGGGATATCAAGGATGTGACGCTTGGCTATGGTCTCGGCGAAGACCAGGCTCGCGATTTCGGCCTCTATATCTCGTCCGGCCGCCCCGACAGTGAGGAGCCGGCGATTTTTTCAGAACCAGCACTGCTGCTGGTCAAGCCTGACCAGACACTCTATTTCGCCAGCATCCAGAGCATGCCGTTTACCCGGCCTCCGCTCGACCAGTTGCTGCAGGGCGTCGATTATGCGCTGGAACATGACTATCCGGCGCGCGGCGAACTGGCGAAATCGCGCTAACTTAGCCGATCAATCTCTTCCTTGGTCAATGATCCGGGAACAACCATCACCGGGCAGGGCAGCGTCCCTGCCTCGGTGGCGGCAAAATGACTGACCAAAGGTCCTGGCGCGCCACTTGCGGCCGCTCCCAGAACCAGCGCGGCCAGGCCGTCGACCTCATCCATCATCGCCCGTACGACTTTTGGTCCCTTGCCCTGCTTGACCGTCATCGAGGGCCGGATACCGGTTTCGTCGAACAAGGTGCCGGCCGCGCTTGATACGAGAGCCTCGGCCCGGTTCTTCGCTTCTTCCTCGAGCGTGGCCTGAACCCCGCCCCAGGCAACAAAGCCTTCGCTTTCCACCAGCGCCAAGATGTGCAGCGCGCTATTCGTTTTCATCGCCCGGCGCGAGGCGAAGCGCAATGCTACGCTCGCCTCATCGGTCTCGTCGATCACTACCAGATATGTGCGCATGAACCCTCCTTGCCCCGTCAGAAACACCTGTTGCGATAAAAACGCATACAAGGCAAGCTACGCCCCTTGACGATATTGCTTCAATGTTGGACAGATCGACCTAATAACAGGACTTCCCCAGGAAAGATAACCGGCCATGCCCATTAATCTCCAAATGCCAGCCCTCTCCCCGACGATGGAAGAAGGGACGCTTGCCAAATGGCTGGTGAAGGAGGGAGACAGCGTTTCATCTGGTGATTTGCTGGCTGAAATTGAAACCGACAAGGCGACAATGGAATTTGAAGCGATTGACGAAGGCGTGATCGCCAAGATTGTCGTTGCCGAAGGAACCGAGAATGTGAAGGTCGGGGCCGTGATCGCGATCATCGCCGAGGAAGGCGAAGAGGCGGGCGATGTTGAAGCACCAGCTGCACCGAAAGCGAAGGCCGCTGAGCCAATCGCCAAAGAGGAAACGCCGGCGCCTCCACCCAAGGCTGAACCTGCACCCGCTCCCGCAGCCAAAGCCGCATCAAATGCGAATGACGATCGCCTGAAAGTCAGCCCGCTTGCGCGGCGTCTGGCCGAACAAAAGGGCGTTGATCTTGCCGCATTGTCGGGCTCCGGTCCTAACGGGCGGATTATCAAGGCAGATATTGACGCTACCGAAGGCGGCACGTCTTCGGCCAAAAGCGGATCGGTTGCATCGGCACAGAGTGCTGCTCCTAGCCCGGCAGCTGCCAGCGAATTCGATATTCCGCACACGTCCGAAAAACTCACCAGCATGCGCAAGACCATCGCACGCCGCCTGACCGAGGCCAAGCAGACCATCCCGCATATCTATCTCACCGTGGACATTGAGCTCGACAAACTTCTCAAGCTGCGCAGCGAACTCAACGCCACGCTGGCATCTCGCGACATCAAACTGTCGGTCAATGATCTGCTGATCAAGGCCTTGGCGGTTTCATTAATGCAGGTGCCGAAATGCAATGTGTCGATCGAAGGCGATCAGCTCAAGACGTTCGAGCGCGCCGACATCTCTGTAGCGGTCAGCATAGAAGGTGGTTTGATCACGCCGATCATCAAGAACGCGGACAGCAAATCACTCAGCGCGATCTCGACCGAAATGAAAGATCTTGCCGGCCGCGCCAAGGATGGCAAGCTCAAGATGCACGAATATCAGGGCGGCACCGCCAGCATCTCCAACATGGGCATGTTCGGGATCAAGAATTTCGACGCCGTCATCAACCCGCCGCAAGCGATGATCATGGCAATCGGTGCCGGAGAGAAACGCCCGCATGTGATTGACGACAGTCTGCAGATCGCAACGATCATGAGCGCCACCGGCAGCTTCGACCATCGCGCGATTGATGGCGCGGACGGCGCGCAATTGATGAAAGTGTTTAAAGAGCTTTGCGAGAACCCGCTGGGAATGCTCGCTTGACCGAACTAGCCAAGAAAGTCCCGGCTATACGAACCATCGTGATGCCGACCGAGGGCAATCCTTACGGGGTGGCATTTGGCGGTTGGCTGATGGGCCAGATGGCGCAAGCCGGCGGCGCATTGGCGGCTCAGCATAGCAAGCACCAGTCAGTGGTCGTAGGCGCGAATGATGTGCGTTTTGGACATCCGGTCGAGATTGGTGATGAATTGTCGGTCTATGCCGAATTCTCCAAAATCGGCCGCAGTTCGATGACCGTTCTGGTCGAAGCTTTCCGGCGTGACCGGCATGAAGATGAAATGACCAAGGCCGCATCGGGGACTTATATCTTTGTTGCGGTGGACGGCGATGGCAAGCCAGTGCAGGTCCCGACATTGGACTAGAGATTATCGAAAAGGAATAACATGGCAGACGGATATGACCTCATCGTTCTCGGTTCCGGCCCTGGCGGCTATGTGGCCGCAATCCGTGCATCGCAACTCGGCCTCAAAACCGCGATTGTCGAACGCGAAAGCCTCGGCGGTATCTGTCTCAACTGGGGTTGTATCCCGACCAAGGCATTGCTGCGCTCCGCCGAAGTGTTCCACAATATGAAACATGCGGCTGACTATGGTCTGGTCGCGGAGAAAATCAGCGCCGATCTTGACGCGATCGTAAAACGCTCGCGCGGGGTGGCCAAACAGCTCAATCAGGGCGTCACCGGCCTGATGAAGAAGAACAAGATCGACGTTCATATGGGCGAGGGAAAACTGACCGCCAAGGATAAGATTGTTGTGACCGGCGAAAGCGGAGAGACTGAACTCACTGCCAAGAATATTATCATCGCTACCGGCGCTCGTGCTCGCGATCTGCCCTTTGCCAAAGCGGACGGCAAACGGATATGGACCTATCGTCATGCCATGACGCCAAGCGAAACGCCGAGCAAATTGCTGGTCATTGGTTCCGGCGCCATCGGCATCGAATTTGCCAGTTTCTACAATGACATCGGCGTCGATGTGACTGTGGTTGAAATGCTCGACCGGATCGTGCCTGTCGAAGATGAGGAAATCTCAAAGTTCCTCGAGAAGTCCCTGAAAAAACAGGGGATGACGATCATGACTGGCGCAGGCGTCAAGAGCATCAATGCCACTGCCAAAGGCGTCAAGGCGGAGATCGAGGACAGAAAGGGCAAGAAGCAAAGCCATGACTTCAGCCATGTCATCGTCGCCGTTGGCATCATGCCCAATATCGAAACCATTGGCCTTGACCAGCTAGGTGTTCAGCCGGACGACCGCTATCATATCAAGACCGACGACCATTGCCGGACCAATATTGACGGCATTTACGCCATCGGCGATTGCACCGCTGGCCCGTGGCTGGCGCACAAGGCGAGCCATGAAGGCGTCATTGCGGCAGAAACCATCGCCGCCAGCCTGGGCAAGGACGCTCATCCGCACACGATGGACGTCAACAATATCCCCGGCTGCACCTATTGCCACCCCCAGATCGCCAGCGTCGGCCTGACCGAAGCCAGAGCGAAGGAAGCAGGCCATGACGTCAAGGTCGGCAAATTCCCTTTCATCGGCAACGGCAAGGCGATTGCGCTCGGCGAGACCGAAGGTTTCATCAAGACGGTATTTGACGCCAAAACGGGTGAATTGCTAGGCGCGCACATGATCGGCGCGGAAGTGACCGAACTGATTCAGGGATATACGATAGGCAAGACGCTTGAGACGACCGAAGCGGAGCTGATGAACACTGTCTTCCCGCATCCGACGCTCAGCGAGATGATGCACGAAAGCGTTCTCGATGCTTATGGACGTGTTTTGCATATGTAATTTTCCTTAATTCTCTGATCCGGAGTGCATTTGATGAAACTTGTCTTCCAACTTCTCTTGGCGACCAGCCTGTCTTTATCCGCTCCGGCGTTCTCGCAGACCAAGGTCATTACCGCTGACAGGATGATTGATGTCGTTACCGGCAAGATCGTCGACCATCCGGCGATTTTCGTAGAAAAGGGACGGATCATCTCGATCGCCGATGCGCGCACCGTGAAATGGGGCAGCGATGTCGAACATATAAACCTGTCCGGAAAAACAATCCTGCCGGGGCTGATCGACATGCATGTGCATCTTGACGGGCCAGCGGATATCGGCGGATATCGCGGACTGGAATTTACCGACAGCTTCTGGGGGATGACCGCCGTTGGCAATGCCCGCTCGATGCTCGACGCGGGTTTCACCACCGTGCGCAATGTCGGATCGAGCAATCGCAATGATATTGGCCTGAAACAGGCAATTGAAAATGGCTATGCTGTGGGCCCCCGGATTGTTCCGGCAGGCTATGCGCTGGGCTCCACCGGCGGGCATTGCGATTCAACATTTTTGCCGCCTTCTCTGGAAAAGAATGAAAAAGAGGAAGGCATTGGCGACGGCGTAGAGGAGCTTCGTTATCAGGTGCGTCGCCAGCGCAAATATGGCGCCGAGGTGATCAAGGTCTGTGCGACCGGCGGTGTTTTTTCGCGCAACACAGAACCCGGGCAACAACAAGTGTCGGAGACCGAATTGCGCGCGATTGCGGATGAAGCCCACCAATGGGGACTGAAAGTCGCCGCTCATGCTCACGGAGCAGACGGGATCAAGGCAGCAATCCGCGCCGGCATCGATACGATCGAACATGCCAGCCTCGTGGACGACGAAGGGATCAAGCTTGCTGTGCAGCGCGGGACATGGTTCTCAATGGATATTTTCAACACCGATTATACTCAGGCGGAAGGCGCAAAGAACGGCGTGCTGGAGGATAATTTGCGCAAGGACCGCGAGATCGCGCAGATACAGCGCGACAATTTCCGCAAAGCACACAAGGCCGGGGTTAAACTGGTCTTTGCCTCTGACGCAGGCGTCATGCCGCACGGCGATGTTGGCGGCCAGTTCAAATATATGGTCGAATATGGAATGACGCCCATGCAGGCGATACAGGCAGCGACGATCGGCGGTGCGAAGGCATTGGGGCGGGAACAGGATCTCGGCGCCATTGCCGTCGGTCGCTATGCTGACATAATCGCGGTTGACGGAGATCCCTTGGTTGACGTCAGGGAACTGGAAGATGTCGATGTCGTCATCAAGGGCGGCGAACTGGTCAAGTCCGACTGATTGATCGTCAAGTCATGGTCAGGTTGACGCTATTCCCGCTTGTTGCCGATCCGGGCCGTCTCTGCGTCCTTGAACTGTTTGTATCCACAACTTAACTTTGTATCTCGCAATATCAGAAGGTTAGATTCCATGGCTAAGGGCACGCATGACTTTACCGTAGATCCTCGCAACGAGAATATCTTGATCAATGTGAACGGCGTGATGACGCCACGCGCAGAGGCGGTTGTTTCGGTTTTTGACAGCGGATTCATGCTCGGTGACGGCGTCTGGGAAGGGCTGCGCGTGCACAAGGGCAAGATTGCCTTTCTCGACGCGCATCTCGATCGTCAGTTCGAAGGCGCGAAGGCAATCGCGATGGATATAGGCATCACGCGGGACGCATTGGTGGCACGCCTCTATGACACCATCGCTGCGAACGGCATGACGGATCAGGAAGGCGTTCACATTCGCCTGATGATCACCCGCGGCATTCGTTCAACGCCCTATCAGGACCCCCGCGTGGTGATTTCGCCAGCGACAATCGTGATCATCCCGGAATATAAGGAAGCCTTGCCGAGCACGGTCGAGAACGGCATCCGCCTGTTCACCGTTCATGTCCGCCGGGGCGATCCGGCGGTGCAGGACCAGAAACTCAATTCGCACAGCAAGCTGAATTGCATCACGGCCTGCATTCAGGCTACCCAGGCGGGCGCGGACGAGGCGCTGATGCTCGACCCGCATGGCTTTGTCGCAACCTGCAACAGCACCCATTTCTTCATCGTCCGCAAAGGCGAGGTCTGGACCTCGAGCGGCGACTATTGTCTCGGCGGGATCACCCGAGCCAATGTCATCCGGATTTGCCGGGAGAATGATATTCCGGTGTTCGAGAAGAATTTCTCGCTCACCGATGTTTATGGAGCGGACGAAGCCTTCGTCACTGGAACCTTTGCCGGCGTGGTGCCCGCTACCGAGGTGGATGGCCGGATTTTGACCGAGGGCAGGGGACCAATGGTTCAGCGGCTACAAGGACTATATAAGGAACTTATAGAGCGTGACGTTGCCTAGTCCCGTTCGTGTCGAGCGCAGTCGAGACACCTTGCTGGCTCCCAGGCATCTCGACTTCGCTCGATGCGAACGGTCTGAGATGACGATCGGGCTAGGCACAATGCCAGGCCGACCGCAGGTCATTCTCAATTTGTTTCTCACGCGAAGACGCGAAGCCGCGAAGATTATTATTCAAGAGGCTATGACTTTGCGCCTTCGCGTCTTCGCGCGAGTCCATAATGCACTTGCGTATAAACGCTTCGCGGCGAACCAAGAGCAACAGGTGATCCAATCATGACAACCCGCATCGCCATGTGGTCCGGGCCGCGCAACATCTCGACCGCGATGATGCGCAGCTTTGGCGGGCGCAGCGATTGTGCTGTCAGCGACGAGCCCTTCTACGGAGCCTTTCTGAAAACCACTGGCCAGCGCCAACCAATGGCCGATGACGTCATTGCGTCAATGGATTGCGACTGGCAATCCGTAGCGGCGGCCATGCGCGGACCCGTCCCTGACGGCAAGCCGCTCTGGTACCAGAAACATATGCCGCACCATATGGTTGCCGACGTCACAATTGCGGACTTCCACGACCATCGCCACGCCTTCCTGATCCGCGACCCGGAGCGGGTGGTGGCGAGCTACGCTGCAAAGCGGGTTGAGGTGACAGCTGAGGATCTCGGCTACGCGCGGCAGCTGGAATATGCCGACCGCGCTGCCCAGATCACCGGCCAGGCGCCGATCGTGCTGGAAAGCGCCGACATATTGCGCGATCCCGAGGCCCATCTGCGCGCTCTATGCGCGGCGCTGGATATTCCGTGGGATGCTGGGATGCTCAAATGGGAGCCGGGAACCCGAGAAAGCGACGGTACATGGGCCTCGCATTGGTACGGCCGAGTCATCGAAACAACGGGATTTGGGCGCGCGGAAGGCATGGCGCCCGAACTTGGTTACAAAGAAAAAGGCATCGCGGAACAGTGCCGCGATGCCTATTTGAAACTCTCGGAATTTCGGATCAGACTATAAAATGATCAGCCCTGTGGTGTCGCTTGCTTACCGATCCGTGCGAATAAGGTGCCGTTGAGAGCCATGTAAAGCAGACCCAGGCCAAGGAACCACAAAATGTCATTCTGGGCGATCATCCATACGATCGAAGGAACGAAATTCTGAACGCCGCCGAGGAAGAGTGCCGCGACCAGCAAGAGCGCTTCAAAGGCAACAAACGCCGCGCCAAAGGCTAATGCCAGCGTAACCAGCGAACGATCGGAGCGCAGATCCAAGACTTTCTTCGCGACCCCCAAACTTGCCATCGCCGTCACACCGATCGCAAGGCCGTGACCGAAACTGTTCGCGGTCTGCGGATAGCCGAGGAGCAGATAGCCGACCAGTTGATTGGACAGCCAGGCCGCACCCATCCAGAGCATCGCCTTGCGGAACGGCAGGGTTGCAGCGAGCAGCGTTGCAAAAGCGGCAAAAGGGAAAATACAGGCCAATGCAAGACTGCCTAATACCGACGAGGTCGCCAATATCCCGGCCCAGATATTCTGGACGGGCGATGAAGTTGGAAGGAGTTGCATGTGGTCATATTCCCTTTTGCTATTGGTCATCAGAAACGCGCGCGCGCTCCAATGGAGGACGAGCGGCCCAGAGCGCCAAAATCAGTGGCTGTTTCATAGGAGACATCAAACAGATTGTCGATACGTCCGAACAGTTCAATCGTATCCGTCACCGGCATGGATGCACGAATGCCCGACAATATATATCCGTCCAGCCGGCGATTGTTGGCCAGATCATCAAAACTGTCACCCACCATCTGCATATCGGCGGCGAGCTTCAGGCCGTAGCCGGTTTCATATTGGGCGCTTAGATAAAGGCTGCTCGCCGGACGGCGCGCCAGTTTGTTGCCCAGATTGGCACCAGAGGACCGGTTTTCGGTGTCAAGCCAGGTATAGTTGGCGTCGATCCGGAACCGCTCGACCGGGCTTATCGACATAATTGCTTCCACGCCCTTGGTACGGTTGCGCTCGATATTCAGCGTGGTGCCGAACGGACGACTGCCGCTGGTGCACACAGCGGGTGCCGGATCAGGCGCTACCGGACAGGCAGCAAAGGCGATCTGGTTGCGGGTATCGCGCTGGAACAGTGTCAGGGAAATCTGCACGGCTTGTTCGATCAGGGATTGATCGACGCCTATTTCATAGGATTTCGCGGTTTCCGGCTGCAAGTCCGGCGTTCCGAAGCCAAAGGGGCGATCGTCGAGATCGATCAGCGAAGGTGCTCTGAAGCCCTCTGCATAGCTCGCGCGGATCGTCGGACCATTTTCGCTGATCCGATAGGCAATATTGCCGGCGAGACTGGTATTGCCGCCAAAATCCTCATGATCGTCGTGCCGGATTCCGCCAGTCAGCGACAGGCCGTCAGCAGGTTTGAACACGGTCTGGAAAAATACGGAATCGATCCCTGTGGAAGCCGTAACGCCGCTGTTTTCATAGCGACTTTCTTCCATCTCGGCGCCGAAAACCAACCGCAATTGCTCGTTCGCAGCAAAATCACCCCGATATTCGAACCGTTCCGATCGACCCCGTGGCAGCGAAGTGAAGAAGGGGTTGATGATGTCGCGATTTATATCCGCCAGGCTGAAGGCAAAGCGGTTCTGGAACCGCCCGTCAAAAGCCTGAATATGGACGATGGCGTTTCCGTAAAATTCCTCTGCCAGCGAAAACTGGCTATCATCCGAACTAAAGGGCGGGAAGACGCTGTCATTGTCTATCCGGCTGTCGGCATAATAACCGCTGGCTTCAAATCGGATGGCGTCCGAAATATCGACCTGCACCTGACCGGATGCCGAATATTGGCGATAACCATCGAGTTCGGTTCCGCCGGAATAAGCGCTGATGCCGTCGGTGCGGACATAGCCGCCGCCGATGGTCAGGCCAACCGGCCCGACCTTGCCCGAGGCGTTGCTGACCAAACGGACGGTATCGTGGGTGCCATATTCGCCTTGGGCAAACAGCGTGAGATCTTCGCTCGGACGCTTGGTGATGACATTGACCACGCCGCCAACCGCCTGGCTGCCCCATGTTACGCCATTTGCACCTCGCAGAACCTCGACACGTTCGATATTACCCGCTGTCAGATTGCCGAAATCGAAAGCGCCATCGGGCGAGGATGGATCGTTGACCCTGATGCCGTTGATAAGCACCAATGTCTGGTCGCTCTCGGCCCCTCTGATCCGGACCGAAGTCTGGGAGCCCAGTCCACCGCTCCGGGTGACATTGACGCCCGGCAGCTCCTGGAGAATATCGGCAAGCGCAATCGACTGCTGATCGCGGATGTCCGCTTCTGTGATCACGGAAATAGCCGCCCCGGTTTCATCGATATCCTGTGCAATACCGGTGGCAGTGACAATGATCTCGCGATCTTCGGCGGCCAGGACGGGCACCGCACAGCAATATGCGCAAGTCGCCATAAGCATGGCAACAGACTGAGATTTAAACATTTTTAGTATTCCCTTTCGTTAACGACATCAATTGCCGTTACGCAGGGGAAAACCCCGTTCACCCGACACACCCCGTCCGGCTGAAGAACGACGATATAGGGCAGGTCTCCTGACTTGCGGATCGCTGCTGGATATGCCGCCTTCCCAGATCCGAAGATCCAGTGGCATTTGGCATATCAGCTAGCCGCTTACAGTTGCGGGGGCAGTACCGGAATCGAATCGGGCGCAAACCCTATTCTCACCGATTTCCCATTGAATTCTCGATTAAGAGAAACCCGATATCTGTCGCCCCATTCTCTCAAAACCGATCCGGTTGCAAGCCCAAATCGGTTCTTGCGGTACGAGTCGGCTACACTTGCACGCCTTGCGCAGAAGGTCTGGCAAGAATGATATCGGAACTTGCTGATATCATATGGAAAAGTAGGGATATTTTCTACACAGGTAGTGCTGATTCCGCTTCGCTCACAAAATCCTAATATGCTATAGGTGTGATCTTATTGAGGAATGTTCATCATGATTACTTTTTTGACTATTGCCTTGTTCACCACCGCATCAGCAGCGACAGTCGCCGACGCAGAAACCTCCCGCGTTGCTTATTCCAATTGTCTCGTGGAATATACGACGGTCAATCTGGATGAAAAAACCAGCACCAGCGCTTTCAAGAAGGCAGCCAAGACGGCGTGCGCTGACGAGCGGAATAACATGATAGCAGCGATCAAGAAGGACGAGATCAGCTACAATAGTTCGGAAAGCGAAGCGACCAAATTTGCGACCGAAGAGGCTGATAATGTATTATTTGCCTATACGGACGGATATGCAGGCTATGCGAGTAGCAGTACAAGACCCGTCAAGGAAGAGTGACCCGGTTGGCTTGCAGGCGCCCGCGCTCTGACAGGACCGGTTCCGGAACTTTAATAGCCTGACTCAAGCTGTCTTTGGTTAGAACCGCAATCCGACCTGCACATTGATCTTGGGCGACTGGTCTCCGCTTTCAAAGCGGTCGGTATTCATCGGCGCAGCGGCCTCAACACCCACGTCGATATTTCCGATCTGGGATCGCAGGCCACCGCCTGCGGATGCAAGGGAACCATCGCCAAAGCCGGTGCCGATGTTGGAGACATAGCCCCCGTCAACGAAGGCGTAGAGCTGGAACCAGTCGAGCCATCCGGTAATATTGTTAAACTCCTTGCGCACTTCGGCCAGTCCTAGAAGACCCTCATCGCCGAAGCGTTCGCTGAAGTCGTAGCCCTTGCCATAATAAGGCCCGCCAATTGAAATCTCGTTGGGAGAGAGAAGCGGTCGCGAAGCGATTTGCGCATTCCCGGCCAGTCGCATGCCAAAGCCGTCACCCATGTCGAGAATCGAGTTGATCCAGAAATTGGCCTTGGTGAATTCTCCGCTACCGTCGTCGCGGGAGTTCAGCGGATCGCCGCTTTTGTTCGCCCCCAATATCCCTAGCCCTTGAGTTACTCCGACGCCGCCATAGACGCGGCCGATACCGACATTGTAATTGCCCGTGAAATTCAGTGAGGCAGTGGCGATTTGTTCGTCCTGAAACAATATGCCATCGAAAGATTGCTCGACATCAAGATAGGCAAGTTCGGCATTGAGCCAAAGGTTCAGATCATTGCTGCGTTTCAGCGCATGGCTGGAAAAGATCGAAGCATAACGATTACGACCGGTTAGATTGAAATTGGCCAGATTGCCGCCCGGCCGGGTACGGCCCGCGGCGCCCGAAAATCCGATCACGGTGCCACCATCGCCCAAAGTCATGGCATAGCGGGCATTTATATAGGTCAATTCTTTCGGCTGCAGGGCAGAGCTGATTACATTTGTGGTGAATACATCGCTATCCGACAGCAGACCGGTCAGATCGAGATTGAGGCGGGCGAGGATCGGGCCGAGCGTTTCCGGACCGTAATTATCCAGCGCTGCATATCCTTTGGATTTTTCCTCGCTCACAGTGACAACCAGCACGCCTTTGCCCGCTTCGCGCTGATATTTTGAATTCAGCAACCTGATCCCCGGCAAGTCCCCGGCAAGGAGTAATTGCCGCTCGACCACGTGTGACAGCGCCGCGTTGCATTCCAGCTTGTTCAATATTTTCCGTAAACGACTATTGTTGGACCCGATAATCCGGACTTCATCAATCGCGCCAGGATCCAGCAGAACCTCGACAACGCCGATTTTGACGGATTGGGACGGTATCTGTGCGCTGGCGAATATATAGCCGCGGTTTCTGGCTGCTTCAGACACAGCACTGGCCAAGTCCCTCAGCATTTCCTGACTGGCGGTTTGTCCGATAAATTTTTCGTAGCTGCTGGCGAGCATGGCTCCAGCGATTTGACTACCCGAATTGACGCTGACCGCACCAATTGTGATTGAACTGCTATCGCTGGATTGCTGCACCGCATTGTCCTGCGCAAAAACGGGTTCAGCCTGTAAAATCGGAGCCATCGGAGCCAAAGCGTCGCTTCCGGTTGGATCGCCCACTGTCCATTCGCCCTGATCGCTGACGCTTTCAAAGGGATTGCCGGCTTGTTGTGCCAGGCTAGGGGATGAGAAACAGCCCAATGCGGCCAATATCACCAATTTTACTTTTTGACGCACGGCTTACTCCAGAGAACATTCGAAATATCATTTATCCTGCAAACCTTAGGAAATCCTTAGCGACAGCACCGATTAACGAAATATTCAGCGACATTTTAAACGATATCGCGAGTTTCGGGGGCTATTGGTCTTCTCATGGATCAGTGGGAAAGCACTGTTCGACCAAAGACCAGGAATTTGAAAATGCAAAAAATGAAACTTTTCCTAAGCCTTGCAGCGCTTGTGACAGCAGGATCTGCTCATGCAGGAACGCCGCAGTGGAAGCTTTCCGAGAGTGCCGGAACCGTTAATGTCTTGCGCTCGGGCGTGTCCAAGATCGCGATTAGCGGCGGCAGTCTGAGTGCTGGCGATGTCATCACGACCGGCACCAAGAGCCGCGCCGTATTGGTTCGGGGTCAGGAATATGTTGTTGTTTCACCCAATAGTCGTCTTCGGATCAGCGCTCCGGAACAAAGCGGTGGCGTGGTTCAGTTCTTTGAAGAACTCGGCAATGTTCTCTTTCGCATCGACAAGAAGGCCACCCCACATTTCGGTGTCAAAACGCCTTATCTGGCGGCTGTCGTAAAGGGCACCACGTTTAGCGTTACAGTCACGGAATCCGGAACAGCGGTACAGGTTACCGAAGGTGCAGTGCAGGTTTCGACCCTCGACGGCGGCGCGACACAGCTCTTGTCGCCCGGTATGATCGGAATGGTCGATCAGAGTCAGCAATTTCGATTGACCATCGCGGGTACCGAATCTCGCATCATCGATTCCCCTAACGCGCCGGCGGGAAGCACCGAAAAGCCCGAACCGATGGATGAAGCTTCGTTGGTCGAGATCGCAAATAGCGACTTTGAAGGATCTATCACAGCGCCGGTCCTGGAAACTCCTGTTTCGCTCAGCAATTTGACAGGCGGTCTGGTTTCAAACGGCGTCGCGACGCCCGTGCCAACCCAATTCGCAGCGTTGAACCCATCAATCACCGGAATTACGGGTGGGCCGAGCGGCGTGACCAACGGCAATCCGGGTGCTGTGGGAAGAGCAAATGCTGTCAGCGAAGCAGGCAACGTCGGCGGCAACAGTAACGCAGGGGGCAAAGGTGACGCTGGTGTCAATGGCAATGCTGACGTCAACGATAGCGGCAACGGCAATGGCAACGGTAATAATGGCAACGGTAATGGCAACGGCGGCGCGGTGGTCGATGCTGAAGTCGGAGTGAATGTCGGCGGCAATGGCAACGGCAATAATGGCAATGGTAACGGCAATGGCGGTGCAGTTATTGATGCTGGTGTCGGAGTAAACGTCGGCGACAATGGTAGCGCCAGCGGCAACGGTAACGCTGGTAACAACAGCAACGATGGCAACGGTGGTTCTGGACCAAATTATGGCGGAGATCAGCCTGACGGAACCTGTAATGGTGTTCCGAATTGCAGAAGTGGCCCCAATCCGAACAGCAATGGCAACGGCGGCGCAGTAGTCGACGCCGGAGTGAATGTCGGCGGCAATGGCAACGGCAATAATGGCAACGGTAATGGCAATGGCGGCGCGGTGGTCGATGCTGAAGTCGGAGTGAATGTCGGCGGCAATGGCAACGGCAATAATGGCAACGGTAATGGCAATGGCGGCGCGGTGGTCGATGCTGAAGTCGGAGTGAATGTCGGCGGCAATGGTAACGGCAATAATGGCAACGGTAATGGCAATGGCGGCGCGGTGGTCGATGCTG
>NZ_JBALUT010000040.1:0-23457 GCF_036963705.1 Parasphingorhabdus sp. | reverse complement strand
GCGGCTATTTTCTTTCAACGCCCCGCAAGGCGCCTGCCCGTCCTGCGACGGTCTCGGCGAGAAGCTCCATTTCGACACCCAGCTGATCGTGCCCAATCCGGCGCTGAGCATCAAGAAGGGCGCAGTCGTGCCTTGGGCCAAGTCCAACCCGCCCTCACCATATTATATGCAGGTACTTGGCAGCCTCGCGCGGCAATTCGAATTTGATCTCGACACGCCGTGGAACGAATTGAGCGAGCATCATCAGGATATCGTCCTCAACGGGACGCAGGGCCTGCCCGTAACGCTCCGCTTTCAGGACGGCCGCAAATCCTATGAAGTGAAGAAACCGTTCGAGGGCGTCGTCGGCAATCTCAAGCGGCGGATGCTGCAGACCGAAAGCGCCTGGATGCAGGAAGAACTGGCCAAGTTCCAGGCCGCAGCGCCTTGCGAAACCTGTCACGGCGCGCGGCTCAAGCCGGAAGCGCTGGCGGTCAAGATCGCGGGCGAGGATATTTCGATATCAACCCGGCGCAGTGTCGGTGATGCGCTCGAGTTTTTCGAGACATTGGGTGCCAAGCTGGACAAGACACAGACCCAGATTGCCGAACCGATCCTCAAGGAAATTATCGCGCGACTGGGATTCCTTAACAATGTCGGGCTGGATTATCTCAATCTCGACCGGACCAGCGGCACGCTCTCCGGCGGCGAAAGTCAGCGCATCCGTCTCGCCAGCCAGATCGGATCTGGCCTTAGCGGCGTGCTCTATGTTCTCGATGAGCCGAGCATCGGCCTGCACCAGCGCGACAATGACCGCTTGCTGACCACGCTCAAGCGGCTGCGCGATCTTGGCAATACGGTGATCGTGGTCGAGCATGACGAAGACGCGATCCGCACTGCGGACTGGGTCGTAGACATGGGGCCGGGCGCCGGCGTCCATGGCGGCGAAGTTGTGGCCGAAGGCACGCTCAAACAGATATTAAAATCGAAGAGATCTCTAACCGCCGCCTATCTCAACGGGACCCGCGAAATCGAGGTGCCGAAGAAGAGGCGCAAGGGCAATGGCAAGAAGTTGACCGTGCACGGCGCAACGGCCAACAACCTGCAGAATGTCACCGCGTCGATCCCGCTCGGCACCTTTACCTGCATCACCGGCCTGTCCGGTTCGGGCAAAAGCTCGCTGACCATCGACACGCTTTACGCAGCAGCAGCCCGCACACTCAACGGCGCGCGGGTGATTGCCGGCGCGCATGAAAAGATCACCGGCCTGCAATATTGCGACAAGGTCATCGATATCGACCAGTCCCCGATCGGTCGCACCCCGCGCTCGAATCCGGCGACCTATACCGGCGCTTTCACTAATATCCGTGACTGGTTCGCCGGTCTTCCCGAAGCGCAGGTGCGCGGCTACAAGCCCGGCCGGTTCAGCTTTAACGTCAAGGGTGGCCGCTGCGAAGTGTGCCGTGGTGACGGGTTGATCAAGATTGAAATGCACTTCCTGCCCGACGTCTATGTCACCTGCGAGGAATGCCACGGCAAACGCTATAATCGCGAGACGCTCGAGGTGAAGTTCAAGGGCAAGTCGATCGCCGACATACTCGACATGACGGTCGAGGATGCGGTTAGCTTCTTCAAGGCGGTGCCGCCGATCCGCGACAAGATGGCGATGCTCTATGAAGTCGGCCTCGGCTATGTGAAAGTCGGCCAGCAGGCAACAACCCTGTCCGGCGGCGAGGCGCAGCGGGTGAAGCTGGCCAAGGAACTGTCGAAACGGTCAACCGGACAGACGCTCTATATCCTTGATGAACCGACGACAGGTCTGCATTTCGAGGACGTTCGCAAGCTGCTGGAAGTGCTCCACCAGCTGGTCGAACAGGGCAATAGCGTGGTGGTGATCGAGCATAATCTCGACGTCATCAAGACCGCCGACCATATCATCGACCTCGGCCCTGAAGGCGGCGTACGCGGCGGCGAGATCGTCGCGCAAGGCACGCCGGAAGAGGTCGCCAAGGTCAAGGCAAGCTTCACCGGCGGCTATCTGAAGAATATGCTGGCGAAGTGAACGGCGACCAAAGGCGGCTTTTGCCAATCTGTTCCCTCCGCGAATTACGCGGAATATTGCGCTAGTATCGGAGCGCCTTGGTCTGCCAAAGCAGCAGCAACGGTGACAGCAATTCGACGACCATCGCGCCAAGCTGCTCGGTCGCCGGAGGGCCGACGGCGAGATAGGATATTGCCCTTGCGCAACCGCCTATAAAGAAAAACAATATTACAAAGCGAAACAGGTTCATCCTGCGCCTGACATCACCGGCGCTATAGAAAATCATCAGCGCGACGCCGATATAGACGCCCGACAGATAACGATATTGGTTGTCCATCCCCGTGCTGAACGGCTCGGCACCCATATGCTCTGCCGCACCAAAAAATATGCCGTTCAAACCGAACCAAAGCGGTATGAAGCCGATCAATATGGTCACAAAACGAAATGCTATCATGTGTTTTACCTCTGCTTTCCCAACTTTCCCCAAGGGGAATGTTTGGGTGACATGACAGACTTCATGCCTGCCGATAGTTGATTGAGGATATATTGTGTTCCAGTCACTGAGCCCCCCTCAACTGGCATCGACTGGCAACCAAATTTACAAACTAACCACCCGCCTCCCCGAGGTGGACGAGCTCGGCTTACTGCACGAAGCGGCTGGGCAGATTGGATATGTTCCGATCATATATGCGACCCATTTTAAACTCCGTTACAAAATGAAGATTGGCATGGAGGGAATAGACTGTCAATTTTTGCGTGTAACAGCAGTGGCATAACGACAATCAATCAACAATCGGCCGCCAGTTGCATCGATTGAAATCGTGCTGAAACGGCATTTGCAATTACAAACCAGCTAGAGCCGTTCAAGCCGAACCGGCAGTCCGTCTTTCGGCTGCGGGATCGGGAAAGCCTGCCATTCCGGTTCATGATCCTCACCGCCTTGCAGGACGATACGGTTCTGGGTCAGCATTGCGTGCATCAATATCTTGATCTGCATATAGGCAAAATGCAGGCCGAGACACATATGTGCGCCGCCGCCAAATGGAACCCAGGCATATTTGTGGCGCCCGGCACTATTCTCCGGCGTGAAGCGCAACGGATCGAATTTTTCCGGATCGGGCCAGTGCTTCTCCATCTTGTGCACGAATTGCGGACTGATACCGACATTGGTGCCAGCTGGTATTGTGTAATTGCGGAAGGTAAATTCCTTGAGCGCGCGGCGCGGGATGCTCGGTACCGGCGGAATCAGGCGAAGCGACTCCTTGAACGCCATTTCGGTAAGGTCGAGCTTGCCCAATTGTTCCATGGTCAGCACCGTTCCGGCGGGTGCAACCGACAGGCATTCCTCGCGCAGGCGGTCCTGCCATTCGGGATTCTTGGCCAGCAAATAGACCATGCTGGTCGCCGAAGAGGTAATCGTGTCATGGGCTGCCATCATCAGGAAATTCATGTGGTCGACGACCTCATCCTCGGTCAGCAGTTCGCCATTCTCATGGGTTGCCAGACAGATCTGGGTGAATATATCCTCGCCGCCCTTGGCCCGGCGCTCCTTCACTTGCGGTGTAAAATATTCCAGCAGATATTCGCGCGCCTTCACGCCTTTCCACATCTTCGTAAACGGGATCGGCTTGCGGGCAATACCGATCGACGCCTGGACTTCATCGACAAATGCCTTGTTGATCTTGTCCGCTTCCGGTCCCCAGGGGATGCCGAGAATCGCGCTGGCAGCGGTATCGAGAGAAAGCGATTTTATCGCCGGGTAAAATTCGAATTCGGTGTCGCCCCACTCGGCGACACGATCCAAGATGCCGGTCCCCAGCACCTGGCAATGATGCTTCATCGGTCCGGGCTTGAAGGCAACCGAGAGCGCCTTGCGGTCGGCTCTGTGCCGTTCGAAATCCATCAGCATCAATCCGCGCGGGAAGAGATTGTTTAGCACTGGACCCCAGCCCTGTTCGCTGGAAAATATCTTGTCCTTGTTGAACATCACCATTTCAGTGGCATCTGCTCCGAGCAGCATGACATTCTGCTTGCCGAAACTATAGGTACGATAGACCGAGCCGTAGCGGTCGAACATATATTTCCCGAAACCGATCGGGTCCTTGATTACCTTCAGCGTCGTTCCGAATATAGGGATGCCGTTTTCGCCGGGAATATGCGCCAACTGGTCTTCGCCTGGCGTCTTCACCCAATGCGGATTGGCACTTTCCTCATAGGGATATCCATGCGGTTTTGCTAAAATTGTCGCCACGGGCCGAACTCCTGAAATAGTGTTACATGATCTTACTAGCTACTTTCATCAATGTCAGCAAGACCCTCCATTCATCCGTTATTCAATCCCTGCCGCATAGACTTGTCGACAATCAATAATGAACCGCGACTCGGCCCATGCGGTGCCGCCATGGCCGGTTCCGAGGGAAGAGATCATGACCCATTTTAAGATACCCGGCACCCTGAAGTCTGTTGTCGCTGCTGGCACGTTATTGGGGCTTGGCGGCTGCATGTACGGCGGGTCCGGCTATTATGGCGACGGCTATGTCAACAATGCCGGTTATCAATGCGATCCTTATGCCCCGTTCGACGATTATTATGCGTGTGATTCCGGCTACGGCTTTGCCAATATCGGCTTCGGTGGCGGCTGGTATGATCAATATTATTATCCCGGCTATGGCGTGTATATCTTCGACCGCGGCGGCAGGCGTTATGCCATGCGTGACAATCACCGGCGTCATTGGGCCAGACAGCGCGCCGAATATGGCGGATATCATAGCAGAGGACGTGATCGAAACCCGGAGCGGTATGTTGATCGACGCGACCGGCGCGATGTGCGCAGCGAAGCCACACGAGATCAGCGGCGAGGCCAGTATCGCGACGATAGCGTCACCCGTGGTGACCGCGGCGACCGGCCAGCGAGAAGAGCAGCGCGACCTGACCGCGACGGTCAAGCCGCGCCGGTTCGCAATCGTGACAATCGCGCAGAACGGCCGAACCGACGTCCAGCAGCTTCGGCTCAGCAGCCGCAGACCGGCCCTTCCCAGTCTTCTCAGCCTGCGCGTACGGAAGCTGTCCGCCACGCCCCGAGGACCAGCCGTAACGAGCGCAAAAAGACCAGCAACGATTAGCTGCAGATGCCACGCTCCCCGTTCGGGTAGTGTTAGCTATCGACTGCTACTTGGCGCGCATTCCGGACTTGCCGACCAGATAGCGTGACAAAATCAGACAAGCGGGTCAGTCTCCAGGCAGGCGGGCTGCCCAATGGTTAAGACAATTGTAATCATCTTCAATAGCCTATATCCTCGTAAAATGAGTTAAACTTTCGAGGAACTTGGTCGATGGCAAGCGCATTTAGCGACATTCAACCCGACGAATATATCCCGTCGGAAAAGCATCCGCAGCACGGCGTCATCATTGGCGGACCCGCTGCGCGGGCAAAACGCATTGAATATGGGATTTTGCTTTCGACCATGGTTCTGGGTTCGCTCGGCGCTCTTTACTGGACTCTCGCCCATTCAACCGGCTGGGTAGAATGGTCGGCCTTTCTGTTCGGCTTTGTGCTGATCAACATGGGCGTCGGTATCGGCTATCACCGCTATTTCACCCACCGTGCTTTTGAAGCAGGCCCAAAGATGCGCCTCGCCATGGGTATAATGGCGCAAATGGCCTGTCAGGCATCGGTCCTGAAATGGGCAGCAGACCATCGTCGCCACCATGCTTTTTCCGACGGTGTAGGTGACGTGCACAGCCCCTATGTCGACGGCCACGGCAAGAAAATGCCGATCTGGAAGGGCCTTGGCATTGCCCATTTCGGCTGGTTGTTCGACAACACAACATCGGACATGAATGTTTACGGCAAGGGCCTGATCGATGACCCTCAGGTCCTGTGGTGCCACAAGCATCGCTGGTCGATCGCGATTTTCTCGAGCATCATCCTGCCGGCTCTCTGGGCGCTGGCCTTTGGCGGACCGGAATATATCATCGGCACGATTCTGATCGGCGGCTTTTTCCGCAACTTCTTCTTCCTGAATTTCGTCATGGGTGTGAACAGCATCGGCCATGTCTTTGGCTCGCAGCGGTTCAAGACCAAGGACGGTTCACGGAACAACTGGTTCATGGCGTGGATGACCTTTGGCGACGGATGGCACAACAACCATCACCAGCATCCGCGCGCTGCCTCGTCGAAAATCGCCTGGTGGGAATTCGATCTCAACGGCCAGATCATTTATGCGTGGGAGAAAATGGGTCTGGTCTGGAACGTCCAGCGGGCACCGGCCTATATTCGCAATGAAAAGGGCGAATGGGTCCAGAAAAAAGCCAAGGTCGCAATCCCCGGCCTAGCCGAACCGGAAGCCATGTCGGCAGACGATGGCGGCGTGATGTTCCCGGCCAAGGACAAGCAGCACCATATCGAGCCGGCTGAATAACCGACAGCAAAGCGTTCCGCTAATGTGATCGCAAGGTTATGGTTGCGGAGACCGCGCCATCGCCAGCCGGGCTCACGTTAAGCGCTTCGACCGCGATTCCCTCCCGTTCGATCCGTGCCAGCCAGCCAAATAATGCTGTCGGCTTGGCCGATTCGACCACCATATTGACCCGGTTGCCTGACTGCGGAACAACGGAACCAACCGCGATTCCCGTCTCCCCCGCGCTCTGGCTGACGAAAGCATCGATCGCGCCGCTGAACTTCACCGTCGTCCCGTCGACCGGCTGCTGAAGCGCAGCAACCTTGGATTCGATCCGCGCCTGCTGCTCGACGGCGTCGACATAGCGCTCTTCAGCAGCGGTCATCGCACCGAGCACCGGTCGTACGATGCCATAAAAGCCGACCAGTCCTGCCAATAGCAGAGCGGCAACCCCGACCAGGATTCTCTCCCTCTGGCTGAGCCCGACAAACCAGTTTCTTGTATTGTCGATCATGGTGCCCTCACCGTAATATCCGCCTGCGCCGAACCCGTGGCATCGGTACGCGGGGTCGCGGTGATGAGGAAGCCCGCTTCCTGCATCGCCAGCAGGGCCGGATTGATATCCTCATTACGAACCGCGGACAATGTCGCCGACACGATCCCGTTCTCGCCATAAGCCATCCGGGTAATCGATACGTTCGGGACCTGTTGCAGCGCGGAATAGAGCGCCGAAGCCGGAACCGGGAACATGATATTGCCGCGATTTTCGGCCACCAGCCGCTGATCCAGCGCGCGTTCGGCGCTGTCCGGGTTCTTCTGTTCGCCAACGACGGGAGCGGCACTGGCAAGAGCGGCCTCATCCGCTGCGCTGGCCGCCCAATGATATTTCGCCAGTTGCACCAGTGGAACCGCGAGCGAAACGACGACCAGCGCCGCCACCATCCAGCCGAGCCGGCGCTTTTGCCTAGCGTCCATCGCCCGCTGTGTCTTTTTCGCAAACGGTCCGCTGCGAAAATCAAGATCGCTTTTCTCAGGCGCATCAACCAGCATCGCGTCAAATGCTTCTCCATTGATCGGAGTGATGACCTGTTCAGCAAACAGACATTCCCGCAGCGCCGGATCATCGGTGGCGATAAGATTGTCCGCGCGAATGACATGGTCGAAACCGAAATCTGCCGACACCGCCCCGTCACCGGTACCCGGCAGCAACCAGCCCGAGGGAATGATCGCGTCCGGGTCCAGTTCCAGCGCCTGCAAGCGGACCAGCCCGGCGGACAATATATCCCGTCCCACCGACGCCGTGACCACCGCGCCTGCGCTATCCCCCGTGTCAATCATTGTCGCTACGATGTGAAGGTTCGCGCTGTCCAGACTATTGGCTTTCGCCGCCATTATCGCAGCGGCAAGAGCCTGATTGTCGGTCACGTCGCTGATCGCCTCATGCGCCATGATCGTGGTCAAATGCGATGCAACCAGAGCAACCACGCGAATATCCGCCTGCGCCTCGTCCGGGCCATCGGTCTGCGAAGCAACCCGGGGATCGGGATCGCATCCCGCTGCGTGCACAGCGCCGTCGGCGACGCGCCACCAATAGAGCGCTTCGTCGTCGGCGGCCGGAAAGGCAATCAGGAGAAGTTCAGGTTTCACGCGCTGCTGTTCTTATTCGCCGTAGATATCGGCATTGTCATCTTCGCCGCCCGGCGTTCCGTCAGCGCCCAGCGAATAGAGATCAAAACCGGGACCCTGACGGCCGGGATTGTCATATTGATAGGGCCGCCCCCACGGATCGTCGGGCAGCTTCTTGATATAGCCGCCTTGCCGGTAGCGGGCCGTAGTCGACAGCGATGCGGGTGGCGCGATCAGGGACTGGAGTCCGTCGGACGATCCGGGATAGGCAAGATTGTCGAGCCGGTACATTTCCAGCGCCTGACCGAGCGTCGCAATATCCGCCCGCGCCTTCTGGACCATCGCTTTATCCTGACTGGGCAATACATTGATCACGACAATCGTGGTAAGCAGGCCGAGGATGAAGATCACCACCATCAGCTCGACCAGAGTGAAGCCGTTGCGCTTTTGCTGCTTCCTGGCTTCCGGAGCCGAAGCCGCATCTGGATTTTCAATATCTGTCGTCATGATCATTCCTTTTTCCGGCCCTATAGTCCGGCAAGATTCTGAAGCTGCAGGATCGGCAATAATATCGCCAATATCACCACCGCGACCAGCCCGCCAAGCGCCACAATGATGATCGGTTCGAGCAAGGACAAGGCGGTTGAGCTGAAATTGTCAAATTCCCGTTCCAGATAGCCAGCCGCCCGGGCCAGCATGTCGTCCAGCTGCCCCGATGCTTCGCCGCTGGATGTCATATAGACCAGCATCGGTGGGAAAACCCCGGTATTCTTGAGCGCCGTGGACAGGCGTCCGCCGCCTCTGATCGCCTCCACCATATCTTCCGAAGCCTTGCGCAATACGCTGTTGTGGATCGTTTCGGTGGTTAACCGCAATCCCTCGATTATCGGCAGGCGGCTGGCCACCATCGTCGACAGGGTCCGCGCCAGACGCGCCGCGTGCAAATCGCGCAGCAAGCGGCCGACAAATGGCAGGCGCAGCAGGAAACCGTCAAAGCGATATTTGAGTTGCGGCTCCTTGAGCGCGCGCCAGCCGATCAGAACCGCCAGTCCGATAAAAATCGCAATCGCCCACCACCAGTCGGCGAGAAAGCTGGAAATGCCGATGACTATGCGCGTGACCATCGGCAGTTGCTGGTTCACATCGTCGAACTGCTCGACCACCTTGGGCACGACCGCGATCATCAGCAGCGCGACGACGATGACCGAGACCAGAGCCAGCACAGCCGGATAGGCCAAGGTACCGATCAGCTTGCCGCGCAATTCGGCCTGTCGCTCGAGCAAGTCCGCCAGTCTTTCGGTGATATCGGGCAAAGTGCCGGAGCTTTCTCCCGCGGCGATCATCGCCCGGTAGAGTGGCGGAAAGCTTTTTGGTTCGCGCCGCATCGCCTCCGACAATCGCTGCCCCTCGATCACCCCGCCATGGACCGTCGCGATCCGTTGTTGCACATGCGGCTTTTCATTCTGGTTGCCGATCAGCCGCAGCGCTTCCTCCAGCGGACTGACCTGGGCCAGCGACGATAATTGACGGGTGAATAATGTGAGTTCTTTCGATGTCAGCTTTTTCGGCCCGAACAAGCCTGCAGATTCCTTGCCCTGCTTACCTGATTTGCCCTGCGCCGCTTCCATCTTCACGACATAGAAATTGCGCTCGGTCAGCTTCGCCCTTGCCGCATCGTCGCTGGCCGCGGTCAGCCGCCCGGTCTTCTCCCGCCCCTGGGGTCAATGGCGCTATAGGCAAATTCAGGCATCGACCGCTTCGCTTTCGCGCCGGGATATGCGGATCGCTTCTTCAGCCGTGGTCAATCCTTCGCGGACAAGCGCTCTCGCGGCGACACCCAGATGCGGCTGGTTGCGGAACGCATGGGCACTGATCGCGGCCTCGTCGCCGCCGTCGTTAATCAGCTTGCGCAGCTTGTCGTCGATGCGGATCGCCTCGAACACGCCGATACGCCCTTGGAAACCGGTCTGGTTGCAATGTTCGCAGCCGGTCTCGCGATAGACCAGCGTGCCGTCGTCAAAACCGAGTAGCGAAGCCAGACTGCCGTCGACCTTGATCGCTGTGCGGCAATGTTCGCAGAGTTTGCGCACCAGTCTTTGGGCAATGACCGCGCGCAAGGTTGAGGCGAGCAGAAACGGCTCCACCTTCATGTCCCGCATTCTGGTGATCGCACCGACCGCATCATTGGTGTGCACGGTGGAGAGCACGAGATGGCCGGTGAGGCTCGCCTGCACTGCAATCTCTGCCGTCTCTCTATCTCTGATCTCGCCGATCATCACGACGTCGGGATCTTGCCTGAGAATGGCGCGCAGGCCCGCAGCGAAGGTGAGTCCGACCTTGGCGTTCACCTGCGTCTGGCCAATGCCCTCGATCGCATATTCGACTGGATCCTCGACGGTCAGGATATTGCGGCTGCCGTCATTGAGCTGCTTGAGCCCGGCGTAGAGCGTTGTGGTCTTGCCCGAGCCAGTGGGGCCGGTGACAAGGATGATGCCATTGGGTTCGCTGAGCGCATCGGTCAGGATCGCGTGAGTGCTTGGCGACATGCCGAGCAGATCGAGCGATATCCCTGCGCTTTCCTTGTCGAGAATCCGCATCACCACCCGTTCGCTGGCACGGTTGGGCAAGGTGGAAACACGCACATCAAGCAATTTCCCGCCCAATGTCAGGCTGATCCGGCCGTCTTGCGGTATCCGGCGTTCGGCTATATCGAGCCGCGCCATAACTTTGATCCGATTGACGATCACGCCCGCCACATGCGGCGGCATGCGCAGTTTCTCGGTCAGCACACCATCGACCCGCATTCGCACCACCAGCCCGGTCTCATAGGGTTCGATATGGATATCCGAAGCGCCTTGGCGCGCCGCCTCTGCGATAATCCCGTTGATCAGCCGGATCGTCGGTGCATCATCGGCGCTGTCGAGCAAATCTTCTGCGCTCGGAATATCGCCAGCAATATCGTCCAGACCCTCGCCCGCCAGCGCCATATCACCGGCCATGGCAGCGGCAGAGCCGTCCATCGCATAATGGGCGCTGAGCAATTTCTCGAACGCCGGACCGTCGACCCGTTCCACGTCGAAGGGCAGCGCCAGATAGCGGCGCACCTCGAGCAAGGCAGACGGATCGGAACCCTCGCGCATCGCGAGCGACAGCCGTTCACCGCTGCGATCCTGTACCAGTAGACCATGATCGCGAGCGTAGGAATAAGGCAGGTCTTTGACGGCTGCTGACATCACAAGTCCGCCATCCGCTTCGGAGACAACCGCTTCTGATCCCCGAGCGATCTTCATCATCGCTTCCCGCTGGTCCCGCTCGCCGGCAGAGGTGCCTGCTCGATAATGCCGCTGTCCCTGACCGCAGGCATGTCCCCCGGCGCATAGATGATCTGGTCATCGGGACGCGTCTCGACCGATGGCGGCACGGTGCCGAGATAATCGCGGACCAGAGCGTCAATCGACGGCTCCTGATCGGGGTTCCGGCTGAGCTGCCGATCACGGATATAGCCGTAGCGCGCGCTCGAGAAGCGTCGTGCGTCATTGGGGTCTTTCAGGATCGTCGGCCGGATGAAGACCATCAAATTGGTCTTGACCCGGGACTTGCCACGCGACTTGAACAATTCTCCAAGCAGCGGAATATCACCCAGAAAGGGTACCTTCTGGATCGTGCGCCGTTCGTTATCGTCGAGCAGTCCGCCCAATGCGATAATCTCGCCATCACCCACTGTTACCGTGGTGTTGATTTCCCGCTTGTTGATGATCAGCTCGTTGAAATCGTCGGATACCGGCCCGGCAATCGAACTGACCTGCTGGCGCAATTCCATCCGGACCTCGTCGCCCGCGTTGATCTGCGGTGTCACTTCCAGTTCGATCCCGACATTCTGCCGCTGGATCGTCCGGAAGGCATTGTCGAAATTGCCTGACAGCGCTTCGCCGGTCGACACCGGTATTTCCTGACCGAACAGGATGCTGCCCTTGAGATTGTTATTCACCGTCAGCGAAGGCGTCGACAGGACATTGCTGTTGCTGTCCGACTGCACCGCATTGATGATCGCACCAAGCACCGCGCTACCACCAAGGCTGGTCGCAAAACCGCCAAAGCCGCCGCGCGCGCCAAGCACAGCATCCGCCGCATTCTGGCGCAGTGCATCTCCGACCGAGCTGTTGGTGGTCGTTGTTGTCGCAGTCGTTGTCGTAGTCGTTGTTGACGTATCAAACTGGTCAGCCAACAAGCCGCCGGCGACGTCGACAATATTCGGTGAAGCATTGGAGAAATTGGTTACCGCAAAGGGCACGTCTTTCCCGCCGACCAGCCATTGAACACCCAGTTCGCGGGCTAGCGTTTCGGAAATCTCGACGATGATCGCTTCGACAACCACTTGTTCCTGGCGGGTGTCCAGCTGGCGGATCAGTTCGCCGATCATCCGCTGCACATCGGGGTTGGCCGCAACAATGATCGCATTGGTTCCTTCCAGACGGGTCACGATCGAGGGACCGCGACTGGCAATGCCATTCCCGCCGCTGCCGCTGGCAGCGGGAGCCACCGCGCCTTCTCCACCGCTGGCTGGTACAACAGTCGCCGAACTGCCGCCCGTACCTTTATTTCCCAGCAAATTCTCGATCACCGGCAACAGATGCTCGGCATTGGCATAATCGAGCCGGTGAACCCGTATCTCGGTTCCCGATTCCGCGCCTTTGTCCAGTTCCCGCGCCATTTGCGCAAAGCGCGTCACCGCACCGGGGTCACCGCGCAGGGCGATGCTGTTGCTGCTGTCGATCGGCACCACGGTAACCGGGGCGCGCAGGCCTTCGCCACCGCCCTGTGCAGCGAGCGCCTGTAACGAGGTTGCGATTTCGCGGGCACCGGCGTTCTTCAGAGTGATGATCGTACTCGCGGCGCTGTCGCGGTCTATCTCTCCGACCAGAGTCCGGATGCGGCGGATATTGTCGGCATAGTCCACGATCACCAGGCTATTCGCATTGCGATTGGACGTGATTGATCCCTGCTTGCTGACCAATGGCCGCAAGGTTTCCAGCGCTTCGGACGCGACAATCGATTTGAGCCGTACGACCTCGGTCACCATCTGATTGCCCTCGGCGCCACGCGAACCGATCCGGGTCGGCTGCGAAGCCGCGCCATCCGCGGGCTGGATGCGATAGGCACCACGGGTTGTCGGAATCGCGACCAGATTATTCGCACGCAGCGTCGACAGGAATATCTCGAAATATTCCGAGCGGCTGAGCGGACGGTCGGTTACCACCGAAACCTTGCCCTGCACCCGGCTGTCGAGAATGAAGGTACGGCCAGTAACCTTCGCCGCGTCCTGGACGAAAGCGCGAATGTCGGCATCGCGGACGTTGAGCGTATGCTGGGCCGACGCTGGCGCAGCCGACAGGCTCGCACAAAGCGCAAGGACGGCGACAATCCGGGTGAATAAGCTACGCATTAAGGGGCTCCCAGATTGACTACTATCGGAACTCTATCAGCTCCGCGCTCGACTTCGACAGACAGGCGCGTGCCCGGCCGGATTTGGCTTTTCAACGCTTCGATATCGCCGGCCGAGCCGACCGGATTGCCGTTGATCGAAATGATTATATCGCCGTTTCGAAAGCCGGCGCTGTTGAACAGAGCGCCATCTCCCAAAGGAGACATCACGATGCCGGTCACCCGGCCCTGATCGTTGCGCGGCGCCAGCGATGCGACACCGGGAATTTCATTGCCGCCTGTGGTCAGAGACGCAGCTGCAACCGGATCGTCCGTACCCACCGTCTGCGCCGGTATCGACTGGTCGAGATACAGGCTCTCGCGGACTCCGCCGCGGTCGATGATAACATGGTCGAACTCAACGCTGCTCAGCGTGACCCCCGACAGGATTTCTTCGCCCACGACATAATTTGTCTGCACCCCGTCCGGTCCCGCCAGTATCGCCGAACCCAGTCCCGAGGCTTCGTTCATCCGGATGCCGAAGAGCGTCAGTTGCAGCGACGTCACCACATTGGCGCTTTGCACCGCATTGCTGCGGAAAAAAGGATCGAAGCTGCTGAACAGGGTCAGGCGCGATTGTGGCGACAGGATTTCCACATCATCAGCGCGATAATCGCCGACAGGGCCAAGCGGGGTCAGGACCAGCCAGATCAGGCGAACCGACTGAACCAGCAATAAAACAGCCAATATGGCGAACAGAACAGGATAAGGCCCCTTCTGGTTATACCAGCGGGTCAAGCTGCCAAATCTGTCCGAAAAGCTGTTTCCCACGAATCCCCCGCAACCTTGCAATCCCGTCGCGCTATAGCGATTTGACGTCCATTCGACGACTCATTGATGACAAAAATATTACAGGTTAAGCCTAATAGGCAGAATGCATCAGGGCAATTGCATGTTCAGCAGAGCGCCAAGATCAACAAGCGCCTGCTGCTCTGCCGACACCTTGATGGCGGCCATACCCAGAGCGGCAGCGGGTTTGCAGTTGATCCCGAGATCGTCAAGATAGATACATTGCGCCGGCTCGACGTTCAGCGCCTCGCACATCATCTGGTAAATCCGCGGATCGGGCTTGCGGATGCCCGCCTTGCTGCTTTCGATAATATGGTCGAAGCGCAGCATGATATCTTTCACTGCCGCGGCCTTTTCATCATCCATCGCCATGCCCGCACCTTTGCCGGCCGGCACATTATTGGTGATGCACGATATGGTGATCCCCTCTGATTTCAGCCGGTCCAGCGTTGCCACCATATTCGGTCGCACATCACCAGCCAGCCGCGCCAGTACATCGGCGCCGCGCAGTTCGATGCCGATCGCCCGCGCTTCCTCTGCAAAAGCTTCGTCGAAACCGGCGCCATCGATTTCCGCCCGTTCAAACCTTGCCCACGCATTGTCATCGGGGTTGGCGCTGTTGATCCGGCGCACACTGTCTTTCGGCACGCCTTTTTCCGCCTCCAGCCGGTTGAACGCTTCAAAGGGGGACGATGTGATCACACCGCCAAAGTCAAAAATTACGGTCTTATATGTCATGCAACGGCAGCTCCAAAAATTGATCCAATAGCGGCGGTGGCGGCCATCGCCGCTGCCCCCCAGAAAGTTACGCGGACGACAGGCCGCAAAATAGGCGCTCCGCCAAGCACCGCCCCGGCTGCTCCCAGCGCTGCAAGCAACAGCAATGCTGCGCCGGACATAATCCAGATCAGCATCTGGCCGCTGAACAGCGCAGCCAGGATCACCGGTAATATGGCCCCGGCTGCAAATGCCAGAGCAGAAGCAGCCGCTGCCTCCAGAGGCTTGGCAGAAAAATGTTTGGTCAGACCAAGCTCGTCGCGCAAATGCGTGCCCAGAGCGTCATGCGCCGTGAGCTGGTCGGCAACCTTCTCGGCAAGATCTGGGGTCAATCCGCGGTTCTTGTAAATCGATATCAGCTCCAGCCGCTCGGCCTTGGGCTGGTGCTCCAGCTCCCAGGCTTCCTTGGCCCGTTCCGCTTTCTCGCTGTCGGCCTGTGAACTGACCGAAACATATTCACCAGCTGCCATCGACATCGCCCCGGCCACCAGCCCGGCAAAGGCGGTGAGCAATATCGTCTGCTGGGAGGTTGCGGCGGCAGCGACTCCGACAACCAGACTGGCGGTAGAAACGATACCGTCATTGGCTCCCAGAACGGCGGCACGGAGCCAGCCTGCCCGGTCAAGCCGGTGTGGTTCGTTATGTAATCTTGACAATAGCTGATCCTATTTGTTGAGATATTCCAGCTTCATTCCCGGGCGTTTCCAGCGGGTCTTGACCAGCTTCCCGGTCGCCGACAGGCAGATCCAGGCGTCCATCATATCCTCGCCGCCAAAGCAGATATTGGTGGTGAAGATATCCGGCGTCTCAACAAATTCAACCAGTTCGCCTTCCGGAGAGACGACGCTGATCCCGCACTCGCCGATGGTCGCGACGCAGATATTGCCGCATTCCTCCATCGCCAGACTGTCGAAAAACTTATAGCCGGAGGGGCGATAGAGCGGAATACCCGGACCGCCCGGCCCGGCATCCGCCGCGACCTTGCCAGGCGCGGTGATGTTGAACTTCATCAAGCGGCACGTGAAGGTCTCGGCGGCGTAAAGCGTGGTGCCATCGGGTGAAATGCCGATGCCATTGGGATTTTGCGAAGGAAAAATCACTTCTTCCAGATGGCTGCCATCAGCCTTGGCATAGAAGATTCCGACGATGTCGTGGCTGCGCTTTTCATAATCGGTCTTGCCATGGTCGGTGAACCAGAAGCCTCCGTGGGCATCAAACTGGATATCATTGGGACCGCGCAGGATGCAGCCGAAATCACCGTCATTGTAGAGCGTTTCGACTTCGCCGCTGTCGATATCAACCCGCTGGATGCTGCCGCCGACATAATCCTTGGCAATCCCGGCGGGGGTCAGGAAACCATTTTCTTCATGATATTCGAAACCGCCATTGTTGCAGACATAGATTTTGCCATCCGGTCCCAGTGCTGCGCCGTTGGGACCACCACCGGTTTTCGCGACCAGCTTTTTGGTGCCATCGGGCAAGACCCGGGTGAGCTGCTGCGCTTCAATCTCGACCAATATGACGCTGCCGTCCGGCATCGCGATCGGCCCTTCTGGAAAGCGCAGGCCTTCGGTGACTATCTCCATGAACATATCCTCTCAAAATCTGTCTCAGTCATTGCGGGAATCCGGTGACAAGTCTAGTGCTTAGACAAACGGTTTCAGGAGCAACTATGTCGAACGCCTATCCCCAAAAATTACAACTCCACATCGATGGCGAATGGATTGATGGTGAAGATCGCGCGGTTCATCAGGTCGTCAATCCGACGACGGGGCAGACTATTTCAGACCTGCCCAAAGCGACCACCGCCGATCTCGACCGGGCGCTGGACGCCGCTGACCGCGCCTTCCCGATCTGGCGCGATACGCCGGTGGCGACGCGCGCCGCAATTTTGCACAAGGCGGCAGACCTGATGCGCGAACGCGCTCCGGAAATTGGCCGTCTGATGACTTACGAGCAAGGCAAGCCGCTGCCTCAGGCGATTGGCGAAGTTACAGCTTCGGCCAGTCATTTCGACATAATGGCCGAAGAAGCCAAGCGCTGTTACGGTCGCGTATTGGTACGCCCCGCTGGTCAGAATAGTTTCGTCAAATATCAGCCGGTCGGACCGGTCGCGGCGTTCAGCCCCTGGAATTTCCCGATCTTCACCCCGGTACGCAAGCTGGCCCCTGCCATTGCCGCCGGCTGTTCGATCATTCTCAAGCCGGCGGAAGAAACCCCGGCCAGCCCGATCGAGATGATCCGCTGTCTCGTCGATGCCGGTCTACCCTCCGGCGTCGTCCAGATCGTCTTTGGCGATCCGGCAGAAGTCTCAAGCCATCTGATTGCCTCACCAGTGATCCGCAAGATCAGCTTCACCGGATCGGTTCCGGTCGGCAAGCATCTGATGAAACTCGCTGCCGAGGGTATGAAGCGCACCACTATGGAACTGGGTGGCCATGCGCCAGTGCTGGTCTTTGATGACTGCGATATCGAAAAAGCGCTCGATCTGACCGCGATGCAAAAATATCGCAACGCCGGGCAGGTCTGTGTGTCCCCGACCCGGTTCTATGTGCAGTCCGGGATTTATGACCGGTTCGTCAAAGGTTTCACCGAGCGCGCTGCCAAGGTTGCGGTCGGCGACGGCTTTGCCGACGGGATTGAAATGGGCCCGCTCGCCAATCCCCGTCGACCCAGTTCGGTCGGCGATATGATCAACGATGCGAAGAGCAAGGGCGCAGAAGTCATGCTCGGCGGCAACCGGCAGGACAAGGACGGCTTTTTCTTTGATCCCACCGTATTGTCGCACGTTCCGCTCGACGCCAATATCATGAACGACGAGCCATTCGGCCCGGTCGCGGTGATGCGTCCCTTTGACACGCTGGACGAAGCCATCGAACAGGCCAACCGCCTGCCGCTCGGTCTGGCCGCTTATGCCTTCACCAATAGTCTGCACACGGCCAACATGGTCGGCGACAAGATCGAAGCAGGAATGGTGGCGATCAATAATCTGACCGTCAGCCCCGGCGACGCACCTTTCGGCGGCGTCAAGGAAAGCGGCCACGGGTCGGAAGACGGACCCGACGGATTGAAAGCCTATATGGTAACCAAGGCGATCCATCAGGCTTGAACAATATACTCTATTCACTTCCGCGCATGCGGAACATGTATTGCTATCTTGTCACGCGAAGCCGCGAAGGCGCAAAGAGGTCGGGACAAGACGAAAACTCTTCGTGTCTTCGCGGCTTCGCGTGATAGCCATGCGATGGTGTTTGAAGAATGAGGGATATTTCCGCTTTCGCGGAGAGGTTGAAGGAATATTAATATGAAGAAACGCACCGGCGCACAGATTTTGGTCGATCAACTGGTCATTCAGGGCACCGAGCGGATCTTCACCGTTCCCGGCGAAAGCTTTCTCTCCGTTCTCGACGCACTGCACGACTGCGGCTCGATCCAGACCGTCTCCACCCGACAGGATGGCAGCGCGGCCTTCATGGCCGAAGCCGATGGCAAGATGACCGGCGCGCCCGGTATTGCCTTTGTCACCCGCGGCCCCGGCGCGACAAATGCCAGCATCGGTGTCCACACCGCGATGCAGGATTCGACGCCGATGATCCTGTTCATTGGCGATGTTGCCCGCGATGACCGCGACCGCGAGGGCTTTCAGGAAGTCGATTTCACCGCGATGTTTTCCCCGCTCGCCAAATGGGCCGCGCGGATCGACAATGCGGCACGGATTCCGGAATATATCGCGCGAGCCTTTGATACGGCTAGTTCAGGACGCCCCGGACCGGTGGTGCTTGCCCTGCCCGAGGACATGTTGCGCGACGAGGTCGAGGCGCTCGACCGGCCCAAGGTGATTGCCCCGGCCCAGCCACTTTGCCCCGACGCGATGACCACGCTCACCGACATGCTGCGCGATGCCACCGATCCGATCGCGATCATCGGAGGCGCTGGCTGGAGTGCCAAGAGCAAACATTATTTCGCCCAATATGCCGAGCGCATCGGGCTTCCCGTGGCGGTTGCGTTCCGGCGGCAGGATAATTTCCCCAACGAGAGCCCGGTCTATGCCGGCAATCTCGGCTACGGCCCCAATCCCAAGCTGATCCAGCGGATCAAGGACGCTGATCTCGTGCTCGCGGTTGGCGCTCGGCTCGGCGAGGCGACCACCGATGGCTATACATTGATCACGCCCGATCACCCCGATCAGATTCTCGTCCACGTTCACCCCGATCCCGACGAACTCAACCATGTCTATCGCACCGACCTGCCGATCTGCGCGGAGATGGACGAATTTGCCGAACAGGTCGCCCTGTGGGAAGATGATCTGCTGAGTTTCGATGCCGGCAAGGACGCCCACGCAGACTATCTCGCTTGGTCCACCCCGCAACCGACCGCAGCCAAGCTCGACCTAGGCTTATGCGTTGCCACGATGCAGGAGCAACTTCCCACCGATGCGATCATCTGCAATGGCGCTGGTAATTTTTCCGGCTGGTGGCACCGCTACTGGAAATATGGCGCCTATCCGAGCCAGCTCGCTCCAACATCCGGCGCGATGGGTTACGGTGTGCCTGCGTCGGTCGCTGCAGCCCTTCGCTTCCCCGACCGCGTGTCGGTGGTGGTCGCAGGCGATGGCGATTTCATGATGAACGGCCAGGAACTGGCGACCGCGATCCAATATGACGCAAACCTGCTGGTGCTGGTGATCGACAATGGCAGTTTCGGCACCATCCGCCTGCACCAGGAACGCGAATATCCGGCGCGACCATCGGCGACATCCCTAAAGAACCCCGACTTCGCGAAACTGGCCGAAGCTTATGGTGGATGGAGCGCAACCGTGGAAAACACCAACGGGTTTGCGCCTGCTTTGGCAGAGGCGATGAAGCGGAATGGATTACGATTGCTGCACCTGAAAACCGATGTCGAATATTTGACGGCGGCAGGAGCGACAGTGAGTGGATTCCGCAAGCGTTAGAATCGCCAGCTTACTCTCGCCGATTGAAAAGCGGATTCTACCGGATTGTGTTCAGCTAAACCGGACTGCCTCGCGAAGGTAGCGACTAAGCCTCTTCCGCGACCAGACCATCCAACAGGTCCATGCTTTCCAGCCACAATGGTGATTCATGGTTCTGGGCCACAATCTGGCGAATGAGCTCGGCAAGCCTGTCGGCTTCCCTGATGCAATTGGCCTTGTCGAAACAGGCAACGGCTCCTCGTTTGAGAGCATCGGTTCTGATATCGGATCCCCGCACCGAGGAGGAGGAAAGGATCATTACCCGCGCAAGTTCATTCGCTACAATATAATCAAGCAGTTGTAGCCCATCCATGCCGGGCATATTGATGTCGAGCAAGACCAGATCGAACAGGCGCTCATCGAGAATTTCAATAGCCTGAGACGCGTCCGCAGCATGCTCGGGCGGACGAAAATCCTTCTGGTCGCTGATCACTACATCAAGCATTGCTCTCAATGTTGAAGAATCGTCGACGATGAGCGTTCTGATTGCGCCTAGCATGATCCTTGTCTCCTCTCGCCCGGCGAAATGCTCAAGCGGTCCCTATGATATACGGCAGTTGTGACGATTTGTTAACCATCCTCTAAGCTATCACCTTGTTCAATAAGGAAATTAGATTGCTGGATGCGTAAATAAGGTAGCCTGCATTAATGCAAAAAAGAGGTTTGCGGCGCATAGCGAGGGGGTCTGGAGACACCCACATGAAATTCGTTTTACTGAAATCGCACGGCGGCAATTACATGGTCGTTGTCGAGAATATCGCGTGGCTGCGCACCGATGCCGACGGTCAAACCAAAGTCGGTATGGTCGGAGGGTCACCGCTTCTGGTCGCCGGAACCATCGAAGAGACGGCGGCAACGATATTGGCGGGCTAGGTCCGTTCACCCGTCGCAACAGCGGGTGAAGAAGCTAGGCTTCACCCATCGCCAGAATCGCATCCCATTCGCCCTTGGTCACAGGTGCCACAGATAGTCTGAATTGGCGGATGATCGCCAGATTCTTGAGCTTCGGGTTCTGCTTCATCGCTTTCAGCGACACCGGCTTGTTCAATTTGCGCACCGGCTTGACCTTGACCACGACCCAGCGTTCCGGATCGGTTGTCACATCCGGGCTATGCTCCTCCGACACTTCCATAATGCCGACCACTTCCAGTCCCTGGCGAGAGTGATAGAAAAAAACCTGGTCGCCCTTTTTCATCGCTTTCATATTGTTCGAGGCCTGCGCGTTTTTTACGCCGTCCCAGGTGCCTTCACCTTCGGCGACCAGATCATCCCAGCCATATTCGTCCGGCTCCGATTTCATCAACCAATATTGCGGCATTTGGGACTCCTGAAGTTTCTTTCGTCTCCTGTTACCCGCTAGTAGCGAGCCTGTCGAACCACGCCTTTGCTATTGAGGCTCCGTTGGCTTGGCAGACCCTCGGTTGGTCACCCTTAGGACTGACCGGACTTGGTTTATGACAACGCAAACCGATTGCCAACGTCGCACCCAACAAAAAAGGCCCCGCATTTCAGCGGGGCCTCTTGTTCGTTCGACAGAAGCAAGTCTTAACCCGGCATCAACACCGTGTCGATGATATGAAGCGTTCCGTTGCTCGAAGGGATATCGCCTTTGACAATGGTGGCCTTGTTGCCAGCGCCATCTTCAAGAATGATTTTGTCACCATCCATCGAGGCTTTGATCGCGCTGCCCTCCAATGTCATGATCTCGGCAGTGCCGCCACCGTCAGCGATTGCCTTGATGATGTCCGCTGAAGTCATGCTGCCATTGGCCAGTCCAAATTTCGCAATTTTCACGAGTTCGGCCTTGTTGTCGGGATTCATCAATCCCTTGAGCCTGTCTGCATCCATTTTGTTGAATGCATCATTGTTGGCAGTGAATGCCGTGAATGGGCCATCGTTCTGATATTCATGGGCAATGCCGGAAAGCCCCACCATTGTGGTGGCCGTCGACAGCTCGGGCTGATCCTGCACAATGGCGGTCAGGCTGGTTGGTTGTTTCTCATCGGCAATGCGCGCGTCGAGGATTTCCTGTTCCTCTTTGCTCAGTTCAGACGAACAAGCCGGTACCATTGCCAAAATAAGTGATGCCATAATGATTTTGGGGGCGTTAATCATGAATTTCCTTTCTTCAGATCATTGTGCTTCCCGCACCGTGCGGACTACAAATGATGAAATTCTCCGGTAAAATTACTCTTCCCGGAGCGAGAAAGCAAACCCGCAATGTTACAAAAAAAGGCCCCGCCGTGGGGCGGAGCCTTTTCCTGTCATCCTAGTTCGGGGGGATGAAATTTATCCGGGCATGATTACCGTATCAATTGCATGGATCACGCCGTTGGAAGCATCGACATCGGTCAATATAACGGTGGACTTGCCGCCAGCTGCATCTTCGAGAATGACCGATTCACCATCCAGAGTGGCCTTCAAAGGCGCGCCCTGCACGGTGGTCAGGGTCGCTGTGCCGCCGCCATCGGTGATCGCCTTGACGACGTCTGCAGCCGTCAGTTTGCCGGCGACCACATGATAGGTCAGAAGCGCCGTAAGATCGGCCTTCTTTTCAGGTGTCAGCAGTGCCGCCAGCGTGTCGGGGTCGACCTTGGCAAAGGCATCGTTGGTCGGAGCGAAAACAGTAAATGGTCCTTCGCCGCTCAGGGTGGCTCCAAGATCGGCAGCAGTGACAGCTGCAACGAGTGTCGAGAAATCTTCATTGCCAACGGCAACATCGACGATTGTGCCGGTTTCTGTTTCAGCCATTGCTTCTACAGCGCCTTCATCAACAGCAGCCTGCGGGGCTTCGGTCGAGCAAGCCGCAAGAGCGAAAACAGCGGTGGTGGTCAGTAACATTTTGGGGGAAATACGCATGATAAGCCTTTCAAAATTGAATATTCATCTGGTCCGGCCGCGAGAACGATCGAACTTCGAATATGCAAGATATGGACTATATCAGGACCGGTTCAAACCTGTCCTTTGGGGCGTATCGGGTAGCTCAGTCCTTGCCGAGGTGAACGAAGTCCCGGTCAAAGCTCTTGAGATTGGCACCGCCGTCGACAAAGATCGTCTGCCCGGTGACGGCTTCGGCTTTCGCCAGATAGAGGACGGCATCAGCAATATCTTGAGTATTGGGGAGCCGGTCCAGCGGCATCATTGCGGTGATATTGGCGAGCTGATCATCGCCATATTCGCCCGCAGTCAAAGTCAGTCCAGGAGCGACTCCGTTGACGCGAAGCTTGTCGGCGCAGGCAACTGCCAGCGAACGCACCGATCCTGCCAAAGCCTGTTTGGAAAGCGTGTAGCTCAGCTGATCACGATTGGGATTGCGGATGCGCTGGTCGAGAATATGGATGACACAGGCACGGTCGCTACCTGCCGGACGG
>NZ_JBALUT010000039.1:0-23830 GCF_036963705.1 Parasphingorhabdus sp. | reverse complement strand
TAGGTTCAAATCCTACTCCCGCAACCAATAATCAAAAACGCCCCGCTGAATATAGCGGGGCCTTTTTTTTTGCTTAAAGTGCCCATAAGGGGCAAAGATTTGTGGTCGAAATTCCATTGAAGCATCGGTTTGTTGCCGGCTCAACGGAACCAGACGCAGGGTTGTTGCGTTGGGGTTGCAGATGCACTCAAAACGGAACATTCCAATGACTCCTCAAATCATGATCGTCGAAGACGAGTTTCTCATAGCCATGGAAATGGAGCAACTCGTCGGTAATTTGGGCTATGATTGTATCGGCGTGGCCGATGATACGGAGTCTGCCATCGGTCTGGTTTCAAAAAAGCCTAACATCGCTCTGGTTGACGTCAATCTAAGTGATGGTCCGACCGGTCCGGCAATTGGGGCTCGTCTGGCCAATGAACATGATATCAAGGTGGTTTTCGTTACTGCCAATCCCAAGCAATTGGGAGCCGGAGTCAAGGGTACGCTTGGCGCAATAACCAAACCCATTGAGATCGAAGTTTTGAAAGGCATATTGGATTATCTGGTAAAGGTGGCAAACAACAAGGATGATGTCGAGCCACCCCGGAGGATGAAGCTGTTCGAAAGGTCCGTCAGCTAGCCAGACGAGAAGTCTGCACTTCCATCACTATCTGTAATCCGGTCGTCAGCCATAGTCTCTCGATCGATCCGCCGAGTTGCTGGGTAACCGACATGTCGACCAGTTTTGACCCGAATCCCGAATGAGAGGGCGGGGTATTAATGGCTGCTCCTCCGCTCTCGGTCCATTTGAACCGCAACATGCCAGCCTCTTGCGATATCACGATATCGACGCGCCCTTTATCAGCGGCAAGCGCGCCATATTTCATCGAGTTTGTTGCCAGTTCATGGAAAACCAGCGCGACTGGTGTCGCTGCGCGATCGCTGACCGCGATATCGCTTCCCGAAATCGATAGCCTCTGTTCGGTGAAGGCCGGGTAGGAGGCGAATATCTCTGACAGGAGATGGCGGATAGTGACGGCCTCGTTATCGGTCTGGGCCTTGTCATTATGGGGGCGCACATATTCGTGGGCGCGCCCGAGCGCGGCAATCCGCCCCTTCAACGTGTCCGCCAGCTCGCCCAATTTCTCGTCTCCGCGCAGGGTCATGCTGATCAGACCAGAGATTATTGCGAAAATATTCTTGATCCGATGGCTCAGCTCCTGGCTGAGTATCTCGTTGCGGCTGGCAATCTGCTTCGCGTCCTCGATATCGGTGCACGTGCCGATCCAGCGCTGTATCTTCTGGTCCGGACCGATAATCGGCAATGCGCGTCCGAGCACCCAGCGATATTGACCCGAGCGATGACGCAGCCGATATTCGACCTGATATGGCTCGCCGGTCAGCAGGCTCTGCTTCCACCGCCGCCAGGCTTCCGCCTGGTCGTCGGGGTGGAACATTTCAGCCCAGCCCTCGCCGTCGGTCGATCCGGCGGGCGCTCCGGTAAATTCATACCAGCGCGCATTGTAATAGTCATGGTCACCGTCCGGCAGAGTCGACCAGACCATCTGGGGCATCGTATCAGCCAGGGCGTGGAAAGCGTCGCCGCTCAGCTGCAAGCCACCCCGTTCCTGAAGCCCTGAATCGCTTAACCGCCGGTCTCTATATTCATCCAACCGGAAATTTCTAATCTCGCTTTGAGTGGGCATGGTCGGCTTTCGCTATATATTCAAACGGGGGCTCGGTCGCTCGGCAGATTGTGGTCTGCAAGCTACGATCCGGTCGATTTAGTATATTTTGATAAAATGTAACCAAATTTTTTGGGGAGAATAGAGTTTTTACCCGGGATGCATGAGCGATTGCTGAGGAGAGAGTCCTTCCGCATCGGGAAAGACGTCTCGGACTGGCATCGTGAAAAGCTTTCTTGGTTAGTCACTGGCCCCGCCAGCCTCTCTCCAGCCGGGGATAGCTGGTGCGACCGGCTTCCGTTAAAGGCGATTGCTCCACCAGCCGGTTTACGGCATGGATGTTCAGGTTATTCTTACCGGGACAAACAGGCTTGAACAATATTTCGCCGATCTTCAGTTTTCTCAAGTCAAAAGCAGACGCGGGACAGAAGACAGTTCTGGTGACGTTGGTCGCTGTGTCCGGCGCGTCGACGCGGAACCCGGGCACGCATATGGCGGTTGCCGAAGATGGATCTTTCTCCGGCTCATTCTCCGGTGGTTGCGTGGAAGTCGCGGTGGTTGCGGAGGCTCTTGATGTTGCCAAAACCAGGAAGCCGCGCGAGGTCAGGTTTGGTGCTGGTTCCCCCTATCTCGATATACGATTGCCATGCGGCGGCAGCATCGATTTGCTGTTTACGCCGATAGGTGACGGGGCGATTGTCTCCGATATTTTAGACCGGATCAACGAGCGTCAGCCGCTGACGATCGTGCTTGATAGCAATAGTGCAGCTATCCGCTGCGAAGCTCAGACATCGAACAGGGTGTCGGTAGAGCGGGAAGCCTCGCAGTATCTGGTCCATCATATTCCGGCGGCCAAGATCATCATCATGGGGCACGGGCCGACGGTCGAAAGCCTAACGAAATTGTCCGCCAGCTATGGGATTGATTGCGACGTGTTGTCACCGGATCCCGTAGTGATCGATCAGGTCCAGCTTCTGGCCAGCTCTACCAATCTGCTGAAAACACCAGAAACAAATGCATTGCTCGATCCTGATCGATGGACCGCTTGTATATTCTATTTTCACGATCATGATTGGGAAGCGCGCTTGATGAAGCAGGCCTTGTCCTCTCCTGCATTCTACGTCGGCGCTATGGGCAGCCTCAAAACCCACGCCATCCGTCAGAAATATCTCGCGGAAATCGGTGTTTCGGAAGACCAGCAAGAACGGATGTCTGCTCCGATCGGATTGATAGCATCGACCCGCGACCCGGCAACATTGGCGTTGTCGACATTGGCAGAGGTTGTCGAATGCTATCACCGGCATTTTGGTTGCAAAGCTTGAGCGCGATATGCGGTTCGTTGTTTCTTCCCGCCGAGAACTGGAATAGAGAATTGATATTAGTGATTTTGGGGTTCGGGGAATATTATGAAGTATAGTCTGGTTTCGGTTATCGCGGCGTTGCTTTTTTCTGGCTCGGCTTATGCGCAAGACAGCGCCGAAGATCCCGCCAAGGAAAAATGGGACGTCAACGCACCCAAGGGTGCAGTGATCAGGCAGGCCGTGATCAATGTGGACGAAGGCAGCTGGATCGACGTCGATGTCAGCCCCGATGGCCAGAGCATAGCTTTTGCGCTGCTCGGCGATATTTATACAATGCCTATTGCTGGCGGCAAACCGGTCCGGGTTGCGGAAGGTCTCGCCTGGGAAGTGCAACCCCGCTTTTCTCCCGATGGTAAACGCATAGCCTTCACTTCCGATCGTGGCGGCGGCGACAATATCTGGATCATGAACCGCGACGGCAGCGATAAGCGCCAAGTCACCAAGGAAGAATTCCGTCTGCTAAACCAGCCAAGCTGGAGTCCCGATGGCCGCTATATCGTTGCGAAAAAACATTTCACCACTTCGCGCTCGCTCGGCACCGGCGAGATATGGATCTATCATGTCTCGGGCGGCGGCGGGGTGCAGCTGGTCAAGAAGCCGAGCGACACACACCAGAAAGAACTGGGTGAACCGATTTATGCACCGGATGGCAAATCGGTCTATTATACCAAGAATATTACACCGGGCGGGACGTTTATCTATGCTCAGGACAGCAACAGCGACCTGTTCAATATCGAAAAATATGACCTTCAGACCGGTGAAATAACCACTGCGGTTTCCGGCCTCGGTGGATCGGTCCGGCCTAACCCGTCACCGGACGGCAAGAAAATTGCCTTCGTCCGCCGGGAGATGACGAAGTCCAAATTATATGTGAAGGATCTGGAATCCGGGATCGAACGCAAAGTCTATGACGAACTCGATCAGGACGTGCAGGAAACCTGGGCGGTGACCGGCGTATATCCGAACATGGACTGGACTCCCGACAGCAAGGAAGTCGTGTTCTGGGCCGGCGGGAAAATCCGCCGGATTGCAGCAGACGGCGGTGCTTCGTCAATCATCCCGTTCAAGGTCAACGACACCCGCGGCGTCGCCAATGCGCCGCATCCCAAAATCCCGGTCGCGCCTGACAGCTTTACAGCCAAAATGCCCCGTTTCGCTGCGGTCTCGCCCGATGGCCGGCAGGTTGTATTTGAAAGCCTCGGCAAGCTCTATGTCAAACCGATGGCTGGCGGTTCCGCCAAACGACTGACCAATGCCGGTGCGGAACTCGAGCTGTTCCCGTCATGGTCGCGTGACGGTCGTTCGATCGTATTCGTTGGCTGGACCGACGCCAAGCTGGGCCAGATCAAGACGGTCGCAGCCGGTGGCGGTTCCCCGCGGACAGTCACCAATCGTCCCGGCCATTATGCCCGGCCGCAATATTCTCCTGATGGAAAAACCATCGCGTTTGAAATGAAGGGCGGCGGTTATCTGACCTCGCCCGAATGGTCAGTCGATGATGGTGTCTATCGGGTCGCTTCCGAAGGCGGCGCACCCGTGCGGGTATCGAAAGGCGCTGCCAGCCCGCAATTTGGTGCGACCAGCGACCGCCTGTTCATGGTCGATAGCGAAGAGGACAAGCGTGTCCTGATCAGCACCGACCTCAACGGTGAGGCGAAACGCACCCATGCGTCCGGCGAGATGACCAACGATTATATCATATCGCCCGACGGACAGAATGTCGCCTTCCGCCAAAGCTATGAAGCCTATGTCATGCCGCTGATGCCCGGCACCCAGGCGGTAGACGTCAGCCCAACCAGCAAGTCACTGCCGGTGACAAGAGTCAGTGCCAGCGGGGCTGATTATATCCATTGGTCCAATGGCGGTCAGCAGCTTCACTGGAGTATGGGTTCCACCGTCTATTCCGAAGCAACCGACCGGCTGTTCGTCAATGCGCCAGCATCGAAGGATGCACCCAAATATCAACCTCAGACCAGCGGCGTGTCGCTCGAACGGCAAATTACGGCAGAGAAGCCATCGCAGACCGTTGCCCTGACCGGCGCCCGACTGGTGACGATGGTTGAAAGCGATGGTGCTATTATCGACGATGGCGTGATTGTCATTCGCGGTAACCGGATTGTCGCTGTCGGATCGCGCGCAGAGGTTCGCATCCCCGCCGGCGCCTTGCTGGTCGATGTTACCGGCAAGACCATCATTCCCGGCCTGATTGATGCCCATGCTCATGGCCCCCAAGGCAGTGACGAAATCGTGCCGCAGCAAAACTGGTCCCTGGTGCAAAATCTCGCGCTCGGTACGACCACCATCCACGATCCTTCGAGCCGTGCCAGCGAAATATTCGTCGCCAGCGAAATGCAGCGCGCGGGGATGATCCTCGGTCCCCGGATATTCTCGACCGGCGAGATCGTCTACGGCGCGAAAGCCGCATCGGTCTATGCCGAGATCAACAATCTCGACGATGCGCTGGCCCATGTTCGCAGGCTCAAGGCGCAGGGTGGAAGCAGCGTCAAAAACTATAACCAGCCCCGCCGCGAACAACGGCAGCAGGTGGTTGAGGCAGCGCGTCAGGAAAACATGCTGGTGGTTGCTGAAGGCGGTTCGCTGTTCGGGATGGACATGGCGCTGGTAGCCGACGGAAATTCGACGCTGGAGCATAATATCCCGCTTGATATTTTCTATAATGATGTCGTGCAAATGTTCTCGCAATCGCAGACCAATTACACCCCGACACTGGTGGTCAGCTATGGCGGGCTCGCCGGCGATCCTTATTGGCGCCAAGCGACCAACGTCTGGGAAAATCCGCTGCTTGTCCACACGCCACCGGCGATATTGGCAGCAGATACTGTCCGGCGCACCACTGCGCCCGAGAGCAATTTTGTCGATGATGAAAATGCCCGAGAAGCCAAGAAACTGGCGGACGCAGGCGTGAAAGTCTCGATTGGTGCGCATGGCCAGCAAGCTGGCATCGGCAGTCATTGGGAGCTTTGGTCATTTGTCCGTGGCGGGATGAATCCGGTCGAGGCTCTCGCCGCCGGAACCATAGAATCCGCTAAATCTCTCGGGATGGACGCCGATATCGGCTCGCTGGAGGCCGGTAAGCTCGCCGATCTGCTGGTGCTCAATGCCGATCCGACGGTTGATATCCGCAACAGCGACAAGATCAACCGGGTGATGCTCAACGGACGTATGTACGATCCGCTGACGATGAATGAAGTTGAGACTGGTTCACAAAAACGCGCGCCTTATTGGTGGGAGTGAATATAGCGCGGGTTCGTCAATTATCGCGCCCGCGCCTCGATTGTGCTGGAGACAGTATAACTACCTATTCATTCTACTAAAACGACTCTAATTTTCTGAACTCTGGTTTAACGAGCGTGTAAATTCGCTGAATGCTATGTGAATAGAGCGTTCAGAAACTCCGTTCGTCTACTTTTTCCACTCATGCTACCTCTGACTGCGGACCTTAATGGCGCGTGCATTCGTTTATTGCTCGACACATTAGGAGAAATGAGATGACCAATAGCATCAATGCACCCATCGGTAGCGGCTTTCCGGGTAAAACCGCTGGCCGCGTTTCCATGATAAGCATGTTGGCGATTTCGGTCGGCATGGCTGCCGTACCTGCCTATGCTCAGGACGTGACGGCGCCGCCGACGACCGCGCCGGTTGCCGCGCCCGCACCAACTATCCTCTCCCCACAGCCTGCACCGGCATCAACTCCGACGACAGCATCGCCTCCGGAAAGCAGCCCTGCTGTGGCGAAAACGGATGCAACTCCGCCCGCCACCACGAATCGGGCCAATGATCTGGCCCGCAAGGGTGGCTTCGATGCTCAGACGGTCGCACCCGAAGCGCTTGCGCAGATCGAGAGCGAGCAGCAGGCTCGCAAGGCTGCGGCAGCAAAGGCAGCAACAGCGTCCGCCAACCAGTCAATGAAGGCGCCAGTCAGCACGGCTAGTGGCTCTTCAAATAATGCCGCGACCAGTCGGACCGAACGCGCAGCCATTTCCCGGGAACCAATGGCTTATCCTGTGACCGGCAGTTCAGCAGATCCCGCGACTAACGCGATCGGACCGGTAGCGGCTATCCCCAGTGTCCCCACTGCGGCTCCCGAAACTGCGGCAGCAACCGAAGCTGCGGTTGGTAGCGATACCGACTGGGGTCTGCTCGCCGCACTGGCAGCGTTGCTGGGCGTTGGTGGGGCCGGTGCTTTTGCAGTCGGCCGCCGTCGGAATAGCAAAGGCCAAGCAGATGCCCGGATCCATGGCAGAGATTTCGTTCCTGCTTCGATGAACGAGGCGATCATGCCTGAATTGCGTCGCGATCTGGTCGCAGCAGATGTCCACTCAACGGTGGACTCCGATAAGACCCAGGCACAGCCGATCGAGAGCAAGGTCAGCACCAAGGTTGCTTTCGCCGATTTTGTTGCCAACTTGCCGGAACTAGATGAACCTCATTGCAAGGTCGAACATGGCGCGACAATTGGCGATCATCGTGTCGCGGCCGCACCTAGGCCCTATCTGGGTGAAGCAGACCTGTCCCGGCCGGAAGGATATTTTATGACCAATGTCAGCTCCATCCCGACCTCGCAAAATCCCTTCCTGACTCGGCAAAAACGCCTGAAGCGCGCACGCTTGCTCGATAGAAAGCTGACCGAGATGAAGGCGTCGGTAGGCAAGGCCCGTAGAAAGATGGACCGCCAAATGGAAAGCCAGAGTCCATTGGAGCCAGCGTTTAGCTAAGCCGGCTTTTTACAGCTAATAAGAAAGAGCGGTCCGGTGTTCCGGACCGCCTTTTTTGTTTGGCGACAAATTGCGGCTTCGTGGGAGTCCGACGAATGTTTACTTGCAGAGCATCGGTCGGGCTGTCACGACGGATGGAACCCGATCCCAAGACCTTTAAGTTTTCGTCATGCCGGCGATTCCGGCGTCTCGTTTATTTCCGGTAATCGAGCGGCGGATCGCGGTCACCGAGTAAGGATTTATATTTGTAATCCGGGCCGCGCGCCCGATCGAACTCGGCCTTGGCCTCGGCGCGCAATTCGGGGTTGGTGTAAAGCTCGATCGCTGCAAGTGCGAGCGTCTTGGCCGCTACCTGCGTGCCCTTGAAACCGATCGACATGCCGCTTGCCGCAGAGCTTTGCCAGCTGTGGGCCGAGGTGCCTGGTACCCATGTGGCGGTGCGCAGGCCGACGGTTGGGGTGGCGAAGGAAACATCGCCAACATCGGTCGAGCCATAGCCGAGCGTCACATCATAAGGCTGAATCTCCTGCTGACTGCCAAGTGGCAGACCCGGCTTGTCGAAGCTGGCATATATGCCCTCTGCAAATTCCTGCTCTTCCGGGGTATAAGTTACGCCGCCGATTTGCCGCAGTTTTGCGTCCATCATTTTCGCCAGTGCCTCGTTGACCAGTAGCGGGTTGTTGCCGTGGATCACTTCCCAGTCGACACTGGTGCCGGTGCCCATAGCGGCGCCGCGCGCCGCGTCTTCCAGTCGGGTCCAAATCGCATCGACCTCGGCCGGATCGGGGTGACGTACATAATAGAAGACTTCGGCAAAATCGGGCACGACATTGGGAGCGGTGCCACCTTCCGTGATGACATAATGGATCCGCGATTGCTGCGGTATATGTTCGCGCATCATGTTCACCATCATGTTGAAGCCTTCGACCCCGTCGAGAGCCGAGCGCGCTTTTTCGGGTGCGCCAGCGGCATGGGCGGAGACACCGCGGAAACGGAATTTGGCCGAGCGATTGGCTAGCGTAGTGCGGGCGGCTGCCGAGTTTTCATCGTCGGCATGCCAGTGCAGCGCGATATCGACATCGTCGAACAATCCGGCGCGGACCATATAGACCTTGCCGCTTCCGCCTTCTTCGGCTGGCGTGCCATAGAGCCGGACGCGACCCGGAGTGCCGGTTTGTTTCAGCCACTTGCTCACCGCGATCGCGGCTTCGATCGATCCCGCACCAAATAGATTATGGCCGCAGGCATGGGCGGCGCCTTTGCCATCAATCGGGGTGCGGGTGGCGACGGCATCCTGATTGATGCCGGGCAATGCGTCATATTCTGCGAGAATGGCAATTATCGGGCCGCCGCTGCCAAATTCGGCGGTAAAGGCGGTCGGGATGCCGGCCACTCCGGAGGTGATCTTGAAGCCGTTGGCTTGCAGAGATTGCTGTAGAAGACCACTGGATTTTTCCTCCTGATAGCCGACTTCCGCCCATTCCCAGAGTTTGCGGGCGGTTTTGGCCGACTCTCCTGAGCGCGCGTCAATCAGGGCAGATATCTCGGACATGACATCAGTCTGCTGGGCCTGAACCGAGGCGGGAAGCGCCGCAAGGGCGAAAATCAGGGAATAGCGGATCATAAAGGCCTCATATCAAGAGTGGATTTTCTACAGGATGGCACAATTTGGGTGATCCGGGCAACCCATGTTCAGCGTTCGCCGCAATCACGTGATTCTCGGTCAATTGCAAAAATGCAACTCGCAAGTGCAACATTTCATATTGCAACTTATTGAGAGCCGAGTGTAGCCCTACGTTCAGTTCAAAACCTAATGGAGTAAAATCATGCGTAGACTATCCTCCTTGATCCTTGCGGCCACCGCATTGACCCTCACCGCTCCATCGGCATTCGCTGCCGATGCAGAGCGCAACGACCGTCTCTACGATGCGAGCGGCGCCAGCGTTGGGAAAGTGAACCGGGTAACCGAAAACGGCGATCTGTTGGTCATCTATAAAGGTAAAGTGCGCGTGATCGCTGCTTCGACCCTTTCGAACGACGACGGCAAACTGATGACCAGCCTGACCAAGATGGAAATCCGTCGTCTGGATTAATCGCTGAATTCAATCGATCGCGATGAATAGGTCGTGATTGTCGAGACAAAAACGGCCGGTGCTTGATCAAGCGCCGGCCGTTTTGCCATGTTCCGCATCGATCAGATCTTGCGGCCGGTTGATGTTCGTAAACAGATTTTCGTCGGACCAAGTCACTGCAATCGCACCCGATTCCTCCGCCAGCCATTGCAGGGATGGGGATTTATCGCGTCGGTGATGGCTAGCGCGAATACTGTCGACGACATCACATCTCCAATAAGCAAAAGTCGGATGGATGCGCTGTTGATCCTTTGCCACTGCGCAGGAGCCGCTCGCGGTGAGGCGCTCGATAAGGTTGGCCGGTGCATAGGGCGCATCGACCGGAACCGTGACAAAGCCGGAGATTGCCGGCCGGGCCGTCTGCAGCGCCGCAGCCACCGAGAAAATACCGCCGACCGGTCCACCCGGGAAGGCGGGGTCATCGCTGATCATGTGAAGGCCGGTATCGTAATCTTGCGAAGCCGATAGAAACAGATGTTCAGCTTTACTCGTAAATCTGTCGATCAAAATATCAACCAGCCGGCGGCCGCCCACCTTGATGACAGCCTTGTCTGTACCCATCCGTTGTGATTGCCCGCCGGCGAGGATTACAAGGCAGGTCGGCGGTTGGTTCATGGGAGAGGTTCCAGATTGAAGCTTCACGCCCCAATCTGGCCTCAACTACCCACTCTGTCCAGCAAATCCCCGATCAGATCGCGTGGCTCGGCATTTTCCGGGCGTTCTTGTTCCGCAGATTGCTCCAGATCGGCCTTGAGTTTGCGATCGAAAAGCGAGCGATTTGGCATACGGCTTTGGCGCGCGGCTTTTGCCGATGCCCATTGCCGACCGCTTTGCTTGGCCTGACGCGCGGGATAGATGAAGCCGTTGACCGGAAATGCCGTGGTTCCGAGATTATCGATCGGGGCATACCAGATGCGAACCTGACTCCAGTCATTTCCTGCCGACACGTCTTGGGCCGCGACCCGGCGTTCAATCTGACCGCGCTTACCGTTGATCGGTGACCAATTGGCGTGGCTGATCAATATATTGCGGTCATCGATGATTTTGCGGACAACCGCGACATGACCCAGTTGCATTGCCCCATGGCTGGGCAGGGACAGGACAGCACCTTCCTCCGGCATTGCGCCACGTTGATATTTGCCAGCTGCCTGATCCCACCAGCTATGCGCGTCTCCATAAATCTGGATGCCGCTCAACTCTCGGGCGAACGGGACGCATTGCAGATAGTCATTGGCCCTGGCTTGGGTTGGCATCATCACAGCCTGCATCACCAACAGGATCGGAATGATTGCATTCCGAAGCAAAGTAGCCGAGTTTTTGAGAGCCGTTGCGTTCATCCAAGTGAGGCTTAAGCGTCAGTCGCAAAATCAACGCTAAGGAGTAATATGAATCAACTGTAAACCATATCGCGCCGGACTGGCATTTTATCGCTGTTTGACGGTTCCGTCCGACACTTCGAAATGCAGCGCGCTATCCGGAATGTCGCTGAACAATGCCGGTTCAGTGCCGGTCAGCCACACCTGACCGCCTCGTTCCGCCAATTTGTGGAAAAGCGCCGCTCGGCGCTGTGGGTCGAGATGGGCCGCGACTTCATCAAGCAGCAATATGGGACGATGTTCCCGCTGCTCGGCGATCAAATCCGCATGGGCCAGGATGATTGAGAACAGCAGCGCTTTCTGTTCGCCAGTTGAACACTTCTCGGCTGGTTGTTGTTTGGTGGAATGAAACACATTCAGATCAGCGCGATGCGGGCCCCGCAATGTCCGGCCTGCTGCCCGGTCTGCGGGTCGATTCTTCTGAAGCATCTCATGGAGCTGGGGCTCGCTTCGTAATTTGTCGTCGGCCAGGCCCAAGGCCGGAATTGCAAAAATATCGCCGTCTGTTCGCCCCAGCAGCAGGTCCAATGCCAATACCATCCGATGCCGCGCTTCGGCGACCAATGAACCATATTGCGCCAATTGCCCGTCCAGTCCTTCCAGCCAATTCATGTCGGTCAGATGGCCGTCGGCAAGAAGTCGATTGCGTTCCCGCCGCGCTGCTTCGTAGCGCGCGCAGTTTCGCGCATGGGCAGGCTCCAGGGCCATCACCAGCCGATCGAGGAAATTCCGTCTCCCCGCTGCACCTTCCATGAACAGCCGGTCCATCGCCGGGGTTAGCCATAATATGGAAAGCCACTCGGCGAGGTCATTGGTCGGGGAGGTTGCTTCGTTAATCCGGGTTTTGCGTCGTTCCGGGGCGTTAGTTTCGGTACCGGTACCGATTTGTACGTCACCCAGCTGCGCGGCAACGGCGAAATCGCCCGGGCCATTCTGATAGGCCATGTCGCGTAAAGCTGCCCGCCGCAGTCCGCGTCCCGGTGCGAGCAGCGAAACGGCTTCCAGAATATTGGTTTTACCGGCGCCATTTTCTCCGCTGAAAACCATGAATCCAGGCGCCGCTTCGAGACGCAGCTCCGGATAGTTGCGAAAGTTGTGCAGAGTAAGCTGGGATAGGGTCATGGCAGGGCTTTGCACTAGCTTTCACCGACGGCAAAGAGAAGCGAATTCGGATCGGGCCTGCGGGCGGTTCATTTGGCGTTCATCATTTCCTAAAGTTTGGGAATATGCACCAATATTGGGTTTATCGATGATTTAGGCTTGATGCAAAATTGGCTTAACTATCTGATTGTAATCAATTTATCAAAATTGGCATGAGCTGTGCAAAGTATAAAACAACTTCGCAATGCAGCGAAACATGGTTTTAATCGAAAGGAAACAAAAATGATCTCGAACGTTCCCCACAGCCTGACAGCCGCCGTAGCCGCTGTGTTCTCCGCCACTCTTCTGATCGCCGCAAGTGTTGGCCCGGCCGTCGGCCATGCCGCCTCGATCATTGTGTAACTCCAAACCATTTAACCAAAGGACCGATCATGTCACATAGTCTTCAAAATTCATTTCTAGCCACTTTCGCTGCGGTCACGTCCGCCGCCCTGTTCATAGGTGCCAGCATCATGCCCGCCTTCAATCTCTCATCGACAATGGTGATCTGATGTCCGGCAAGAAAAGCACAGAATCACGAACGAAAAGCTGGCCCGAGCCAATTTCTTCAAACAGAGAAAGCAACCGTCCGATGAAAAGCAAACTCAAACTCGACAAAGCCAATGGCAAGCTCATGGGTGTCTGTTCAGGCCTCGCTAACTGGAGCGGCATGGATGTAAACCTGTTGCGAGTGATATTCGTTCTAGCCACAATCTTTGGCTTTGGATCCGCAATCATCATTTACCTCGCGATCGGGTTGATTGTCGATTGAACAACATGTTAACTCGCCGTAGAATGATATAACATACGGAAAATATTGAATAAATAATGTAGACCGCTCTGACAAATCCGTGTAATTGAAGATTGAAAGATCGAATTGCAATTGTCGGAGCGTAGATGTCCGCAGGTCATAATCATAGCCACGGGCATTCCCCCCACAGTCATCACGATCGCCATGGCCCACACGGCCATATGCCCGCGAATTTCAGTCGTGCCTTTGCTCTGGGGATTGCACTCAATACAATTTATATCATTGTTGAAGTGGTATTTGGCTGGCTCTCGGGGTCGATGGCGCTGTTGGCAGATGCTGGCCATAATCTATCGGATGTGCTGGGGCTTGCCGTTGCATGGGCTGGGGCGGAGCTCTCCAAACGGCCGCCAAGCAGACAATTTACATATGGATTGGGTGGATCATCAATTCTTGCCGCCCTGCTGAATGGTCTGTTTCTGCTCGTAGCCTGTGGTGCGATCGCCTGGGAGGCGATCGGGCGTTTCAGCGCTCCTAGTGCAGTTGCGTCGACCACGGTCATCATTGTTGCATCAATCGGGATCATCATCAATTTCGGCACCGCCATGCTTTTCATCCGGGGACAGAAGGATGACATCAACATCCGCGGAGCCTTTCTGCACATGATGGCCGATGCGGGCGTTTCGGCCGGCGTCGTGGTCGGCGGAATAGTAATCTATTTCACTGGACTAAACTGGATTGATCCGTTGCTCAGCTTGCTCATCGTTGCCCTGATATTCTGGAGCACCTGGGGATTGTTGTCCGAAGCAGTGCGGATGTCGTTGGCGGGTGTGCCGCGTGATATTGATGTCGAAGACGTGCTTGAATATCTTGCCTCATTGCCTGGAGTAGAGGCAGTTCACGATCTCCATATCTGGCCAATGAGCACAAGCGAGACCGCAATGACCGCTCATTTGGTCATTCCGCATGGTCACCCCGGCAAAGATTTTCTCGTTGAAACGCAAAAGCGACTGAAGGTTCAATTCTCTATCCATCACATTACGATTCAGATCGAGTTGGAGGATGAAGAGGCGGAATTGTGCCAAGTTGATTGCGGTGGGCAGGGCTGAGAGAGCCTTTGGCCATCGGTATAATCGCGCACCGGTTTTCAAAAAAGCACTATTCGTTAATGATTACATAAGCATCGCTTGGTAGTAATCGATTACGGCCGTCCGATTACTTGCAAATTAGAGCAAATATAAAGGGCGTTTGATCGGTTAGCGAAGGGGGCTTCAAACAGTATGAAAAGCAGAATGGAACCTCGTGAAATGGACAAAAGGTTCAACCGAGACGATCCCCGCTTGTCGTTACGAACTGAAGTCGAAATAGGCGCGAACATCCGTGAGCCGGGGCTTGGCAGTGTTGATATAACGATTTTGGACCTGTCGATTACTGGCTTCCGGATGCATTGCTTGACGCGGTTGACAGGAGAAAAGCCGGTTTTTCTGAAGCTGCCGTCATTCGCCGCGCTGGAGAGCAATATCTGTTGGAAAACAGGCGACTATTTTGGTTGCGAATTTCTGCAATCGCTCCATCCGGCCGTCTATAACCATATCATCGCCAAATACCCGTCTTTGCAGATGGCGGGTCAGTAAAAGGCTTAGCGCTTTTCCGGCAGTCTTCGGAATTCACTAAGCAGAAAATCCACGCAACTCATTTTTGAAGACTGCACCAATGAATATCTTTCGTTGCGCAGTGGGAAAATAGACTTATGGTCTTTTGATAATCGCGGCATCCGATCCCGCGAGATGGAGGATGCGTGCACGACGAGATTGAACCGAGCTGGCTGTCGGAAATTGTCCGCAGGTTTTCCGTATTCATGTTTACGATTAACGGCTGGACTGCGGTTCAGGAAAACCCGCCCCCCAGAAAAGCGGTTATTATCGCGGCCCCTCACACCAGTAACTGGGATTTTCTCTACTATTTCGGGCTGCTCAACAAGCTCAAGATCTCGTCTTATTGGATTGGCAAAGACACTTTGTTCAAATGGCCTTGGGGAGATATGATGCGGCGCCTGGGCGGCGTTCCGGTGGACCGGTTCAAATCCCATAACATGGTTGATGCGATGGTTCGGGAATTCGAGCGGCGGGATGATTTCCTGCTGACGATTCCGCCAGAAGGTACGCGCGGTGCCGGTAAGCAATGGCGGACCGGTTTCTATTATATTGCGCTGCAGGCGAAAGTCCCTTTGATCATCGGTCTGATGGACTATCAGAAAAAGACAGGTGGTTTGGGACCATCGTTCATGCCCTCGGGAGATTATCGGGCCGACATGAAGATACTCAGCGATTTTTATCATAGCGTGACCCCTAAATATCCGGAAAAAGCGATGCGGGATATTGTCTCGACAGATCCCGGAAGCGCGAGCGGCAAGCCAAAGGCAGGAGAGCCAAAGTGACTATTCTGACAGCCTTGGGCCTCAACTTCATTCTGCTGGTCGCCATCATGCTCTGCTTGTGGCTGATCTCCGTCCGTATCCGCGACGTGTCATTCATTGATGCCTTTTGGGCCTACGGCATGGCGATCATGGCGAGCGCTTCCTTCATGCAGTCCGACAATCCGGGATCGCTAGCCTATATAATCTGGGCGCTGACGGCATTGTGGGGGATCAGGCTGGGAACCCACCTGTTCCTGCGCTGGCGCAAGGAAGGGGTCGACCCTCGTTACAAAAAGATAATGGGCCGGGCGATGGAAAAACAGGGGATGAGTTTCGCCAAAGCAGCGCTGTTAAAAGCGTGGGCGACCCAAATCCCGCTGCTTTTCATTGTCTGCCTGCCAGCACAGCTTGGTATACTGCTAGCCGGTGCTGATAGCGCTGGGCCGGTTGCCATTATCGGGATTGTGATTGCGGTTGTTGGCATTGCCTTTGAAACGGTCGGCGATATGCAATTGAAAGCATTTCGATCAAACCCGGCCAGCAAGGGCAAAGTGCTGGACAGCGGCTTGTGGAAATATACGCGGCATCCCAATTATTTCGGCGACTTTTGTGCATGGTGGGGCATTTGGCTGGTGGCTTCGCAAACCGGATGGCCGGTCTGGATCGCCATCGTAGGTCCGCTGTTCCTCAGCTTTACCTTGATGAAGTGGAGCGGCGCGCCGTTGCTTGAGAAAAGCCTGAAGCAGAACCGTCCGGACTATGTGGACTATATCGAACGAACTTCCGGTTTCTTCCCGATGCCACCCAGGAAAAAGTGAGGCTCAGGCCGCTTTCTTGAGCAGCTTGTTCTCGATAATATTGGCGAAAACATCTGCTTCCTGAGCGCCAGGCACCATGAACTTCTTGTTAAAGATGAAAGCGGGCACACCGGTGATGAATCGTTCCTGCCATTCGGCTTCCGTAGCCCGGACCTCGGCAGCATATAGATCGGTGCCGAGCAGATCGCGGGCACGCTTTTCATCCAGGCCGACAGAGGACGCAACTGCGACCAGCGTTTCATGATCGCTGACATTCTTGCCATCGGTGAAATGCGCTTTGAACAATGCCAGTTTTAGAGCGGTTTGCTTGCCCGTCTCTCCGGCCCAGTGCAGCAGGCGGTGGGCGTCAAATGTGTTCACCATCCGCATGTTGTCATGAGAGTTGAATTCAAAATCCAGATCCTGGCCTGCCTGACGCATGCGTTCGCGATTGGCTTTGCTTTGTTCGGCAGTGGCACCATATTTCTGTGCCATATGCTCGGTGATGTCCTGGCCTTCCGGCGGCATCGAAGGGTTTAGCTCAAAGGCGTGCCAGGTCAGTTCAAAAGCGGCTTTGCCTTCGAACTGCAGCATTGCTTTTTCAAGCTTCTTATATCCGATGATACACCAGGGGCAGACGACATCGGATACGATATCGACGGTGATCACAGGTATATCGGACATGGAAATTTCCTTGATTAGATCAGGCTTTCTCAAGCGTACATTGCAATGGATGCTCGTTCTTGCGGGCAAAATCCATCACCTGCGTAACTTTGGTTTCTGCAACTTCGTAACTGAAGGTGCCGCAAACCCCGACGCCTTTCTGGTGCACGTGAAGCATGACGCGCGTTGCTTCATCAATATCCATATTGAAAAAGCGCTTCAACACCAGAACCACAAATTCCATTGGCGTATAATCGTCGTTGAGGATCAGAACTTTGTACGGGCTGGGTTTCTTGGTCTTCGCCCGGGTCTTGGTTGCGATGCCGAGGTTGGTGTCGTCATCATCACCGGATCCCTTGTCATCATCATCATCGCCCATGATCGGCCGGTCGCTGGCGCGACTGTACCGGTAAGGCTTCTGTATCTCGAAAAGAATCTGGTGGTTCATCATTAGTCTCAGGATATGGTATTTTTAGGCTCGAGGGCAAGTGGGGGATTGATAGTTTCGAAAGCTTTTGCGTTTGCCGGTGTTAATAAAGCGCAAAGAAAAAGGACCGCTCCAACGGAACGGTCCTTTTTTAATCTCTCGAAAAAAGCGGCTTAAGCGGCTTTTTTCATTTCCTTGCGGATTTCGCTGACGCGATCAGCAATCGGCTGATAGGCTTTGCCAGCGAGCTTTACGACTGCATCGGCATTGTTCGAAGTCTGGTCCATTACCCGGTCCAGGCCGCTGCGCACATAGTCGGCTTGCTTTGCAAACATGTCTTTAGGCGTCGCTACGCTGAACAGGCCTTGCAGAGCGCGGCTGGCTTCAACAAAATTCTCGCGGGTATATTTGACGTTGGTCTTGCCGATTTCCTGAGCGCCCTTCGCAGCGATCTTGGTGCTTTCGAGCAAGGTTTCGACGTTTTCGCGGTTGAATTCAACAGCATTTTTCGACAGCGCAACAGCACGATCAGCAGCAGCCTTGGCGCGAGCCTGCGCGTCGGCGGTCAGCTTTTCAAAGCGCGAACCGAGCTTGTCAGCGGTTTTCTTGGCGGTGTTGGCTGCTTTGGTGTTTGCAGCTTTGGTGTTCTTCACAACGCGCTTGGTTGCGGTGGTTTTGGTGGTAGCCATTTTTTTGGTTCCTTTAGTCTTTTTGTTCAATGTGGTTTTGGCAACTGGCTTCGCAGCGACTTTACGTTTTGCTGCGGGCTTCTTTGCTGCCGGCTTGGGTGCTGCGGTTTTAGTAACAGCAGGCTGTGCCGCTGGTGCCGGTTTAGCAGCAGAAGCCACCGGCTGGGTTTCGGTCTTCGCGACTACCGGAGCATCAGATGCCGGCTTGTCTGAAATGTTGGACGCTGAAGCTGGTGCAGATTGAACCGCATCAGCAGAGCGCGAGCTGTTTTCTGTAGCTGCCGGAGCAGCGGATGTTTCGTTTTTGATATCGGCCATCTGAAATCTCACTTCTTTGTTGCAGTGCACAAATAGTGTATGGGCAAGTCGATGTCAAGAAAAATGCTGCACTGCACCATAATTTGGCGGAAGCAATATAAATGACGTTATTTCATAGAGATAGTTACTATCGAGGCGAGCTGCTTCCGCAATATGTTGCGACTTTGTGCAAAAATGCTGCAGCAAAAAATGTGTGTTGCGCAGCATAAACGTCAAGTTGCACTGCTCCGCCGGCCTATTTGCAATATATGCCACTCTTTCGCGGGCCGGTGATACTGTATTTGGTGCAACGGAACAGATTTCGCTGTTTCGCTGCGGCATCTGCTGTAACAGGATCTGCATGATGATCGAATATTCCCCATGCCCATATTGAAATCTATTGCCACCGCCGTTCCCGACCATCGGATTACGCAGGCGGAAGTGCTGGCGGTGCTGGCCAAGGCCAGAGGGGCGGCATTGCCTGCCCGGCTTGAGCAGATCCTCGGTAATAGCGGAATCGACGAGCGCTATCTTGCCTGCGAGGCGGACCATTATCTCGAACCGCGCAGCTGGACCGGCAGGGCGGCTATTTATGATAAGGTCGGAACCCGGCTGGCACATAAGGCCACTGGCGATGCGCTGGACAGGGCAGAGCTTGTCCCGTCCGCTATCGATGCGATTGTGCTGATCTCCACTACCGGCACGATGACACCTTCTATCCCCAGCCGGATGATCGAGGCGATGGGATTCGATCCATCGACCCAGACCATTCCGGTGTTCGGCTATGGCTGTGCTGGCAGCGTCCTTGGGCTGCGGCTGGCCAATGATCTGGCGGCGGCGAACGGCGGGCAGAACGTGCTGATGATCTCGCTGGAGCTGTGCAGCCTGTCTTACGACTATAACCAGTTTGACAAGAAGAACATGATCGCCACCGCGCTGTTTGCCGACGGCTGCGCTGCTGCGGTGATCAGCGGCAAGGCCGGACCGGCTGACGCGCCCAGCTTCCGTGCTTTTGACCAGAAGACCTGGCCTGATACCCGCGACATGATGGGCTGGGACATTGGCACCACCGGTTTCGATCTCGTGCTGGCCCGCGATATCCCGAGTTTCGTGACCAAGGATTTCGCGCCATTCTGCGATGCATTTCTCGAGGCTCAGGGCCTTGCCAAATCGGACCTGTCCGAACCCGCCTGCCATCCGGGTGGCGGCAGGGTGGTGGAAGCGTTGGAGGCATATTTCGCGCCCGAGCTTGCCGGCATTCCGGCGACCCGCGAAGTGCTGCGCCATCACGGCAACATGTCCTCGCCGACGGTATTGTTCGTCCTCGACAAGCTGCTCGAACAAAAGCCCGACAAGCCGATATTGCTCACCGCGCTCGGTCCCGGCTTTACCGCGGTGGTCGGTATCCTCGACCCGCAGGGTGCAGCATGAGCGGCGACCTCGGCTCTCTTTTTACCACCAGCCCGACGATGGTGACCTGGCTCTTGCTCTATATCGTGGTCCAGCGGCTGGGCGAGCTGGTTCACGCCAGTCGCAACACCAAGCGTCTGCTCAGCGAGGGCGGGGTGGAGCATGGCGCGGACCATTATCATTATTTCATCTTCCTCCACAGCGCGTGGATCGGGGTCATCGCCTTGCTGGTAGATCCGCAGCATATCATCCATCCCGCGATGCTGGCGCTCTTTGTCGGCACGCAGGTCCTCAGGGTCTGGACGCTGGCCAGCATCGGCCGGTGGTGGACGACAAGGATCATCTCCGCCCCGCATTTTGACCGGGTGAAGCGCGGGCCGTATAAATATATCAGCCACCCCAATTATCTGGTGGTGGTGCTCGAGATCGCGATTGTCCCGCTGATGCTCGGCCTGCCGTGGGTGGCTCTGCTCTTCTCGGTCCTCAACGCGATCCTGTTGCGCCACCGGATCGGGGTCGAGAATGATGTGCTCGGCGAGCGCGGCTGATCCAAAGTTAGTCAAAGTTAGGGCCAAGGAAGGGTTTTCGCCGCAGCTTATGGCAACGCAGGCGTAGAAGCGCCCTGCACAAAATTTAGCAAGATGTCCTTCTGTAGGAAAGCGGTTTCACCAGCCCCGATCGTGCTGCGCCGGGTCGCCATATTGAGCTTGCCGAATTACAGTATATAAGCGGCACAAGTCATCGGGGGAGTCGCATCATGCCGAAACTAGCGAAGATCATGATCGCGATTGTCGCGATTCTGCATCTCTATATCGCCTGGTTCGGGATATTCGCCTGGCAAGGGCAGGGGCCGGCCACCTTCCCCGATCTTCCCGCCAGCCTGTTCGAGCCAACCACCGCAATGGCCGCTAATCAGGGGGTCTATAATCTTTGTCTTGCGGCCGGCCTGATCTGGTCCCTGCTGATCCGCGACATCGAATGGCAGCGCAAGGTCGCGACCGCGTTTCTGCTGTTCGTTGCCACCGCGGGCCTATTCGGAGCTTGGCGGGTCTCGACCGACATCGCGCTAGTCCAAGCTGGCCCGGCGGTGATCGGACTAATACTGCTTTGGCTGCCAGGGCGGAAAATGCGGAAGCAGTGAAGGACCGTCCACCGCCGGCCACCCTATCGGGGTGATTTCGTCGGTAGCGCCGTCAGACCGATCACGATGACCGCAGCAACCGCTGCAGCAATCGTCAGTATGATCGCAGAGCCCATATTGGCCACCGCGATGCCCATGAACCCCCAGGACACGGCAATTGCATAAGGCCATGATTTCAGGCGATGGGCGTTATAGCCGGCAAAGGCGGTTGCCAGCGCGAGCGCTATGACCGCTGCTGCAAATTCGCTAGCAAAACCATAGCCCGCGATCAGCAATCCGATCGATACGAAGGACGCGGCAGAGAGCCAGCCGGCATATAGCGCAACCGGCCACCGGGCTATCCACGACGGCGCAGCATTGTCCGACCGGTATAAGGCGATCAAAGCGGAGACGAGCATGATCCATATCAGGATCGTCGCCCAGATTGGTGACACCAGCGCGACCGGAAGCCAGATCGTGCCAACCGCCAGGGACAGCGCCAGCGCGACGCGGCCTTTCTCCCACTCGGGATCCTGCCGATATTTGAAGGCGCCGAAAGCCGCATGAGCGACCAGCCACAAGTAGATGGGGCCCCAGATGCTGAAGGCCCAGCCGACAGGCTGAACCGGCGGGTTGAGTTGCGGTACCGGATAGCGATCCGGATCAATCCCGCCAAATTCCGGCGATAGAAATGGAGCGACAGCAAAGGCGACCGCTATGACGAGAAGTAGAATGGCTTTCATGGACAGGAATCCCCGATGTTCGTTGAGCCGATCATTTGACGGTCAGATCGCCGCTCCAGCCGGTGCGTCCGGCTGGCAGGCGTCGGTCGTAAATGTCCGCTTTATTAAAGAGAAACGCGAAATCGTGACGCGGGTTGCAATATTTATGCGGGATCAACCGATATTGCGCAATGGCCGGTTGGCAGACCCGCTGCCTTTTTGGCTCGCGCGCTTCATTTTATAGAGCGCGCCGTCGGCGGCCTTGAGCAATTGCTCGGTGCCGTGGCCGTCGAGTGCCTGAACCGCCGTGCCGATGCTGGCCGATGCGGTCAGAACATGGCCGCTGATCTTCGCTGGTGTGACAAAGCCGGAAAGATAGGCCGTCGCTCTCGCCCCGGCTTGTTCGCGGCCGGTTATGTCCGGGATCAGGATCAAAAATTCGTCGCCGCCAAGCCGTCCGACAATTTCGTTCGCCGTGCTGCTCCGGTTCAACCTCTCGGCCACCTCGACCAGCAGCAGATCGCCAATATCATGGCCGAGATTGTCGTTCACCTGTTTGAAGCGGTCGAGATCGATCAGGGCGACGGCAAAGCCGGTGCCGTGATTGGCAAAGGCCTGCTCGGCGAGGCGAAGATGGTTCATCATCGCGCGACGATTGGCAAGGCCGGTCAGCGTATCGCGATGGGCCTGTTTCCAGATCGTGTGGCGCAAGATCAGAGAGGAGATGATCTGGTTATAGCTGTCGACGATGAACCGGACCATCAGCAACGCGATCGTGATCATGCTCGCACCCATGATTGCGTCGTCAAATCCGCCAACAAAGATCATCGCCAGGGCAGTCGGAATGACGCCGACGACCAACACCGTGATCGCCGCCTTTTTAATACAGGCGAGACAATGCGCGATACAGGTGGCCCCGAACACCAGCGATGTCGGAATGAACATCTGGTTGGCAAATAGTTGGGTCGAAATTGCATATACCGACCAGATGCTGAGAAAGGTGATGATGCCAACCGAGATGATGGTAAGGTTGCGGATCTTCTTTCGCGGGTTTGCTCGGTAAGACTGATGCTTGGGAGCGCGCATCCACGATGTCATCCGGGCGGTGCAGCCAATCGCCATGAATCCCATCCAGGCGTAATATATCGGTGCAATCCCTTCGTGGGCCGACAGGATCATCACCGCTATCAGATTGAAAATGGCGACCATATAGATCATCGGCACATGGGTCAGGGCCCGTTGCAGCTGCATGTCCTCGACCGAGGAAAGGATTTCTGCCGGGATTTCCGGGGATCGCCATGGGGTTTGCCAGGACGCTCGCCAGTTCTCCTTGGGTAGCGGCGCTGGATTCATGATTTCGGGCAATCCTGTGATAGATGATGTTACATTTTGCGCTATGACTAGGCTGCGCTCGTAAAAATAGGGTTAACAAAATGCCGCTGCGACATCGTGAACGCGCGGTAGTAAATGGGCTTGCGACCGGTTGTTTTCCCCGCCCGATTCCCCCTGAGGCATCAAGGGGCAGGCAACCTTTGGCCCGCTGGTGCGTTGATATCCCGAACCGTTTAAAAGGACATCAACATGGGCTCACTCAATTTTCCGGAAGATACATTCGTCGTCGTCGCCACGGGCAGGGAGGCCAAGACCTTCCACGTCAAGGGCGGATCGCTGTCCCACGAGGAAGACTGGACACCGACCAACATGGCAGGCGAAGGCCCGTCCGGCAAATCGCCACCCGAGCAATCGGCGCGCGAAAGCATGGAAGCCACCTTCTCCAAGCAGATCGCCGAGCGGCTCTACGGCTATTCCCACCGGGGCGCTTTCGACCGGCTGATCCTGGTCGCCGATCCCGACACGCTGGGCGAAATCCGTCCGTTGCTGCATCAGGAAGTGAGCGACAAGATCGTGCTGGAACAGGCCAAGACGCTGACCAATTCGACGGTTGCGGATATCGAGAAGTCACTGGCGCAATAGCGCTGGAATTGCGCCAGCCCGTCTCTTCTTCCCTGGGGATAATCGAAGCGACGGGCTGGCGCCTATTTTTATGAAAATGACCTAGAATTTCGCGCTCGCCTGGATTCCATAGAAGCGCGGCTCGGCTGGGATGAAGGTTGGAATACCGAAAC
>NZ_JBALUT010000038.1:0-26002 GCF_036963705.1 Parasphingorhabdus sp. | reverse complement strand
GTACAAGTCAATTTATAAGTCGTGTCAAACACGCCATCTTTCTAGACTTCACCCAGTTCATCGGGTGTCACCGCAAAGGGCACCATCGAACAGGCCGGTTTTGCCTGCACCCAACCAAAGCCGGTTGCCATTTCTATCGGAGCAATCGCGCGCAAAGAGCAGTCGTTGATTTTGACGATTAGTCTGATGTGTTTCGTTGCGTCCGTAGCGCATGTTCCCATTGGAACATGATCTACAATAACACCGAACTCGCCTTCAAAATCAATACCATGTTCGATAGTGGGCAACGACACATCTTCGGTCGGGCCGAAAAACCGATCCGAACACCCTGATACATGAGCGGTTTGTCGGTATTGATTGGATCCAGACCAAACGCGACTTGCATAAGGTCTCCATGAGTTGAAAAGGCAGAGCCGTCGAGCCATTGCCAGCTGCGCGGCATCAGCGCAGCACAGTCGGTGGTCGCAAACTCTTCACCTTCCCCCGAAAAAAGGCGATCAAGTGCTTTGGCAACGCTCGGCTGAACCACTTGCCAGTCACCGAAAACAGCGAGCAAATTGGTTGCCGGACCATCGACCCGAAAAACAGCGCCTCCTGCATCACCGTCCGCTCGCCCATCATCGCAGCATCTCCCGCCTCTACAGGAATGCTGAATCGCATCTCTACAATGCTGACAAGACCGAGTTTTTCAACACAACCCGCCCTCTTGTCGGTCGGTCGACCACCTCTTCGGTATTCTTACAAGCAAACACAATCCGCGCTGGGAGATTCTCGGTAGTCTCGGGCGCTATGCCGTCCAACGGCTACATGGCGCAGTGTAGATCATATCCGCTGTATATAAGGATGAGGATATCTACTCTATCCACGTCGTACATCCCGTTAAGCAACTTCTAGCCGCGGATGACTGCCTGATTTATGCTCCGGCAGGAGTCGATCGCTAGCAACGCCAATAACTGGCTTATACCAAAAAAGGGAGCGAGTGGCCCCAGCCACTCGCTCCAGCTGATCCTATGGGAGAGAAGGATCAGAACCAGTTAGATTTTGGGATCTGACGTGTTCAGCACACCCTTAGATTCCCAACCATTTTTTCCATCGCGGTTCGTATGATGGTCAAGTCTGCTTTGGAAATGCCTTTGAACATCTTCTGATAAACGGCGTTGGCTTCTTTCCGAAGTTCCGGAATAATGTCGATTGCCTTTGGACGCAGGAATATCCGCCAGACACGCCGGTCATCTTCTGCGGACCGACGTTCGACAAATTCCAGTTTTTCAAGATGATCAATCGTCAATCCGATCGTAGCTCGTTCCAGTTCTAGGCAAACTGCCAGCTCGGTTTGCGTCATTCCCTCGGTCTTGATCAGATAGGCCAATGTTCTCCACTGGGTGCGGGACAAGCCGAACTGGGCAATCGATTCATCAAATGACTTGCGCAGGACTCGCGGTACTTCCTCCAGCAAAAACGCAAACTCATCGGTCTCATTCAGGAAGCCGTCTTGCGCGTTTGCGCTCATTGTAGCTGTTTCGGTTGTCATGATAGTGACCATATCGTAAATTCAATATAATATAAAGCCCTTTACTGCATAAATGCCGTCAAGGCGACACGCTCCCGCGATTACTCCATGTAGGTTCACGGGTTGGGGCTGAAGCCAGCTTTGTTTGGGTTAGTATGCTTGTCGAGATAATTGAGGATCACGTCGTCGGTGATATTGCCTGAGGTGGTCGAGAAATAGCCTCGTTGCCAGAAGCGCTGGCCCCAGTAGCGTTTGCGGATATGCTCGAACTCCTGCTGTATCTTGCGCGATGAGCGTCCCTTTGCCCGGCGCACGAAGTCGCTGACTGCAATATGGGGCGGGATCTCGACAAACATATGCACATGATCGCGTGACAGAACGCCATGGATGATCTTCACGCCCAGTTCGCTGCAGACCTGCCGGATGATCTCCCGCACCCGCAGGCGGACCTCCCCATGCAGCACCTTGAAGCGGTATTTTGGTGCCCAGACAATATGATAACGGTGATGAAAAGCCGTGTGGCTCCCGCGTGAATATGGCATGAGCACTATCCTCCAGAAAATGACTTCGCCTGCGAGCCGGTCATTTTCTGGAGGATAGTGCTGAGCAAACAATAACGGCTGAAGCCTTCTACCAGCTATAAGCTGGTGAGTTTCCTTCAAAGGCGAGACATTAAATAACTTTACTGTTTGGGGCGCCGGAAGCTAGGGGGTAGTCCCATGTATTGCGAAACAGTCAGCATTGAAGGAGCTGGAGGCTTGACCCTCACAGCCGAAGCCAACGGCGAGAGTGGTGCGATGCCCGTCCTGCTCGCTCATGGTGGTGGGCAAACACGTCGTGCATGGAAGAACGTGGTCGGCGACCTTGCGGAGGCGGGTTTCCACGCAATCGCCATCGACATGCGGGGCCACGGCGACAGCGAATGGGCAGCCGATGGCGCTTACGAAACACACGATTTCGCGTCCGATCTGGTCGCCATCGTATCACGGATGGAGCGCAAGCTTGCGCTGGTCGGGGCGTCGCTGGGCGGAATGGCCGGTATACTCGCCGAAGGGGATTTGGCGCCCGGCAGCTTCGCTTCCCTGACACTTGTCGACATCGCACCGCAGATGGAAGTAAGCGGGGTCAACCGCATTGTCGGATTTATGGAAGAGCATATCGAAACCGGTTTCGCCTCGCCCGAAGAGGCGTCGGAAGCGATCGCGCGTTATATGCCCCTTCGACGCAAGCGGTCGAGCGGCGAAGGGCTGCGTAACTATCTACGACACAAAGCCGATGGGCGGTATTACTGGCATTGGGATCCAGCCTTTATCCTTAGCAGCAGGACGGTCAGCAAACGCGATGAAGGGCGCCATCAACGCCAATTTGAAGCATTAAGCCAGGCGACCCAGAACCTCACCTTGCCGGTCCATCTCATTCGCGGCGGTTCGAGCGACCTCGTTTCCGAAGACGCGGTGGAGCATCTACGCGAACTTGCGCCGCATGCGGAATATACCGACATCGCCGGCGCCACTCACATGGTTGTGGGCGATGCGAACGATTCGTTTTCTCACGCCATTCTCGATTTCCTGAAACGACATCACTCCATGCGGGGGCGAGAAACATGAGCGAGGCGCCAGCGCGAATAGATCGGGCACGCATAGAGGAAATTCTCCGTATCGCGCCTTTCCATGCGTGGCTCGATCTGAAGGTTAGGTCGCTGACTCCGCAGCGGCTGGAGCTCGAAATGCCATGGCGCGACGAAATCGTTTCCAATCCTATAATCGGATCGGCCCATGGCGGCGTACTTGCGTCTCTGATCGACCTGACCGGTTTCTACGCCCTCATTGCACAGGGCACGAAAGTAAAGGCTACTGCCGATCTGCGGGTCGATTATCATCGCCCGGCAACCTCAGGCCCGCTCGTCGCAACCGGTTTGATTGTGAAAGTCGGTCAGCAAATTTCAGTGGCCGAAACCAGCGTTACCGGGCCGAATGAAAAATTGCTCGCTAGCGGGCGCGGTGCCTATATATGCGGTGACCTGTAGGGTCGGCATCTAGGATGGCGCCTGCCATCCCAGGCCGAGCGATTTTTGCACCGCAATCCACGCAAGAGTAAGGGCAGCTCTGCCCCGGGCCAAGTCCGTATTGGCCTTCTCCTGCTCGCGCAAAGTCCGGTTGAGATCGATGCGCGAGATCGCCCCCGACTCAAAGCGCTGCCGGTTGAGATCCGCCGATTTATCGGCATGTCGCTTGACCTGGATCAAAGCCGCCAGCGCAGCGCGCTGCTGCGCGAAACGGGCTAAGGCGCGCTCGGCATCCTGCAAAGCTGCAAGCACGGTCTGCCGGTAATTTGCAGCAGCCTCGCGGCGAGCCGCACCTGCCCGGTCGATCGACGCGTCGACCCTTCCGAAATCAAGGAAATTCCATTGCAGGCGCGGAATCGCAATGGCAGAAAACTCGCCTACGTCGAAGATATCTTCCGGCGAGGTTCCCCCCAGCCCGAGGATGCCCATGAACGAGAGTTTCGGAAACTTCGCAGCCTCGGCCACACCGACCCGCGCCGTCGCGGCGGCCAAGGTGCGTTCAGCGGCGCGGATATCGGGCCGCCGCGCGATGAGACTAGCGGGATCACCTACCGCCACTCTTTCGGGCGGCAGGGGGATCTCGCCAATCGGTGCAACTTCGAGAGAAGGCGCTCCCGGAGCGCGCCCGGTCAGAACGGCGAGCGCATCGAGCAACACGGCCTCATCTGCTTCGGCCTCGGCCAGTTGCGACTTGAGCAACTCCAGTTCTGCATTAGCATTTCCGACCGGAAACAGCGGTAGGGTACCTTGCTGATAACGCTGATAGGTCAGAACGAGTATCTGCTCCTGCAACTCGCTTTGCAGGCGGTACCGCACGACCCGCTGCTGTGCCTCGCGCAGGTTCACATAGGCGTTGGCGACGTCTGCAGTTAGCTGGACTCGCGCATCCTCGGCATTCGCTACGGCAGCGGCCAACTGTGCATTGGCTGCCTCGATCCGCCGCCCGGTCCCGCCACCAAAATCGATCTCCCAATTGGCGTTGAGGCCGGCATTATAAAAACTGATGGTATCGTCTTCCTCTTCTGGCGGCATTCCGGGCGTCCCTGGAGGAAGTGGCGGACCGCCCTGAATGTCTAAACCCGGCAGACGGCCCTGCACGACCGTTGCTTGGGTGCCAAGCGATGGCAGACGGCCTGCATTTTCCTGCGCGAGGGATGCGCGGGACTGCGCGATGCGCGCACCCACCGCCTCCAGCGAAGGATTATCGGCGAGCGCCGCCTCGATCAGTCGATCGAGTCCGGGATCGTCGAGTAGAATCCACCACTCGGCGAGTTCCGGCACTGTGCTGCTCACTTTGTCGCCGGCCCGGATGAAACCCCCGGCTCCGCCGGCGGCAGCCAACTCGGGCGGCCCCGCATAGTCTGGGCCGGCGGTGCATCCTGCCAGAGTGGCGGCAATAAGAAGAAAAGGAATTGATTTTCGGATCATGTCGGTATCAGTGCATCGAGAGGGAAACGTTCTTGGGCAGCGGCTTGAGGAACACGACAAGCGGCACCGTTATCACCGTCAACAGACCCATCACGAAGAACACGTCGTTATAGGTCATAACAAAGGCTTCACGTTGGATGGTCCGGTCCAGCACGGCCATTGCTTCATCCATACCGCCGAAGGTCCGCGCCAGCGAATCCAGGTAGCTCTGCAGCGAGACGCTGTTTGCATTCAGAGTTTCTTCCATCCGGCGGCTGTGATGCCAGGTGCGCTGGTCCTGGAACGAGGCGAGGCCCGCTAATGCGAATGACCCCCCCAGATTGCGCGCGGCATTGAAGATGCCCGAAGCATCGCCGGCTTCGTCCTTCGCCACCGAGGCAACAGTCGCCTGGTTGAGGAACATCATCGCCAGGATCATACCCACCCCGCGTATTAGCTGGCTTTCGGTAAACACTGCGCCACCGGATTCGGCTGTAAGGCTGGTGCTCACAAAACAGCTAAGGGCCATCAAGAGCATACCAGCCCCTACTGCGATGCGGATATCAACGCGACGGATCATGAAGGGTAGAACCGGCATCAACAGGAACGCCGGCACACCCATCCAGAAGATTACCAGCCCGGTCTGGAAGGCGTTGTAATCAGATATAATCGCCAGGAACTGTGGGATAACGTAGATCGAGCCATACATCACCATCCCCAACGCGAGCGCCATCACAGCGACGCTCCCGAATTGCCGACTTAAGAGTAGCCGGAGTTTAAGAACGGGTTTGGAGGCGTACAATTGACCGTAGATGAGGGACGCGAACCCGATTACAGTGATCAGGGTAAGCCATCGGATGAGAGAGGAATCGAACCATTCCTCGCGGTGGCCTTCCTCCAGCACGACCGTCAGTCCACCAAGCCCGAGAATCATGCCAAGGATACCGGCCCAGTCTGCCTGGGTCAGATATTCCCAGTTCGGCTTTTCGTGTGGCAAACCTACGAATAGGAGCAAGAGGAGGGTCGCGCAGACCGGGACATTGACAAAGAAGGCGTAGTGCCAACTAAGATTCTCAGTCAACCATCCGCCGATCAGCGGCCCCATGACCGGACCTAAGACGACGGTCATGCCGAACAGCGCCATACCGATGGGTTGCTGGTGGGGAGGCAGCCGCTTCGCCACGATCGTCATCGCAGTCGGAATCAGTACGCCGCCCATAAATCCCTGACCTGTACGACCGATAATCATAGTCGTCAGATCGGTCGCGATCCCGCATAGTATCGAGAAGCCTGTAAACGCAGTCACGGCGATGATGAGCAGCGTACGCAAGCCAAACAGGCGCTCCAGCCAGGCGCTGAGCGGGATGACGACAATCTCGGCGACGAGAAAGGAGGTAGCGATCCAGGTGCCCTCGGTACCGGTCGCCCCGATTTCGCCCTGAATGACGGGAAGCGCGGAATTGACGATTGAGATGTCCAAGGTCGCCAGCATAGCGCCGAGCGCGCCCGCCACCACCGCGACCCAGGCAGTGACGTCGGCATTCTGCGGCTTGGTTGGAGCACCGGTCGGGCCAGCTTGGGCAGGCGCTGCCTCGGTCATTCGGCAGCGCTCGAAATCTCTTCGAGTTCGCCGACGGCACCGCGGGTGTCGATGGTAGCGACGACCGACATGCCGGGCACGAGCAGGCGGCGCACTTCGGGTGCTGCGTCGATGGATATGCGGACCGGGATACGCTGGACGATCTTGGTGAAGTTCCCGGTCGCGTTTTCTGGTGGCAAAATCGAAAATTCGGCCCCGGTTCCGGGCGAGATGCTGTCCACCGTTCCAGCAATCTTGCCATCTGGCAATGCATCCACTTCGAGTCTGACCGGCTGACCCGGTCGCACGAGACCGACCTGCGTTTCCTTGAAATTGGCGGTAACGTAGATCTGGCTCACCGGCACCAGAGTCATGAGCCGCTGGCCGGGCTGGACGAACTGCCCGACCCGGACCGACAGGTCACCAATGCGCCCTGCCCTGCTCGCTTCCAGCCGGGTCGAAGAGACATTGAGGTCGGCAACATCGAGCTGCGCGCGAGCAGCATCGGCCTGTGCCCGGGTCTGCTCGATCTGCTCAAACAACGTGGCGCGGCGCCCTGTGGCGGCCGCGACCGCAGCCTGCGCGGAGGCAAGTTCGGCCCGAGCCTGCTGCGCTTGTGTCACGTACTGGTCGAGTTTTTCGCGCGGTTCCGCCCCGCTGGCGGCGAGCGGGCGATAGCGGTTCACCTGTTTGTTGGCAAGGTCTAGCGTCGCGCGCGCGACGGCCAATTGCGCGCGCGCCTGGCGGATCGCGGCGTTCTGTTCGCTCACCTGCGAGCGGATCGTGTCGGCACCGGCCACCGTGGCCGCGATCTGGGCGCGTGCCTGAGCGGCTTGGGCGCGGTAATCACGCAGGTCGAGCTGGACCAGTGCTTCGCCGCGGGCAACCTGTTGGTTTTCCGAAACCAGCACCGCATCGACGTATCCGGCCACCTTGGAAGAGACCACCACACTGTCCGCTGCAACGTAGGCATTGTCGGTTGACTGCATGTATTGCCCGTAGGTAACATAACGATAATACCACCAGGCACCTGCAAGAACGGCCACGATCACCGCCGCGAGGATGAACAGGCGTAGTTTCCTGTTGGAACGCGATCCCGCAGCCGGTTCATTGTCGCCCTCTACAGCTTCGGAAATATCCTTCATTTGTCCGCTCACTCTATCGATCCCGATTCATTTAACGGGTGAGTTAGAGATAGCCCTACAGATCGTAAAGCACTTTATTATATTTGTTTGGTGTTTCATACCAAGTTGGCTAAAGCAATCCCATGGCCATCTATGAACTCCAAGTGCGCGAATCGAAAGACCGTCGGGAGATAATCACTGACGATGATCGGATATCCAAGAACCTTGAAAAACTCCCGGACGCAACGGACTGAGCCAGATGCCCGGAGATTCGGAAAAACTCATAGGCGACCTTTCGCGATTGGCGGAACTCGGTCGAATTTTTGCCCGTCACGGTGCAATGAATCTGGGTAATGCCCTTGGAATTGCACCTTTTCCGGAAGAAGATGTCAGTCCAGAGCACTTGCGACCGAAATCAATGGTTGCCTTGCTGCGCGATATTGGCCCGATCGGTGTGAAACTCGGCCAACTTCTCGCAACGCGCGGCGATGTGTTCTCTGACGAGTGGATAGACGCCTTGGCCAGTCTTCAGGACCGGGTCGAGCCCCTGCCGTTTGACGCGATCGAGCCTGTTCTCGTCGCCAGTTGGGGCGAGAAGTGGGAGGAAGATTTCACGGCATTCGAGCGCGATCCGATGGCCTCCGCCTCTATCGCCCAAACCTATACGGCAACCTTGCTGAATAGCAGTGACGTGATCGTGAAGGTTCGACGGTCGGGCACTGCGGCCAGACTGGAAGCAGACATGCGCATACTGGTGCGGCTGGCGAAGCTATCCGAGCGGCGGTCGAGCGACATCGCCCGCTATCGTCCAGTCGAGTTCCTCCAGACCTTCGGCAAGAACCTGGCCCGCTAGATGGACCTCGCTGCAGAAGCGCGGGCCTGCGAGCGGATCGGCGGCTACCTTGAAACGCTGGGAGCGAAGTCCCCGGCGATACACTGGCATCTCACCGGCCTGCGGGTGAATGTGCTGGAACGCCTGTGTTGCATCGACCGGTTGAGATCGCACCGCATCGCAGATCGACCGTGTGGCGGAGAAGGCGCGAAACATCGTATTTGCCAAACGCTATGCCGATGCTGTGCTGCGGATGATGATCCTCAATGGCAAATTCCATGGCGACCCCCATCCCGGTAATATTTTCCGGATGGATGCTGACCAGGTTGGCTTCATCGATTTCGGCGCGGTCGGTTTTCTCAGCGGAGCGAGTCGGCAGGAAATCGTCCGTCTGATCCTCGCAATCGCCGACGAACAGGCGGAGGACGTTGCCGATCTGCTGCTCGACTGGGCCGGCAATCCGGCGGTGGATCGCGACCAGCTCGCCCTCGATCTGGACCATATCATCGAAGAATTTCGCGGCACGGTGCTGTCGGGGATCGAATTATCGGCGCTTTTCGACCGGGTTTTCGGCCTTCTGCGCGAATACAGCCTCGTCCTGCCGCCCGATCTTGCCATCCTGCTGCGCACACTGCTGACGACCGAAGGCCCTGTCCTCGCGTTCGCGCCAGACTACAACATTGCCGAAGAGACCAGACCCATCCTTATTGAACTGCTGTCGGAACGGTTCTCGTTCGGTGCGACCCGCAGCCAGCTCACCAAGCTGCGCCGCCGACTGTTCGGTCTTTCGGCTTCCCTGCCAGACCTAATCGGCAATGCCACCATTATCGCCCGATCTGGCTCGATTCCCGTGACCATCGACCCGACCAGTCGTGGGTGCTGGCAGGGATCACCCTAGCGCTCGCACTGATCGCATTGGTCCGGAAATGGAATTGAACCAGCCGACTGCCCATGTCTTAAAGCCAACACAAATAAGCGAAGATCAAACCGGAGAGAGAAATATGACCAGCCCGCAACCCGTCGATCCCGTCCCCGCAGCCACCATGTTGTTGCTGCGCGACGAGCCGGAATTCCAAGTGCTGATGGTAAAGCGGCACCACCAGATCGACTTTGCCTCCGGCGCGCTGGTCTTTCCGGGTGGGAAACCAGCTACGGGTGATGATGCTGCGCAATGGGCCGACCATTGCGCCGGCTGGGACACACTTGAACCGACACAGCGGACCCTGCGGATCGCCGCAGTTCGCGAAGCCTATGAGGAAGCGGGCATCCTGCTGGCCGATAAAAGCGATGGCAGCGCTTTCGAGGGTTCCTGCGACCCGGCAAGCCGCAAGGCGGTCGAACAAGGCGAACTCGCGTTCCTCGACGTGGTTCGTGAGGCCGATGTGCAATTGCGGCTGGACAGGCTTAGCGATTTCGCTCGGTGAATCACACCCACCTTCATGAACAAGCGCTTCGACACTTGGTTCTACGTCGCCCGCGCTCCCGAACGCCAGATCGCGGCGTGCGATGGCTACGAAACCGTGGATGCCGAATGGTTATCACCTGGCGGCGCACTGGCTATGGGCGAAGCCGGGGAGCGGACGATTATCTTTCCCACCAGGCTGAACCTGGAACTGCTGGCCCAGGCCAGCAGTGCGCAGGACTGCGTCGAACGTGCCGAAGCGCGCTTGATCGCGCCAGTCCTCCCGAAAATCGTTCAGCGTGACGGGAAGAACATTCTCACCATTCCCGAGAGTGCGGGTTATGGGGCAGCCAGTGAAGTAGTAGGTTGACGAGATTGCATTCCCGATAGCTCCTGAACGAATGGGTGTTCGAATGAAGGGCAAACAGTTCCGCCTATTCGCAGGCCGTCCAGCCCGGGCTGTTCTGATTGGACTCGGGGGCGGACAGAATTGACGGGGGAAGAATCAACCTGCTGAGAGGAAGGCAGAGGTTGGCAGCAAGTCGGTGCCGAACTCGCTTACGAAAGAAGTAGGCCCGAATGCATTTAAACCTCCACTGTGCTGTTCGACGGACAGTCTCAGCACCTGCGAAAAATGATCGGGCGGATGAGACGACCGCTCGGATCGTGGGCGCGAGAGTTGCGTGCCCACATGCCGCTTAGCTAGCCTTCCTCGCGCAGCTAGCGGCAGGCGAAAGCTCAGCGCGGTATTGAAGCGCTAAGAAGCGAGCATCTGGTTGAACCGCACGTGCTGCTTCAGGTAGTCAAGCGTGCTGTCGAACAATGCCTGCGCCAAATCGAGCATCTCGGCAGCAGCCTGCCACTGCCTCCATATGCCTTGGGTCCAGTGGGCGTGCCCAGCCCCGAGCACCAATATGACTCACGCCATTTTGTATGAAGAGGCGTTTCGTTTGTCGGAATTTTCAGGCCTGCTAGCAAGGTTGACCTTGCTCTTGAGTTCTTGCGGGAATTTTTCGCTAAGGAATTCGTGTACTTCTGTGCGAAACGCGTCGTCGTCCGCGTGGGTGTTCTCTTTCAGCTGGGTCGCCATCATGGTCTCCATCTGAGGATCAGGGTTGCTTCTCCATCGATTGGGCGAGGATTGCGAGATCTATCTCGATGGATCAATATTGCTGTTCGGGCACGTGAAGCACTAGGCCGTCCAGCATCGGCTTCATCGGAATCTGGCACGCGAGGCGGCTGTATTCTGTAGTGCCTTCGGCGAACTGCAGCAGTTCGGCTTCCATCCCGTCTTCCTGCAGCCGACCGACCTTGTCGATCCATTCGGGGTCGACATGAACGTGACAGGTCGCGCAGGCGCAAACGCCTCCGCAATCGCCGTCGATACCCGGCACGTCGTTGAACAATGCCGCTTCGCGCGCGGTTTCGCCTTTGTCGATCTCGACTTCCCGGCGCTCTCCGTCGCTCGCGACGAACGTTACCTTTACCATTTCTATCTCCGCAATATTTGGTTCGGACAATCAGCGGGCATGCAAACGCACCGGCAGATTGGTGATTCCCCGCACCAGATTTGAAAACAGGCGCTCAGGCTCGCCGGTCACTTCGACCCTTGAGAAACGCTTGTGAATCTCTTCCCAGATGATACGCAGTTGCAGTTCGGCGAGGCGGCTGCCCATGCAGCGATGAATTCCATAGCCAAAAGAGAGGTGATGGCGCGGATTTTTGCGGTCGATAATGAATTCGTCCGCTCGGTCGATGACGCTGCCGTCGCGGTTGCCGGAGAGATACCACATCACGACCTTGTCGCCCTTTTTAATCTGTTTGCCGCCGATCTCCCAATCCTGGAGCGCAGTGCGGCGCATATGGGTCAGCGGCGTCTGCCACCGGATGATTTCCGGCACCATGCTGCCAATGAGCGAAGGATCATTATTCAACTTTTGATATTCGTCTGGGTTCTCATTAAGAGCCAGCACGCCTCCGCTGATCGAATTGCGGGTCGTGTCGTTGCCGCCCACGATGAGCAGCAGAAGGTTACCCAGAAATTCCAGGAAGGGCATGTCCCTTGTCGCCGGGGAGTGCGCCATAATGGAGATCAGGTCGTTCTTTGGCTCCTCATTGATGCGCTGTTCCCACAGCCCCTTGAAATACATTGCGCACTCGATGAGCTCTTCGCGCCTCGCCTCGTAGGATTCGACGATGCCAGTTTCCGGCGCAGCCGTTGTGATGTCCGACCAGCGGGTGAGCTTGCGCCGTTCTTCCCAGGGAAAGTCGAACAGCGTCGCGAGCGTCATAGTGGTCAATTCGATCGAAACCTTGTCGACCCAGTCAATCTCCTCACCGACCGGCAGGTCGTCGAGAATCTTGGCGGCACGTTGGCGAATGATCGGTTCCAGCAGCTGCAAGTTGGACGGCGCGACCGAGGGCGTCACAGCCTTTCGCTGCTGATCGTGCTTGGGTGGATCCATGGCAATGAACATTTCCAGGTCAAGCGCACCCTCAACCGAATGCATGTCCTGAATCGCGATACCGCCAAGCTTCGCCTCGGACGAGAACACCTTGTGGTTGGTATCGACCGCCATGATGTCGTCGAACTTGGTGATCGACCAATAAGGGCCGACATAGCTGTCGCGGCAGTAATGAACCGGATCTTCCTTGCGCAGCCGATCAAAGAACAATCCGATGGTATCGTTCTGGAACAGGCTTGGCCGGGCAACGTCGATCTCTTCAATCGGAATCGCGGCGATCTTGTCTGCAGTATCCATTTCCATGACCTGGGTATTCATATCCTGTCTTCCTCTCCCGCAAGCAATCCTGCCCTAATCTTACAAAAATAATGGTCTAACCGATTCTTGTCAAGAAAGCTTATAATATTTTCTACTTTTTACCCCGCCCTATCGTTAAAAGGCCATTGACAGCGGGCATTGAACGCTTTTAAATGTTATACGACTTTAGCCAAGGGGCAACGATGCAGCCGCAGGTCGAAACAGTGAAGAAAACCAAGCGCGCCTTATCGCTCGCCCAGAACATCGTGCGCGACATCGAGGCGGGGGCGCATTCTCCTGGGGACCGGCTGCCGCACGAGGACGAGATGCTGGCGCGCTACGAGGTTGCCCGTGCGACCTTGCGCGAAGCCTTGCGCTTCCTGGAACTCCAGGGCGTGATCCACCTGCAACTGGGGCGCGGAGGCGGGCCGGTGGTGGCACGCCCGCAGACTGGTGATTTCGCCAATAGCCTGTCGCTGATCCTGCATTTCATGGAAGCGGACCTGCGCGGATTGCTGGAACTGCGCGAGGCGATTGCGCCCGATGTCGCTGCCTATGCCGCGCTGCGCGCGACCACGGGCGACCTGAGTGCACTTGCCGATTGCTTCAAAGAACTGGAGCGCAATGAAGCCGACAATAATTTCGAGGAACTGAACCGCCGTTTTCACGACCTGCTTGGCTGGGCAAGCGGCAATCCGCTCTTTGGCTTGCTAACCTCGACGATGCATTTGCTGACCCGCGAATTCTCGAACTCGCTGGGGTATTCGGCACAAGAGCGAGCGGTCCAACTACGATTTTTGCGCAGCGTTCTCGAATCGGTGCGCACTGGCGACCAGGCAGCTGCGCGGCAGGCGATGAGCCGCCTCGTCTCGGGCTCGGCATCCTATCTTGCGGAACGCAGCCCGGAACTGGTGTCCCAACGGGTCAAATGGGGGCAAATTTAGCAGTTGTAACCAATTGAAGCGTGCCAAAAGGCATCCATGCGGAGAGGAAGAGAAAATGGCACTGAGAAGCCGAATTTGTGAAATGCTGGGAATCGAATATCCGATCCTGCTGGCCGGCATGGGCGGTGCAAGCGTTCCGGCACTGGCCGCGGCAGTATCGAATGCGGGCGGGTTGGGCGTGCTGGGTGCGGCGGCGTGTTCGCCTGAACAGCTGCGCGACTGGATTCGTCAGACCCGCGAGCTGACCGACAAGCCCTTCGGCGTCGATACGCTGCTGCCCGCCTCGGTCACGCGCGGATCCGCACCGCAGAGCGGTGGCGCACCCGAAAATCCGATGGAACTGCTGGGCGAATACCAGCAGTTCACCCGCGATTTCATGGACCGCGAAGGCCTTCCTCAAGTTGATACTGAGGCGGCCATGCGGGCGGCTGGCGCCCCCGAAATGGGGAAAGGCGGGCCTCAGCTCTTCTCGAAGGAGTTCTTTGAAGCGCAGATGGAAGTGGTGATCGAGGAAAAAGTGTCCGTCTATGCTGCGGGTCTTGGCAATCCCGAACCGTGGATGGACCGCCTGCATGCCAATGGCACCAAGGTCATGGCGGTGATCGGCAAGGTTAAACATGCCGAGCAAGTGGTCGGTTCGGGCATCGACATGATTGTGGCGCAGGGTCACGATGGTGGCGGTCACAATTCGCCGATCGGCACCATCTCGCTCATCCCGCAAGTGGTCGATGCGGTAGGCGATCGCGTTCCCGTCATCGGTGCCGGCGGCATTTCGGATGGCCGCGGCGTTGCTGCCGCGATGATGCTGGGCGCCGAGGGCGCATGGATCGGAACGGCGTTCCTCGCGACCGAGGAAGCGGGTATCGAACACTTCCAGAAAGAAGCGATCACCGAAAGCGGCGAGGACGACACGGTGGTCAGCCGCTCTCTTACCGGCAAGCCTGCGCGCATGATTCGCAACAGATGGGCCGATGCATGGGTTGAGGCGGGCAAAGAGCCCCTCCCCATGCCGTACCAATCGATGATTTCCGGGCCGGTAATGGCCTCCGGCATCAAGGCGGAGCGAAAAGACGTTATTCCCGGTTTCGCAGGTCAGGGGATCGGACTGATCGACGCGATCCGTCCCGCCTCCGAGGTCATGCAGGATCTCGTCACGGGGGCCGAAGAGGCGCTTTCATCCGCCAAGTCCTACTCGTGAACCGCGACGGAGGTATTGTCGTGAATGATGCACCAAACCTGCCGCAAGGGCACGAATTGCGCCGCGGCATTCGCCCTGGAGAAGCCTTTCCGGCAATGCGCCGGCTGATAGCGGACAAGGAAGACACTTCGCAGGTATTTCGCATCGTCCAGGCGCTATCGGGCAATTCCTACTACCGCAACTTCCGCCGCTTCGCCGCCTCGCCGCAAGGGCAGACGATCCTGACGGAACGGGCCGATTTGCTCGGCACGCTCAGCGACCGGGAGCGTCTGGCGCGCTGCGCGCCGGGGACGCTTGGCCGCGCTTATCTCGATTTCGTCTATGGCGAGGGACTGACCGCTCAGGGCCTGGCCGAGGCGAGCGAGGCAAGCGGCATGACAGAATTCAGCGATCCTGCGGTCACGCGCTATCGCCAACGTCTGCGCGATTCGCACGATCTGTTCCATGTGGTGACCGGTTATGGCCGCGATGCATTGGGCGAATTGTGCGTACTCTCTTTTGGCAATGCACAATTCTACAATCACGGCATCACCTTCATCGTTGCGGTCGGTATTCCCAAACTGCTGGCGGAGCAATGGCAGCTCCCCGTCGCGCGCGCCGCGTTTGAGGCGTGGCGACTGGGTCGCAAGGCAGCGGACCTGACCACTTTCTATTGGGAAAGGTACCTCGATCACCCGCTTGAGGAAGTGCGCCGCGATCTGAACCTCCAGCCCCCGGCAGTATATGTAGGCGTGCGTGATCTTTCACAGCGACTGGAGCGTGAGTTTCAGGCGCGCCGGCAAGGCGAGCTGCAGGCATGAACGGTCCCGCCGCCCTAAGCTTCAGCGACAGGTCCGCTATCACTGGCGTTGGCGAAACCGCTTTCGTCAAAGGCACCGAACGCACCGCAGTGGACATGATGCTGGAAGCATCGCGCCGCGCCATCGCGGATGCCGGGCTGAAACCTTCCGATATCGATGGCATGGTGCCGCCGCCGATCTATACGACGTCAGAGGAAATGGCCGCCAATCTGGGTATCGATGTGCTGCGCTATGCCGCCACAGTGCATATGGGCGGGGCCAGCCCGACTACGGCGCTGCAAAACGCGGCAATGGCGATCGCAAGCGGCCTGTGCGACCATGTGCTCATAACGCTGGGCTGGAACGGATATTCGGCGCTCAGGCCCAAGCCAGGTGCGCCGCCGACGCGGCCGATGAACATGAACACGCTGACCAACACGGTCAAAGGCTATTACAGTCCCTATGGCGTGTTTTTGCCGGTGCAAATGTATGCCTGGCTCGCGACCCGCCATTCAAAGCTTTACGGCGTCGGGCCTGACGCAATGGCGGCCGTCGCGCTGGCCTGCCGCCGCCATGCGCAGATGAATCCGCAGGCCTTTACCTATGGGCGCGAGCTGGACGCGGAAACCTATCACTCGGCGCGGTTGATTTCCGAACCTTTCCGCCTTTACGATTGCTGCCTGGAAACCGACGGAGCCTGCGCGGTCGTCGTCTCGCGGATGGACCGGGCAAAAGACATGCCGCATGTCCCCGTCAGCATTGCGGGCGCAGCCGAGGGACATCCCTATCCGGCCGACGACATTCCTTCCCGGCCCGATCCGTTCAAAATCGGCCTCAGCTATGCCGCCCCGCGCGCCTTCGACATGGCGGGCGTTCGCCGCGAGGACATGGATTTCCTGCAGATCTACGACTGCTTCACCTATGTCGTCCTGCTACAGCTCGAAGCGCTGGGTTATTACGAGCCGGGCGGACAGGGTGAATTTGTCGCCGACGGGCAGATCGAGCTGGGCGGGCGCTATCCGGTCAACACCCATGGCGGCCTGCTGAGCGAAGCGCATGTCTGGGGCCTCAACCACGTGGTCGAGGCGGTGCGTCAACTGCGCCACGATTGCGGCGAACGCCAGGTCGAAGGCGCGCAGACCGGGCTGGTCACCGGCTGGGGCGACTTGGGCGATGGCAGTATCGCTATCCTGAGGAGGTTTGCATGAGCGACGAGAAGAATCTTCCGCCCAAAATGCGTGCCTCGGCGCAGAAGGCGCCGCCAAAGCCGCAACCGCGCCCGCAGGATCCGGTGGAACAGGAATTCTGGAACCGTTGCCAGGACGGCAATCTCTATTTCCAGCGCTGCGGCGAATGTGGCACCTTCCGCCACCTGCCGCGCTACATGTGCGCAAAATGCGGCTCGCCAGACTTTTCTTGGGAGCAAAGCAGCGGAAAAGGTACGCTGTTTTCCTGGACGGTCACACATCAGGCTCTGCACCCTGCCTTTGCCGCTGACATTCCGTTCGTCTCGGCGGTGGTGGAACTGGAAGAAGGCGTCCGCATGGCCACGCGTCTGATCGATTGCGACCGCGACAAGCTAGAGCTGGACCTTCCGGTAACGCTCGATTTCGAACTGATCGGCGCGGATTTCCGCCTGCCGGTTTTCCGCCCCGATACGAACCTGCCCCACGAAGGATAAGCACGAAATGGATCTCGAATATGGACCCGAATATGACGCTTTCCGCGAGGAAGTGCGACAATTCTTAAAGACGTACGGGAATCGTGCGCCAGCCGAGCAGGGCCGGGCCGCCCGTCTACCGAAGCGGTCGAGTGGCAGAAACTGCTGATCGAACATGGCTATACCGCGCGCACGATCCCCACGGAATACGGGGGTTACGGGGCCGAGCCCGACATTCTCAAATCGCGAATCATCGCCGAGGAATTCGCGCGCGCCGGCATTCCCGGCGGACTTGCCAACCAAGGCATATCGATGCTGGTCCCTACACTGCTGGAACTGGGAACTGAGGCACAGAAACGCCAGTGGGTCGAGCCGACGCTGAAAGGCGAGGTCGTATGGTGCCAGGGCTATTCCGAGCCCGGCGCGGGATCGGACCTTGCCAGCCTGAAAACCAGCGCGCGGATCGAAAACGGCGAATTCGTGATCAACGGCCAGAAGATCTGGACCAGCACGGCCAAGCAGGCGGACATGATCTTCTGCCTGGTCAGGACCGAACCTGACGCGCCCAAGCACGGCGGCATTTCCTATCTGATATTCTCGATGGATACGCCGGGGATTGAGGTGCGTCCGCTCAAGACCATGACCGGTCACGCCGAATTTAACGAGACGTTCTTCACCGACGTGCGGGTGCCGATGGACCAGATCGTCGGCCAGCGTGGTCAAGGCTGGTTCGTCGCCAATGCGACACTGGGTCACGAACGCGGCATGCTGGGCGATCCCGATGCGCTGGAAAACCGATTTCAGGCACTGGTCAAGCTAATGCAGAAAGAACGTGTCGGCCAAGGCCGCGCGATCGACAATGCCGTGCTGCGCGACCGGTTGGCGGCGCTTCAGGCCGAAGTTGCAGCGATGAAATACAACGGAATGCGTATCCTTTCGGACAATCTGAAGGGCGAACCCGGCGGCATGGCCAAGCTGATTGTCAAGCTGCAAAGCTGCGAACTGGCGCATCAGATATCGGCTCTGGCGATCGACGCCATGGGCGAGATCGGCATCCTTTATCACGGTAGCAATCGCGAGCGCGAAGGAGGCGCGTGGCAGTGGAACTACATGTTCCAGCTGGGCCTTATCATCGGTGGAGGTACCGCGCAGATCCAGAAGAACATCATCGCCGAACGCGGTCTCGATATGCCGCGCGAACCTAAGCTGGCCAAACCTGCGCCGGCCGAACAGGGCGCTGCGGTTGCGGCCCGCCAGAAACAGGGAGCCGCCTGATGGATTTCGGACTGTCGCAAGACCAGCAGATGCTGCGCGATACAGTCGCGCGATGCCTCGCCGACACCTGCCCGCTCGACCATGTGCGTGAGTGCGCCGAAGGCGAAGCTTCTTACAGCGAAAAGGTGCAGTCTGCACTGAGCGAACTGGGCATCACAGGAATGATGGTTCCCGAACAGCATGGCGGCCTCGGTATGACCTTGCTAGATGCAGCTGTTGTGGCCGAACAGCTTGCCTATGCGGTCGCTCCGGTGCCGTTTCTCGCCAGCCATGTGCTTGCACCCATCGCGCTGGCGCAAGCCGGCAACGAGCAGCAGCAGGCTGAGTGGTTGCCTCAGATCGCCAGCGGCAAAGCGCAGATCGCCGTTGCCATTGCCGAGACTATTGAGGTGCGCGACGGGGCGGGCGTGTCCTGCAACGGCGGAAAGCTGAACGGAACGGCATTGTTCGCGCTCGATTTCACCGGCGCCGAGGCCTTTCTGGTGGCCGATACCGCCGGGCGGATGCACTTCGTCCCCGCCGATGCACCGGGGCTGGAGAAAATCCCGCTGACGACGACCGACCGCACCCGCAGCGTAGGGGAAATGCGGTTCGAGACCGTTGCGGCCGAACCACTGGCCAACGATGGCGGAGCGACTGCGGCACGGCTGCGCGATGCGGGCCGGGTGATCCTGGCCGCTGACAGCCTCGGCGCGGGTCAGGCCATGATTGAGAAGGCGGTCGATTATGCCGGACAGCGCGAACAATTCGGGCGGATCATTGGCAGCTTTCAGGCGGTCAAGCATATGTGCGCGGAAATGGCAGCCCGTCACGAACCATGCCGCTCCCTGATTTGGTACGCAGCGCATGCTTTCGACGCGGCGTCGGATGAAGCCACGCTCGCCGCGTGCCATGCGAAATCGCATACCGGCGAGGTGTATCGCTTCGTCGCGCGCACTTCCACCGAAGTGCATGGCGGGATGGGCTTCACCGACCTGCTTGGGCTCCATTATTGGTTCAAGCGGATCGGTTTCGATCGCCAGGTTCTTGGCGGCCCCGAAGCGGTGAGAGCCGAAGCAGCAGCGCGGCAGGGGTGGACCCGGGCAGCGTGATTTAAGTAGCTGCGGGGACGCCGCGAGACAAGCGGCGCCCCGCCAAGAGATGAGATGGAAACGTGATCGACTGGAACCTTGGCGACATTCTTGATGCTATCGAACCGGCCATGCCGAAGGATGCGCCCGCGCTGATCCATGGCGACCGGATCATCACATGGCCGGAAATGTCAGTCCGTTCGAACAATCTCGCGCGCAACCTGCGGGAACGCGGTGCCGTCGACGGGGCGAAGGTGGCGTTCTACATGCGAAACCGTCCCGAATACGGCGAGCTGATGGCGGCCTGCTTCAAGGGTCGGCTCACGCATGTGAACATCAATTATCGCTACGTGCCCGAAGAAGTATTCTACATCTTCGACGATTCCGACAGCGAGGTGATCGTCTACAGCTCCGAATTTCGCGACTATATCCTTGAGCTGAAGGACCGGCTTGAGAAGGTCCACACTTTCGTCGAGATCGGTGATGCGTCGGAAATCGCCCCTTTCGCCGTTCCCTATGAACATCTCACGACGCAGGGAGACGGTTCGCCTCTAGGCATCGAGCGCTCACCAGGCGATCTGCTGTTCATCTATACCGGCGGCACCACCGGCATGCCCAAGGGCGTGATGTGGCGGCACGACGACATGCGCAAGGCGCAGCTCGACGCGCAAAAGCTGCTCGGCCCGGTGCCGCAGTCGCACGAAGAAAACGTCGCGCTGATCAAGAGCCAGGGGCCGGGACGCCGCACCCTCCCCTCCTGCCCGCTGATGCACGGCACAGGCTTTATCACCGGGATCGGCGCGCTGATGTCGGGCGGTGCAATCGTTACACTCTCCGACCCGTCATTCGATGCCGAAGAGTTGTGGGAGACGGTCGAGAAACACAAGGTCGAGAGTATCGCAATCGTGGGTGACGCTTTCGCCAAGCCGATGCTTCGCGCCCTCGACGAACATCCCGGCCGCTGGGATACCAGCAGCCTCGTGTCGATCATCTCGTCCGGCGTGATGTGGAGCAAGGAGGTCAAGGCCGGTCTTTGCAAGCACATTCCTCAAGTCATCCTGATGGACAGTTTCGGCGCTTCCGAAGGCCTCGGCTACGGCCTTTCGGTCACCACCGCGCAAGGCGGCACCAACACCGCCAAATTCGGCATTGGCGAATTCTGCGACGTGTTCGACGAGAACGACCAGAAGATTGAGCCGGGCAGCGGCGTACCTGGCTTTATCGCGCGCAAGGGTGCGATCCCGCTCGGTTATTACAAAGATCCTGAAAAGTCGGCCAAGACTTTCAAGACAATCGACGGTGTGCGTTACTCGATACCGGGCGACTGGTGCCGCGTGGAGACCGATGGCAGCCTGACCCTGCTCGGCCGGGGCAGCGTGTGCATCAACACCGCCGGTGAAAAGGTCTATCCCGAAGAAGTCGAAGAGGTGCTGAAGACCCACCCCGCGATCGCCGATGCGCTGGTCGTCGGGGTACCGCACGAGAAATGGGGTCAGGCGGTAACCGCCGTGGTCCATCTCGATAAACAGGGCGAATTCGATGAGCAAACTGTAAAGGACCACGTCCGCGAGCAGCTGGCAGGATATAAGACGCCCAAGTCGATCCATCCTACCGACACGCCTCTGCGCGCCTCGAACGGAAAGGCGGATTACGCAGCGGCAAAGAAAATTGCGGAAGGCAGCAGGGCGGCAGCGTGAGCGGCAAGACCACGCCAGACTATGACGCGGTGATCGTCGGTGCCGGTTTCAGCGGCATCTACCTGCTTCACAAACTGCGCGAGGCCGGGTTCAATATCCTGCTGGTCGATGCTGCCGCCCAGCCCGGCGGCATCTGGTACTGGAACCGCTATCCGGGCGCGCGGGTCGATTCGCAGGTTCCGCTTTACGAATTCTCACTCCCAGATATATGGCAGACATGGTCTTGGACCGAGCGCTTTCCCGGATGGGAAGAGCTGCGCACCTATTTTCGTCATGTCTGCGATACCCTCGATCTGTGGCCGCACATGCGTTTGGGCACGAGGGTCGAAAGCGCGCGCTTCGCCGAAAAGGCATCGCTCTGGCGCCTGCATCTGGACGGTGGGGACACGGTGACAGCGCGGTTTCTCCTGCCGGCTCTCGGCTTCGCGTCGAAGCCTTATGTCCCCGACATTCCCGGCCTCGACACCTTCGCTGGCGAATGGTGCCACACCGCGCGCTGGCCTCAGGAAGGCATTGATCTGGCAGGCCGCAAGATTTGCCTGATCGGCACCGGCGCCAGCGGTGTGCAGGTGGCACAGGAGGCAGCAAAATCAGCAGACCGGCTGACACTGTTTCAGAGGACGCCGATCCTGGCCCTTCCCATGCGCCAGGAGACAATGACCGAGGAAGGGCAGGTGTGCGAAAAGCAGGGGTATCCGGCCATTTTCGAACAACGCAAGCAGACCAGCGGGGGTTTTGAATACCAGTCGCTGGAAAAATCGGCACTTGAGGTTAGCGATGAGGAGCGCACCGCACATTTCGAGCATCTCTGGCAGCGCGGCGGTCTAAAATTTTGGTATCACAATTTTGCGGATATGCTCACCAACCGCGAAGCAAACCGCTACGCTTATGATTTCTGGCGCGACAAAGTCCGGGAGCGGATCGTCGATCCGGCGCTTGCGGAAAAACTTGCTCCTGCCGAGCCGCCCCACCCCTTCGGCACCAAGCGGCCATCGCTGGAACAGAATTATTACGAGATTTTTGCGCAGGAAAATGTCGCGCTCGTCGATCTGAAGGAAACGCCGATCGTCCGGATCAGCGCGGACCGTATCGAAACTCAGGATGGGGCGTTTGACTGCGATCTGATCGTCTTTGCAACAGGCTTCGATGCCGGACGCGGCGGACTGATCGACATGAATATAACCGGGCTGGGCGGGCTCGGTTTGGCACAGGCCTGGAACGATGGCTTGCGCGCCTATCTGGGCATGTCCGTGACGGGCTTTCCCAATATGCTGTTTTCTTACGGTCCCCTGAGCCCATCAGGTTTTGCGAACGGCCCAACGAGCGCTGAGATACAAGGCGACTGGATTTGCGACTTTCTGATATGGCTGAGGCAAGGCGGGATCAAGCTCTTCGATGCCGAACCGCAGGCCGAGACGACCTGGACCGAAATAGTCGCCCAAGCTGGCGCGATGACACTCTTTCCCGAAGCGGACTCCTGGTACATGGGCGCAAACATCCCGAGCAAGAAGCGCCAGCTTATCAATTTCCCAAGCGTGGTTGGCTATGCCGCCGTATGCGACGACGTAGCGCAAAATGCCTATCGCGGATTCGCCACCTAAAAACTCACCAACAAGGAACCTTTCGCGCAATGAATGAAATGACCCCTGTAAACAACCTTCCGACTGACATCGATTCCTTGTGGGCCGGGGACGGTTCGCACCTGCCCGAATGGTTCATAGCAGCACTGAACGTGCCGCGCGAAGAAGCTTATGTAGAGATTTCCGGTGCCAAGGTGCACTATCTCCGCTGGGGCAGCCCCGATAAGCCCAAATTGCTAATGACACATGGCTTCCTCGCCCATGCCCGCTGCTTCGCTTTTATTGCGCCGTTCTTCGCGGAAGAATATGATGTCGTGGCATTCGATTTGGCGGGTATGGGGGACAGCGAAATGCGGGGGGCAGCTGACACGGCGGCCCGCGGGAGGGAATTCACCGAGGTTGCCGAGGCCCTGAACATGTTTGCGGATGGCCAAAAGCCAACGATCATCGCGCACAGCTTCGGTTCGGGTGCCGCGCTGACAGCCGTGACCCAGTCGCCCGACGCCTTTGCTGGAGTGGTCGTATGCGACCTTATGATCATGCGCCCTGAATTGCTTGAAAAATACTGGAAGAACGATCGGTCGAGCCCGGGATCAGGGAATCCGGACAAGCCCAACAAGCGCTATCCCAGCTATGAAGCAGCGCGTGCGCGCTACATCCTATCGCCGCCTCAGCCCGCCGAGGAGCCATTCCTGCTAGATTATATTGCGTATCATTCGCTGAAGCATAAAAGAGGCAGTTGGACGTGGAAATTCTCACCAGAGGTTTTCCGGCGGAGCAATAGGCCCGAGGAGTGGCTGAACATGGGTAAGCGGCTGGTGCAAGCGCCGGGCCGCAAAGCAATCGTGCACGGCGGTAACAGTCTGCTCTTCTCACAGGATTCTGCCGATTACATCCGCGAGATGGGTGGAAACGACATCCCGATAATAGCCATACCGGAAGCCCGCCACCACCTGATGCTCGATCAGCCATTGGCCTTTGTCGCAGCTCTCAGGAGCGTTCTTTCTTTTTGGAAAAGCTCCCACGAACGCTAACCGCAATGTTAGAATGACCTGTCATATCTTCGATGAATTGGGTGGTCGAGAATACCAAATATGAATTTTGATACCTTGATTTGAAGCTAGGTGTTTAGTCTAGGCATTTGATGAGTTGGATTAAGTGTAAATCTGTTTGGTTCAGTTGTCCACATTTTGCAGATGTATTCGAAGGGTGTGAGTCTCTTGAGGGTCTTCAGCCGCCGACCATAATTGTAGGCGTCAATGAAGTCGTTGAGATGCGCGGTCAGCTGGGCATGGCTGTCATAATGGTATCGTTTGACGGCGGTCTCCTTGATCGTCCGGTTCATCCGTTCGACCTGCCCGTTGGTCCATGGATGCTTGATTTTGGCGGGGCGGTGCTCGATCCCGTTTTCTTCGCAGCGCATGTCGAACATGTGGGTCATGTAGGTGGCGGTCGGGCCGTCAGCGTAGCGCGGCGGGAGGGTGAACTGGATGCCATAGCACATTGGGAAGCATTTACTGGAAGGGCCGTATTGCCTTGATGAAGCCTGCGGGCGCGTAGCGTCCGCAGGCTTCATCAAGGTGGCCACAATCGGTCAGCAGGTCTCTGAACAACTAACCGGCTGACGCCGGTCGTCTAATCGAGGGTCATAATGCAAGTCCTTTATTTTAATTGCACGCCGTAAGCGTGTTGGCTGATCATGAAAGTGTATACCGGGAAGCAGGGTCGTCTTCGCAGTCAGCATGAGCCGCTGCATGATGGAGCTTCGCGGGAGGGGCCTTCCAATGTAGGTTACGCACTTCGCTAAAGCACGGTGCAACCGGCATCGCGGAATGGCCCGGCTCACGTCCCCGGCAGGGACACGACCAAGCGTTCAATGCATGAACGCCAGGACGAACTAATCAAGCTGCTGCGCCTATGCTTGGGTTAAAAAATTCTCCAGATTTCAACATGGCATGCATGGTGACGGCCAACTTGCGAGCCAAGGCGGTGGCGGCGCGCTTAAAGCCGATCCGTTCCTTGAGCTTGAGTCCCCATGTTCGTAACCCACTTTGGGCGAAGCTTCGGGTTAGGATGACCACTGCGGCCTCGTAGAGCAACCCGCGCAGATGCTTGTCGCCGCGCCTTGAGATATGGCCATCATAATCAACCTCACCGGATTGGTAGCGACGCGGTGTAAGACCAAGCCAGGCCGCTACCGATCGAGACTTTCGAAAATTGCCTGGATCTTCAATAGCAGCCATGAATGCAGTCGCCGTGATGGTTCCAACCCCCGGGATCGACATCAGGATCTGACACGCTTCGCTTCGACGCGCATCGGCGACGAGCTTTCGACTGAGTTCAGCTGTTCGCTCACGCAGGCTGCGCCAGGCCGCGAGCACGGGTAAAATGATTGTTGCCAATTCGTCCTGATCGTCCAGCAGATGACTGACATTCTGATCGAACACATTGCCCTGGCCGGCTGGGACAGTAAGGCCGAATGTCTTCATTATCCCACGAATCTGATTGGACAACTCAACCGTCATCCGTACCAGTCGAGTACGCACCGTGATCAGTGTGCGCGTGAGCATGCTATCGAAACACTTGACCCGCACCGCCTTGAAATACCCAATCTCGGCAAGCTGGGCCAAGCCATCAGCATCATTGGCATCAGTCTTGTTGGGGGCCATTTCAAGTGCTCCGGCAGCATGACGTGCATCAATGCAGATCGCAGGCAGCCTCTCTTGTACCAGCGCGTGATAGAACCAAACCGATAAAGGGCCTGTTTCGAAAACGACCAGCTCTACTGCAGGCGCGCGCTTTCGAACAAGTTCCGCAATGACCTTCGGATCAGAGGCGCATTTTCCGCGCCACATCCGCTTACCATCGCGGCGAATAGAAACTGCCGTCTCTTTCAACGAAACATCGAGTCCGATATATTCTTTCATGGTTGTTCTCCGTTAGATGCTTGAGCCCGACTTCCAATCGCGAGCCCGTATCTCCGTCTTATCGGGGAACAGTCGTCCGCTTCTACGCAGAACTGCCTTCGGAGCGACTCGTTCCCACGATTACTCCATGTAGGTTCATGGTTTGGGGCTGAAGCCAGCTTTGTTTGGGTTAGTATGCTTGTCGAGATAAT
>NZ_JBALUT010000037.1:0-28029 GCF_036963705.1 Parasphingorhabdus sp. | reverse complement strand
GTCTCGACACGGTCATCCCCTATGTCCGCGAGCGCAAGCAGTTCGGCAAGCCGATCGGCAGCTTTCAACTGATGCAGGGCAAGATCGCCGACATGTATGTCCGGCTCAACAGTGCCCGCAGCTATGTCTATAATGTCAACAAATCCTGCGACGCCGGACAGACCACGCGCTTCGATGCAGCGGGTGCGGTGATGCTGGCGAGCGAGAATAGCGTGCGGGTTGCCGAGGAATCGATCCAGGCGCTGGGCGGGGCAGGCTATACCACCGACTGGCCGGTCGAGCGCTACTGGCGGGACAGCAAGCTGCTCGACATCGGCGCGGGTACCAATGAAATCCGCCGGATGCTGATCGGACGGGAATTGATCGGGGCTGGCTAGACCCGAAGCTTCTCCCACGGTCCATCGATCGCGTAGGTATATCCCGGCTCCTGCACATTGACGAACATCGTCTGGCCGTCGGGCGAGAAGCATGCGCCGCAGAATTCGCTTTTGTCCTTGTGGGCGTTGCGGGCGAAGTCGTAGATTTTGCCGTCGGGGGTTAGGCCGCGCAGATATTGGTCGCCGCGTCCGTCCTCGCAGAGGATGATGTCGTTCCACGGCGCGACCACCAGATTGTCGCACATGTCGAGGGAATCGGCGCTGGTGGATTCGAAGAACAGCTGCAACGTGCCGCCTGCTTCTGCACCTTCGTCTGGCGTATAGCGCCAGATCTGGCCGACGCGTTCCGCTCCGCCTTCGGTGCAGGTGAAGTAGAAATCACCGGTCGCTCCATCCATGCGCACGGCATAATCCAGCCCTTCACCGCGCATGAACTGGGCGGCTCCGGCTGCATGGCCGCGATGGGCGAGATCGCCCTGTGGCGCTTCGACATCGTCGAGATCGATCCATTCAGCGACATGGTCATCGCCGACCTTATATTGCTGCGGTCCGCCGCCACCCCAGTCTTTCGGCCAGTTGGAGGTGATTGCGGATTTCTTGCCCTTGAGAGCAAGTGCCTGCAGGCGACCGCCTTTTTGCAATTGCCCGGGTACGGTCGGGATGAACCGGTAGAACAGGCCGTGGCGCGCATCTTCGGTCATGTAGACTATCCCGGTTTTCGGATCGACCGAGGCGGCTTCATGGGTGAAGCGTCCCAAGGCTTTCAGCGGTATAGCGTCAATCAGACCAGTTGCACTCGACGGGGTTTCAAAGACGAAGCCGTGATATTTGCCCGGACCTTCTTCCGGCGTGAGCATTTCCTCTTCGCAACTGAGCCAGCTGCCCCACGGGGTCGGTCCACCGGCGCAATTGGCCGCAGTACCGGTCAGCACCAGAAAATCTTTCTCCATCCGCTTGTTCTTCAGGTCATAGACCAGTTTGGTCACGCCGCCGAAAAAGGGTGAACCGTCTTTCTTGCGGTCGTAAAGCTGGCTGTCCGAAACGCGGTCCAGCAGTTCATTCTCCTTGCCGAACGGGCTGCCGAGAGGGACGCTGTTCCAATTCTCGTGATTGCGCATCAATATGCACTTGTCGGCACTATCGGGATCGGCGAAACAGGCCATGCCATCTGGCCGGCCGGGGCGGAAAAAGCCGTCGGACATCATCCCGCCGGTCTCGCTGACCAGCGTGTAAGAAAAGCCTTCGGGAAGGTCGAGACGTTTAGCCGGATCGGGGACAAGGGCAAAGGAGCGATTGGCGCTGTGCGCCCGCGCGCATCCTGCAATCGATACGGACGCATAGAATAAGCCGACGGTTTGGGCGGACCGGATAAAGTCTCTGCGGGATAGTGTCATCGGTCAATTTTCCTGTTATCGGTGTTTCAATAGTCCAGTTCGAATGCAGCCGCGATTTGCCAGCTAAAGAAGACAGAAATATGACTTACACCCTGATCACTGCCAATCGCAACTATTCCAGCTGGTCCCTACGCCCGTGGATGTTGATGAAGGCACTCGAGATCCCGTTCACCGACCAGATCATCTATTTCGAAGAGCAGAATTACGACCGCTTCCGGGAGTTCGCACCCAATGGCCAGGTGCCATGCCTGAAAGATGATAGCCGAACCATCTGGGATTCGCTGGCGATCATGGAATATCTCGCCGAACGCCATGAAGGTTGCTGGCCGGAGAATGAAGTCGCGAGGACATGGGCGCGTTGTGCGTCAGCCGAAATGCACGGCGGTTTCGGGCCGTTGCGCGATCTGTGCACGATGAATGTCGGGGTGCGTGCGAGCTTGCACAAGATCGACGCGCCCCTGCAACGCAACATCGACCGGATCGGCGAGCTGTTCACGCAAGGGCTGGATGAATTTGGCGGGCCGTGGCTAGCCGGTAAGGATTTCACCATCGTCGACGCGATGTTCGCGCCGGTCGCCTATCGGGTGCGGACTTATGGTCTCGATATCGGAGCGAAAGGTCAGGCGTGGGTGGATCATATCATCGCCCATCCGGCAATGCAGGACTGGGAGCGTCAGGCGCTCGCCGAAACGCAGCGCGAAATAGGGCATGAAGAGGAACTGCAAGTGGCTGCAACCGTAACGGCGGATTTCCGCGTCGCTGATTAGCGGCCCAAACTTGACGGCTTCGGACCAATAGTCCATTGCGCAGCCCGTTCATGTTGCGTTGCAGCATTATCATCTTCGGGCAAAGGGTATTCCATGGCGATTCACAGTGATTTTCGGCGCGACTGGCTGTCGAATCCCAGAACCGAATTCCTGGCCGGACTAGTGGTTGCACTCGCCCTGATCCCTGAGGCGATCGGATTTTCGATTATCGCAGGGGTCGATCCGCGGGTCGGTCTCTATGCCAGCTTCTCGATCGCTGTGATCATTTCGCTGATCGGCGGGCGTCCGGGTATGATCAGCGCGGCAACTGCTGCCGTCGCTGTGCTCGTGGTGCCGCTGGTCCGCGACCATGGGGTCGAATATCTTTTCGCCGCTACCATATTGATGGGCATATTTCAGGCGATAGCGGCCTTGTTGCGGCTCGACCTCTTGATGCGCTTCATCTCGCGGTCGGTGATCACCGGCTTCGTCAACGCGCTGGCGATATTGATTTTCATGGCCCAGGTCCCGCAACTGACCGGCGAAGCTATGTCATGGCAGACCTATGCAATGGTCGCTGTCGGCCTGCTGATCATCTACGGCCTGCCGAAAATCACCACTTTGGTGCCATCACCGTTGGCTGCGATCATCGTTCTTGCCGGCGTCAGCATGTATTTCAAGGCGGATGTATTCACGGTCGGCGACATGGGCGATCTGCCCGACAGCCTGCCTTGGTTCCACATACCGCAAATCCCGATCACCTGGGAAACCCTGCGCATTATCGCTCCTTATTCGCTGGCGATGGCCGCTGTCGGATTGCTCGAGTCCCTGCTCACCGCATCGATTGTCGATGACCTGACCGAAACCCGCAGCGACAAGAAGCGTGAAACGTACGGGCAGGGCATTGCCAATTTCGTCACCGGCTGGATCGGCGGCATGGGCGGCTGCGCGATGATCGGGCAATCGGTGATCAACATCAAATCCGGCGGCCGTCGCCGGCTCTCCACTTTTGTCGCCGGCGTCATGCTGCTGGTGCTGATAGTCGGGTTGGGCCAGTGGGTTGCGCAGATCCCAATGCCGGCACTGGTCGCGGTGATGATATTTGTTTCCATCAGCACCTTTCGCTGGAAAAGCTTTACCGAAATTACCCACCACCCCTGGCCATCCAATTTCGTCATGATCGCCACGGTCGTGATGGTGGTTGCGACCCATGATCTGTCGATCGGGGTGCTGACCGGCGTATTGCTATCCGGCATATTCTTTGCCTGGAAGGTTCGCCAGCTGGTGACGATTCAGGATTTTATCGAGATCACCACCCATCGTTATATATTCGCCGGCCAGATTTTCTTCGGCTCGGTCGATCTGATGTATGAAGCGATCGAGTTTAACGAAGATGGCATAGAAAAAGTCGTCATCGACGTACACGATGCGCATTTCTGGGACATCAGCGCGACCGGCATGCTCGACAAGATTGTCGATCGCCTGAAGAATGAAGGCAAGCAGGTCGAGCTGATCGGGCTCAACGAAGCCAGCGCGACGATCGTCGAGAAATATAGCGAGAATGATCGTCCGTTCGAGAGTCTGGGTGTTGTGGGTCATTAGACCCGCAGTCTGAATGTGCTCCGGCGCAGGCCGGCGTCCAGACGATTGTTCAGGATCATTCTGGATCCTGCCCTTCGGCAGGGAACGCAGCATTGCCGGTCAATTCTGGATCGCTGAATTGCATTCCGTTCGTCCTGAGCCTGTCGAAGCACGGTGAGTGCGTGCAATTTGTCCTTCGACAAGCTCAGGACGAACGGTATAGGTAACCGCAAAAGGAACCTACTATGATCAAACTGCACCATCTCGGATATTCCCGCTCGTCCCGCATCATCTGGTTGTGCGAGGAAGGCGGTATCGAATATGATATGGTCACCTATCACCGCGATCCCAAGACCCGGCGGTCCCCGCCCGAACTGGCGGACGCACACCGGTTGGCCAAAGCGCCGACGGTTGATGTCGATGGCGTGACCATGGTCGAATCCGGCGCGATTATCGAATATCTGATCGAACGGCACAGCGACGGCGCGCTTGGCGTTGCGGTCGATCATCCCGAACGGGCGAAATATCTCGAATGGCTGCATTTTGCCGAGGGCACGATGGGCATGAGCTTCATCATCACCGGTATTGCGCCGATGTTTGGCGGACTGCCCGATGTTCTGGGTGGTTTTCTCAACGCCGAAGTCGAAAAATTGATGGATCATCTCGAGGCTGAACTGGAAGGCAAGGACTTCATCGTCGCCGACAAATTCACCGGCGCGGATATCAATCTGCACTATATGCTGGAAGGGCGTTCGGCGCTGGGTCAGTTGGAAAGCCGCCCGAATTGCAAACGCTATTTTGAAGCATTGGTCGCACGGCCGGGCTATCAGAAGACGGTGGAGCTGGGCGGTCCGGTGTTGATGCCGCGGCCTAGCTAGGTCAATCGCGCCGGGACAGCTCGCCCAAAAGCAGCTCCCTGATCCGCAGCATGTTCAAAAAACAGAGACGGCTCGATCAGTTCCAGTTCCATCAGACGGAAATGTCCATCAGGGTCGCGCAACATATCGACGCGGGCATATAGCAAGGTTTCGGTGCCGAGAATCTGCTCCGCGGCTTGGCGCGCCTGCACCGCCAGATTTTGCGCGCCTGCGGGGCAATCTGTACCGCTTTCCGATCCGCCGAGAAATTCCTGTACGCGAAAGTCGCCTTTTGCCGGGCGTTTGAGGATGGCATGGCTGAACTGCCCGTCAAAATAGAAGAGCGAATATTCACCCTCCTGCGCAATCGACGGTTGGAACGGCTGGATCAGCATTGCTGTGCCCGCGATTTCTTCGGGCAACGGCTGGTCCTTCTCTAATCGGAACGTGCCGTCCGCTCCGCCGGAGATGGGTGGTTTGGTCACCAGTTGATCGGTTCCGAACCTTTGCGCAGCCTCGGCAATATCACTCGCGGTCAACGCTTCGCTGATCAGGGTTGGCACCACCGCTACGCCAGCCTTTTCCAGTTCGAGCAAATAGGATTTGTCGCTGTTCCAGCGCAGCACCGACACCGGGTTGGCGATTTCCGTCTTCTGCAGTTCCAGCTGATCGAGAAATGCAAACCAGCGCAGGCAATCCCGCTGATAACCCCAAACCAGCAATGGCAGGACCAGATCATATTCCGCCAGATCACCGCTATCGGTCCAGTGACGGAAGCTGATGTCCTCGCCTAGCAGCCGTTGATAGGTAGCGCGCGCGGGGCCGAGGTCCTCGAAATAATCCGGGGCAGCTGTCAGGATGCAGATTTTTGGCAAGTCTTTATCTTATCCGACTGCGTCGCGCACGACAGCGGTGCCGGCTTCGCGTTGTATTTTGAGCTCTGCCTTCAGCTTCGCCGGGTCGCGCGCGAAGACGAAACCGAAGCTGACGCCGCCTTCCTTGCCGATGGTTGCATGGTGGAGTTTGTGGGCTTGCACCAACCTTTTGGGATAACCGCGCTTGGGGACATATTTAAAGTAACGCTGATGCACCAGACCGTCGTGGATCAGCGTGTAGATGATGCCGTAAAACATGATGCCGAGTCCAATCCACGTGCCGGGTTCCCACGCCGCGCTACCCATGATCATCGGGCTGCCGATGGCGAACATCGAAATGCTCATCACCGCGCCGGCGATGCCGTAAAGGTCGTTCTTCTCCAGCTTTTTGTCATGCGGCTCGTGGTGATCGCGGTGCCACGCCCAGCCGAAACCGTGCATGATATATTTATGCGCTCCCCAGGCGATAAATTCCATCGCGACGACGGCAGCTAATATGGTGGCAAGGATCGTGAAAATGCTCATAGTGCGAAGATAATCCTTTCCGCGAGGCTTTTGAAGCAAATATTCTCATAGGTCATGCCAGCCAAGGCTGGAAACTGCTGCGGTTGTTCGCTACATCGCCTGAAACGGCATTCATCGCTTGGGTGACGCAATTTTGAAAGTATCTATGAACCAGCCAAAGACTCTGTACGAGAAAATCTGGGATGCCCATGTTGTCGACCAGCGCGACGATGGCACGGCGCTGATCTATATCGACCGGCATCTGGTGCATGAAGTGACCAGTCCGCAAGCCTTTGAGGGGCTGCGCAAGGCTGGCCGCAAGGTCCGGCGACCGGATCTGACGCTGGCGGTACCTGATCACAATCTGCCTACCACAGCGCGGCTCGACGCCAAGGGTCAGAAAATACCGATTGCCGATCCGCAAAGCGCAGCGCAGCTGGAGGCACTGGAGGCCAATGCGCCGGCCTTCGGAATCAAATATATCGGTGCCAGCGATATCAATCAGGGCATTGTCCACGTCATCGGACCAGAGCAGGGCTTTACCCTGCCGGGCACGACATTGGTCTGCGGCGACAGCCATACCGCTGCCCACGGCGCGTTGGGCGCGTTGGCCTTTGGTATCGGTACCAGCGAAGTCGAGCATGTGCTGGCGACGCAGACGCTGCAACTCACCCGTTCCAAGGCGATGGAAATTAGGGTCGACGGTCTGCTAGGTCCGGGCATCAGCCCGAAAGACCTGATTCTCCACATCATCGGCGTGATCGGTACGGCTGGCGGAACCGGTCATGTCATCGAATATCGCGGCGAAGTGTTCGAACAAATGTCGATTGAGGGCCGGTTGACGGTTTCCAACATGTCGATCGAGGGCGGTGCGCGGGCTGGGCTGATTGCGCCGGATGAAAAGACATTCGCCTATCTCAAAGACCGTCCGATGGCGCCCAAGGGGGGCGACTGGGACGCGGCGGTCGCTTATTGGAAGACCTTGCCGACCGACGAAGGGGCGAAATTTGACAAGAGCGTCACCATCAATGCCGCCGATATCGCTCCAACCGTGACCTGGGGCACCAGCCCCGAGGATGTTATCCCGGTGAACGGCGTCGTGCCGGCACCGGATAGCTTCGCCGATCCGTCAAAACAGGATGCCGCGCGCAAGTCGCTCGACTATATGGGGCTCGAAGCGGGGCAGGCGCTGCGCGATGTTTCGGTCGAGAATATCTTTATCGGCAGTTGCACCAACAGCCGGATCGAAGATCTGCGGGCCGCTGCTTCGATCCTGACCGGCCGCAAGAAAGCCGATAATGTCAAATGGGCGATCGTCGTGCCGGGGTCCGGGCTGGTCAAGGCCCAGGCCGAAGCCGAAGGGCTCGACCGGATATTTACGGATGCGGGATTTGAATGGCGCGAGCCGGGCTGTTCCGCCTGTCTTGGCATGAATCCGGACAAGGTGCCGGCAGGTGAGCGCTGTGCATCCACTTCCAATCGCAATTTTGTTGGACGGCAGGGACCAGGTGCTAGAACACATTTAATGTCACCCGCCATGGCCGCCGCTGCGGCGGTAACTGGCAAGCTCACTGACGTGCGTGAATTGACAAGATAAGAGGTTGAAATGAGCGACGATAACAAGAACGACAAACCGTCTGATAGTAAGCCGGTCAAGAAGCCGGCTTCCGCGACCGACGAGTCCGGAAAATGGTCTACCGGTGCCAAGGTCGGCGCGGCCATCGGTTCGGCTGCGGTTGCAGCAGCGCTAATGTATGCCGGGCGGCACCAGATGAAAAAACATGATGATTTCAAGCCGATTTCCGACAAGCCTCTGCCAAAATACGAAAATGAGCCGGATTATGATGACGGCGATGATGATGGTGAAGATTTCATCAACGACAGCGAAGACGAATAGAGATGAAACCTGTCAATCGCGTTGAAGGCCGCGCCATTCCCTTTGGTCAGAAAAATGTCGATACCGACGTCATTATCCCGGCGAAATGGCTTAAGACCATATCACGGGAAGGCCTGGGCGAAGGCGCTTTCGAAGCGATCCGCGCCGAGGAAGGCAATATTTTCGATGATCCGGAATATGCCGGTGCCAACATATTGATCGCCGGGGATAATTTCGGCTGCGGCTCGAGCCGCGAACACGCCGCATGGGCGCTGGCCGACTTGGGTATCACAGCGGTCATCGCGCCGAGCTTCTCCGATATTTTTTCCGGCAATGCGTTTAAAAACGGATTGCTCGCGATTGCGGTTCCGCAGGCAGCCATCGATCGTTTGATGGAGGTCGCCAAGACCGACCCGATCACCATCGACATGGAAAGCATGAGCGTGACTACGCCGTTCCAGGATCGCTTCTCATTCGAGATGGATCCGTTCCGGCATCAGTGTCTTGTCGAGGGTCTTGATGAAATAGACCTGACAATGGCAAAATCGGATGCCATAGAGCAGCACGAGAAAAACAGTGATTCTGCAAAGCCTTGGCTCAAGCCGGTGGCAGCATAATATCCACATAACATTTTTGGGAGAAATAGAATGAAGGCTTTGATGTCAACCAAAGTAGGCGGACCCGACACACTTGAGATGATGGACGTCCCCGATCCGGTTGCGGGCAAAGGACAAGTCGTAATCGACGTCAAAGCCTGCTCGATCAACTATCCCGATGTCCTGATCATCCAGGATATGTACCAGTTCAAACCACCACGGCCGTTCGCGCCGGGCGGAGAAGTCTCAGGCGTAATTGCTGCTGTGGGTGAAGGTGTCACCGATCTCAAAGTCGGTGACCGCGTTGCTTCTACCACCGGCCACGGTGGTCTCGTCGAGAAGGTTGCTGTCGACCAGAATGGCGTATTCAAAATTCCCGATAGTGTCAGCTTCGAAGATGCGTCGGCGTTGATCCTGACCTATGGCACGTCGATCCATGCTCTTGTCGATCGCGGTCATATCAAGGAAGGCGAAACCCTTCTGGTGCTCGGTGCCTCCGGCGGCGTCGGTATCGCTGCTGTTGAATTGGGCAAGGCTTTTGGTGCGCGCGTCGTTGCTGCAGTATCATCTGACGAAAAGGCTGCTTTTGCCAAAGCTGCAGGCGCCGATGAAACCGTGGTCTATGGCCGCGCACCGTTCGACAAGGATCAGTCCAAGGCCCTCGCAGCCCAGTTCAAGGCAGCCGTCGGTCCGGGCGGAGCTGATGTCATTTATGACGGGGTTGGCGGTGACTATAGCGAGCCTGCTGTACGTTCCATAGCGTGGGAAGGCCGCTTCCTGGTGGTCGGATTTCCGGCCGGCATCGCCAAATTGCCGCTCAATCTGACCTTGCTTAAATCTTGCGATGTTTGCGGCGTGTTCTGGGGCGCTTATGCGGCGCGCGATCCAAAGGGCAATCGGGCGCATATCGACCGGCTGTTCAGCCTGTGGGATCAGGGCCTGATCCAACCGCGCGTATCAGAGATATTTGCGTTTGAAAACGCCGGCCAAGCCATTCAGAAAATGGCAGATCGTGGCGCTATCGGTAAATTGGTGGTCAAAGTCGCCGACTGATTGGCCTGCCGCACTTGCAGGAAGCGCCGGTCATGCTTATTTTTATACCAACATAGATCAAGGGAAGTTCATGACAGATTTTAAAGATCGCGAAAGCGCGTTTGAATCGAAATTTGCGCGCGACGAGGAAATGCAGTTCAGAGTGACTGCGCGGCGCAACCGTCTGCTGGGCCAATGGGCTGCGGAAAAAATGGGGCTGACACCCGAAGAAACTGCTGCTTATGCGAAAGAGGTCGTTGCGGCTGATTTTGAAGAAGCGGGCGACGAAGATGTCATTCGCAAGCTGCTGGGTGACCTGACTTCTGCCGGCGTCGAGATCGACGATTCGGCTATCCGCACGGCCCTGACCGACAAGATGGTTGATGCCCGGCGTCAGTTTATCGAAGAGGCCAGCTAGGCAGATGCCCATGGCAAGCGCAGATATCGAGGCGATGATCTTGGCGGCCTACCCGGACGCATCGGTTGAAATCACCGATCTCGCCGGTGACGGCGATCATTATGCCGCAAAAGTCACATCTGCTTCATTCGCGGGGATGAACCGTGTTAAACAGCATCAGGCAGTTTACGCTGCGCTGAAGGGTAAAATGGGTGGTGAATTGCACGCGCTGCAACTCACCACGGCCATCCCCGACTAGGAGAATTTATATGAGCGACGTTAACGCAAAAATCGAAACCGTTGTGAAAAGCAATGACGTGGTGCTGTTCATGAAGGGCACGCCGCTCTTTCCGCAATGTGGTTTCTCTAGCCGCGCCATTGCCATATTGGAGCATTTGGGCGTCGGATTTGACTCGTTTGATGTGTTGCAGGACCCGGAAGTGCGCCAGGGGATAAAAGATTATTCCGACTGGCCAACGATTCCCCAGCTTTACGTCAAAGGCGAATTTGTCGGCGGCAGCGACATCATGATGGAAATGTATGAAGCGGGCGAGCTAGGCGAATTGATGGCCGAGAAAAAGGTCGCGCCAGCCGAGGCTTAAACTTCGGCGGTTTTAACCGCACGACAGACCAAGACAAAGAAAAACGGCTCGATCTAGGAGGATCGAGCCGTTTTGATTCTGGGTAGGGTTTGTAGAAACTGGGAATGAGAGGGGACCGCGGAGACCAGTACGCCGTCCCCCTCATTTCGTTCCTCCTGAAAGGAGGGTCTGTGTGAAAAGTCAGAGACACGTGATACGTTGCATTGCGCGTGCCAGTTTCCTGAATGCACTATATTACAATGACTTGGATGGTTAAACCGCTGTTAAGAACTTCCCGAGTGTAAAATAGTCCGACATTGGACGGCTTTTCGACAAACAATCGCCGACTATCCACCAACGACATCGCAAGCCGATTTGACTGTTTACATCTGTAATCAATGAAACTACACATGTAGTCACAAACGATATCCGATGGAGGCACCAATATCATGACCGAACGCATTAGCGATGCAGAACATGCGGTCATGGAAGTCCTTTGGAAGCGCGCTCCCCTGACCGCTACAGAAGTGGCGGATCAGGTGGTTCAACAAAAGGACTGGTCGCTTCAGACCGTCAAAACATTATTGTCCCGGCTGGCTGCAAAGGCGGTAGTCGGCACAGAGCGCGACGGTCGTCGTTTTCTCTATTCTCCGCTGGTGGAACGGGATGCCTATCTCACCGGCGTGTCACGGAATTTTGTGGACCGGCTTTTCGGGGGGAAAGTCATGCCATTGGTAGCCCATCTGGCCGAGGCCGATGAACTGAGCGCCGATGACATCCGCGAGATCGAGGAGCTTTTAAGGGAGTTGAAAAGATGAGCGGCGAATTGAACCAATGGATTTGGGATACCATGTTCTCGATGACCCTGTTGATGGTGCTGGTATTGATGATCCGCAAACCGGTCAGTCATTTCTTTGGAGCACGTATTGCGTATCTGTTGTGGATCGTTCCGCTTGCGCGCCTCTTCATGCCCACGCTGACCCTTGAGGCGCCGGCCGAGGTCGCGCCCGCAGCCACTTTCATGCAGGCTGCCGCCGGTTCTGATCTTGCTGCTGCCGTGCCCGCACAGGCAACCACCTTCGGCGCGCTTGCGTCGCTCGACTGGATGATGATCGCAACTATCCTGTGGCTTGGCGGTGCCGGCCTGCTTTTCATCAGCAAGCTCGCCTCCTATCTGCAATTTCGCGAAGATATCGTCGCAGATGGCCGGCTTATCGGTCGTCATGGCAACATCAAGATTCTCGAAACCGCCGCGGTTGGTGGTCCTCTGGCTTTCGGCGTATTCGAAAAATATATCGCGGTTCCGACCAATTTTTTCCGCGACTATGCTCCGCGCGAGCGCGAATTGGCCCTCGAGCACGAAATTGCCCATCATGAATCGGGTGACCTCGCCGCCAATTTTGTCGGTCTGACGATATTGTCTCTGCATTGGTTCAGCCCGGTTGCGTGGATCGCCTGGATCTCCTTTCGCCAGGATCAGGAAACAGCTTGCGATGCCCGGATACTGGCGCAGAGCGGCCGCGACGTTCGCGCAGTTTACGGACGAACCATCGCCAAATCCGCATCCGGTCACAGGCTCGGTCTCGCCAGTCCGCTGAACCAGAAGGACAAGATCAAGGGCCGGCTGAAAATGCTCGGCCAGTCCGAAAAATCCACTCTGCGCCGCCGACTGGGAGCCGGTCTGGTTGCCATCGGCACGGTCATCAGCTTGCCGCTTACGGCGACGATCACTTATGCCGAAGCCGTCGGTCCGGCCGACGCCTCCGTGCCACTCGCACCGAACGCGCCTGTTGCCCCCTCTGCGCCTGCCGCGCCCTTGGCGGCATTGGCTCCGCAGGAGCCTTGGGTGGCAGCTGCTCCATCTGCTCCCGCGGTCGATGATGATCCAGTCAATATCACGATGCTCAACGGGCGCAAAAATGCTGATCTGTCGAAAGATTATGTCTACAATATAAAACATAATGGCAGGACGGTAATTCTCCGCACCAACGAGCGTCTGAGCGACAAGGAAGTTCGCAAAATGGTCGCCGAAGCCGAAAAATCGCGGCTCGCGGCGGATCGGGCGCTGCAGGAAAGCGGAATGGATCGCGAGCATATTGACTCGACCATGCGCGAAGTTGAACGGGAACTGGCTCAGGCCAAACGGGAGATGAAGCAGGAGCTGCGGGAAGCGGATCAAGAGGTTCGCGAGGCGATGGAGGAAGCCCGTCAAGCCAAGCGCGAGGCTATGGCCGAGGCCAGAGAAGCGCAGCGAGAAGCCTGGCAAGCGCAGCGCGAGGCGGCAGAGGAAGCTGCGCCAGCAGCGCGCTTATCCTCGATATTCTACACGGTCCAAAAATCTATATCCAATGCCACTTCAAATTCCACATCCAGCGCCACATCCAGCTCGGGCCGGGTTAAACCGGGTTCTCGCAGCACCAAGGTCAAGGGGCCTGATTGCGTCGCGATGAACAGGCAGATCGCAATGGGTGGAGAAAACGGGCTTGCCAGCCAGGCCTGGGCCGTGGTTGCCGGTTGCGGCGGGTTTGAAGTCAAGATCGACAAAGCAGCAATCCTGAAGGAAACGTTGGTCGGACTGGAAAAAGGACGCGCCGAAGCGGAAAAATGCAAGGATGGCAAGGCCGATCGGGCCAAGAAGATCAAGGATATCGACCGGAGCATCGCAAAAGTGAAGGCACAGCTGTCGATGACCTGAGGTCGCCAGACCGGTTCCCAATGGAGGCATAAGGGCGGTTCGTTTTACGGATCGCCCTTTTTCATGGTTGTTTTATGGGCTGGATATGCCACATCAATCCCATGGACTTTGACCCCTCGAATTTCCCCACCGGCCTGTGCGAACAGATGGAGCCACTTGTCGCCCGTGTGCTCGCCGGCAATCCCAGCCCCTATACCTATACTGGCACCCAGACCTATATCGTCGGCAACGGCAGTGACCGCGCGGTCATCGATCCGGGACCAGCGATTGACGAGCATATCGATGCGATAATTGCAGCGGTCGGAGACGCCAAAATCACTGCGATCATGTGCACCCATACGCACCGCGATCATAGTCCCGCCGCCGCACCGCTGGCCGCACGCACCGGAGCGCCGATCATCGGCTGTGCGCCACTGGTATTGGCAGACGACGGACCACGTGCGGACGAGAGTTTTGATAAACATTACAAGCCGGACCAGGTGCTCGGCGACGGCGAGACGGTAGCGGGTGATGGCTGGACCATCGAAGCGGTGGCGACGCCGGGTCACACGTCCAATCATCTGTGTCTCGCGGTTCAGGAATCCGGTGCGATGTTTACCGGCGACCATGTCATGGCCTGGTCAACCAGCGTGATAGTCCCGCCCGATGGCGATATGGCTGACTATATGGCGAGTCTGCAAAAGCTGTACGAGCGGGAGGACAAGGTTTTTTACCCCGCCCATGGCAAGAAAGTGTCCAATCCCCGCCAGCTGGTGCGCGGGATGATGGGGCATCGCAAACAGCGCGAACGGCAGATTTTGAAGCTACTGGAACAGGGCTCGGCGGCGATCGTCGATATGGTCCCGCAGATGTACAAGGGGCTTGATCCGCGCCTCAAGGGTGCTGCCGGGCAATCGGTTCGGGCGCATCTGATCGACTTGCAAAATCGCGGACGGGTGAAATTATCGGGTGATGTCTGGGCGATGGCTGAATGAGCGTCGAAACCTCCCGTCGCTTGTGGGTTCCGGTTGCGATCATCAGCGGGATATTGATCCTGCTCGGAACGCTTGCATGGTTGCTCTTCTCTCGCGTTGAAAGCAGCATCAGTCCCGATCCGGTATCAATTGCCAATGCCAGCCTGACCAATCTGCAGGAACAGAACCGGCTGACGGTGTTTTCGGCCAGCTATAATGCCACGGTGACCACGACGTTGACCAAGCTCGGGCTGTCGGCACGCAAGACCCTGATCATGCCCGGCACGGTGCGATACGAACTCGATCTCGCGAAGCTAGGAGCAGAAGATGTCCGGTGGGATGCGCGCGACAATATATTCTATGTCCAGATTCCCGCGATCGAGATCGCTCGGCCCGAGGTTCATATCGAGCAAATCCAGACTTATGACGATGGCGGTATATTGATCGCCCTGACCGACGCGGAGAAAGTCCTCGATCAGGCCAATCGCAAGAAGGGCGTCGCGGAACTGGCCAAGCAGGCCCAAAATCCGCTGCAGATGCGGCTGGCACGGGAATCCGCCCGCCGCGCGGTGCGCCACAATTTTGCTCTTCCGCTGCAGGCAGCCGGTGTCGAGGCGAAGATCGATGCCTTTTTTCCTTATGAGCGCAGCCGTTATAAAGAGCGCTGGGATTATTCACGACCCATCAAGGATATATTGGCAGAGCAGCAGAAGATAAGAGGAGAGGCTCAATGACGTTTGGAGCAATCAATGCAAGCGCCCGCTTTGGTCTGGTGATAGCTCTTGGCGTCGGCCTTGCGGCCTGCGAACAGAGCGCGCCGCAGGAACCGGTCTCCGAGACGCTCGGCTTTGCCCTGCCGGAACCGATCAGCAATAACGCGGTGGCCGTCGCCGACGGACCGGAAGGTCCGACCCTATATAGTTTCAATGGCCTGAAAGCGGGCAAGACCTGGAATGATACCAGCAATGCGGCTTATGCCTGCGTGATTGCGACGGAATCGTGCAAGGCGATCGCGCCAGTGCCGGTCCCGCAAGGTCGACTGGCCAGCGCGGCGGTGAATGTGGCGGGAAAAATCTATATTTTCGGCGGTTATACCGTCGCCGCCAACGGTGACGAAGTGTCCACACCGGAGGTCTTCGCTTTTGACCCGGCAACCGGAAGTTATGATCAGCAGACTGATATGCCGACCCCGGTCGATGATATGGTAGTTGTGCCTTATCAGAACCGGTTCATCTATCTGATCTCCGGCTGGCATGACGAAGGCAATGTCAGCGTTGTCCAGTTGTTCGACACCCAGACCGGTGCCTGGACCGAGGCTACTCCTTTTCCCGGCACCCCAGTGTTTGGCCATGCCGGCGGGATTGCAGGTAATAGCATGATCATCAGCGACGGCGTGGCGTCAGTCTTCGCCGAGGGCAAGCGCAAATTCGTGGCGGCGAAGCTGAGCTGGCGCGGCGATATCGACCCGAAAAATCCGACCCAGATTAGCTGGCGCAGCGTTGATACCCACGCCGGTAGCGCCCGCTACCGGATGGCGGCTATCGGTGATAACGCCGGCCAGCGGATCATTTTTGCAGGCGGCGGCGACAATCCCTATAATTATGACGGCATTGGCTATGACGGTGTGCCAGCCAAACCATCCGGTGGCTTTTTTGCTTATGAACTGAAATCCGACAAATGGATCGAATTGGGGAGGCTGGCCGAACCCAGCATGGACCATCGCGGTCTCGCGAAGGCCGGTCAGGAATATTATATACTGGGCGGCATGGATGCAGAGCAGAAAGTGACCGACCTGATTGTCAAATTCCGTATCGATCGCTGAACCGATAACATCGGCAAACCGCATCGACGCATTTCTCAAGCTATATTTCCAACCGGCGTAAACGGGGTTATAGCTGTTTCGGGAGAGATTTCGAGGGAGGTGGAATCGTGGGAGCGGAGCGGAATAGCAATCAGACAATGCGTCCGGCCATGGAATATGTTCTGGATCAGCGATTTTTTGTCCGGTTTTCCATTATTTTGGCGGCGGTTATCATTTTTAGTTTCGCGCAATTTTCTATGCGCGGAATGGTAAATTTTCAGGCGGTGCCTCTATGGGTGCATTTGCATGGAATCCTGATGCTGGGCTGGCTGGGATTGATAGTTGGGCAAAACATCCTGATCCAGCGCGGCAAAACGGCTCTGCATAGGAAGATCGGCTGGCTAGGTGGCGGGCTCGCTTTGATAATATCCGTCAGCGGCCTCTACACGGGATATATGGCGGTTCAGCTGCAGCGCTTTCCGCCATTTTTCAACAACTCCTATTTTCTGGCGCTGGTGCTCGTGGAAATTCTGGCTTTTGCTGCCATGGTGGTCTGGGCAATCATGTTGCGTCGGCAAACCCAGTGGCACCGGCGTATCATGATCGGTGCCACCCTGATTGTCCTGGAACCGGCATTTGGCCGTCTGTTGCCAATGCCCTTGCTCGGAGAATGGGGCGAGTGGCTCATTCTGCTCTGCCAGCTGAGCTTTGTTGCCGTACTGGCGAGCCACGATCGAAAAATCATCGGACATATCCATCCCGCGACGCTGGCAACCGGTGCCATTGTGACAGTGGTTCATGTGGCGGTGACAGGCTTGTCCCTGTTTTCTCCGTTTCAGCGATTTGCTGAATCGATCGCGGGTGCTGGCTAGGGTAGAGATATTCTTATCGGCAGGCATTTTCCATCGTGAAGGTCATTTTACGCCAATATGGGCGTTCCGCGCGAGACAAATGGCTATTCGCTTCCTATATGGAGCAGGCACGCAGGACAGAGGAATAGTAAAATGGACGCACGTGGTGGAATTGGCGGCAGCTTGGCCGGAGTGGATATTGTTGAGGAAATCAACAAGCTGCGCAAGGAGCGCAACGCGATCATCCTCGCCCATTATTACCAGAAGCCGGAAATTCAGGATATTGCCGATTTTGTTGGTGATAGTCTTGAGCTGTCGCGCAAGGCAGCGGAAACCGATGCCGATGTGATTGCGTTCTGCGGCGTGAAATTCATGGCGGAAACCGCGAAGATCCTCTCGCCGGAGAAGATTGTCGTGCTGCCGGACATGGATGCCGGCTGTTCCCTGGAAGACAGTTGCCCGCCGGACAAGTTTAAAGCATTTCGCGACGAGCATCCCGACCATATCGCGCTGACCTATATCAACTGCTCGGCCGAGGTGAAGGCGCTGTCCGACATCATCGTCACCAGTTCTTCGGCGGAACATATTCTCTCGCAGATTCCGCTCGAGCAAAAGATCATCTTTGGCCCGGACAAGCATCTCGGCGGCTATATCGCCAAGAAAACCGGCCGCGACATGCTGCTCTGGCCCGGTGTCTGTATCGTCCACGAAGCGTTTAGCGAGACCGAGCTGCTCAAGCTGAAGACGCAGCATCCGGGCGCACCGGTTGCTGCGCATCCGGAATGCCCCGCCTATATTCTCGATCACGCGGACATGGTCGGTTCGACCAGCGCCATCCTGAAATATGCGAAGGAATTCGAAGGCGACACGATCATCATCGCCACCGAACCGCATATCATCCATCAAATGGAAAAAGCGGTGCCGGAGAAGAATTTCATCGGCGCTCCGGGCGCGGACGGCAACTGCAACTGCAATATCTGCCCCTATATGGCGCTCAACACGATGGAGAAACTCTACATCGCGCTACGTGACCTCGAACCGCGCATCGAGATGGACGAGGAGCTTCGCCTGCAGGCCCGCAAGTCGATCGACAAGATGATGGAAATGGCGAGCGCTACGGTCGGGCAGGGCGATTTGGGGCCGACTGATCTGGCGCATGAGGATTGAGCTGATTTCCCGTTTTATCACGTTTGAAGAATGATCCGGTAAGCCTTCTCCGTTGATCGAGAGGAGCAAACCTACCCCGCCATCACCCGCTTCACCACCTCTGGCTCGGCGCGGATCACCTTCAGATAGGCGCGGACCGCGGGCGGCGGCATGTGGCGGCCGATTTCATATTGGCGGATGTTGGCGAGCGGGATGCCGTAGGTTTTGGAAAATTCTTCCTGGGTCATGCCCAAGTCGTAACGCAGCACCCGGATGAAGCGGCCCTTGTTGGCACGTTCAAGAGCCGCCACGCTGACGTCCCGGTCTTCCGGATCATTCGGATCTGCCGGGATTGCGATTGTAGTTTCTTTGTTCACTGCTGTTACTCCTCCGGACTGAGATGAACCTGACAACTTGCTCCCGCCACATATGTATTGCGGTAAACAGTTTTCCATCTACTTCGCCGATCAGCTTGAAGCGCTCTTCTTCGTCGCCAATCCGGATTGTTTCGATCACCGTATAAAATGGATCATCAAAAATCCGCTGCCCGAACGACAGTGGCCATCGATGCTTCGCTCGGTTAATCGCATCCTTGGCTGGATCATATTCAAAATCCATACCGCTGTATATGTGAAACACACAGTTACCAAAATTGAAGATCGCTCGCAAGCTATGACAGTTTCGGCCAATCCCATCACCCTCTTGAGGATGAAGCATTCCGTCTTTCGCATCCGTAGGCTTTCCCGCTTCCACCTCAATGCGTTATCGGTTAGCGTCGCCCGATGATCGCTCGTATCCGTTCCGCACTGCTGTCCATCAATGCCAGCTACTGGTTCTATCCGGCTTTATTCTCGACTTTTGCGTTTTTCCTGTCCTTTTTTACCATCTATCTCGACCGTCATGGCGGGTCGGACTGGTTTACCAATTTCGAATGGCTGCACGTCAGTCGTCCCAATGGTGCCCGCACCACGCTGACGGTGATTGCCGGATCGATGATCGGTGTGGCCTCGACCGTCTTTTCGATCACCATCGCAGCCGTCGCTTATGCCAGCGGCAATTACGGGCCACGACTGTTGACCAATTTCATGGAGGACAAAGGCAACCAGCTTTCGCTCGCGACCTTCATCGGAACCTTTGTCTATGCGTTGATGGTCATTCGCACAGTGCGCGACGAAGACGAACGGGCGAGCAGCGCGGCAGACGCGGTTGGTGATGTCTTGCCGGGCTTTACGCCGCAAATTTCATTGATGGTGGCGATGGTCCTGGCGATATTCGCGGTCGGGGTACTCGTCTATTTCCTCCATCATATCCCGGCGAGCATCCGCATCAACACGGTGCTGAAAGACATTGGCGAGCGGCTGATCCGTGACATCAAGCGCCGCTATCCGAGCGAGATCGAAGAACGTGAACCCCGGCAGCAGGCGAAGGGCGAACCGATCATCGCGACCAGCAGAGGCTATGTCGACATTATCGATTTCGACACGCTCGATGAAGTGGCCCGCAAATATGATGCGACCATCGCGCTCAAGGTTCGCACCGGAGACTTCATCCACCCCGATGTGCCGATTGTCGAACTGTCCGGTATGGAGGTAGATGAAGAAATCGCTTCGAAAATCGGTGATTGTTTCAGCGCCAGCGGCATGCGGACGGCGACTCAGGATCTGGAATATCTGATCGATGAGTTGGTCGAGATTGCGTTGCGCGCGCTTTCACCCGGGATCAACGACCCGTTTACTGCGATCACCGCTATGCACTGGATGGGCGCGGCGCTGGCTGAGCTCGGCAGCCGCGATCTTGACCGCGGGCCGGAGCAGGAAGATTATGACTGGGACCGGGTGCAGCCGCTGAGCGATGATTTCCAACATTATGTCGAGCGCAGTTTCGGCGCGATGCGGTCCGGCGTCGCGACCAACCGGATGGCCGCGATCAACTTCATCCACGCGCTGTTCTCAGCGTCGACATCCTGTCAGTCGGAGCGCCGTTTGCGCTTGATCAGCGAAGAGGCGGAAACGATGGTGAGGCAGGCGCGCCATCATCTGGCCGGGCCGTCGATGGAAGAGCTGGAAGCGAGTCTGATCGAATTCAACAAAATGATGGAAAATAGTAGCAATGCCCTTTTCGCTTGAAAAATTCGATCTTGATGCCTTTGTAGCGGCGACGCTGACCGAGGATCTTGGCGGGCCTTACGCTGCTGGCGGGCGCGATGTCACGTCCGAGGCGGTGATCCCAGCCGATGCGATTTTTTCCGGCGTGATGGACAGCCGCCATGATGCAGTGATCGCCGGACTGCCGATAGCGGAGGCGTTTTTCCGCTATCTCGATCCCGATGTGGAGATCGAAATCCTGGTTGCGGAAGGCCAGGCGGTAGCGGCGGGCACCGATATCATGCGGCTGAAGGGTAAAGGCCGCGCGATGCTGACGGCGGAACGTAGCGCGCTCAACACGGTGCAGCATCTCACCGGCATTGCCAGCATGACCAATGAATATGTCCGCGCGATTGCCGGAACGGGTTGCACTCTGCTCGACACGCGCAAGACCATTCCCGGGCTCAGGGTGCTGGAGAAATATGCAACGCGGATGGGCGGGGCGCAGAACCATCGCATGGGCCTGTGGGACGCAGCCATGATCAAGGACAATCATGTTGCGGTCGCAGGATCGGTTGGCGAAGCGGTCCGGCGCGCGAAGGAGGCTGGCGTCGAAAGCATCATTTGCGAAGTCGACCGGGTCGACCAGATCGAACCGGCTTTGGCCGCAGGGGCCACGCATCTGCTGCTCGACAATATGGAACCGGCGACATTGCGGGGGGCGGTGACTTTGATCGGCGGCCGTGTGGCGACCGAGGCGAGCGGCGGCGTGACGCTTGAGACGATCCGCGACAAGGCGGAGACCGGGGTGGACTTTATTTCGGTCGGAAGGCTCACGCAGAGTGCACCTGCGGCCGATATCGGGCTGGATTTTGAACAGGTATCGTAATCGTCATCCCAGCGAAGGCTGGGATCCAAACCGATCGTCCGAGGTACGTGAAGTTTGGGCTAGGCCCCAGCCTTCGCTGGGGCGACCTTTGGCTCTCTTCATATTATTGACAATGGCAGCAACCCCCGCCCAAGCCCAATCCTACCAATGCAGCCCGCCATCCGGCCTCAGCGCGCCTGCCGAACGCAAACCCGCCTCCGAACCGCGCCGTGTCAAACCCGTGACCAGCTACACGCTGGCGCTCAGCTGGTCGCCGGAATATTGCCGGACCCGCAAGGACAGCCGCCGCGACAAGACCCAGTGCAGCGGTGACGATGGCAGCTTTGCCTTCATTCTCCACGGCCTGTGGCCCGACACGCGCGGTCCCTCTTATCCGCAATATTGCGCTCCGACCAAGGCGCTGCCACCGGCCGTGGTGAACCGCAATTTCTGTATGATGCCGTCGACCAAAATGATGGCGCATGAATGGGCGAAGCACGGGACGTGCATGACCAAACGTCCCGAAACCTATTTTCGGGTGTCACGAATCATGTTCGATGCGGTGCGCTTTCCCGATATGGACCGGCTCTCGCGCAAACCGCTGACTGCCGGGCAGTTTCGCAATGCCTTTGCGGCGGCGAACGAAGGGTTGCGACCTGATATGGTGCGGTTGAAAATCAACCAGCGTGGCTGGCTGCAGGAAGTAAAACTCTGTCTCGGCAAGAGTTTCCGGCCACAACGTTGCCCAAGCTATATGCGGGCGGCGAAGGACGATGTGCCGGTGAAAATCTGGCGAGGGGGCTAGTCACTGTCCCCTGCCTGCGCGGGAGCACGATGATTAGCCCTCGATCGTCCGTGTGCCAGGATGGTGCTTGTCGAGATGCTTGCGGATGATTTTCAGATTCTTGCTGTTCGAGCGCCAGAAAAAGTCGAACACATCGCCGGCAAACGGAATCGCGCCGAGTGCGGTATCGATACCGACATTGGCCGCCATGCGGGTCAGCTGCAGCTTGGACATGCCCAGATTGCGCGCTTCCCAGACGATATAGGCGCCCATCAGTGCGGTGACGATATCGCCGACCACCGGAACCAGTCCAACGATTGAATCGACGCCGATCGGTCGATTGATGCCCGGGATCACGAAAGCCCGTTCAAGGACTTTTTCCATCGCTTCAACGCGATTTCGCACTGCTTGCGGATCGCGGCTCACGTCGGGCAATTGTTCGGCTAGACGTTTTAACTGTTCTTCGGAAATGGCCATCGGACCTCCCTGTCATATACTACCAACACAGTCAGGATATAGGTATGCCGACCAGCGGGTTCAATGGATGCCAGCCGCGGGGATTGACGGCAAAGCCGCGCTGGCCCTGCCTGGCAATCGACCAGCGGATCGGCACCGCGATCGGAATAAAATTATAGTGGTTGACCAGCATCTTCTCTACTTCGGCATAGAGCCGCGCCTTGATTTCCAGATTGGTGGCGGCCTCGGCCTCGGTAATTTGTGAATCCGCATCGTTCAGACAGACGGGCGTTACCGGGCAGGTGAGCTGCTTCAAAAACCATTGCGGACTGTCATAAGCGGCAATCTCGTCCAGCAACTGGACATCGGCCGCCTGGTTCAACCGGACCTTTCTCGCGTTCAGCCCGACTCTCCTGAGATCCGACTGGATGCGCTTGAACAATATGTCGGCACCCGCTGCGTCGGGCAGAGCGATGGTCAGCGGAGCGATCGGTCCTTCCGAAGCCTTCCACCGGCGGACATGGTTTCTAGCGAAGGCCATCCGGTCCTGCATGGCCATGCTGGCCCAGTCCGGATATGTGTTGATTCCTTCTACATCGAGCGCTTCGGGAATGATCTTGAGCCGGCTCTGCCATGCGCTGACGCCAGGGAACGAGGTCAATAATGCCGGTCGGTTGATCGACATCGCCAATATTTCCCGGTTGCCGGGAACAGCCCAGAAACCGTTCGCGCGGACAAACCGCAGTCCGAACAGGCCGGCGACCGGATCGAGCCGCAAATCTCCGCTGCTGATGCCCGCTGCCCCGACCAGCGGCAGATGATGATATTTGCCGTTCAGAACCACTTGCACGGCCCCCGCCCGATAGCGGGCAATAGCGTGTGCTGCGGTCTCGCTGCGCAAGGAAACCCAGCGGTCGTCTTCTTCCTCCGCGTCCTGTTCTTCCTGGGAAGGCTCATCGAAGCGATTGAGTTTGATAACATCGTCTTCACTCAGCAGGCGCATCGGTCCGGCCCCATGGCCGGCACGGAACAGGCCCATTTCCGGTTGGGCGAGCAGCTGCAGGAAATTGGGATGGGGCGAATCCAGTCGGATCTCGATCACCCTGCCGGTCATCGATACGACCTCCTCGATCTCCGAAACGTCATGTTGCAACCGGCTATTGCGTAGTTCGGCAAAGCGTTCGCGAAGCAGGCGGGCGACACGTTCGGCGCTAATCTGCCTGCCATCGTCCCATTTCGCGTCGAACAGACGAAAAATATAGCTTAGTCCGTCATCGGACACGATCCAGCGCGCGGCAAGCGCGGGGACCACCCGGCCTTCCTGATCGAGCCCGACGAGGCCCTTGGCCATTGCGGCGCGCATCGTTGCAGAGGTGAAATTGAGTCGCGTGCCAACCGGATTGATCTTTTTCGGCATATCCTCGATTACCGTGACTCTCACCTGATCTTCATCCTCCGCAAAACCGCAGGACCCCAGCAACGTGACCGCAAGTGCTGCCGAGAGGGTTTTGAGCCAGAATGTCGAATGGAAAGTCATCAGGGTCTTATAAGCAGAGTGCGGCTGGGATGCACATTGGAAATATTATCTTCCCATCCTGCGATACGCCCCGCCACTAGGCTTCGGGTCACATAGAAATAGAGCGGCAGGATCGGCATGTCGCCGATCAGCAGAGCCTCGGCCTCGCGCATCAATATCTGGCGTCCGGACGGGTCGGGCTCGGCAATCGCTTGCGCCAGAACCCTGTCATAGTCCGGATTGTCATAACCCGAATAATTTCCGGCGCCGTTGGTCTGCTGATGCACCAGCAGGAAATTTTCCGGGGTCGGCAGGTCGGCGATCCAGCCAGAGCGGGATAGCGCAAATTCATGCCTTCGCAGGGCGGCGAAATGCAGCGCGGCTTCGCTGTTGAACAGGCTGGCTTCAACATTCAGCGGTTTCCACATCGCGGCCATCGCAACCGCTACCCGGCGATGTTCGGCAGAGCTGTTGAAGCGGACTTCGAAGCGGAGCGGTTCGTCGGCATTATAGCCCGCTTCCGCCAACAATTTGCGTGCGCTGTCGAGGCGCTTCTCCCGCGGCCAGCTTGCCCACTCCGGCTTTGCCGATGCGGGTCCGGCCAGCCCCGGCGGTAGCAATCCCCAGGCCGGAATATTGCCGATACCGATCACCTTGTCGGCGATCCATTCGCGTTCGACAGCCATCGACAATGCTACCCGGACCCTGCGGTCGTCAAATGGCGGCGAGCGGGTGTTGAAGGCAAAATAATAGCTCCCGAGATAAGGCACGCTATGGGCTGCGGCAGGATGGTTTTGCTTGAGCCATTGATGACGGCTGGCCGGATAGTCGGCGGCTATATCTGCGCCACCGGACAGAAACAGACGCATGGCGGAAAGACTGTCGTCCATCGGCTTCCAGATGATCGTCGCGGTGGGTGCCGGATCGTCATGCCAGTAAGGATTGCGCTCCAGCCGGGCGTGATCGTTCAATTGCCATATTGTCAGTCGATAGGGACCGGTGGTGATCATCGGTCGGTCCGACGTCCATTTATCACCGACGTCACTGATCCGGTGGAGCGGGATAGCGGCCATTGCGGGATGGGCCAGCAAGGCCGGCAAGGATGGATCGGGAGAGGCGAGGGTGACAACGACGCTATTCCCGTCGGGTGCCTTTACTGCCAAGATATTGCCGAATAGCGCTTCTGCAGCCGCAGCGGTTTCCGGCGCGCGCAGGCGTTGCAACAGGGCCGGAAATAGCGTTGCGTCAAAAGCGGCGCCGTCGGAGAAGCGCAAATCCTGTCGCAAGACGAATGTCCAAGTCAAACCATCTGGCGAGATTGTCCAATTCTCCGCCAGCCCTGGTTCCGCTTGTCCCGTCGCATCGAGGCGAGTCAGCCCTTCGAACTGGTCGGCCGCAAAACGGAGCGATGACAGGTCTGAGACTTTCTGCGGATCAAGGCCCTTTATCTCGGAATCGGACAAGCGGATAATCCGGCTGGGGCCAGGCGCGGTGTCGACCGCCGGATCGCGGTCACAGGATATCAGCAACAGCATCGTGCAGAGAATGGCGAAATAGCGCATCTCATCTACCTAGATGCTTTTGCTGGCTCGACAAAGCGGAACTCATGTGCTGCTGTCGTCTGTGAGGAGAATTTCTGAATGACTGGCCTACAATATGATATTTCCGCGATCGGTGACGTTGGCTCCAAAATTTCGGCGCTGTTACCCGAGATTGCTGCGCGCGCCGAAGAAACCGAACAGGCGCGACGATTACCCGCCGATCTTGCGGCAAAGCTGGCCGCAGCGGGCGCGTTCAATCTGTCGAAACCGGCATCGCTCGGGGGACTGGAGCTGGATCCGCTCGACTTCCTGAAAATTGTCACCTCGGTTGCAGAGGCAGATGCCAGCGCGGGCTGGTGCGTGATGATCGCGGTAACCTCCACTTTGGGGGCGGCCTATATGGCGGAGCCGGCGGCGCGCGAGATTTTTGGCGCGGACGATGTCGTGACCGGCGGCGTGTTCGCGCCGATGGGCAAGGCGGAAGACAAAGGTGATCATTATCTGCTCAGCGGCCAGTGGCAATGGGGCTCCGGCTCGGCCAATTGCTCTTGGCTTGGCGGCGGCGCGATGATCTTCAAGGATGGCGAATTGCAGAAGTTCGACAATGGCGCACCTTATCACCGGATGCTGTTTTTCCCGGCCGCAGAAGTGTCGTTCATCGACAGCTGGCACGTCGCTGGATTGAAGGGTACCGGCTCAGGCGATTTCTCGGTCGAAGGCATTAAGGTTCCCAAGGATCGCAGCGTGTCCTTCGTCGGCGACCGGCCGCGAGATCCAGGCGCTTTGTATAAATTCCCGCTCTTTGGCCTGCTCGCTCTCGGCGTGTCAGCGGTTGCGCTCGGCAATGCCCGGGCGGCGCTGGAGGAAATCAGGACGACCGCGATCAACAAGAAGACCCCGGGTGGCGGGCGATCGATGGCCCAGCGGGCGACCATCCAGGTCGATCTGGCGCGAGCGACCGCTCATCTCGGCGGAGCATTCGCCTATCTGGAAAACGCGATCCGCGAATGTTGGTTCGAAGCGCAGGGAGACGGTGAGATATCTTCGAAAGGTCGCGCCAGTCTGCGCCTTGCCTGCGCCCATGCTACCGAGGTATCCGCCGACGTCTGCAAGACCGCCTATACATTGGGCGGCGGCGGTGCGGTCTATTCTAGCAACAGTCTGCAACGGCGCTTCCGCGACGCCCATGTTGCCACCCAGCATATCGCGACGGCTCCGGCGGTGTTCGAGCTGGCCGGTCGGATTCTGCTTGATCAGCCGGTGGATATGGGGATGCTCTGAGGACCGCTTAAAAGCGGGCATCTGGCGCGGTTTCGCGTGGAGGATCGTTTAATAGTGTAAAACTGGTGCGGACGGCGGGACTCGAACCCGCACACCCATTTCGGATAGCAGATTTTAAGTCTGCTGCGTCTACCATTTCGCCACGTCCGCACCGGTAGGTCCAACCTCAGTTGGAACCTAGCGACAAGCATTATTGCGGGCGCGTGGTCAAGTGGATTGGCAAATAATATTCAGAAATTGTAGAGATTAGTGCTTGTTCAGCCGCTCGCGGATTTCCTTGCCGGGCTTGAAATAGGGCACTCTTTTGGCTGGAACCTCTACCGATTCCCCGGTGCGTGGATTGCGGCCGGTGCGTGGTTTGCGTTGGCGAGTGGAGAAGGCGCCAAATCCGCGGAGTTCTACCCGGCCGCCTTCGGCCAGTTTCTGGCTGATCTGGTTGAAAAACAGGTCGACGATTTTTTCAATCTCGTCCGGTTTCAATTCCGGATTTTCTTCAGCGAGTTTTTCTAATAGTTCAGAACGTATCATCGGTGCGCCTTTCCGATTCTGGGGAGAGCAAGTGAATTGAATTTGCCGAGACACTTGGAATCTTGAAGTCTGATATAATTTAGACTCGATAGATGCCAGAAATCATGTCTATTTTCAATGGGCTTGGCAGTTTTGTAAAATTTTGCCGCGAAATGGGACACGGGAATGAAAAAGCCCACCCCGATTAAAGGGTGGGCTCTTTCCAAATATAATCGCGTGTCGGAAGAACTATTCTTCCTTCTTCTTCAGCGCGGCGCCGAGGATGTCGCCAAGGCTCGCACCGGAGTCGGTTGAACCAAATTGTTCCACAGCCTGCTTCTCTTCTGCCAGCTGATGCGCCTTGATCGAGAAGTTCGGTTTCTTCGAACGGTCGAACCCGGTGATCATAGCATCGAGCTTCTGACCAACCTGGAAGCGGTCCGGACGTTGCTCGTCGCGATCGCGACCAAGGTCGTTGCGCTTGATGAAGCCGGTCGCGCCGTCGTCGCCCATCTGGACTTCGAGGCCGCCATCGCGGACTTCGAGAACGGTAACGGTTGCCACCGATCCCTTTTTGATGCCGCCGGTATCGGTGCCGCCCATTGCGGGTGCACCTTTTTCAAGCTGCTTCATGCCAAGCGAAATGCGCTCTTTGTCGACATCGATGTCGAGAACGATCGCTTTAACCTGCTCACCCTTATGGTGGAGGTTGAGCGCGTCTTCGCCGGAG
>NZ_JBALUT010000036.1:0-28264 GCF_036963705.1 Parasphingorhabdus sp. | reverse complement strand
TTCAACGTATTATGGTGAGCCCTGCTGGGTTCGAACCAGCGACCTACTGATTAAAAGTCAGTTGCTCTACCGACTGAGCTAAGGGCCCCCGTAACTGGCTGGTGCAGTGCACAAAGCCGTTGGGAAGCGCCTCCCTAGGGACGCTTTGTTGCAGGGTCAAGCCGCTTTGGCGCTTTTTCCGGACGTTTCTTGGGGCGGCGGTTGCGGGCGTGCAATTGGGTGATTGTCCGACCGGTCAGGGGATCGCGCCAATCGCCTGCAATTTCCGCCGCCGGGCCTAGAACAAAGCCGCGTTCACGCATCAGAGGATGGGGGATGGTGAGGGCGGGCGCGTCGCCGTCAAACGCCCCGCCGCTCCACAGCAGAATGTCCAGATCGAGCACCCGGCGCGACCAGGCCTGACCTCGCCGTCGCCCAAATTCTGATTCTATCTGCTTTAAGATGATCAGCAGGGCCGGAGGCTGCTCCGCTGTTTCGATGACCGCGACCGCATTGGCATAGGATCTTTGTGATGGCCCGACCGGGCGCGATGCAATCACGGTGGACGCTGCTGCAACGGTCAGACGCCGCGTCGCCAGTCGCTGCAAGGCCGCCGCAAGAATTTCGCGCGGCAAGCCAAAGCGCTGGTGGCGCTGGTTGGAGCCGAGGGCGATCAGGTAATGCATATGTGGCAATCGGGTTCCTGAAGGACGGAGAAAGCAAGCCATTGGAACAACATGGTTCCAAGCGGGCGGATCGGCTGCTACCATGCAATCAATAGCGATTAAATCAAGGAGAAGCTTTGTGCGTCAACATCACATCAGCCTGTCGGGCGTGGTCTTGTTATCCCTTTTGGCCGCCGGATGCGCCCAGGAAGGCGAATCTCCCGGCGAAGTCAGCGGCAATGTCGCGCGCGCCGGCTTGGTGGGCGCGGATCAGACCCAATATGGCGAGGTAATCGTGGCGCAGGGCGATAATGGCCTGCTGGTAAACATCAGCGCGAAGGGCATGTCGCCGGGCCCGCACGGTGTGCATATTCACGAAACCGGTAAATGCGAAGGCCCTGATTTCAAATCCGCTGGCGGCCACTGGAATCCGGCCGGGAAGGCCCATGGCCTGGACAATCCGCAAGGCGCGCATGCGGGGGATTTTTTCAATCTGGATATTGGCGCAGACGGCACTGGCGCACTTGAGGCGATGGTCCCCGGGGCGACGCTTAAAGATGGCGACAAGGCGCTACTCGATGCGGACGGGGCGGCGTTTGTCGTGCACGAAGGCGCCGATGATCTGAAGACCGATCCTTCCGGAGACAGCGGCGGGCGCATAGCCTGCGGTGTGTTCGTCGGCGGTCGCTGAGTCGATCCATTTGAGTAGTAATGAGTAGAGTGAATTTATGAGCCATTCTGTGCTGTTTGTCTGTCTTGGCAATATCTGTCGATCTCCGCTGGCCGAAGCCGCCTTGCGCCAGGAATGCGCTGCCGCGGGGCTGAATGTGATCATCGATTCTGCCGGCACCGGTGACTGGCATGTCGGTCATGCCCCTGACGAGCGGGCTCAGGCGGTGGCGAGCAGGAATGGCGTCGATATAGGTCACTTGCGCGCGCGGCAGGTCACGACATCGGATTTTCACGATTTTGATCATATTATCGCGTTGGACAATCAGAATTTGCGCGATTTGGTGGCAATGCGACCTGCGCATGCTGTGGTGAATCTGTCGCTGTTGTTCGATCATGTTGCGGGCAGGGCGGGCGAGGATGTCGCTGATCCCTATTATGGGGCAGAGGATGGATTCGACCAGACCTGGGCGGAAGTGACCGAAGCGGCGAAAACCATCAGGCAATTGCTGGAAATTGAATAGAATATTCCGATCTGCAGAGACAATCGGCGACATGATTGTGTTCCAGACTACGGATATCCGTCTTCCAATCGGGAAATTATTCAGACATTGGGCTGGCAGATAGATTTTATCTATGGAAAGCGAGGCCTATTTTTTGCCATGACACACCGGTTTTCCTTGAAAAACAACAGCCATTACCCGATATTGAAACCAATCGGGCCCGTTTATCGGCTCGCTAATTTGAGGAGTATGCATATTATGGCTTGGCAAGACCCAAGAACAACCTTCGGGCAGCCCAGTGTGGGCGCCGCGCCGCAGACCGAAGTCGCGTTTGACGCGGGCCTGCGCACCTATATGCTCAAAGTCTATAACTATATGGCTAGCGGCGTTTTGCTGACCGGCTTGGTCGCGATGCTATTTGCCAGTTCCGGACTCGCTCAGGACATCATGTTCGGTGGCGGTCCGCTGAAATGGGTGATCATGCTGTCGCCATTGGCCATTGTTTTCGCGATGAGTTACGGGCAGAATAAATTCTCGACCTTCACATTGCAGGCGATGTTCTGGGGCTTTGCGGCTCTTATGGGCATGTCGATGTCGACGATTTTCCTGGTCTATACCGGTGCATCGATCGCACAGACATTCTTTGCTACCGCAGCCGCTTTCCTCGGTCTTAGCCTCTACGGTTACACGACCAAGAAAGATCTGTCGGGCATGGGCAGCTTCCTGATCATGGGTGTGGTCGGTTTGCTGGTCGCTATGGTGATCAACATCTTCCTGCAGTCGTCGATGATGAACTTTGTCATCAGCGCGATCGGTGTTCTGATCTTCGCTGGCCTTACTGCTTACGATACGCAGCGGATCAAGAGCATGTACGCTTATGTTGCCGGAACCGACATGGTCGGCAAGACCGTCGTCCTCAGCGCGCTCAGCCTGTATCTGGACTTTATCAACATGTTCCAGTTCCTGCTCTTCTTCATGGGCAACCAGGAATAGGCAAAAGCCAGACCCCAGACTTTCAAAAAAGCCCGGCAGGAAACTGTCGGGCTTTTTCTTTTGCCGGTTCGTCGAGATTTGACTGCAATGGCTGGACAATTGTCAGCGCGAATCATAAGGAAAAATCTGTTGTTCCGGGAGAGTGATACGATGCCGCGTTTGAAGGATTTACGTCTCATATTGGTTGCGAGCGGACTGGCTTTCTTGGCAGCCTGTCAAACGCCACCTCCTCCCCCGCCGCCTGCTCCGGTCGTCCAGCCGCAATATACGCCGCGCGCGCCGACACCGCCATTCGGGGCGAGCAGCCTTTCGGTCGTGCCGATGCTTCGTGCTGATGGCTTGCGCGATACCATCAACCGCGATCTCGGACCGCTGGAAACCTTGTGGCATGTTCGGGCCGCGATGAATGTGGCGGCTTTAAGCTGCACCGGCCCGCTCTATGAACGGCTTGTCGATGATTACAATGCGTTCATTAACAATAACAGCGCCTCGCTACGCAACGCCAACAATGCGATCATCCGGAAATTCCAGCGGGATATCGGTGCCGGTTACAAGACCGAGCATGATCGTCACCAGACACAGCTCTATAATTACTGGTCATTCTCTCCGCTACGCCGGCCCTTTTGTGATCAGGCGGTCCAGATCAGCCAGCGTGCAATCGTGACCAAGTCTGCCGATCTTGACGTATTCTCCGCACAAGCTTTGATGGAACTGGAAAAGCCGTTCACCGATTTTTATCTCGCTTATGAGGAATATGAACGCGACCTTCAGGCCTGGCAGGTTCAATATGGGGATCCGACCGCCGCCTCTACACCGGCAGCCGCCCAGCTTGGCGAGCCAGTGCTTGACTATGAGCAACCCGCCACCGGCGGCTAGATTCAGCGCAATTTTTAGAAAGGGCCGGATGGGATAACCATCTGGCCCTTTCCTTTGCTTTCAGCGACGATCAACCATTTTCGGCAATCAGCGCATCATCGACTGCCTTCGCGGCTTTATGGGCGTCACGGTCGGTCAGCCTTTTGGCGTAAGCGACGAAGCTGTCACGCTTGGGCAGGGTTCCAAATTGTGTGCCCCATATGATCTGCGCGCCGAAATAGACATCGGCCATGGTAAAGCGCGAGCCGCAGACATAGTCATCCGACTGGAGCTTGCTATCCAGTACATCGACAACCCGGTCAAAATTGCCATAACCGGCAGTCATCTCTTTATCTAGTGGCACTTCAAAGCCGAGAGACCGGTTGGTAATTGCCGCTTCAATCGGCCCCGCAGCAAAGAACAGCCACCGATAATAGTCGGCCCGTTCCGCTGCGGTCGGCGCGAGGCCGGCATCCGGAAAGGCTTCGGCTAGATAAGCGCAGATAGCCGCACCCTCGGTCACGATCTTGCCGTCATGATCAATCGCCGGCACCTTGCCCATCGGATTGATCTTCAGATAGTCGTCAGCCTTCATCGACGTGCCATAATCGAGCAATATCTGCTCATAGTCCGCGCCCGCTTCGTGCAGCGCCCAACGCGCAATCTGGCCGCGCGACATCGGGTTGGTGTAGAATTTCAGGGTCATCTCAATCTCCTCCTTGTTTTGTTTCTGCTAAATATTGCTCGTATTTTTCTTTCTGCTGCCGCGAAAATTCTTCGAGCGATCTTTCAGGGTCCGGTTTATAAACGCCGCCAGTAGGCGTGAGATTGGAAATGCGGTCGAGCCGGAACATCCGGAAATCATCGCGCAATTCGCACCACCCCACCAGCGTCCAGACTTTGCCCCAGAACCACAGCCCCAGCGGCCGCACGTTTCGCTTGCTCGTGGCGGCATCCTCGTCGCTATAATCAAGGGCAATGATTTCCCGAGCTTCAATCGCCTGTTCGCAGCGGTCGATTAATTCTCTGGCTTGCCCCGCCAATCCTATGCTTGGCGAGAATATCTTTGTATCGCCCACCCGGCTTCGCTCGGCTTCCGGCAAAACCGCCTCGATCTTGACCAAAGCTTCTTCCGCCGCAGCCATCATCGCCGTGCCACCCCAGGCCTTGACCATTCGCGCGCCAGTGACCAGCGCGACAATTTCGTCGCGGGTGAACATCAACGGCGGCAGTTCGAAGCCGCTGCGCATGATGTAACCGATGCCGGCTTCGCCATCGATTGGCACTCCGGTGGACTGGAGATCGACGATATCACGGTAGATGGTGCGTTCGGAGACTTCCAGGCGCTTGGCCAGATTGGCTGCGGTCACGAGCCGGCCACCGCGCAGATATTGGACAATCTGGAAAAGGCGGTCGGCTCTGCGCATCAGTCGTTATACTTGAAGATACCGAGGCTGTTGCCCTCCGTATCCTTGGCGTAGAAAAATGCGCCGGACGGGATAGTGATAGTCTCCGATACCACTTCACCGCCATTGGCCTTGATCCGTTCCATAGCTTCGGCCAATTCTCCGGGAGCGGAAAGATGCGCGGTAACGCCGTCTCCGGCAGTCGCGGGCTTGCCTTCATAGAGATGGCCGCACATCGCGCCATTGCTGCTGGGGATCATCTGCATGGTCTGCGGGCCGTTGTTGTCCTCGACGAGGGGCGTCTCAAGGACGGCTTCATAAAAACCTTTGGCGCGGTTGAGGTCGGTTGCGGGAATCTCCACCCAAACCAGTCGATCATGATTACTCTCGGTCATCTGCTTGCTCCTTCTTGTTGGTTGAACAAGCGCCGGATATCATAGCCCTCCTGACAGCATCATGTCAGGAGTGTTTCAACATGTGCAGATAGTTTCGCGGATTGTCTACTCTCGTGCACCGACCAAAGCGAAGGCTGCGCCTTGCGGGTCCATCGCGTTGAGCTGAAACTCGCCGCCAGGAATCTCCGTCGGTTCCAGCGTGATCTGGCCGCCCCCGGCCCTGATGGTTTTTACCGCCTCGTCAATGTCGGCCGCGCGGAAATAATAGGTCCATGCGGACAGCGGCATTGCGTCGGGCTTGTCCATCATCGCCCCGATCATGAAGTCATGGCGGAGAAAGCTGTAAGTGCCCATCGGGCCCATATCCATCTCGCCGTCTTTCTCCCATCCGAACAGGTCGTGATAGAAATTGAGCGCAGCGTCCGTATCGCTGGTGGCAAGCTCGTTCCAGGCGCAATGACCGACCATCGGTTCGGTTGCTGCAAAGGCGAGACTTGTCGCATCCGGATTATCGGCGGGCGGCGTCGGCTTCATCACATAGAACATGGCGCCCTGCTGATCGGCGACCAGCGCGAACCGTCCGACCTCCGCGATATCCCGCGGCTGCAGATGGACGCTACCGCCCGCAGAGGATATCGCCTCTGCCATCCGGTCTACGTCCTCGACATTGATATAGCCGAGCCAGCAGGGCTGTGCGCCATTGGCAGTCATTTCGGGTGTCAGCGGCAACAGACCGCCCAGACCGTTGCCCTTCATCGAGATCTGCCGATAGTCCATATCGGCCTGACCGCTATCGGAAAAATCCCACCCGAGTAGTGGCCCGTAAAAATCCTGCGCGGCGTCGGCATCGGTGGTCAGCAATTCATACCAGATGAAATCACCATGTTTGTTGGACATCGGTCCTACTCCTCATTCTCCCAGCGTGACGACGGGTTGAAAGCCGCCAAAGATCATCCTCTTGCCATCGAAGGGCATCGGGTTTTTCACCGGATCCATCCGTGGATCGGCGTTGTCCGGATCTTCCATTGCTGCTTCCAGTTTCGCCATGCCGGCATCCCGTGTCGCCTTGTCCGGCCATTCGATCCACGAAAAGACGATGCTTTCATCCTCGTTGGCCTTCACCGCCTTGCGGAAATCGGTGGTGCTGCCCTCCGACACGTCGTCGCCCCAGCATTCGATCACCCTTGTCGCACCCATGTCGATGAACATGCTGTCTGCGGTGTTGGCATGATCGATAAACTTCTGTTTGTTGGCGGTGGGAACCGCGATCACAAATCCGTCAATATAGCTCATATCTTACCCTCTCAGCTCGTTGGTATTTTCTGGACCGTTCAGCGGACGGATCGGAACCGCTGTCAAGTCAGCGGGTAACGGTGCTTCGTCGCCGATGCGTGCGCCTTGCGAGGGCTCATTGTAGCAGAAACTGTCCCGCCAATAAATCACACAAAAAAAACGGCGTGGGACCAGTCACGCCGTTCTTCAATCATGCGGGGTTTAAAGCCCTATTTGGTTAGTCATTTTGCTTCGGTAGGAGCCTTCTTCTTCGGCGGCGCCTTCTTTTTCTTGGTCTTGGGCGCGGCCGCCGTGACTTCGAAGGTCAGCTTGTTGTCCTTCAGATGGACCTTGACCTCGCCGCCGTTTCTGAGCTTGCCGAACAATAGTTCTTCGGCGAGCGGCTGCTTGATCTTTTCCTGGATCAGGCGGCCCATAGGACGGGCACCGTAAAGCTTGTCATAGCCGCGCTCGGTGAGCCATGCCTGCGCATCCTCGTCGAGCGTGATATGGACATTCTGGTCGGCCAATTGCATTTCGAGTTCGAGAATGAATTTCTCGACCACGCGTGCAACGACTTCCGTCGGCAGATAGGCGAAGGGCACGATCGCATCGAGACGGTTGCGGAATTCGGGGGTGAAGGTTTTCTTCACCGCTTCCTCGCCAGCATCTTCCTTGGACATATTGCCAAAGCCAATACCTTCTCTTGCCATGTCGGACGCGCCGGCATTGGTCGTCATGATCAACACCACGTTGCGGAAATCGACCGTCTTGCCGTGGTGATCGGTCAGCTTGCCGTTGTCCATCACCTGCAACAGGATATTGAACAGGTCGGGATGGGCTTTTTCGATCTCGTCGAGCAACAGCACACAATGCGGGTTCTGATCGATCGCATCGGTCAGCAGACCGCCCTGGTCATAGCCGACATAGCCCGGAGGCGCGCCGATCAGGCGGGAGACGCTGTGGCGCTCCATATATTCGGACATGTCGAAGCGCTTGAGCGGAATGCCCATGATAGATGCCAGTTGCTTGGCGACTTCGGTTTTGCCGACGCCGGTCGGACCGCTGAACAGATAATTGCCGATCGGCTTTTCCGGTTCGCGCAGGCCAGCGCGGGAAAGTTTGATCGCGCTGGACAGTTTCTTAATCGCTTCGTCCTGGCCAAAGACAACCCGCATGAGATTTCTCTCCAGATTCTCCAGCGTTTTCTTGTCGTCCTTGGACACGGATTTGGCAGGGATGCGTGCCATTGTCGCGATGACTGCTTCGATATCCCTGGTGGTGATCATCTTCTTGCGGCGCGAAGGCGGCAACAGCATCTGCATCGCACCGACTTCGTCGATCACGTCGATCGCCTTGTCCGGAAGCTTGCGGTCGTTGATATAGCGGGTGGATAGTTCCACCGCCGATTTCAACGCATCCGGCGAATAGCGGACCTTGTGATGTTCTTCGAATGCACCGCGCAGGCCAGCGAGGATCTTGATCGTATCCTCGACCGACGGCTCGTTGATGTCGATTTTCTGGAAGCGCCGCAGCAAGGCACGGTCCTTCTCGAAATGGTTGCGGAATTCCTTGTAAGTGGTTGATCCGATGCAGCGAATGACGCCACCGGATAGTGCCGGCTTGAGCAGGTTCGATGCATCCATCGCGCCGCCGCTGGTCGCGCCGGCACCGATCACGGTGTGTATTTCGTCGATGAACAATACCGCATCGGGCATTTTTTCCAGCTCGGAAACAACCTGCTTCAACCGTTCTTCGAAATCACCGCGATAGCGGGTTCCGGCGAGCAGAGAGCCCATATCCAGCGAATAGATCACCGCGGGAAGCAGAACTTCCGGCACATTGCCTTCGACGATACGCAGCGCGAGGCCTTCGGCAATTGCGGTTTTACCAACGCCAGGTTCGCCGACATAAAGCGGATTATTCTTCGACCGCCGGCACAGGATCTGAACCGTCCGGTCGACTTCTGCCTGCCGTCCGATTAATGGATCGATGCGGCCGTCCAAAGCCTTTTTGTTGAGATTGACGGTAAACTGGTCGAGCGCCGTCTCTTTCTTGTTTTTCTCTTTCTTGTCCTCGCCGCCTTCCATGCCCGACAATTCGGCTGGTTCGACCGGCTGGCCGCCTTTGCCGACGCCGTGGCTGATAAAGCTCACCGCATCGAGCCGGCTCATATCCTGCTGCTGGAGGAAATAAACTGCATAGCTTTCCCGCTCGGAAAACAGTGCAACCAGCACGTTGGCGCCAGTGACCTCGTCCTTGCCAGACGATTGAACGTGAAGAATGGCGCGCTGGACTACCCGCTGGAAACCGGAGGTGGGGGAGGGGTCGATGGCCTTTTCAACCTTCAGGGAATCAAGCTCGCTGTCCAGATAAAGCACGACGGCGTCTTCCAGTTCGCCCAGATCCACGCCGCACGCATTCATCACTTGTGAAGCGTCGCCATCGTCGATCAATGCGAGAAGAAGATGCTCGAGCGTCGCATATTCATGGCTCCGGTCAGAAGCGTTTTTCAGCGCCTGATGCAGGGTCTTCTCGAGCGATTCAGCGAAGGATGGCATATATTTTACTCCAAAATTGGAACGGTGTTGGCGTTCCGGTTGCCGACACGAATGCTGTTCCATCCGGTTCGGGCTTTAACCAATTGCTTGTCCTTTAGATCGTGCCCCATTCCCTAAACGTCAAGGGTCCAGACGCTTCGATCTCTAGGTATCTGGCCAAGATTGCCAGTTTCGTGTCTAACTTCTCCTATACGGTCCAATTTGGAACGGTTGAACCCAACTATTATTAAACAAGGTTAACAAATGCTTTAATTTAAGCCAGCGTTTATCACTTTTTGAACAGGTTTTCTGCGCTGGCGCGGTGGGTCACAGAGAAGCTTTTCTTGGCTTTACAGCGGTTTATTTCCGATTCCAGCAAGGAAATGCGCTGGTCCAGTTCATCCACAGATAATGGATCAAGATCCTGTTTGACCAATAAGGCCACCGGATCATTGGCGTTGCGCGGTAAATTTTCGTCATCATCCATGAATCGACATGCCTCCTGAAGGGTAATGTTGACCGCTCGCGCTTTGCTGTCAATAAGGGGCGAGATTATGGGAGGTCGCAAATTTCCCGGGGGGTATTCAATGGCCGTATCTGAAGTGTTGCAAAAAGAAATGACCGCCATCGTGATCAGCGAGCCAGGGGGACCGGAAGTCCTGAAAATTGAAACCGTAGCGATGCCGCAGCCGGATGACGGAGAAGTGCTGATCCGGGTTGCTGCCGCCGGGGTAAACCGCCCTGATGTAATCCAGCGCATGGGGCTTTATCCTGTGCCCCCGGGCGCATCGCCTTTGCCCGGCCTGGAAGTGTCCGGGACTGTCGTAGCCCTGGGCGCGGGCGTCGAACCCGAATGGATCGGCCGCAAGATTTGCGCGTTGACCAACGGCGGAGGCTATGCCGAATATTGTGTCGCCCCGGTTGAACAATGTTTGCCGGTTCCGGATTGCCTGACCATGGCCGAAGCGGCTGCCTTGCCCGAAACTTTGTTCACTGTGTGGGGCAATCTGTTCAACCGCGGCTTTGCCCGTGAAGGGGAAACGGTTCTGGTTCATGGCGGCACCAGCGGTATTGGTACGATGGCGATCAAGCTTGGCAAGCTGTTTGGCCTGAATGTCATTGTGACCTGCGGCAGCGATCAGAAATGCACCGCTGCAAAGCAGATCGGCGCCGATCATGCGATCAATTACAAGAGTCAGGACTTTGTCGAGGAGATCAAGAAAATCACCGACGGCAAAGGCGTGGAAATCGTCCTCGACATGGTCGCTGGCGACTATGTCGCGCGCAACCTGCAATGTCTGAAAGAAGATGGCCGCCATGTGACGATAGCGGTCCAGGGCGGACTGCAGGCCACGATCAACATGGCACATGTCATGATGAAACGTCTTATCCTCACCGGATCAACACTCCGGCCCCAGTCGGCGGCGCGCAAGGCGTTGATGGGCGATGAGCTGCACCGCTATGTCTGGCCCGATGTCGAGGCCGGAAAATTGAAACCGGTGATGGATGAAAGCTTTCCGCTAGCCGACGCGGCCAAGGCCCACGCCCATATGGAGGCCGGTGATCATATCGGTAAGATAGTCCTGATCGTCGAATGATGGGATGAACGACGAACCCGACTTTCACGGCGCGAAAGTGGCATTTTTCATTGAAGATCATATCCTGGTCTATCGCCGGGACAACAAGCCGGATATCCCGTTCCCCAATCTGCTCGACCTGCCCGGCGGCGGGCGAGAAAATGACGAGAGCGGCGCGCAATGCGTCGCACGCGAAACATTTGAAGAATTCGGCATTCGCATCGCGATTGACCAGTTCCAACATGTCCAGACCTACCCGAACTGGCGCGGAGCGGGAAAAGTAGCATTATTCTTTGTCTGCCGGCTGCCACCCCGCATATTGGATGATATCGTCTTCGGCGATGAGGGACAGCACTGGCAAACCATGCCGGTCTCTGAATTCTTGTCCAGCGAGGATGCGGTTCCGCATCTGCAAATCAGGGTCCGGGAATATCTGAAAGCATGAGGCTTTCCGTCACCAAAGCTTCATAAAACGGGAATCCGGCTGTCACAATCAACGGCTAAGGCCAGGCCCATGGGTAGTTTTCCATGGGAGCTTTCAATGGCCAAACAATTTCCGCCGCTGACCAAAGCTGATATTCCGTTGCTTGATGCCGATCATTATGAAGCACGACTGAAGCGCAAGCCGCTTGTCCATTCGAGCGACCGGACGCGATACAGGACGATCTGGATATCCGATATCCATCTTGGGACGCGTGGCTGCAATGCCGATTTGCTGATCGATTTTCTCGACCATGTCGACAGTGACACGCTCTATCTGGTCGGAGATATTATTGACGGCTGGCGGATGAAGAAGCGGTTTTTCTGGCCAGACAGCCACAATGATATCATCTGGCGGATATTGAAACGGGCGCGGCGGGGCACACGCATCGTCTATATTCCCGGTAATCATGACGAAATGTTCCGCCAGTTCACCGGCCTGAGTTTCGGTGGTGTGGAAATCCGTCGTTCGGCGATCCATGAAACTGCCGATGGTCGACGCTTGCTGGTTTTGCACGGCGATGAATTTGACACGGTTATGCTTGCACATCGGTGGCTAGCCGTCATCGGGGACGCCGCCTATGTGTCGCTGATGCGCTTGAACTGGCTGGTCAACAAGGTCCGCAATCGCTTCGATCTTCCCTATTGGTCGCTGTCCAAAATGGCCAAAAACAAGGTCAAAAATGCAGTCGAATTTATCGGACGCTACGAGGAGCTTGTTGCCAAGGCCGCAGAAAGCCGGGGTGTCGACGGCGTAGTCTGCGGTCATATCCACACCGCCGAACATCGCGTCATCAAGGGTATCGAATATTATAATGACGGCGACTGGGTCGAAGGCTGCACCGCTCTTGTAGAGGGTGAAGACGGCACTATGGAAATTCTCCACTGGGCCGACGAGATAGCGGCGCGAAATGCTAAACAACGACAAACAGCACGATTGATCGAGGTAGGGGCCGACGTAGGGCAGGCGGCGTGAAGATCGCGCTGGTAACGGATGCGTGGCATCCGCAAGTCAACGGCGTGGTGCGAACGCTGGACACGGTCGTGGACCTGTTGCGGAGGAGGGGTCATGAAATTCTGGTGCTTTCCCCGGACCAATACCCATCGATCCCCGCGCCGAGCTATCCTGAAATCCGTCTGGCTTTTACCCGCGCCGGCACCATCGGCAGGCAAATCGAACAATTTGGTGCGGAAGCCGTCCATCTGGCTACCGAAGGCCCGCTCTGCGTTCAGGCACGCCGCTGGTGCCGGCGAAATGGTCGTCCGTTTACAACCGCTTATCACACGCAATTTCCAGAATATCTCGCCAAACGGACAAGATTGTCGCCACGGCTTTTCTGGCCCTATATCCGCTGGTTTCATCAGAGTTCAGAAGCGATCATGGTGTCGACAGAAAGCATCCGCAATCAGCTGCGCGGCCAACGGTTGGGCCATGTTCATCATTGGAGCCGCGGCGTCGATCTCGACAATTTCCGGCCCGATGCTCCATCTCCTGCGATCTACGAGAAGCTGAAACGGCCAATTCAGCTCTATGTCGGGCGGGTAGCGGTTGAGAAGAATATCGAGGCGTTTCTGATCAGCGATCAACCTGGTTCTAAAGTCGTGGTTGGCGACGGACCAGCACTGGCGGGATTGCAGTCGCGTTTTCCCGACGTCCATTTTGCCGGGAGAAAATCGGGCCGTGAACTGGCGGGCTATTATGCCGGAGCGGATGTGTTCATATTCCCCAGCAAGACCGACACTTTCGGGCTGGTGATCATCGAAGCTCTTGCCTGCGGAACGCCGGTTGCAGCCTATCCGGTGGCAGGTCCGGTCGACATATTGACTGCAAGCAGCGGCGCGATGGACGAAGATCTGAATGTCGCAATACAGCGCGCACTCGGGCTCAATCCCGCCGAATGTATCGCCCATGGCGAGAACTTCAGCTGGGAAGCGAGCGCCCACCAGTTTCTCGACGGATTGGCCTCCCGGGAAGGGCGTCCGGACTATCATATGTCCCGGCGGATATTGGCAAAAGCAATTTTTGCGCGGGTTTAGCCAAATATCTTGCCGACTCCCTTGAAAGAGCCTACATAAGCTTCCAACAGGCCGTCTCCGCAAGGGGGCGGCCCTTTATTTTTAAATTGTCGCTGGCGCAGAAATGCCAGCTATTGGAAGGAAGCCATCATGGCCGAACAAGCAACCCCACTTATGCAGCATGCAACCGCCAGCTGGCTGGTGGACAACACGGCGCTGAGCTTTGTCCAGATCGCCGAATTTTGCGGTATCCATATTCTTGAAGTCAATGCGATGGCCGATGATCTCGCCAGCTCCAAATATACCGGTCGTGATCCGGTCCAGGCGCATGAGTTGACCCATGCCGAAATCGAGAAAGCCGAAAAAGACCCGGACTACCGTATGGTTATCCAGAAGGGACCGGACCAAGTGCGCCGGACCAAGGGACCTCGCTATACGCCGGTATCCAAGCGTCAGGACAAGCCCGACGGTATTTCCTGGTTGCTGCGCAATCACCCGGAAATCTCCGATGCCCAGGTTGGCAAGCTGATCGGCACCACCCGTACCACGATCAACGCCATCCGCGAGCGCGAGCACTGGAATATCGCCAATATTGCGCCAAAAGATCCCGTCACTCTTGGCCTGTGTTCGCAGCGCGAGCTTGATGCCGTTGTTGCCAAGGCAGCGAAAAAGGCTGGCATCGAGCCTGAAGCGGAAGATGACACAAAACTGGGCGGCGACAAGGAAGCGCTGATTGCCGAATTGCGTGAAGAACGCGCCCAGGCGGCACGCGATGCAGAAGCCGCTCTGTCCGGTGAAACCGGCGAGGACGAAGCGGCTCCCGTCGTGCATACAGCAGAGACGCTTTTCAAGGACAGCTGATCGATTCCGGCCTGCGCCGGTTTCGATGATCGCGGAACGATGCTGCCGGGGGAAACTCCGGCGGTTGTCTGCGGTTGTCGCTGATGATCACCAAGCCGGTCACTCGAAGCCTTAACTAACCGATTAAACCGGCTTGCGCTTGGCCTGATCCAGGGGCTATGGCTGTTCCATGGATGCTCCCAGAAAACCGCCGGCCTATGATGCCATGCTCGCTGATCATGGTTTTGACCCGATTGAATCGGACGGTCTGACCTATCCGCTCGGCGACTATGAACCGAAATATGGCGAATATTTTGAACTGATGCCCGGCATCGGCTGGACCCGCACCCCGGTGCCCGGTCCGCTTGGTCATATCAACAACTGGGTGCTCGCCGACCGACATGAAGACGGCAGCGCAGGCTTTGCGATAGCCGATACCGGATTGTTCATGCCACAGGTGGTCGAGGCGTGGAAACATCTGTTCCAGGAAGGCGCGCTGCAAGGGCAGAGCGCTACCAAGATTATCGTGACCCATTATCACCCCGATCATGTCGGTTGCGCCGGCTGGCTGGCAAAGCGGTTCAAAGCACCTTTGCACATGAACCGCACCGAATGGATGCTGACCAAGATGCTGATCGCCGACAAACGCGACGGCGTCCCGCAAGAGGCGCTGGACGAATGGCGTTTCTGCGGCTGGGAACAGAATCTGATCGACGATTTCGCTGCCAAGGGCTGGGGCCGTTTCGCTCGCGCTGTGTCGGACCTGCCAATCGGCCATATCCGGATGGAAGAGGGCACCAGAGTAAGAACAGGTGACCATGAGTGGCGGGTGATGATCGGCAACGGTCACACACCCGAACATGCTTGCCTGATCGACGACAGCGCCAAGGTGATGATCTCCGGCGACCAGATATTGCCGCGGATAACATCCAATATCTCAACCATGTTGAGCGAGCCGACCAGCGATCCGCTTGGCGAATGGCTAGCCAGTATCGCGCATTTTCGTGCCGAACTGGATAATGATCTGCTGATCTTGCCCGCCCATGGCCGTCCGTTTCTAGGCGCCCATCAGCGGCTCGATACGCTGGCCTTGCGGCACAACGAAGCGCTCGATGATCTCGAACAGGGTCTGCGCGAAAGCCCCAAGCGGGTGGTCGACAGCTTTCCCTATCTGTTCCGCCGTCCGATCACGCCGGATGTCATCGGCATGGCCAGCGGAGAGGCGATGGCGACCTTGAGGCATCTGGAATATACCGGTCGTGCCACGCTGAACATGAAGGACGGCACCGCCTGGTATAGCGCCGCCTGATTTGGTCGATTGCCATCCGGCTTTTATCGAATTGGTGACCTGCTGCGATCTTCCCGTCCTAAACTGATGTTTCGGAAAAATCGGGAGAAGCCGGATGAAAACGTCCATCGCATTTCTATTTTGTATCTCGCTCGGTGCCGCGCCCACGCTCGCGCAGACGCAGAGCTATCACCTCAGTTCTAACGCGGCAGAGCAAATCATCGCCGGTTGCAAAGCGCATGCCCAGGCCAGACAGCAGAGCCACGCGGTCGCTGTCTATGACAAAGGCGGCAATCTCGTCACCGCGCTGAGAATGGAAGGCAATGGTCCCGGGATCATGGCCTTCTCCCAGGCCAAGGCCAAGGCGGTCGCCAGCTGGGGATTTTCCACGGCGCAAATGGAAGAAGCGATAAAAGGCACGCCCGGGTTCGCCGATGCGCCGTTCATCGTGACGGTTGCTGGCGGCGTACCAGTATATACTTCGGACGGACGCAATTTTATCGGCAGTGTCGGAGTGTCCGGCGAAGCGCCCGCCGCGGACGCTGCTTGCGCTGTTGCCGGTATCGACGCTGCCGGGCTTTCCGCAGAACGTGTGCGGAATTAGCGCGGCTTAGTCCATCAGCGGTTTGGCTGCTGGCGGCGGCTCGACCTCGTCACTGGTGCAGTGCAGGGCATATCCGCGCAGGAATATCGCCAGCGCGACAAGCGCGATTAGTCCCGCCAGTCCGAATGGCGCGCCGGGCAAATAATAGGCGCTTCCCGCCACCGTGAAAGCCGCGAAAACCGCGGTGAAAATGGGTGGTCCGGTGATCGAGGCAATGCTCTGCAGACTCGCGACTGCGCCTTGCAGTTCGCCCTGGGTTTCATCGGATACGGCGTTGCTCATCAGGCCGTTCAGCGAAGGCTGGAACAGCCCCTGCAACGCGCCGACCGGAATCGCGATGAAAACCAGCCATGCTTGGCCACCACCGGCAAGTACATAGAAAACGCAACTGACCGCCATCGAAATCGCGCCGAGAATTGCCGAATTGCGTTCGCCTATGCGCGGAACCAGCACACGGATCAGGAAGCCCTGGACAGTCGCGGCACCAAGCCCGACGGCCGCAAAGGCGAGGCCCACGAACAATTCGCTCCAGCCAAAGGCGGCGATCAGGTAAAAGGCGAAGATGATCGGAAAGACGACATGGGCAGTCATCCATACGGTCAGCGCCGTTGCATACCAGATGACGACCTTGTTCTGGCCGCTGAGCGCTTTCAGAGCCACGATGGCATTGGCGCGAGCGAGATTGAAAGGTCGCCGCTTTTCTGGCGGCAGGCTCTCCTTGAGCATGAAAAAACCGAAGACCAGATTGAGCGCTGCCAGCGCGCTGGCCCCGAAAAAGGGCAGGCGTGTACCATATTCGCCCAATATGCCACCGATTGCCGGGCCTATGATGAACCCGAGGCCGAAAGCCGCGCCGATAAGCCCGAAATTCTGCGCGCGTTTTTTGGCCGGAGATATATCGGCGATATAGGCATAAGCCGTGCTGAAACTGGCGCCCATGATCCCTGCAATTATCCGCGCGGCAAACAGCCACAGCAGCGAAGTGGAAAATCCCATCAGGCTGTAGGCGATGGCGTAACCACCCAATGCGCCGAGCAGCACCGGTCGCCGCCCGAAGCGGTCCGACAGATTGCCGACAATCGGGCCAAAGACAAATTGCATCGCAGCATAAGCAAAGGCCAGCCATCCGGCATAGACCGCGGCGTTGGAAATTGTCTCGCCAGTGATGCTGGTGATCAGTTTCGGCAGAACCGGCATGATGATGCCGAAGCCGAGCATGTCGATGAACACGACGAGAAACACGAAGATCAGGGACGATTTGGCGCCAGGGGCAGGGACGGACTCGGACATGGTTTTGCTCCCTACACGCTGGCCCGGCGAAAAGGGACCTATTTACCCGCAATCTTGTCGACAATTTCGCCTGCAATCTTGCCCGGAATTTTGATTGTCAGGTCAGGCAGCATCACTTACATGAATGTCAATGACTGAGAAACAGCCCGACCAGCCGGTAATCTGGAAAACCCGCTACAATCATCCTACTCCGTGGGATCAATTCTACGCGCCTTTGTCGATGCCCGGAATGTTCTTTGCTTCGGCGGGGAGGCGCGGTGATGCCAATTTGCTGGATTTCATGGGCCGCAAATATAGCTATGGAGAAATGGCTGCCCAGATCGTCCGGGTCGCCAAGGGCCTTCAGGATATGGGTGTCCAGAAAGGCGACCGGATCGGCCTGTTCCTGCCAAATGTCCCGCATTATGTCAGCGCTTATTACGGCGCGATGGCCGTCGGCGCGACGGTGGTAAATTTCTCGCCGCTCTATACGGTCGAGGAACTGAACCACCAGGTAGAGGATAGCGGCACCAAGATCCTGTTCACGCTTTCGGCGACCGCGCTTCTTCCGACCGCCTATCAGGTGCTCCAGCAGTCGAGCCTCGAACGGCTAGTGGTCGGTAGCATCACGGAAGCGCTGCCTGCGGGCAAGGCGCTGCTCTATTCGCTGTTTCGCCGTAAGGAGAGCAGCCCCATTCCCAAAGACGACCGGATCACCGTCTTTTCCGATCTGATAAACAATGACGGCAATTATGACGCGCCCAAAATACGCGCGGATCGGGATATTGCCTTGCTGCAATATACCGGTGGAACCACCGGCACGCCCAAGGGCGCAATGTGCACTCACCAGAATCTTACCGCTAATGCCCGGCAGATTAACGACATTGACCCCTTTATCGACGAGGTTGACCGGGTGATGGGCGTTCTGCCGTTCTTCCACGTTTTCGCCAACAGCGCGGTGCTCAACCGCACCGTCGAACGTGGCGGGGAAATTGTCATGCTGCCGCGTTTTGATGCGCAGCAGACATTGGCAGCGATTACCCGCGCCAAGATTACCGCCATGCCCGGTGTGCCGACCATGTATCAGGCGCTGCTCGACCATCCCGATACCGACAAGACCGATTTTTCCTCGCTCAAAGTCTGTGTCTCCGGTGGTGCGCCATTGTCGATGGAACTCAAGAACAGGTTCGAGGCGAAGACCGGTGCAAAGCTGGTCGAAGGCTATGGCTTGACCGAAAGCTGCGGCGTGGTCAGCGCCAATCCCTATATGGCACTCAACAAACCCGGCACGATTGGTCAACCGGTCCCCGGCACAATTGTGAAGCTGGTCGACAAGGGCGATCCGTCCAAGCCCGCACCAGCCGGGGAACCCGGGGAATTGATCTTCTCCGGCCCGCAGGTGATGCAGGGCTACTGGAATTTGCCGGAGGAAGATAAACAGGTGTTTGTCGGCGATTTCCTGCGCACCGGCGATGTCGCGACCATCGACGAGGACGGCTACATCAAGATTGTCGACCGGCTGAAGGACATGATCGCGGTCGGCGGCTTCAAAGTCTTCCCGAGCCAGGTCGAGGAAGTGCTCTACAAGCACGAAGCGGTCAAGGAAGCGCTGGTTATCGGTGTACCCGACGACTATCGCGGAGAGAGCCCCAAGGCCTATGTCGCGCTATATCCGGACATGACAATTACCGGCGAACAGCTGAAGGACTGGCTGAACCCGCAACTTGGCAAGCATGAGCGGGTGGTGGATGTCGTGGTGCGGGAGAGCCTGCCCAAGACGATGATCGGCAAGCTCGATCGCAAAGCGCTTCGGCTAGAAGAACTGGACTAGCTCCGGTCCGTCCCGACTAGCTGAATTTGGATCGCAGGTTTCTCCGGTATGAAGAATCCGGGGCAGAGGCCTTCGCTGCATAGTTTTTGACCGCGTAAAGCTGAGTATCTGCGACCTCGAACAGCGCCTCGGCAGTTTCTCCGTCAACCGGCCAGGTGGCGATGCCGATACTCGCCCGGACCCGAATGACGTGATCATCCAGTTTGCAGGGCGGAACTAGCGCGGCGAGCATATGGTCGGCACAGGCCGAGCTCGATATCGTCGATTCGGGTGTTAGCAGGATCGCGAATTCATCACCGCCCATTCGCGCGACAATCCCGCTTTCGCCGCACGCATGCTGCAGGCGTTGCGCCACTTCGATCAGCAATTGATCACCAACAGCATGGCCGAATTGGTCATTCACTGGTTTGAACCCGTCAAGATCTATCAAGGCGACGGTAAACCCGCACTGTTCATCTCCGGTCGCAATCTGCCGTTCAAGTTGTTCGGCCAAGGCCCGGCGATTGAACAGGTTGGTCAGCGGATCGGTATGCGCCAATTCGCGCATCTCGTGCCGCAACACCAGCAGGTTGATAAATTGATCATTTTGCCACGTGATCACCCGGTACAGAAATGTCGTTACCATGATCAGGCTGCCCGCAGCAGACCAGCCGACGGGATCACCCGACAAGAGCATGATGACGGTGATCGGGGCAATCCCGATGATGATATTGAGTATCGCCGCCGGCCGGATCGTGGCGAGATTATAGATGGTTGTCAGCGAACCCAGAGCGAGGGTGAACGGATAGAACAGCCGCATTTCGGGGGGGGCATCGACCCAGCTCAAAACACACCAGACGCTAACGAGGACGCAAATGGCTGCCGAAAAGAAGGTGGATTCCGCGATAAACTTGCGCGCCAGATCCGGGCTGCCCGAGGCGTTGCGGTCCTTGATCAGCGAAATATAGCCGAGCAGACAGCAACCGGCCATCGCCAGTGGTATTCCATAGCGGACTTCAGGGCTGGCACCGGCGGAAGAGGCGTAAAGGACCAAGGGGATCGTCAGAAACATGGCCAGAAAAAGCGCGCGGGACTGGCTTTGCAGGCGGGTGGCGCTCAAGACGGCAAATTCATCCCGCACCGCTTCGGGGATCGGCGGAATCAGTTTTTGTAAGAATCGTTGAAACTTGGCCCGCATAGCATGTTGCTAGCAGCCAATGGTAAACGGCGGGTTAAACCTGTATCCTCTTGTATTGTCCAGCTCGCAAGGGGCTTACAGAGATGTTCCCAACGGTCCTTTTACAATAGGTTAACCATGATTTCGCCTAATGTCTCTGTCCGAAAATCAGTGCAGGAGCCGAGTCTTATCCCGATCGGTAATAGTGCCTAGCCGCTGAGTGTCATATATCAGGGTCAGCCCGCGCTGCGGCCCGCCAATAACCGCTTGTTGCGCGCCTCGACCGCGCGAAAGGCCTTGAACACGCTCAAACCTGGATCGGTCTTGCCGCTTTTGCCGAGATTTTCGAGCTGTTCGTAGAACCAGTAGATTGTCGCAAAGCCATCAATCGCCTTAACTAATTGAAAGCTCTTGAGAAAATTCAGCCATCCGGGAACCAGCCGGAGCTCGTCCTCATAGCGTGGCAATGCGTCCAACCCTTCCAATAACTGCTTGGGCGCGTCGGTCATCACGCACATCGGGCGGCCGAGGCCGATCAGGTCAGCGGCGCCACTGGCGAGCGCGGATTCCATCGCCGCTCGGGTCCGGAAACCGCCGGTGACCATCAGTGGAACTGTGACCGCATCCTGCATTGCTTTGGCGAAATCGACGAAATAGGCCTCGCGTTTCTTGGTTGAGGGAGCCAGATTTTGCTGCTCCTTTTCTTCGATGCCGTCCGCGCCCATCAGCGCCGGCTGTTCATAAGTGCCGCCGGAAATCTCGACCAGATCGACACTGGCGTTTTCCAGCCATTTGAGCACCTGCAGACTGTCATCGAAATTGAACCCGCCTTTCTGGAAATCGGCGCTGTTGAGCTTGACTGAAATCGGGAAATCGGGACCAACTGCGGCGCGGGTCTTGGCGACGACAGCGAGCAGAAAGCGTGCCCGGTTTTCCAGACTGCCACCATATTCGTCGGTCCGCTGGTTGGCCCGCGGGCTGAGAAAACTGCTGAGCAGATAGCCATGGGCGGCATGAATTTGCGCGCCGGTGAAGCCCGCTGCCTGACAAGTCATGGCGGCCAGCGCGAAACGGTCGACCAGTTCTTCAATTTCCTGCACCGTTAGCGCAACAGGTTCACCAAATTGTCCGCCGGGCAGACCGAGTTTGACGGCTGAGGGGGCTTTGGGATGTTTGTTGACATTGCTCTGGGTCTGACGACCGGCGTGGCTGATCTGCGCCCAGAAATGATTGCCGTTGCGGGTCGCGGCCTGCGCCCAGTTTTCCAGCGCAGTCTTCATTGCCGCGCTTGCCGGGCGGTCGATGACGACATTGCCGGGCCGTTCGAGATGGTCGCGATCGATCAATATATTACCGCTGAGCAGCATCCCCGCGCCGCCATCGGACCATAAACCGTACAATCGCTCCAGTTCCGCTGTCGGCACTCCGTCGGGGCTTGCCATGCCCTCGGTCATCGCCGCCTTGCTTAGCCGGTTTGGGAGGACGGCACCACAGGGCAGGGGCAGTGGATCGGAAAGCGAAATAGTCATGCGGATGGTCCCCAAAATTGAATTGCGATTAAAAACTGATTCTGTCTTATGTTGTAATTTATGGCAAGCAGAACCGCCGTTTTCGTCATATAATATGCTTAACGGAGGGTATATTTTGCTTTTATTCCTGATTAGGTATACTATTGAAAGTCATCGCACGGGGGCAAATTTCCGGCGATGAATGGAGATGATATTCTGAGGGGAATGAATATGGTTGCAGCAGCACCCCACAAATCGGTCAGCAAGCATAGCGCACGTCATGACGTGCAGCATAGCAGCGTCCGATGGGACAAGAAGATGAGCAATAATTGTGCAGCGGCACTGCTCGTATACACCATGATGCAGATATTCTTCGTGCTCAGCTTTATCGAAACCAAGGGCATGTCGATCGCTCCCTATTTCGGCTTGGTTCTGCTGGTTGCCGTAATCATCCCCTTTTGCCGCAAATTCGAGAAACGCTGGGTCAATATGGCCAGCAGCGGCTTGTCCGAGCAGAGTATCGCCGCGAAATTCCGGTCTGATCAGGTGGTTTTGTGGATGTTGGCTATCGGTCTGCCATTTGTCTTCGTCGGGTTGATCAAGGCCGTTGGCCCGTTCCTCTGATATCCGGTCTCTGAAAACCGGCCATCGTTTCCATTTCAATTAGCAGCGCATCGTTGACCTTGCGGGGCGGCGTACCTATGTCCTGCCCATGCTAAAACCTACAGAAGCGCAGGATCGCGCCGACGCCCTTATATCCCAAGCCAAAAAAGCCGGCGCCGATGCTGCGGATGCTATCTATGTCTGTGATGCCGCCACTCAGGTGCAAATCCGTCTTGGAAATCTCGAAGATGTTGAACGCTCCGAAGGTGAAGAAATCGGCCTCAGGGTCTTTGTCGGCAAGCGTTCGGCAACCGTGTCTTCCTCGGATATGGACCCGAAAATCCTTTCTGCTCTGGTCGGACGCGCACTGGATATGGCCAGAGAGGCACCGGAAGACGAATATGCCGGTCTCGCACCCGAAGAATTATTATTGAAAACGGAACCGCATCCGATCGATGGGGATGACGGTCAAAATCCGGAACCAGAACTGCTGCGCGAACTGGCGTTAAAGGCCGAAGATGCCGCGCGGGCGGTCAAGGGCGTTACCAACAGCGAAGGTGGCGGCGCGAGCGCCGGACGCAGCATCGTCGCGCTGGCAACCAGCCACGGCTTTTCCAGTGCTTATTCAACCAGCGGTTACAGCTTGTCCGCTAGCGTCATCGCTGGTGAAGGCGACGGCATGGAACGCGACTATGCCTATGACAGCGTGCGCTTTCTCGAAGATCTCGAGAATCCCGAAGTTATCGGCAAGGAAGCTGGCGAACGCGCCATTTCCCGTCTCAACCCTGTGGACTTCAAATCTGGCGCGATGCCGGTCGTCTATGATCCGCGCGTCGGCAACAGCCTGCTCGGTCATTTTGTCGGCGCTATTGCCGGCGCTGCTATCGCGCGCAAGACCAGCTTCCTGCTCGACGCGCTCGATACCCAGGTGTTCGACAGCGCCCTAAGCATCATCGACTGCCCCCATCGCAAGCGGGGCCTGCGGTCAAAAGCCTTTGACGGCGAAGGTCTGCCGACCGCCAAGACCAAATTGATCGATAACGGTCGCCTGACCCAGTGGCTGATGGAAAGCGCTTCGGCCCGCCAATTGGGTCTGCAGCCGACCGGCCATGCCTCGCGCGGCGTCGGCGGAGCGCCCGGTGTCAGCGTCACCAACCTGCATATGGGCAACGGCTCGGTGAGCAAGGCCGAATTGATCAAGGATATCAAGCATGGCGTCTATATCACCGAGCTGATCGGCATGGGTGTCAATCCGGTCACTGGCGATTATAGCCGTGGTGCTGGCGGGTTTCTGATCGTCGACGGAGAGATCGGACCGCCGGTTTCGGAAATCACCATCGCGGGCAATCTGAAAGATATGTTCAAGAGCCTGATCGCCGCCGATGATCTGGAATATCGTTACAGTATCAACGCACCGACCCTGCGCACAGACAGTATGACGGTGGCGGGTGGCTGACATTGATTTTGATCGGGTAATCGCAATTGCCAAGGAGGGCGGGGCGCTTGCCATGCGCGACTGGCGACTAGGCCAGAGGGCCGCCAATATCTGGGAAAAGACACCCGGGCATATTGTCTGCGACGCCGATCTGGCGGTCGACAAGTTTCTAAGGCTGGAACTCGAGAAACTTCTTCCCGAAGCCGGCTGGCTTTCGGAAGAAACCCATATTGATCATAGCGGCGCCGGCGATGAATTGACCTGGGTGGTCGATCCGATTGACGGTACGAAAGACTATGTCGCGGGCAAGACCGGCTGGTGCGTTTCCGTCGCGCTGGTACTGAATGAATCACCGATTTTCGGCATATTGGTCGCCCCGGCGATGGATGAAGCCTGGATCGCCAAGGCGGGCAGCCACAGCGAAGTCAACGGACGCGCGCTGGTCGCCAGCAGTCGCCAGCAATATGCCGGTTGCCGCATCCCGGCAGAAGAACTGCCACCCGAACTCGATCTGGTAGCGGTGACCAAGCCGAATAGCATCGCACTCAGAATGGCGATGGTCGCAGATAACCGGGCCGATGTCGTTGCCTCGACGCGCTGGGGCCATGAATGGGATATTGCCGCTGCCCATGTGATCGCCACCGAAGCAGGAGCCAGCGTCACCAATGCGCTTGGGGAAACTCTGGTCTACAACGGCACCCATGGCAAAGCGCTCGGCGTATTATGCTGCTCGCAAAATCTATATGATGTGGCGGTTCAGCGGATCGGTAAATATGTCACCGAAAACGGTGCGAGCCACTAGCCACCTAAGTGGTGCGCGCTCTCGTCCACAATCCCTGACGGTCGCCCCCGCGGGTGTTGAGCAGGGCCTGACCGAAGGCTTTGACGATCCAGCCGAGCTTCTTGCCCTTGCTGGTATATATCCGCTGATCGAGCGATGCACCATTGCTGCTCTTGATCGCACGGCCGATGTCTCCGTAAATCCCGGCAGCAGCCAATACAGCCCAGCGTGACCGGAAAGGCAGGTTGGCCGCACCGACGCGCGCGGACTCTTCATAAGCGCCTGCCAGATCGCAAAGCCGGTTGACCAGCGGGATCAGTGCATCGCGGCGATCCTGAGCCATGATATTTTCCGGATCAAGGCGAGCTTCCTTCAACCAGGCGTTTGGCAAATAGCATCGTCCGGCCGCGGCATCCTCGGCGACGTCCCGTGCGATATTGGCAAGCTGGAACGCCAGGCCGAGATCGCAGGCGCGGTCGAGCACTTCCTGATCGCGCGGCGACACGCCCATCACGATCGCCATCATGCAACCGACCGCTCCCGCGACATGATAGCAATATTGCAGCAGGTCATCTTCATTATCCGGTCGCCATCCCCGGGCATCCAGCGCGAAACCGTCGATCATGTCATTGGCGAAGGGAAGCGGAATGCTGCATTCCTGTGCGACAACGCCAAAGGCATCAAATGGCGGATTGCCGGTCTTCTCGCCGCCATGCGCGCGCCGAGTCATCATCCGCATCGCCGCGATTGTCTTTTCCGGATTGGCTACGGTGGACATGCCATGACCATGATCCTGCCCGTCGGCGAGATCATCGCAGGCGCGGCACCAGCTATAGAGCAGCCACGCGCGCTCGCGTGTCGGCTTGGAGAATAGTTTCGAGGCCCTAGAGAAGGATTTTGAACCGCGCTCAATGCTCTTTCTGGCCTGAAGGACGAGATTTTTGCGGTTCATGGCATTATCCGGCAGAAATCCGTTCGCACTGAGCTTGTCGAAGTGCCTGTGGTGCGTAGAAACCGTCCTTCGACAGGCTCAGGACGAACGGTATAGGCGATCACGCCATATCCTCCAGCATCAACTCGGCCGTTGCCTTCGCGCTCCCGACCACACCGGGGATGCCCGCACCCGGATGGGTACCGGCGCCGACAAAATAGAGATTGTTGATGACATCGTCGCGATTGTGGACCCGGAACCAGGCGCTTTGGGTGAGCAGCGGCTCGAGGCTGAACGCGCTACCGAGATGGGCATTGAGGTCGGTCCCGAAATCCTGTGGCGTGTAGTGAAAGCTGGTGATGATCCTGTCATGAATATCGGGGATCAGCCGCTGGCCGATTTCGTCGAGAATGCGCTTTTTGTAGATCGGTCCCATGACATCCCAGTCAATCGGCAGCTTACCCTGATGGGGTACCGGTGCGAGCACGTAGAATGTACTATGGCCTTCGGGCGCCATTTCCGGATCGGTGACAGTCGGGTGGTGCAGATAGAGCGAGAAATCGCTCGGTAGCACGCCATTGTCGTAAATATCATCGAGCAGGCCTTTGTAGCGCGGTCCGAACAGGATCATGTGATGCGGGATACCCGGCCAGCTGCCCTTCACCCCGAAATGGACGACGAACAGCGATGGCGAATATTTCTTCTTCTTCAGCTTTTCGGTGACCATCTCGCTGCGATGCTTGTGGCCGAGAAGGTCGCGATAGCTGTGCATCACGTCGGCGTTGGTGGCGACGGCATCAAAATTCTCGCTCCAGCCCGATTTGCAGGTAACGCCCGACGCGCGGTCGCCGATCGTATCGATTTGGGTGACCGGATCATTCAGTCTGATCACCCCGCCGATGCGTTCGAAATGCCTGACCATCGCGGCGACCAGCATATTGGTCCCACCCTTGGCAAACCAGACCCCGCCAAGCCGCTCGAGCTTGTGGATCAGACCATAAATCGCGCTGGTCTTCATCGGATTGCCGCCGACCAGCAGCGACTGGAAAGACAGAAACTCGCGCAGCTTCTCGTTCTTCACGAAGCTCGAGACCTTGGCATAGACCGAGCGATAGGCTTGATATTTCATCAGGGCCGGTGCCGCCTTGATCATCGATTTGAAATCGAGAAACGCCTTGGTGCCCAACTTGACATAGCCCTCCTCATATAAACCGCCGCTATATTCGAGGAATTTCTTATAGCCTTCGACATCATCCGGTTCGATCGCCGCGATGTTGGCATAAAGCTCTTCCGGATCGTTGACATAGTCGAAGTTCGTGCCGTCGGGCCAGTTGAGCCGGTAGAAAGGTGACACCGGCATCAGCTCGATATCTTTCGCCATATCATTGCCGGTCAGCTCCCAAAGCTGGGACAGGCAATCGGGGTCGGTGATGACGGTCGGGCCGCCGTCGAAGATAAAGCCCTCTTTCTCCCAGAAATAGGCGCGTCCGCCCGGCTTGTCGCGGCCTTCCAATATGGTCGTCTGGATGCCGGCCGACTGCAGCCGGATGGCGAGCGCCAGGCCACCAAAGCCGGAGCCGATGACCGCTGCTTTCTTGAACAGGCTGTTTTGGGATTTTGCAACGTCACTCATGGGGCAGGAATACTCATCAAAATTTTAACAAAAGCCAAATGGCGCGGGAAACGGGTATCGGCGGTTTGCCGGTTAGCAGACGGATCTTGTCCATCAAGGTTGAATTACCGGCATAAAAGCGGGCCAGTAACGGTTCGCTCTTGCCATAGCTATGTTCGAGTGTCTTGTAACGCTTCTCGGGATCGGCACCGAGAAACAGAAAGGCGCAAAGCAGGCGGTAAAATTTGCCGTTTTTCCAATGCGTCTTGGCCAGATCGCGCAACATCGCGTCGAGTTTGTTCTGGTTGATCTCGGGCATTTCGGCGATCAGGAACGCGGTCCGGACCGCCATCGGCAGCGAATAGCTGGTGATCGGCTGGATCAGCGCCGCGCGGGCTCCGGCGCGCGCATCGACACCTCTATTGTCCTTCCAGAAGGCTTCGAAGTCACCGCCGTAAATCACTGGAAGTTCGCCTTTTTCTTCACTCAAAACCGCATCGATTTGCCATCCCCGGCCGGCTGCATATTCGGCAATTCGTTGGTGGGAGATCGCGCTATCGAGTAACGGCGTGTCGGCGTAATAAGTGTCTTCGACGAAAATTTCCGTGTCGCTGAACGGCAGGCAGTAGACGAAGCGATAGCCGTCAATTTGCTCGACCGTCGCGTCCATGATGATCGGCCGGTCCAGTCCGTGCGGTTCTTTCAGCCTGAGCATCTGGCCGCAAAATTTCTGCCAGCCGGTCTCCAGCGCTGAAATATCTCCGCCGCCACGGACATCAAGCACCGCTTTGGCAGCGATTTCTGTACCATTTGCGAGCTGCAGTCGGCCAGATTCGACCTTTGTCACCTTTTGTCCGGTTTTCAGCGCGTCTGCGGGCATCTGCTTTCGCAATTCCCGATCGAGATTTTCGGATTCGATCGAATTATAGCCGTTGCTCAGGTTGCGGCTATATTTGGGGAAATGGACGTCATAGCTGTCCCACTGACGCGAGATTAACGGATCAATCAGCCAGCGATGTCCGGTTTCGACGTCGCTGTCGAAAAATGACCAGATAT
>NZ_JBALUT010000035.1:0-28755 GCF_036963705.1 Parasphingorhabdus sp. | reverse complement strand
CCTTTTCCACCCTCGATCAAAGGCCATACTTCCTGACCATTATACTGGATGGGTTTTAAGCCTTTGAACAACGAAATCTCCTATTTTCACCAAAATCGATATAGACGGCGGCAGACAAAAATGCTCGCAAAAACTCTGTTATGAATTGCGTTATTTAGCCGCACCAAAATCTGCGCGCCCCAGCGCATGGCCATAAAGCAGGCTGTATCGGGCCAGCATCTTGCTCTCGTTATATTCAGCCTGCGCCTTTAGCTGGTTCTGCTGGCCGAGGTCTTCGCGTAACTGTTGATGCTGAACCAGAGTGGTAAGCGATTCCTGAAATTTCGATTCATCGGCAACCGGTTTGATAAAACCCTGATTGGCCTGAGACACCATCGATTTTATGTCGCCAACGTCGGTCGCCGCAACCGGCAAGCCAGCGGCCATTGCTTCGATTAGCGAGATCGGAAATTGTTCACTGTCCGATGACAGGGCAAAAATATCAAACAGACCGATATAGCGGGCCGGATCGGCCATGAAGCCCGGCATCAATAAGCGGTCACCAAGACCTACACGCTGGGCCTCGGCCAATATCGTCGCTTTCTCCGGACCTTCACCCACGATTACCAGCCGGACATTATCTCCCGCTGCCGCACAGGCTCGCACCAGCCGGGGCAGATTCTTGATTGCCCGCAGTCCGGCCACCGTTCCGACGACAACTTCACCGTCGCGCTTGGTAAATCCCGGCAAAGCGCCCCGCTGTGGTTTTTTCGTGAAGCGCTTCACATCGATCCCGTTGGGGATGCGCTGAATTTTCTGCTCAGGCTGCTTCCAGACATCTCTGGCGATTGCAGATAATCGTTCTGATGGTACGACCAGCGCCTTTGCATCTCCCAGAGCAAATTTGCGGAACCAGTTTCGCTTCCAGTTGAGCTTCTGCTGTTCGTCCTCGTTAAATCCGTCTTCGTGATGGATCAGAGGTGGCAGGCCTCCCACACGGGAAAAAAGCGTCCGTGCCATCACGCCGTCCATCGAACCCCAATTATAGGACAGGATCAGATCAAACTGCCGGAAGTAACTGACAAACTCACGATAACGCTTCAACGATGGCTTCCCCGCGAGCGACGGTGCGTCTTTAGGAAAATCTACCTTTATCCCGCTATCAATCGCGTCGCGCGCGGACAGGCTGTCGGGCTCGGCGGACAATATAACGTGGTCGGCAGCGGAGCCGAAATGATTCATCAATCTGACGGCGCGCGCTTCTTTGCCGCCCAGATTGAACGTACTGTGGAGATGCAGGATCTTTGCAGGTTTCATGTGATCTTCATGTTAGGCTGTCTGAAAATTATTCAGTCTAAGCGGTGGAGCAATTGATGGATCGCGTCAAGCGAGGCGGGCTCTTCCAACGTAGGAGCATGACCAACGCGCGGGACCGTGACCAACTCGGCCTTGTCCAGTTTTTCGAGCATCTCACCGGCAACCCGCTCGCTGAACAGGTCTGACAGCTCACCGCGCAGGATGAGGGTAGGAATATCTTTCATATTCTCGACCGCATTCCACAAAGCGCCACTGCCGCCGCCTTTGCTGGAAAACGGTTCGGCAATTTTCATGTCATAGTCCAACTTGACCCTGCCAGAGCTGTTCATCCGGTAGAGCTTCTTGGCGAAGGCGATCCAGTCTTTCAGTGTGAAATCCGGGAATATGTCGCTGCTATTTTCCGCCATATCGCGAGCAGCATGGGCCCAGGTGTCAAAACTGCGCCCCTGCCCGACATGGGACGCGATCCGGTCGAGGCCCTGCTGATCGAGTTCCGGACCGATGTCGTTCAGCAACGCGCCAGCCACTCGTTCCGGGTGCATTTTGGCCATGATCATGGTGACGATGCCACCCAGCGATGTACCAAAGAAAATTGCTTTCGAAATCTTCAGTTCATCCATCAGCATGATGATATCCGAAACATATTGCTTGGGATTATAGGTGCTGCTGTCCTTGGAATATTCGCTCATACCGCGGCCGCGTAGGTCAAGCATGATGATCCGGCGCGCACCGGGGAATTCCGCACCAAGATGCTGAAAATCGCGGGCGTTGCGGGTCAATCCGGGTACGCAAATAATCGGTGTTTTACCGCTGTCCGAGGGATAGTCATAGGCGTGCAACTTCAGCCCGTCGTCGGATTCCCAGTAAAGGTCCTGATAAGATTTTTCTTCGCTCATGCTGCGCTTCATCCCCTCTTCCCACTTGCTGCGCAACCGATTAGCCGCCACTGAGGGGAAATGCCATATAAACCGCAATCCGAACCCGGCAAGACCAACTATCAGCCGGATGTCCAAATCACAAAATTGGGAGAAAAGATCGGCGATCCGGCGGCGGCCGCCGATTTTCCCGACCATATTTTGCGATTTAGAAATGATCGATGGGACCAGAGCGTCGGGCTGGACGCGCTGGACGAGCAAGAGTGGCTATCACATTTCGGACGGTTCGAACCGCTTGCCGATAATCTCGATCCCCCTCTGGCGTTGCGCTATCACGGCCATCAGTTCCGCAATTATAATCCTGAAATCGGTGATGGCCGGGGCTTTCTGTTCGCGCAACTTCGCGATCACGAGCAACGACTTATGGACTTGGGGACCAAGGGCTCGGGCACGACGCCGTGGAGCAGGTCCGGCGATGGCCGGCTCACCCTGAAAGGTGCGGTCCGCGAAATTCTGGCAACGGAAATGCTCGAGGCGCTTGGCGTCAACACTTCGAAAACTTTCTCGGTCGTCGAAACCGGAGAAAAATTATCGCGCGGCGACGAACCCTCCCCGACTCGCTCGGCGGTAATGACCCGACTGAGTCACGGCCATATACGGATCGGGACCTTCCAGCGCATCGCCTACGAGAAGAATGAAGCGCTGATGCTGCAACTTGTCGAATATTGCCTGGAACAATATTATGGCGGGGTGCAGACCGATGAACCGGTGGCGGAATTCTTCGCCAGAGTAGCGGAAGAAGTCGCGAAACTGGCTGGCGCCTACATGACGGCCGGTTTTGTCCACGGCGTGCTGAATACCGACAATATCAACATAACCGGTGAAAGCTTCGATTACGGCCCCTGGCGCTTCACGCCTTATTGGGAACCCGGTTTTACCGCTGCCTATTTCGACCATGAAGGACTATATTGCTTCGCTCGCCAACCGGAAGCACTGCACTGGAACCTTGCCCAACTGGCCAGCGCCCTTCGCCTTGTCTCGGACAGCGAACCGCTGGTTGCGACGCTGGAAGGCTTTCCCAAAGCCTATGGCAAAGCCTTCACCGAGCATTTCTGCTGGAGGCTGGGCGTCAAGTCAGAGGGTTTTGAAGCGGATCGCGATCTGGTGGTCGCCGGGGAAAAGGGATTGGCAGAAAAAACGGTCCAGATTGATCGGTTTTTCTTCGATTGGGGCAGAACCACGAACCTCGCGGAACCGGAGCATGATTCATCCAGTTTTTCCGAATTTTGCGCGTTGATCGGCGAGCGTTCGCGCTCACGAGAGCCAATCAGCGAATATTGGCGCAAACCCGGGCCCTGCTCGATGCATATCGAGGAGGTTGAATCGATCTGGGCCGATATCGCTCAAGCAGATAATTGGTCGACATTGTTCAGAAAAATTAATGATATTCGTGACATGGGCGAAGCCTTGCGCAAAGGGTGACAAGTGCACTTTGTAAAAAGAGCAGGATGAACACATTAACCATGAGGCTTCTGCATTTTTTGGGGCTATGATCTATCGTGAGAAATCCCCATATATCCATCTTTTGAACGAGATAAGCGTAGAAAACCGAGGCAATCTTGACCGACCTGATATCAACAGAACCAGCAACCGGAGCTACTTTGTGGACCGGCACCAGCGGAGACGCAGATGCAGCGGTTGATCGAGCGCGCGAAGCGTGGCCCGGCTGGGCTTCGATGGCAGTGGTCAAACGCATCGAGATCATCCGACGCTATGCCAACCGCATTCGCACCCAGGGCGACGAACTGGCTGAACTGATTTCACGCGAGACCGGCAAGCCGATATGGGAATCCCGCACCGAAGTTGATTCGGTGGTCAAAAAAATCGATATCTCGGTGAAAGCTTTTGCCGAGCGAACGCCGCAACGGCAATTGCCCAGCCAGCCCAATATGCGGGCGGCCTTGCGTCACAAACCGCATGGCGTTCTGGCCGTACTCGGCCCCTATAATTTTCCAGCCCATTTGCCCAATGGACATATTGTTCCAGCTCTGATCGCAGGCAACACCATTGTTTTCAAACCGTCCGAGAAGACCCCTGCCGTTGGTCAGTATCTGGTTGATGCATTCACCAAGATCGGTCTACCGACCGGCGTGATCAATATCTTGCACGGTGGCCCGGAGACGGGAATGAAACTGACAGCCAATGACGGACTGGACGGTGTGTTGTTCACCGGCTCCGCAAGGACCGGCATCGCGTTAAACCGGCAGTTTGCATCCCGTCCGGAAAAGATACTCGCTCTCGAAATGGGAGGGAATAATCCAATCATTGCGTGGGATACCCAGGATATCCACAGCGCCGCCATCCTGATTGTCCAGTCCGCCTTTTTAACGGCCGGTCAGCGTTGCTCGGCCGCAAGCAGGCTGATTGTCAGAGACACGCTTTACGATGGCATTGTCAGAGAGGTGAAGCGGATTGCCGATCGCCTGATTATCGACGAACCCTTCGCCAGCCCTGCCCCGTTCATGGGGCCGGTGATCGACAATGAAACCGCCGATGGCCTGACCGAGAGTTTTCTGGCCCTGATGAGTCATGGCGGCAAGCCGATCAAACATATGGCGAGACCGATTGACGGGCGCCCTTTTCTCACACCTGGCATAATCGACGTGACAGACATGCCGGAGCGCCCGGATATCGAATTGTTTGGACCAATCTTGCAGGTCATCCGGGTCAGCGATTTTGAAGAAGCTATCGCCGAGGCCAATAACACCCGCTACGGACTATCGTCTGCCCTGATCGGCGGCACTGCCCAGCAATATGACCAATATTGGTCCAACAGCCGCGCTGGTATCGTAAACTGGAACAAGATGACCGTGGGCGCTTCTTCCGAAGCCCCCTTTGGCGGCATCGGCCTATCGGGCAACCATCGACCCAGCGCTTATTATGCAGCCGATTATTGTGCCTATCCGGTCGTTTCACTTGAGGCCGAGCATCTCAAGGCCTCGATCGGCATCGGACTCAAAGACGAGTGAAACGGCGACCACAAGCGACCGGCACCTTCAAAATAGCTAAGCTTAGGCAGCCCCAAAAACTTCTGTTTTGAACATTCCGATCGATGCGGGCATATCACCCTCATGGAAAATATTTCAAACAAGACCACCCCGGCGGGCAAGGTCTATCTGGTCGGCGCCGGACCCGGCGATCCCGATCTGCTGACGCTGAAAGCCGCGAAGCTGCTCGAACGCGCTGATGTGATCGTCCATGACGGTCTGGTTAGCCGCGAGATTCTCGCCTTGGCATCACCTGCTGCACGCCGCATTTCGGTCGCCAAGAAGCGGTCCCTGCACAGCGTTTCTCAGGACCAGATCAACAACATCCTAGTAACCGAAGCGGCCAAGGGCCATCTGGTTGTCCGCCTCAAAGGCGGCGATCCCTTCATTTTCGGACGCGGCGGTGAAGAGGCGGACGATTGTATCTCCGCTGGCGTAGCCGTGGAAGTCGTTCCGGGCATCAGCGCCGCGCTTGGCTGCGCCGCACAGGCCCGCATGCCGCTGACCCATCGCGATGCCTCCAGCGCGGTTTCTTTCGTCGCCGGCCAGTGCAAGGGTTTGTCCGACCAGAACTGGTCCGGTCTGGCAGGCAAAGGCCGCACTCTGGTAATCTATATGGGCGTTGCCAATGCCGAAGCGATTGTCGAGAAACTGATCGCCGACGGCGCTTCGCCCGATCTGCCGGTAGCAGTGCTGGAAAATGGTACACGCAATAATTTCCGTGCACTCCGAACATTGTTGACCGATCTCGGCGACCTTGTCCGCCGTGAGAATATCCAAAGCCCTGCGCTTCTCGTCGTCGGCGAAGTCGTAAGATATGGCGATGCCGAAGACAAGTTTCGGGAATTTGCTCAAATGGCGGGAGTTGTCGCATGAATATATTGACCGGAAATGATCTCAAGACCGGCGACGTTATCTGGTGGACCGGCCTCGACTGGTCACGGCTCATCAAAGATGCCGCCGACGTTGGCGATCAGGGCGAAGCAATTCTCCACCGTGAAGAGGCTGCTCGTAGGGTTAACTCGCCCTATATCATCGCTGGTGAGCTTACAGCTGACGGCCCGCGACCCGGTCACATCAAGGACCGCGTGCGAGCACTCGGACCGACCGTTCGTCCCGACCTGACATTGAAGCCGGCCGATCCCGACGCCGCCGAATGGGTGATCTAATATGTATCAATATGACCAATATGACCAAAAGATGGTCGACACGCGCGTCGAAGAATTTCGCGACCAGGTTAAACGCCGCATCGCCGGCGATTTGACCGAAGACCAGTTCAAGCCGCTCCGGCTGATGAATGGCCTCTACCTGCAGCTCCACGCCTATATGCTGCGCGTTGCCGTTCCTTATGGCACGTTGAGCAGCAAGCAGATGCGGATGCTCGGCCATATCGCTCGCAAATATGACCGTGACTACGGTCATTTCACGACGCGGCAGAATATCCAGTATAACTGGATCAAGCTGGAAGACGCGCCAGACATTCTCGCCGATCTCGCTTCCGTCGAAATGCACGCCATCCAGACCAGCGGCAATTGCATCCGCAACATTTCCTCTGATCAGTTCGCCGGTGCAACCGCCGACGAGATCGCGGATCCGCGTCCCTGGGCAGAATTATTGCGGCAATGGTCGAGCTTTCACCCCGAATTTTCCTATCTGCCGCGTAAATTCAAATTCGCTGTCATTGCCAGCGACACCGATCGCGCGGCGATGCGCCTGCATGATATCGGAATCCAGCTGGTGCATAATGACGCAGGCGAACTGGGTGCGAAATTCTTTGTCGGCGGCGGTATGGGCCGTACCCCGATGATTGCACCGGAAGTTCGGGCCTTTGTTCCGGCGGACGAACTGATCAGCTATGCCGAAGCCTGCCTGCGCGTTTACAATCGCTACGGGCGGCGCGACAATAAATATAAGGCGCGGATCAAAATCCTCGTACACGAACTCGGCAAGGAAGAATATACGCGCCAGGTCGAGGAAGAATTCGCCCATATGAAGCAGCTGGGCCTCAACCCTCCGGTTGAAGAACTAGCGCGGATCACCGAATTTTTTCAAGACCCTCCGTTTGACAAACAGGCGAGCGATGAGCTCGATCTTTCCGATCCGGATTTTGCCCTTTGGGTCGATCAGAATATCTCCGCGCACAAACAGCCCGGCTATGCGATTGCTACAATCAGCCTGAAACCGCGCGGCGGCATTCCCGGCGACGCGTCATCGGCGCAGATCGACCTGATGGCGGATCTCGCGGAGCAATATAGTTTCGACGAGTTGCGGGTCACCCACAGTCAGAATATTGTTCTCCCCCATGTCAGGAAAAGCGACCTCTATGCGCTTTGGCAGAAACTCGATGAAGCAGGTCTGGCTCCGGCCAATCTCGACCTGATCACCGACAGTATCGCCTGCCCTGGCCTCGATTATTGCAGCCTCGCCAACGCCCGCTCGATTCCCCTCGCCCAGAAAATCAGCGAACGTTTCGCAGACCTCGGGCGTCAGCGGGAACTGGGCGAGTTGAAGCTAAAAATCTCCGGCTGCATCAATGCCTGCGGTCATCATCATGCCGGACATATCGGCATATTGGGTGTCGACCGGAAAGGCACCGAAAACTACCAGTTGCTGCTTGGCGGATCGGGCGCGGAAGACGCCAGTCTGGCGAAGATTACCGGACCCGGATTTACCGAAGACGGCGTGATTGACGCCATTGAAACGGTTACCGATCTCTATCTCGAACAACGCGAGGACGGAGAGCGATTTATCGATACCTACCGCCGTGTCGGCATGGCCCGGTTCAAGGAGGCTATTTATGGGTGATACTATCCGTTTACGCGATGATGAAGTGCATGAAGAGCCAGCGGTTTCTCTAGACTCCTTCCTGGATCAATCGAACGCCACTGCTGTTCGCATCGAAGCGGGCGAAGATGCGCGGCTGTTGCGGCCCTTTCTCGACCGCCTGTCGCTGATCGAAGTTGATTTTCCAGCCTTTGGCGATGGTCGCGGCTATTCTGCGGCACAGATACTTCGCGAGTCCGGTTATAAAGGCGAATTGCGCGCCAGTGGCGACGTGCTGCTCGACCAGATCTCGCATATGCGGCGATGCGGCTTTGATGCCTTTGCACCCAATTCGCCGATCAACCCGCAGTTGATGGAAGAAGCCTTGAAACGTTTCGAGCATGTCTATCAGGCAACGTCCGACCAGCGCGTACCAATCTGGAGGAAACGCCATGGGTGAACCAGCACGCAAAATCGACACGATCGATGTTCGTCCGGATTTTACCCAGGCCGACGCCGACGCGCTGAACCAGCGGTTCGAAGGCATCGGCACGTCTGAAATGCTCAAGACATTGTTTGACGAGCGCGAGTTAGGCGAAGTCGCAGTGGTATCATCATTCGGTACCGAAAGCGCGGTTCTGCTCCATCTGGTCGCGGCGGTCGATCCGACCATTCCGGTGACCTTTGTCGATACGCTCAAGATGTTTCCGGAAACCCTGGAATATCGTGATACATTGGTCCGGACTCTCGGTATCAAGAACAGCAATGTTGTAGAACCCGAAGCCGCCGTGCTCGCCGAGAAAGACGAGAACGGCCTGCGCTGGTCCTATGACCCCGATGGCTGCTGCGAGATCCGCAAGGTCGAGCCACTGGCCCGCGCCAAAGCCGGTCTCAACAGCTGGATATCCGGACGCAAGGCGTTCCAGTCGGTCACCCGCAACAATATTCCGCGGTTCGAAATCGATGACGGCCGTCTGAAGATCAATCCGCTGGGCGACTGGATCAAAGAAGATCTCGAAGCCTATTTCGAATCGCATGATCTACCGCGCCATCCGCTGGAAGCCGAAGGCTATCTCTCGGTCGGCTGCGCGCCCTGCACATCGAAAGTGAAGCCCGGCGAAGACCCCCGCGCCGGACGCTGGAGAGGCTGGGACAAGTCCGAATGCGGTATTCACGAAGATGTGACGCCATTGCCCGATGCGGATGATAGCGGCGCCAACGATCCGATTTTCTAACGTCGGCCAAGCAGGCGGGCTGGCTCGCAACGCCGGTTCATTCGTCAGATTTTCGGAACATTACGCTTGGTTAAAAACAGCGCGCATATAAAAAAGACCAAGCTGAAAAAAGTGATCGAGCCAGCAAGAAGCCAATCCCGCCAGGCGCCATATTCAAGGCGAACCTGCACCCAATTTCCGTCGGCAGAATAGCGGACCGGAACCCGGTCGCCTATTTTGGCTATCGGTGGCTGAAGACCCTGTGTCGTTTCCATCTCATATTCCATGCCCTGATCGGTAACGAAACGGACGGTGGGGTAATGAGTGACAAAGTCTCTGGAGGGACCGTCAGAGCGTGATGTGCTATTTTGCTCTGCGCGTAACGATATTATCTCAGCGGTCCCGGCTGCACTATTATTGCGAAATTTCCAGGTATCGACGCCGATAGAGAGACCAATGAACAGGAAAAGCGAAATAACCGGCAATATGATGATACGCATCCAGATTTCCATGGTCGCATCTCCTCTTCCCTTGCCCGGCTTCGATCAGTCCGCGCGCCGCCACCGGAGCTAAAGAAACAACCCCGACCCTAATATTCGTCGGGCATATCCTCTTGCGCCAGATCACCAAATTTCGTGAATTCGGCGATGAAGCTGAGATTGATATTGCCGGTCGAGCCCTGTCGGTTTTTCGCAACGATCACGGTAGCCTTGTTGACCTTACTCTGGTGATCGGCTTCCCATGCGGAATATTTGGCAATCTGTTCCGGCGTCGAATTGCCGTCTGGCTGGTCCGGCTTGATCGCGAGATGATAATATTCATCGCGAAAAATGAACATCACGATATCCGCGTCCTGCTCGATCGAACCAGATTCGCGCAGATCGGAAAGCTGCGGTCGCTTGTCTTCGCGACTTTCCACCTGCCGGCTCAATTGCGACAGCGCGATCACCGGCACTTGCAATTCTTTTGCCAGCGTCTTCAGACCACGACTGATTTCCGAGATTTCGTTGACCCGGTTATCATTGGCCCGGCCCGATCCCTGCAAGAGCTGAAGATAATCGACCACGATCAGTCCGATACCCTGGCGCCGCTGCAACCGCCGTGCGCGGGTCCGCAACGCCGCAATGGTCAGCGCCGGCGTATCGTCGATAAACAGCGGCAGATCCTGCAATTCCCGCGAAGCCAGCGCGAGCCGGTGCATGTCATCACGGCTGATCGCGCCCATCCGCAGTTTTTCCGAACTGATCTCGGCCTGTTCGGACAATATTCTGGTCGCCAGCTGATCCGCTGACATTTCCAGACTGAAAAACACTGTTTTCGCGCCGAGGGAATCTTCTGGCGCGATCCCGTCTTCCATATCACGGAGATAGCGGTGCGCCGCGTTGAACGCGATATTTGTGGCGAGCGAGGTCTTGCCCATGCCCGGACGACCCGCCAGGATGAGCAGATCGCTTCGGTGCAGACCGCCCATTTTCGCGTTCACATCGCTGAGGCCGGTGGTGATACCCGATACCTTGCCACCGCTGTTAAAAGCCCGTTCGACGTTGGTCAGGGCCTCGGTCGATGCCTGCAGGAACGAGCGTACGCCGCCTTCCTGCGCTTCGCCTTCGGAAACACGGTAGAGAGCGGTTTCCGCTTCCTCGATCTGTTCTTTCGGGTCGACCGTCTCGCTGGTATCGAGAGCGCTTTCGACCAATGTCCGCCCGACGCTCACCAATTCGCGCAGCAATGCCAGATCGTAAATCTGATTGGCAAAATCGCGAGCACCGATCAGGCCTGCGCCATCCCCGGTCAGTTTGGCCAGATAGGATGGACCGCCTAGCGCCCGCATCGCTTCGTCCGACTCGAAATAGGGTTTCAGCGTCACCGGAGTGGCCACCATATTCTTGTCGAGCAGCTTCAGCGCCTGTTCGTAGATACGACCGTGGAGCGGTTCAAAAAAATGTTCGGGTCGCAACCGGATCTGGACATCTTCCGCGACTCGATTGTCGATCAGTAGCGCGCCCAGAAAAGTCGCCTCTGCCTCGACATTGCGCGGCAGGCGCTGTTCTTCATGTTCATCATTTTGGAAACGCATCACTTCAGCCATGACTCTTCATCGACGCTGAATCGATTCAGGGCAAGAGGCGGTGAGAAAAATCTCGTAAAGTTCGGGGGACAGACCTGTGGAAAAGATCGTGCGGTAATGTTGCACTGCAAAAACCCTTGTCCTGAGACCGGTGCTGCGGCAACAGGGCGCAATGTCCGATCCGCGCATCATATCCGTCGAACTCGACGAAACCACAATCCTGTGGCGCAATGCCGATATCGAACAGGAGCGGCGGATCGCTATTTTCGATCTGATCGAAGAAAACCATTTCAAACCTCTCAAAGCGCATGACGATGGCTATGCCGGACCCTATCAGCTCAAGCTGAGCGTCCAGGAAGGCCGGCTGGTTATTTCCATCGGACGCGAAAATGGCGAACCGCTGGAGACGCTGATCCTTGCGCTGGGACGGTTCCGGCGGCCGATCCGGGATTATTTTGCGATTTGCGACAGCTATTACCAAGCGATCCGCAAAGCCAGCGCCACAGAAATCGAAACCATCGATATGGCGCGACGCGGGGTACATGATCAGGGCGCCGACCTGCTGGTCGAACGACTGGAGGGCAAGATCGAGGTTGACTTCAAGACCGCGCGGCGGCTCTTCACATTGATCTGCGTATTACATATCAAGAATTGAGTGATTCTTCCGCTGCGTATCAGGGAAACAGGGTGGCCAACCGAAACATTAGAAAAACACTGATCAGCCTTGCCACGATTGCCGTGGTGCTGGTGGTGATCGCCTTCATCCTGCGCAATATTGCCGTCAGCTGGGCTCCTGCCCGCGACCAATATCCGATACAGGGCATTTCTGTCGATCAGAGTCATGGCGAGATCATCTGGCACGTTGCCGGCGCGACCGGTGTCGACTTTGCATATATCCAGGCGACCAGCGGCGCTGAAAAGCGGGATGCGCGATTTGCAGCCAATATCAAGGGTGCTCGGGAATCCGGGATACGCTATGGCGCGCTCCACAATTATTCGCTCTGTCGCCTAGCAACCGATCAGGCGACGATGTTCGTCACCACCGTACCGCGCGGAGACAATATGCTACCGCCTGCCGTCCGCCTTGCCTTTGACAATGGGTGCGGCGATCGCCCTGGCCGCGCGCTGGTACTCAGCGAGCTCAATATGTTTCTCAACCAGATCGAAGCCCATAGCGAAAAGCCCGCCATTCTTGCGGTATCGCGCGAGTTCGAGGAAATGTACAATATCAGCAGCGGCATCGACCGCACCTTCTGGCTCGAAGCCAATTTTTTTCCGCCCGATTACGCCACCAAACCCTGGGTGATGTGGCGCGCTTCAGACATGCGCCGGATCAGCGGGGTTGACGGCCCGATAAACTGGAACGTAGTGCGACCATGATCACCAACAGGAATTTGATATGAGCATTTTATCCGACCGCTGGATCCGCAACGAAGCGAAACATTCCGGAATGATCGAACCTTTTGTCGAAGCCCAGAAGCGGGAAGGCTGCATCAGTTACGGCCTGTCCTCTTATGGCTATGACGCGCGGGTGTCGGACGAGTTCAAGATTTTTACCAATGTGAACAACGCCGTCGTCGATCCCAAGAATTTTGCCGAGGATAGTTTCGTCGACCGCAAGACCGATTGTTGCATCATCCCGCCGAACAGTTTCGCGCTGGCCCGGACAGTCGAATATTTCCGGATTCCGCGCGATGTGCTGGTGATCTGCCTCGGCAAGTCCACCTACGCCCGCTGCGGGATCATCGTCAATGTCACGCCGCTGGAACCGGAATGGGAGGGCCATGTGACCCTGGAGTTTTCCAACACCAGCCCCCTGCCCGCGAAGATTTACGCGAATGAAGGCGCCTGCCAGTTCCTGTTCCTCAAAGGCAATGAGCCCTGCGAGACCAGCTATGCAGACCGTTCGGGCAAATATATGCGGCAAAAAGGTGTGACTCTGGCAAAGCTGTAGCCCATAGATAAGACAATTAACCCACCGATTAAACAATCTGCAGGAGCGCTCGCTATGTCCGATACTCGCGAATTTGATGTCATCATCTATGGTTCAACCGGCTATACCGGTCGCCTGGTCGCCGAATATATGGCGCAGCAATATGGCGTTGGCAAAGACGCTCCGAAATGGGCGATGGCCGGACGCAGCATCGCCAAGCTAGAAGAAGTTCGCGATCTCATCGGCGCGCCCAAGGACACGCCGCTGGTCGTCGCCGATTCAGACGACGCCGCGTCGATCGACATGATGGCAAGCCGCACCAAGGTGGTCCTGACAACAGTTGGGCCCTATCAATTATACGGCGACGAACTGGTCGCCGCCTGTGTCAAGAATGGCACCCATTATGTAGATCTTTGCGGTGAACCGGGATGGATGCGCGAGATGATCGACAAACATCAGGAAGCGGCTGAAAAGTCCGGCGCACAGATCTGTTTTTCCTGTGGTTTTGATTCCATCCCCTTCGATCTTGGCGTGCTGATGCTGCAGAACGACATGCAAAAGCGTTTCGGCAAGCCGGCAACCCGCGTTCGCGGCCGGGTTCGCGCGATGGAAGGTACCTTCTCGGGCGGAACCGCTGCCAGTCTTAAGGAAACAATGAAGGCAATCGCCAAAAACCCCGGTCTTGTCAAAGTCCTGGCAAGCAGCTTCGGCCTGACACCGGGTTTTGAAGGACCGGACCAGCCCAATATGCTGATCCCCAAATATGACAAAACCATCGACAGCTGGGTTGCGCCGTTCATCATGGCAGCGATCAACACAAAGAACGTCCACCGGACCAATGTGCTGCTCGACTTTGCCTATGGCGAAGATTTCAAATATGATGAAATGGTCGTCACCAGCCCGGGAGATCTTGGCAAACAGGCGGCTGAAATGCTCGCCAAGGCCAATCCATTCGGTGGCAGCGATGCCCCGAAGCCAGGCGAAGGACCAACCAAGGAACAGCGCGAGAATGGATTTTATGACCTCCTGTTTCTCGGAGAGACGGCCGATGGCGAAACTGCCAGCCTCTGCGTTAAAGGCGACAAGGACCCCGGCTATGGATCGACCAGCAAGATGATCGCTGAATCGGCGCTTTGCCTTGCCCAGGACAAGATCACAAACGGTGGTGGCGTCTGGACCCCGGGCGCGTTGATGGGCAAGAAGCTGGTCAAGCGTCTGGAAGACAATGCGGGCCTCACATTTGTAGTGGAAAGCTGACGATTGTCAGCGGCCGTTCAGGTCATTCCGGGCTATAAAGCCGCCAGAGACAGAAATATATCGACCCACCCTTGAAACTTCGTTTCTCAGGACAGATTTCTTAGCATCATGTTGAAACGCCTCTTACGCAAAAAAAATCACGTTCGGCCGATTGACAGCGCGACCGTCCCCGACGGACGGCGGGTCTATGCTATTGGCGATATCCACGGTCGCAATGACCTTTTGAAGCAGTTGCTGGACAAGATCATGAAGGATGATGGCGAACGCGGTTCTGTTGAGAGCGAAATCATCTTTCTGGGCGATCTGGTTGATCGAGGCCCGGACAGCGCCGGCGTCATCGACACGGCGATGCAGGCCAAAGAAACGTTCGGCAATGTTCGTTTCCTGATGGGCAATCACGAAGAAGTCTATCTGTCGGCAGCCGCGGGTGACGAAAAATCTGTCCGGTTCTTCAACCGGATCGGCGGCCGCGAGACGATATTGAGTTACGACATCACGATGAAGGAATATATGGAACTGGATATGACGCAGCTGGCTCTGCGCATTCCGGAACTATTTCCCAAGGAACACGTGGATTTTGTTTCCGGTTTCGAGGACCAGATCATTATCGGTGACTATGCTTTTGTCCACGCCGGGATCCGTCCTGGCGTGCCGCTGTCCGAACAGCGCCAGAAGGACCTGCGCTGGATCCGCGAGGAGTTTCTTTCGGCTCAGGAAGCCCATGAGAAGATCATTGTCTATGGTCACACGATCAATGATGACGTCGTGGAGACCGGCACCCGCATCGGGATCGACACCGGCGCCTATTATTCGGAAAAACTGACTGCGCTGGCGCTGCAAGGGTCAGAGCGCTGGTATCTCGACACTAGCGCATAAAAAAATCGGCGGAACCAACTTGGCTCCACCGATTTGAGGTCCGATAGTCAGACCAGTTTTGGGTAATGAATATACTGTCTTCTAAGCAACTTGCGCGGTTGGCGCGGTTTCTTCTTCGATGTCGCGCAGGACATAGCCCCGACCCCAGACCGTCTCGATATAATTGTCTCCGCCGCAGGCCAGAGCCAGCTTTTTGCGGAGCTTGCAGATGAACACGTCGATAATTTTGAGTTCCGGCTCGTCCATGCCACCATAAAGATGGTTGAGGAACATTTCCTTGGTGAGCGTCGTTCCCTTTCGGAGGGAGAGCAGCTCCAGCATTGCATATTCCTTGCCGGTTAGGTGCACGCGATTGCCATCGACTTCAACCGTCTTGGCATCCAGATTAACCGCCAGCTTGCCGGTCCGGATGACGCTCTGCGAATGGCCCTTGGAACGACGGACAACCGCATGAATGCGGGCAACCAGCTCGTCGCGGTGGAAAGGCTTGGTGACATAATCATCGGCACCGAAACCAAAGCTACGGACCTTGCTGTCCATTTCACTAATACCGGAAAGAATGAGAACGGGCGTTTGCACTTTCGCGACACGCAGCTTCTTGAGCACATCATAACCATGCATGTCCGGCAGGTTCAGATCGAGCAATATGATATCATAATCATAAAGTTTGCCGAGATCGAGCCCCTCTTCGCCCAGGTCCGTGGTGTAAACGTTGAAACCTTCGGTTGTCAGCATCAGCTCAATCGCTTTTGCGGTCGTTGGTTCGTCTTCAATCAGCAGCACGCGCATCAGGCAGCCCCTTTTCTTAATTACTCGCTCCAGATCGACCGCTGTGCCGACCCGATGGATCATTTATTAACCATAAGATCAATGAACGTAAAAGGTTAATTTTCCCCTAACGCAGGATTGAGCATGAGTCGCGAGCAGGTGAATGACTCTGCAACCCGCAGGAATGAGTCGTTTCAGGACTCTCGGATGCTCCGAAAAAAAAATTAACTTTTTGCCGATGGAGCGTCGAAAAAGATCGATTTAGATCAAAATCGATCGAATTTGACGGCAAATAGATCACAAAATTGTCAAAGATTAACAACAAATCGCAAGCCCGGTTAACAAGTCCTGTTGCGAGGCCGCCCATCGCGCTAGGAACCATATATGGTTGAAGTCCCCGAAAGCGCGATCACCGAGACATTTCTTGCCGCCAGCGGTCCTGGCGGACAAAATGTCAACAAGGTGGCGACAGCGGTCCAGATGCGCGTCAATGTCTACGCTCTCCGTCTGGAACCTTATGCCTTTCGCAAATTGAAAACACTAGCCGGCCGCAAGATGACCAGCAGCGGCGAGTTGATCATCACGGTCCGCGCCTATCGAACCCGCGAAGCAAACCGGGCCGAAGCACGGCGGCGAGTGAACGAGATGGTAGAACAGGCCTATGAGCGTGACGCTCGCCGGATTAAAACCAGGCCAAGCGGAGCCGCAAAGGCCCGGCGCGTTGATACCAAGAAGAAAAAATCAAATGTCAAAAAAATGCGCGGGAAACCGGGCCTCGATTGAGCGGCAATAAGGCGCAGCCGTAAATCAGGCCTCCCGAGACTATTGTTTCCAGTTGGCAAAGCGCCGGTTTTCCTCATAAGAAATTTAACGGATTTAGGGGATCTCGATGAAAACGCGTTATTTGCTCGCCATATGCAGCCTGCCATCCTTGGCCACAGCGGCTCTTGCCGACGACGGGGATGACAGCCGCCGGTTCACCGCCGAACGCGTGTTCGATCTCGAATATGCCGATGACCCGCAAATATCACCGGATGGCAACACCATCATCTATGCCCGCAAATCGATGGACAAGTTCGCCGACCAGGTGGTCAGTGATCTATGGGCAATCGATACGCGCAATGGCGAACACCGGCCACTCGTCAGCGGGCAAGGCTCGAGCAGCTCGGTCCGCTGGTCTCCGAACGGCGACCGTCTGATCTATCTGACATCGACCAACGGCAAGCCGGATCTTCGTCTGCGCTATCAGGACAGTGGCGACAGCTTTTCGCTGGCGCAGCTGGAACACGGCCCCGGCGCCCCGGTCTGGTCGCCCGATGGCAAGACAGTCGCATTCTCGATGCTGGTCCCCGATGAACGCGCAGGCTTTGCCAAGCCGCCGAAAAGCCCCGAAGGGGCCGAATGGGCACAACCCGTTCGGGTTGTCGATGATCTGGTTTTCCGGTTCGACGGCGCAGGCTATCTTCCCAAAGGCAAAACACAGATTTTCACTCTGAATACCGAAGGCGGTACACCGCGGCAGGTGACCCACGGAACAAATGGCTTCGACAGCCCTCAATGGCTGGGCAACGGCGCATTGCTGGTTACCGGAAACGATGCCGAAGACGCCGATCTGGATCCGATCGAAAGTGAAATCTACCGGGTAGACCTCTCCAGCGAGACCGTAACCCCGTTGACCCAGCGCGACGGACCAGATTTTGCGCCCAAGGTCGCCCCCAATGGGGCGCGCATCGCCTATCTCGGATATGACGACGAGCTGAAATCCTACCAGCAGAATAATGTCTATCTGATGGCAGCCAACGGCAGCGGCGTGCAAAATCTGACGGTCAATTATGATCGCTCGGTCGATAATATTGCATGGCGGCCCGACGGCAAGGCGCTTGTCGGCCAGGTCGAAGTCGAGGGAATATTGACGCTGGTTTCGATTGATCTGTCGGGTAATGTCCGCAATCTGGTCAAGGATATCGGCGGCACATCGCTCGGTCGCCCCTATGCCGCCGGCAGCTTTTCCGTGGCCAGCAAGGCCGGTGGAAGTTCCCCGCTGATCGCCTATACAAAGGGAAGCACCAATAGGCCCGCCGAAGTCGCCTTGACCCGTGGCAGTGGCAATGGCCGCCAGCTGACACAATTGAACGAGGATGCGCTGGGTCATCTGGACCTCGCGCGGATTGAGGAGATCAAGGTCTCGTCGAGCCACGATGGCAGAGAGATAGAAGCCTGGATTGCCTTGCCCCCCGGCTTCCGTCCCGACGGAAGCTTCCCGATGATATTGGAAATTCACGGCGGCCCGGCGACCATGTACGGTCCTTATTTTGCCGCTGAAATTCAACGCTATGCAGCACAAGGCTATGTCACAGTCTACGCCAATCCAAGAGGGTCTACCGGATATGGCCAGGATTTCGCTCAGCTGATTGATCTGAATTATCCGGGCAATGATCATGACGATCTGATGAGCGTGGTCGACGCTTTGATCGCCAAAAATTATGTCAGCAAAGACCGCCTGTTCATCACCGGCGGTTCGGGTGGCGGCGTATTGACCGCCTGGGCTGTCGGCAAAACCGATCGCTTTGCTGCAGCGGCAACGATCAAACCGGTAATCAACTGGACCAGCATGGCGCTGGCCGGGGACATTGCGCGCTTCGTCAGCCGGCATTGGTTCCGCGCCCAACCTTGGGAGCAACCGGAAGAATATTGGCGCCGATCGCCCCTTTCCATCGTCAATAACGTCAAGACACCGACGATGGTCATGGTCGGCGAAGCCGACTTCCGCACGCCCGCTTGGGAAGCCGAACAATTCTACACCGCTCTCAAGGTCCAGAAAGTCGATACAGTGCTTGTAAGGGTACCGGGTGCATCCCACCTTATTGCCCGTAGGCCCAGCCAGCTGATCGCCAAGGTCGACAATATCATGGGCTGGTTTGCCAAATATGACCCGGTGAAGAAACCGGAAGCTGAAGACTAGCAGGAAACCGCTCAATGTTAGAAATTGCGATCGACAAAGATCAACCCAAGGCAGAATTATACGCCGAGCTGACATCCTTCGCCGCCGCTTTGGTGGACGGCGAGCCCGATGCTATCGCCAATATGGCCAATGTCGCGGCGTTGATCTGGCAATATGTTCCGGGGCTCAACTGGGCCGGCTTCTATCGCGTTATCGATAATGAGCTCGTGCTCGGCCCCTTCCAGGGCAAAACAGCCTGCATCAGGATAGCGATCGGTTCGGGCGTATGCGGCGCGGCAGCGGCCTCAGGGCTTGTCCAGCGGGTAGCCGACGTTCACGCCTTTCCCGGTCATATTGCCTGCGATGCCGACAGCCGCAGCGAGCTGGTAATACCGATATTCAAGAACGGAGCCGTGATCGCGGTTCTCGACCTCGACAGCCCCCTGCCCGACCATTTCGGCACGGAAGACGAGGACGGTTTGGTGTCGCTGATCGAGGCAATTGCTAATTATCTTGGTTAACCCTGTGATAACCAAGATGTTCCATTTCGACACACCAGTTTAAATCTACTCTATTTTACAACCCCCTAATGGCCAAAGCCCCCGAAAAATGGTAAACAACTGTTAACCAAAATTCGGTCGGACATGCTCGGTGCATGCTCGAAATCAGGGAGTTGTTAACCATGAAGACCCTTTTACTTGCTGGCCTTGCCGGTGTTTTCGCGATGACGTCAGCATCGGCTCATGCTGCTGTCGACTCGGTGTCGGACGATGCCGCAAACTCTTTGATCGACCTCTCCTTTGCTTCTTCGACAGCACTGGCCAACCCTGCTTCAGGGGCCAAGACCATGCCCAACAGAGGCAATATGCGTCAGATGAAGAACATGGGCAAAATGAGACATGCCCAATCGGGTGGCAAAATGCACCGCATGAAGAACATGGGCAACACCCGGCACATGAATAGCCGCGGGCCAGGTGGGAGCTTTGTTCGCCAGGGTCGTGTAGGCTATGGTCAGGGCTATAGCAGACCCCACCGCGGATTCCGTCTGCCACAGACTTATGTCCAGCCTAGCTATTTCATCGGGAATTTCGGCTATTACGGACTAAGCCAGCCAAGTGCCGGCTATGGCTGGTCGCGCTATTATGACGACGCCGTGCTGACCGACCGTCAGGGGGTGGTCCAGGATGCACGCTACAATGTCGACTGGGATCGCTATAATCAAGGCTATCAGGACGGCTATCGCGCAGGCCAGGCAACCTATGACCCTGCAGTGTTCGCCGGCGATGACCGTGTAATGTCTACGCCATCCGCCTATAATGACCCGCGATCGACCTATCAGGGCGACTGGCAAGGCGCCTATCAGGAAGACGGCAGCTACCAAGGAGATTGGCAAGGCACCTATCGTGATGCCGACGGCCGGGTCTATGAAGGCGAATATTCCGGTACGTTCATCGGAGACGGCGAAATGGCCCCGCATTGGGGGGCTGGGCAGGCTCAGAATTCTGGTCCCCAGCATCATGCGCCTTATCCGGATGATCGCGGTTACAACAACCAGCGCTCCGAAGAACTCGCCTATCTCGAACGGTGCAAGACAAGCAGCGGCATCGGTGGCGCGATTGTTGGCGGTGCGATTGGCGCGATTGCCGGCAACAGGATTGCGGGTCGCGGGAACCGTTTGGGCGGATCATTGATCGGCGGCGGCCTTGGAGCTGTTGCAGGAGCCGCAATTGATCAGGGCACCGATCGCTGTCGCAAGCTGCTCAAGAAATATGGCTATGACCAGCAACAGACTGCTCGTTATCCGGATCACCCGCCGGTCCAGCATCACCGTCCACAGCCGCCGCAGACCTACCCGGCCTATCCCAGCGGCTGGAACGGACAATATGGTCAGGCCTATTATTATCCGCAGGCGCAACCGATGGTGACGACGATCGTCATACAATCCGCGCCGGTTACGACCACAACGACAACGACTTATATCGAAGAGGAAGTGGTATATTCAAAGCCGACCTACAAGAAACGTTGGAAACCTGCTCCTAAGAAGGCCTGGAAACCGGCAGCAAAAGCTGCGCCGCTAAAGGGATGTCAGCAGGCGCGCTGCATGTACGACTGATAATCTGACGAAACAAAAAAAGGCCTGCCAACCCGTTTTTGTTCGCAGGCCTTTTTTGATGGCCTATTGATCCGGAATTAGTTCGGACATTGCAGTTTCAGCAAGGCGGATGGATCAAAGCGGCTCCAGCCATCCGGACCAAGCCGTTCGATGGGACGATAGCGAACCTTATATTCCATCTGTGGCGATCCATCGACCCAATAGCCGAGATAGACATAAGGCAATCCCGCCTTCTTGGCGCGCAGGATATGATCCATGATTATATAATTGCCGAGGCCAGCCCGCTCGCCATGTTCAGCGTCGAAGAAACTGTAGATCATCGAAAGGCCATCGCCTTGCTGATCGGTCAGGCAGGCGCCGACCAGACGGCCTTTGCTGCCGTCCTGTGTCGGTTCGCGATATTCGACCACTAAGGTTTTGACAGGCGATTGTTCGACCATGTCGGAATAGTCCATCTCGTCCATTTCCGCCATGCCGCCACCGGGGTGCCGTTTTGCGAGATATTTCTGCAGCAATTGATATTGCTCATCGGTCGCCCAGGGTTCGCAGGCTTCCACAACCAGATCCTTGTTACGCCGGATTATTTTTCTCTGGGTGTTGCTCGGTTGGAATTCATGCGCCAACACCCGAACCGAAACGCAAGCTTTGCAATCCAGGCAACTGGGACGATAGGCGACATTCTGGCTTCGGCGAAATCCGATCCGACCCAGAGCATCATTCAATTCTTCAGTATGGGGGCCGTTCAGCTCGGTAAAAACCTTCCGCTCGCTTTTGCCGGGCAAATAAGGGCACGGACTGGGATTGGTTACGAAAAATCGTGGAAAGCGAACGGGTGCAGTCACAAAGCCAGCCTTTTCTTGAAATGTTCAGAGTCGACATGGGCAATATGCAATGGTGAGGAGTAAATGAAAAGGTGGTTTACCAAGAATGTCCACATTAGCGGGGACAGCTGAGATCAAAAAAAACGGGGCGAAAATCGCCCCGTCCTAAAATCAATTTGCTTAAGCTCAAGGGCTTGTTGGATCATCGTCATCAGCGATGATGATGATGCCAGCGATAACCGCTGCTGCTGCCAGCAGAGCAATCAGGATTCCATTGGAACCTTCGAGCTTTTCTGAGGACGAAGAATTCGCGCCCAGACGTTCAACAGCTGGCGCTGCGCTGTTTACTGCTTGAGCTGCGACAGGAGCCGCAACCAAAGATACTGCTGCAATACCAGCAGCCAATTTACCGAGATTCATAATAATGCTCCAATTAAGTCAATTTACAAAGAGTAAAAGTTCGTATCCGAACCTCCTGCGCCCCATTGTAGTGAGAAGGTATTTTATTATCCGACGACCTTCTACAGAATTGTTTAGCTCAAACTGCCATTTTTCACAACTGCAAAACCGAAACAAATTATCAAGTTGTCCTGTTTCCAAACCACTTAAACTCGCCTGATCAATTCTGTACCAATACTGGCTTGCCGGCGATCCAGGTTTGCAGAACATTCACGCTTCGAACCTGTGCCGGCGTCGCGAGCAGGATATCCTGGTCAACAATAAGGAAATCCGCCCTTTTTCCGACCTCGAGGCTCCCCAGGCGATCTTCGGCAAAAGCAGCATATGCAGCGCCATTGGTATAGGCATTCCAGGCTTGTTCGCGGCTCAGCCGTTCCTCCGGCATCCATCCTCCGAACGGCTGACCGGCGGCATCTTCGCGGGTCATCGCAGCGGCCAGTCCGGCAAAAGGATTGGAGGATTCGACGGGAACGTCCGTGCCAAATGCCAGATTCGCGCCCGAATCAAGCAACGATCTCCAGGCATAAGCACCGACCAGACGATCGGGCCCAAGTCGCGATTCGGCCATCAGCCGGTCAGACGTCTGGTGAACAGGCTGCATCGAGGCGATGGTTCCAGTGGCTGCAAAACGACCCAAATCAGCAGGATCGACTATCTGTGCATGTTCGACCCGCCATCTCCGGTCGCCCTTGTAAGTATAGGCCAATTCTTCGATTGCGGACAATATTTCGTCATTCGCCTTGTCGCCAATCGCATGAACCGCGGTCTGGAAGCCGTCCATCGCTGCCCGGCTCATCTTGTTCTTGAGCTGCGCGGACGTCAGCATCGCCAGTCCGCTCTCCTTTGGTTTGTCTTGATAGGGCTGCTTCAACAAAGCACCGCGCGAGCCCAGCGCACCATCGATATACAGCTTAACCCCAGCCAGCTTGAGGTGATCATCATATAACCAAGGCGATGGCCCGGGACCGCCAATCGCAATCATATTGTCTACACCCGCAGCATAAGAAACAATCCGGATTTTCAGCTGGCCTGCATCGCCTGCCCGGCGAAAACTCTGCCAGTCCTGCATCGTCGTGCCCATATCCGCAATCGACGTTACTCCGTTGGCAAGCAGTATTTCCTGCGCCTTGCTTAACGCCAGGTCATTTTCCACCGGTCTGGGAGCGGGGATAGCATCTCCGAACAGATCCATCGCAGTATCGACGAAAATTCCAGTCGGCTTGCCACCGACCTTCTCGATGGTCCCACCCGAAGGTGATTTGCTGGTGGCCGAGATTCCCGCCGCTTTCATGGCCGCACCATTGACCCAGGCCGCATGACCGTCGACGCGAGACAGAAACACCGGACGGTCGGAGACTATTGCATCCAGTTCAGCTGCGGTTGGAAAGCGGCCGAGCCCCCAGGACTCCTGATTCCAGCCATTGCCGATGATCCATTGCCGGTTCGGATTGTCCGCGGCATATCGATCGATCTTGGCGAGCGCTTCAGTCAGCGATTTGGTCTCCGACAGGTCCAGTGTCAGAGCAGCAAACCCCATATTGATGACATGGCCGTGGGCATCGAAAAATCCCGGGATCAATGTCCTGCCCTCGCCATCAAATTGAAAGTCGACCTCGCGCGGACGCTTGTCACGACGGTCGAGCAATTGCTTGACCTTGCCTTCGTCATCAACAACCATCGCGGAGAAGCGGATGATCTTGCCCTGGCTGTCCGGAGTCATGCCATTGACATTCTCTATGAGACTATCGGCTTCGGCAGCTGCCGGCGTGAAGACAACGGCCACCGCGATCGCGCCCAAAGCAGTGCTGCAATTCTTCAGCCAACCAGTCATATCAACTACCTTTGATTATTTGCGTTTGGGAAGGCGGGAGACCAGAGAGCTGGTGTCATTGCGACCACCGCCCGCAGCCTGTACTTCTGCGTAGAATTGATCGACAAGCGCCGCCACCGGGATGGCCGCGCCATTGGTCCGCGCTTCTTCGATCGCCAGCCCCAGATCCTTGCGCATCCAGTCGACCGCGAAACCGAAATCGAATTTGTCCTGCGCCATGGTTGACCAGCGATTGTCCATCTGCCAACTTTGCGCCGCCCCGCCCGAGATCGCTTCATGCACCTTGTCCAGATCAAGCTGGCTAGCCTGGGCAAAGCGCAACGCTTCCGACAATCCTTCCAGTACGCCGGCGATCGCGATCTGGTTGCACATCTTTGTGGTCTGCCCGGCCCCGGTACGCCCGACATGGACGATCCTTCCGGCATAAGCCGTCATAATCATCTCGGCGGCTGCGAAGGCTTCCTTGCTACCACCGCACATGATCGACAATTTCCCGTTTTCTGCACCAGCCTGACCGCCGGACACCGGAGCATCAACCACGTGGATCCCGCGCCCTTCGGCTTCGACCGACAACTGGCGGGCAATCCGCGCCGACACGGTGGTGTGATCAATGAACAGGGCACCCGATGCCATGGTCGAGAAGGCGCCGTCACGTCCCATGGTAACGGAAGCCAGATCATCGTCATTACCGACACAAGTAATCACGATCTGCTTGTCTTTTGCCGCCGCAGCCGGATTTTCGGCCAGCGACCCGCCATGTTTGGCAACCCAGGCCTCAGCCTTCGACTTTGTCCGGTTATAGACCGTCAGTTCATGTCCGGCCTGGACCAGATGACCCGCCATGGGTCCGCCCATCACGCCGATCCCGATAAATGCAATTTTCGCCATAGATTCCTTTATCCCCTTGTGCGGCCATAATCATTGTTTCCCTCGTTGGCCAGATGCGTTAGGGCCTCTGGCGATATGAATGATATGCAGAGCCCCGCCCTTCCTTCCTTTGACTTTGAGGATGTGAAAGCAGCGCACGACCGGATCAAAGGCCGTGTCGTCCACACCCCGACGCTGAAAAGCATCACTCTTTCACAGCTTAGCGGCGCGGAAGTTTTTCTCAAGTTCGAGAATTTGCAATTCACCGCTGCCTATAAGGAACGCGGTGCGCTCAACGCGCTGCTGTTGATGGACGAAAGCAAACGCAAGGCTGGTGTGATCGCGGCATCGGCCGGCAATCACGCTCAGGGTCTTGCCTATAACGCAAAGAATCTGGGCATCCCCGCTACGATCGTAATGCCCAGCACGACGCCGATGGTGAAGGTCGAACAAACCCGTGGCCATGGTGCCGAGATTGTTATTTTCGGTAGCAATTATGATGAAGCCTATGCGCATGCCATGCAGCTCTCCGATCAGCGCGGCCTCACCTACATCCACGCTTTTGATGACCCGCATGTCGCCGCCGGTCAGGGAACCGTGGCCATCGAAATGCTAGAAGCCATCCCTGATCTCGACCGGATGATCATACCAATCGGCGGCGGCGGGTTATTTTCCGGCATGGCAACCGCAGCATCCGCGATCAAGCCGGATATCAAGATGACCGGCGTGCAGGCCGCGCTCTACCCGAGCATGTACGGCAAATTGACCGGCAAAACCGTCACCGCTGGCGGCGATACGCTGGCCGAAGGCATTGCAGTGCGCAATCCTTCCGAATTCACCGCCGCGATCATCAAGAAATATGTCGACGAAATATTGCTGGTCAGCGAAGCGGAACTGGAGGGTGCGGTCAGCCTGCTGCTGCAGATCGAAAAGACAGTGGTTGAAGGCGCCGGTGCTGCCGGTCTTGCCGCGTTGCTGAGCAACAAGGAAAAATTCAAGGGCGAAAAAGTCGGTCTCGTGCTCTGTGGCGGCAATATCGATACCCGCTTGCTGGCTAACGTCCTGCTCCGCGATCTCGCCCGCTCAGGCCGCCTCGCGCGTCTCCGCCTGCATCTGCGCGACCAGCCCGGCGCGCTGTACAATGTGGTAAAACAATTTGCCGAACATGAAGTCAACATAATCGAAGTCTATCACCAGCGAGTGTTCACCAACCTTCCCGCCAAGGGCCTGATCACCGATATCGAATGCGAAGCCAAGGATCGCGAACAATTGGAAGGCCTTATCGTCGACCTCAACAAGTCCGGCTATGATGTCCGGCAGGTTGAACTCGCCGATTGATCGAATGTCGGCTTTGGGTGCGAAAGACTGTACAAACGATATATCGTCTTTATTTCCTCTGCCGCCTCTGTTGGAGACATCGCTCATTGACAGCTATGTTCCGCAAATGGGCTCACTTGCGTCTCTCAGAAAATATGTTGATCGTGAGTGGGCGAAAGTCGACTGGTGTGGGCCGCAGACGTTCCAACTTAGGTTGTTGGCAGCGGCACCGTTAATTGTCTACGGCGGGGCAATAGGCTTCTTCAGTGCGCCCTACTGGATTGAGATCTCCGGCATTTTGTCGGCGTTTGCTGTCTTCGGCCTGCTGACATTGTGGATTGAAGGACGACGTCTCGCGGGCATTGGCGCGTTTTCGACCGAACGTTCCGAGAGACATATCCGACGCATGAATACCGAGCGGCAAAAGCGAGTTGATCACGGTGCCTAGCATGATGTCCGCCTCCCACCCAGTTGCAGTCATCCGCAACCGTTTGCCTGGCCAGGCTCTCCTGAAAGCTGTTGGTTAACCATGTGTGAGGCGCTTTAGCTATCCTTGGGCACGCCCACCGTGAGTTGCGCGGTCGTGCCACTTTCGTCAGCAAGAGCGCTTAGTACAAATATGGTACCGTCCGGGCTATTGCCCATGAGTGTTTGGGTTCCTCCGTCTTTGCTATCCACACTGAATTCAACTCCCGCGGCTTCGGCTTGCTTGCGGTAGAAAGACACCAGCTTTTCAGGCGAATCCTTGCTGGCCATGACGACCACCAATGCTATGCTGTCGCCCTGATCCACATTGGACTTGGTAATGACCATTACGCCGGGATAAAGCGTATATCCTTTAGGCATATCCACGGCCAGATCGGCGCCGATGCTGACATTCAGCGCTTCCTTTCCGTCTTCGCCGTTCAACCGGACCTGTGCGTCCTCACCGCCGTTCGGCGAAGCGCCGGTATCTGAAGAATTGCAACCTGCCAGCAAGAGCGAGGCCACAGAAACTATCACCATTTTACGCATCATTAATCTCCATCCGATAATTTTTACAATGGGACCGGCCTGTAACCTTCATCGGCCGGTATGCTGTTATTGACCTTATAGCCCGGCTTCTCGAACCCCGCGTGAAACCAAACAAAATATGCACTATGTAATAAGCATTATGCGCCGAGTAGAACCGTTGCGGAGTCGGGACACGCCGCACGTACTTTGTCGTCTATCAGATCGTTAAGGCGGCGATCATAGTCCGCCTTATCTTCCCCGACATCGTCCATAAAACTCCCCAGAGAACGACGATGAACCGGCAATGCCTTTAGCAAATCCATGCATGGCGCCGATCCCTGGCTACCGGCAGCAAGCCTCTCATCGACATAGCGCGCCATGGCCCGAACATAACAGGCGTTCAGCGCCGTGAGCGCATCGGCCTTGGGCTGACCATCTGTTGCGCTGGTTTTAAGCATTCCGACAGCCCTGCCTACGACACCGGCACATGCCGATGTCGGGCTTCGACCTTCGCCGGCCCTTTCCCATGCCCGGTCAAAAGATTTGCTGTAATCCGCCGCAACAATCGAAGCGCTGCCTGTCTCTGCAGCGGCACTTTTTTCCGACGATTTAGAAGGGTCTTCGCCCACATCCCCACCGGAGCAGGCGGAAAGGGTAATGACGAGTACAACAAATCCAAAAACGGTACGCATGTCAAAACCCCTGTATCTCAGTTCCAAAATTCAGAATTTCAATCCCCGCATCGATGCGCGGGAGATGCTGACCCTCGCAATGGAAATGTCCCGATTACCAGTGATCACCTTTAAGAACGAGATCTGATCCAAAACCCCGCCAAAGCAAATAATTTTGGATGCGACCAATGCTCTATAAACATCTAGATCGACGTGGACGGGACGAAAAGTTATCGAACAACGATCGTGCTAATGTCCGATACAACATAATTGTTGTTCAACGCCTACCAGGCAGCAACCCAATTTGCGACGTAGGGCCGGAACCTTGTTGAAATAAGCGCAGCCAGTCAGCAACCGCCCCACTAGCGGACGTTCGCGTTGGACCGATTTGAGGTCCGCTAGGGGGCAAAAGCAGACACTAGGAAGGCATTGGTTGCCGTTCAGCTAACGACCCAATCGCAATCATAGGCGATCATCAGTCGCGACTCTATTCGCTTTCAGGTCAAAGCTTGGGTGAACGAAAAGCCAAATGACATTTGAGATCGATCTTGCTGCTATCGTCAAGGTCATTGGTTCTACAAGGCGGCACCGCTAAGGCATAAGCCAATTCTAACGCTGTTTGTCATTAGCGTGAAAACATTTTAT
>NZ_JBALUT010000034.1:0-29383 GCF_036963705.1 Parasphingorhabdus sp. | reverse complement strand
GATATGGCCGCCAGCCTCCATGCCTTCGATGACAATCGCGTCGACGCCCGAACGGACGAACTTCTTGGCCAGCGCCATGGCGGGAGCAAAGCAGATCACTTTCGCGCCGGTTTCCTTGATTGCTTCAAGGCTCCCCTTGGGTGGCAGACCACCAGCGAGAACAACATGGGTCACCGCATGTTTGCCGCAGACCGCAATCAGCGCCATCAGGTCGGGATGCATGGTGATCAGATTGACCCCGAACGGCTTGTTGGTAAGCTTCTTGGTTTCGGCAATTTCGGTGTCGAGCAAGTCGGGCGTCATCGCGCCGCAGGCAATCACGCCAAAGCCGCCTGCGTTGGAAATCGCGCTGACCAGATTGCGTTCCGATACCCAGGACATCGCCCCGCACATGATCGCGGTTTCGCAGCCGAGAAAATCGGTGCCGCGTTGCATGAGATGCTGGAGTTTGGATTGGGTCATTCAGTTTCTTTCTAAAGCCCTCTGTCCGTCAGGGGAGAAGGTTGAGAGAGGGGCAGTTTGCTAGGACTCCGCCCCCCGAAGTTCCTCCCTTGACGGGGAGGGAGATGATCAGGCCGCGTCCACCGCATCCAGCCCATAGGCCGTGTGCAGCACGCGCAGCGCCAGTTCGGTATAATCTTCCTCGATCAGCACGCTGACCTTGATTTCCGATGTGGTGATCGCCTGGATATTGACGCCGCGATCGGCCAGCGCGCGGAACATCGTCGAGGCGATACCGGCATGGCTCTTCATGCCGACGCCGACAACCGATATCTTGGCGACATTGGTGTCGGGGATCAGGCGGTTGAAGCCGATTTTTTCCTGTGCGCCTTCCAATACCTGCATCGCCCGGTCGAGATCGACGCTGGGCACGGTGAAGGTTACGTCGGTTTCGCCTTTCTCGCGACCGACATTCTGGATGATCATGTCGACGTTGATCGCGGCATCGGCGAGCGGCGCGAAAATATCGGCAACCGCGCCGGGTTTGTCGGGCACGCGGGTCAGGGTGATCTTGGCTTCATTCTTGTCATGGGCGATGCCGGTGATCAGCTTCCGTTCCATATCTTCTATCTCCATTTCGTCTTCGCTGACGATCATCGTGCCGGGCAGATCGTCGGCGGTCCAGTTGGTATTTTCGTCGGTGAAGGACGATAGCACCTGAATGCGCACGCCTTCTTTCATCGCCAGTCCGACCGAGCGGGTCTGCAATACTTTCGCGCCAACGCTGGCCAGTTCGAGCATTTCCTCGAACGTCACCTTATTGAGCTTTTGCGCCCGGGTCACGATCCGCGGGTCGGTTGTGTAAACGCCATCGACGTCAGTGTAGATATCGCAGCGATCGGCCTTGACCGCTGCCGCTATCGCGACCGCGCTGGTATCGGATCCGCCGCGGCCCAGAGTCGTGATCCTGCCTTCCTCGCTCAGACCCTGAAAGCCGGGGATTACGGCGATTTCACCGCTTTGCATAGCGGCGGTCAGGGCTTCTGCATCGATCGAGTCAATCCGTGCCTTGCTATGCGCCTCGATCGTCCGGATTGGCATTTGCCAGCCAAGCCAGCTCCGCGCCTTTGCTCCCAGAGATTGCAGCGCAACGGCCAGCAAGCCTGCGGTCACTTGTTCTCCCGAAGCCACGACCACGTCATATTCTGCCGGATCGTAGAGTGAACTGGCTTCGCGGCAGAAATTGACCAGACGGTCGGTGTCGCCCGCCATGGCGGAGACGACCACGGCCACTTCATGGCCGGCATCGGACTGTTGCTTGACGATCTGCGCCACCCGGCGGATGCGTTCGATTCCGGCCATTGAGGTGCCGCCAAATTTCATCACTATGCGTGCCATAATATTGTCGGGAAAACTTTCGTTAAAAAGGGCCTGAACAGGATCGAAAATCCTGATAAAGAGGGGCCATGACAAAGGCAAGTAGCACGATCAATCCGGCGGAAGCCGCGCATTTTGGCACTCTCGCGGCGGAATGGTGGGATCCGAAGGGTAGCTCGGCGATGCTCCACCGGCTGAATCCGGTGCGCCTGACCTATATACGCGAAGCGATTGATCTGCATTTCGATGTCGATTCAAGTCAGTTGCGGCCGCTGGCGGGCAAGAAAGCCCTCGATGTCGGTTGCGGCGCGGGCTTGCTATGCGAGCCGCTGGCGCGACTGGGCGCGAAGGTGACAGGCCTCGATGCAGCGCCGGAAAATATCGCCGTGGCAATGGCGCATGCCGGACCGCAAGGGCTGGATATCGACTATCGCAACGAAGCAATCGAGAGTTTTGGCGGCAAAGACTATGATCTGGTGACCTCGCTGGAGGTGCTCGAACATGTCGACGACCCGCAGGGCTTTATCAATGGTCTGGCGGATGCTCTGGCTGATAATGGCCTGATGATAATCTCGACGCCCAATCGCACCGCCTTGTCGAACCTAATGCTGGTGGAGCTGGCAGAACGGACCGGGCAAATCCCGCGCGGGACTCATCATCATGACCAATTCATCACCCCGGAAGAGTTGGAGAAGATGCTGAGCTCTGCGGGTCTCCAGGCGATTGATACAACCGGGATATCCTATGGACCGGCGAGCGGTTTCTCTCTGTCTGATAATCTGGCGCTCAACTATCTGATGACGGTCGTCAAAAGCTGATTGCTAAGGTCCAGCCCTATGTAGTTGCCGATAAACCGGCGTGTCTTGCAATATTTGACAGCAATGTTTCGGAATTTTTTGATTCCACCGAGCGCGAGGATTTTGCTGCATTTCTGGACAATCCCGGCGGAGAATATTTCATTCTCGAACGGGATGGAGCCGTCATCGGCTGCGGCGGCTTTGCCAAGGAAGATCGCGGGCAGGCGCGCTTCACCTGGGGCATGGTGGATCGCAATTGCCATGGCCAGGGACTGGGGCGCCTGCTCGCCGAATATCGATTGCAGGCGATCGCGGATGCGGACGATTATTCCGAAGTGGAATTGTTCACCACGCCCATGGTTGCGCCGTTTTTCGTCAAATTGGGTTTTGCCGCCGCGCAGGTCGAGAAAGACGGTTTTGCGCCCGGCATGGACAAGGTGCAGATGATCAAGACGCTTTAGTGGTCGACGCTCCGAAAAGCGGCGGCATTCCAAAGGATTTCAGAAATCCACTTTTTCATAATGCGGCGGCGGCGCGATCACTTCCATCCGTTCGGACAATAATGGCCGGAACGAAGGTCGCGATTTGAACATCGCATACCACGCTTTGGTTTGCTCGTGACCGGCCCAGTCAATCGCGCCAAGATAATCGGCGACCGAAATCTGGGCGGCTGCCGCAAGGTCGGCAAGGCTCATCGTCGCCCCGGCCAGCCAGCTGCGGTGGTCAATCAGATAGTCGATATAGTCGAGATGGACGTTCGCCCGGCGCATCGCTTCGCGCAAGACCTTGGCATCGGGCGGTTCGCGCCGGACCAGTCTCTTGTGCATCCGTTCGTGCATCATCGGAGCGGTGACATCGCCGTAAAACTGCTCGTCGAACCAGGCTACCAGTCGCCGGATTTCGGCCCGGTTGACTGCGGTGCCGTTGATCATCGGGACTTTTTCGACGGTTTCCTCGATATATTCGCAGATCGCGATACTATCGACTAAATGGATATCCCGCTCGGCATGTTTCATGACCGGGGTCCGGCCAGTCGGGTTCATTGACAGAAATTCGTCGCGCTGATCCCACGGCGATTCGCGGATAAGCTCATAGCCGACCGATTTCTCGCCCAGCAACAAGCGGACTTTACGGGAAAACGGACATAGAGGGAATTGGTACAACTGCCACATGGCGCTGGTGTTAGTCGCGAATATGCATTTGTGGAAGAGCTTTGATGCCTGTCAGACACATTGTGCTGTTGCGGGTTGAAAGCAGCATCATTGTGTCGTTTCCATCCGCCGCTTCATCCTGTTGCCAATCGCCTTTAACTGCGGGAGAAGCGCGCCAAATTCCGAGGCCATGATCCCCATCATTGCGGTTCCCCGGCGCATTTTTTCTTCTGCATCGCGATCAAAGTCGGGGTCATCATTCCGTGCCAGATCGCCCAGCGTGGCGTCGGGATCAATTTTCGGGGAATCGCCGTCGCGCCGCATTTCTTCGGGTAGCGCTTTGTCCATTGCATGAGCAAATTTACCAATCGGAAGATCCATCATCGCTGCCATAAAACCGGACATCATCAAGACCATATTGTCGTGAAATACCGGATCATTGAGCCTTTCGATCGTATCTGCTTCGAGTTGCTGTTCCCGTGCAAGCGCCGGGCTTGCTATGATCAGCGAGGCTGTGAATATTGATAAGGTAAAGCGACGCATGAGCGATCCTCCTTCAGATTTTCATCGATAACATCGGAATAGAAGATTTCGGCTTAGTCTCTGCTGAACCTGCGATGCCGCCGCGTAAACATTTGTAACGGAGTGCAGTCTAGTCCGGCTTATAAACGGCCAGCCGGTTTCCGGCCGGATCTAGGCACTCGAACCGCCGCCCGCCGGGGTAGGTAAAAATTTCTTTGATGATTTCGCCATTTGCCGCTTTGACCTGCGCGAGCGATGCTTCGAGATCGTCGCTTTCGAATGTGGGCATAGGAGCCACCGGTTCTGATCCTGCCGCAATGCCGATTTGTACCGGTCCGCCTTCGACCGCTGCATAGTCCGGGCCATAATCGGTGAAGGCAAAGCCGAAGGCTTTTTCGTAGAAGGTTTTGCTAGCGGGTAGATCGCTGGCTTTCATTTCAACGTAGTTGGGGGTGATCTTGGGCATGGCTTGGCTCCGGCTGTGGACTGGTGAGAGCCAGCCTAGCATGTTGTGGTTCTTGCCGCACAAACATATCTCGAAGGACCGTCACTCCGCCGCTTCGATCACCTCTTTATCCGATAACGGATGGCCGATCCGGCTGACCATTTCCTTGGGGCAGACCTGCCAGAACCGGTCGCGCCAACGGTCCCAGTCGCGCAGGATCGCTTCGGACCATTTGCTGTCGGTGGTCTTGTTATGCCGCTGGATCAGCGAGAGCAGATGACCTTCCCAATAAGCGCTGTCGAGCCGTTGCCAGACGATGCTTTCGCCATTGGCCATTTTCCCGAAATTGTCTTCGGTGTCGAGAATGAAGGCCATGCCGCCGGTCATGCCGGCGCCGAAATTGCTACCGACCGAGCCGAGGATGACGGCATTGCCGCCGGTCATATATTCGCAGCCATTGGCGCCGCAGCCCTCGACCACGACATCCGCGCCGCTGTTGCGCACCGCAAAACGTTCGCCCGCCTGTCCGGCCGCGTATAGCTGGCCGGCGGTCGCGCCATAAAGCACGGTATTGCCGATGATCGTATTCTCCTGGCTGACCAGCGGCGAGCTGACCATCGGGCGGATCACGATCTTGCCGCCGCACAGGCCTTTGCCGACATAGTCATTGGCGTCGCCGAACACTTCCAGCGTGATCCCCTGACAAAGAAACGCGCCGAGCGACTGTCCGGCTGATCCGCGCAAACGGATATGGACATGGTCTTCGTTCAGGACACTCATGCCATATTTGGCAGTAATTTCTGCGGAGAAACGGGTCCCGACCGCGCGATGGGTGTTGCGCACCGTATAGGTGAGCTGCATTTTCTCTCGCCGCTCGAACACCGGCCTGGCATCTTCGATCATTTCCGCGTCGAGACTGTCCGGCACTTCGTTGCGGTGAGTCTCGAGATTGAAACTGCGCTCGCTGTCCTTGGCGTCGACCTTGGCGAGAATCGGGTTGAGGTCGAGATCATCCAGATGCTCCGCCCCACGGCTGACCTGCCGAAGCAGTTCGGTGCGCCCGATAATCTCCTTAAGCGAGCGATAGCCAAGGCGCGCCAGTATCTCGCGCACTTCCTCGGCCATATAGGTCATCAGGTTGATTACCTTTTCCGGGGTGCCGGTGAATTTTTCGCGCAGTTTTTCATCCTGGACGCAGACGCCGACCGGGCAGGTGTTGCTGTGGCACTGGCGGACCATGATGCAGCCCATCGCAACCAGACTGAGCGTACCGATGCCGAATTCCTCGGCGCCAAGGATCGCGGCGATGACGATGTCGCGGCCGGTCTTGAGCCCGCCGTCGGTGCGCAATTTTACCCGGTGGCGCAGGCCGTTGAGGGTGAGTACCTGATTGGCCTCCGACAGTCCCATCTCCCAGGGAGTTCCGGCGAATTTGATCGATGTCTGCGGCGATGCGCCGGTGCCGCCGGTGTTGCCGGAGATCAGGATGACATCGGCATGGGCCTTGGCCACGCCTGCCGCAATCGTGCCGATACCGGCCGATGACACCAGCTTCACGCAAACCTGCGCACGCGGGTTGATCTGCTTGAGATCGTAGATCAGCTGGGCAAGATCCTCGATCGAGTAGATATCGTGATGCGGCGGCGGCGAGATCAGGGTCACGCCGGGCGTCGAATGGCGTAGCTTGGCGATGAATTCGGTGACCTTGAAACCAGGCAGCTGGCCGCCTTCGCCGGGCTTGGCGCCCTGGGCGACCTTGATTTCGATTTCCTCGCAGGCGCCGAGATATTCCGATGTCACGCCAAAGCGGCCGGAGGCGACCTGCTTGATCGGGCTCGAGGCATTGTCGCCATTTTCATAAGGCTTGTAGCGGCGCTTTTCCTCGCCGCCTTCGCCGGAGACGGATTTCGCGCCGATCCGGTTCATCGCGATGGCCAGCGTCTCGTGCGCTTCGGGACTCAGCGCGCCGAGGCTCATGCCCGGCGTGTTGAACCGCTTGCGGACTTCGGTGATCGCCTCGACCTCGTCGATCGGCACCGGTGCCGGCGCGTAGTTGAATTCCATCAGATCGCGCAGATAGATCGGCTCCATCTCGCGCACCGCTTGGGAGAATTGGAGATAGGACGAATAGCTGTCGTGGGCGACCGCCGATTGCAGCAGGTGCATCATATGAGCGCCGTATGCATGGGCTTCGCCGCCATCGCGCTGCTTGTAGAAACCACCGACCGGCAAGCGCACGACCGCTGGTTCAAAGGCCGCTTCATGCTTTTCCTGAGCGTTGATGAACAGCGAGGCATAGCCTTCGCCGGAAATCTTGGTCGGCATGCCGGGAAACAGGTCGTTGCACAAGGCGCGCGACAGGCCGACGGCTTCGAAATTATAGCCGCCGCGATAGCTGGAAATAACCGCAATGCCCATTTTCGACAGGATCTTGAGCAGGCCGTCATCGACCGCTTTCTTGTGCCGTTCGAGGCAGTCGTCGAGAGTCAGATCGCCGAACAGACTACGAGCGTGGCGGTCGGAAATCGCTGCTTCGGCCATATAGGCGTTAACCGTGGTCGCGCCGACACCGATCAAAACCGCATAGCAATGGGTGTCGAGACATTCCGCCGCCCGGACGTTGACCGAAGCGTAGGAGCGCAGCCCCTTGCGGACGAGATGCGTGTGCACCGCTGCCGTCGCGATCACCATCGAGATCGCCATCCGGTCTTCGTCAATATCCTCGTCGGTGAGGAAGATTTCGGTCTTTCCGGCGCGCACCGCTTGCTCCGCTTCCGCGCGGATCCGGGCGAGCGCATCACGCAGTTCGATCGCGTTTCCGCTGGTTGCCATGGTGCAGTCAATTTGTGCGACGGCGTCACCAAAGCCGAGTTTCAGCCGCTCCCACATGGCGCAACTGAGCACAGGACTATCCAGTACCATGACATCTTCATTCTGGCTGTCCTGCTCGAGGATATTGGCCAGGTTGGAAAAGCGCGTGCGCAGGCTCATCACGTGGCGTTCGCGCAGGCTGTCGATCGGCGGATTGGTGACCTGCGAGAAATTCTGCTTGAAAAAGTGGCTGATCTGGCGCGGCTTGCGGCTGATCACTGCGAGCGGCGTATCGTCGCCCATCGATCCGATCGCTTCCTTGGCATCCTCGACCATCGGCGCGAGGATCATTTCCATATCTTCCAGCGTATGGCCGGCGGCGGTCTGCCGTCGGATCAGCTCTTCCTTGGAAAAGCCCATGCCGGAATTTTCGGGTGCCGGTGGCAGATCATCGACGGTCTGGAATCCCTTGACCAGATCGGCATAAGGTTCCTCGCTAGCGATCCGGTCCTTGAGTTCCCGGTCCTTGAACAGGACGCCTGCATCAAGATCGACCGCGATCATCTGTCCGGGCCCGAGACGGCCTTTCTCGATAATCTGGCTTTCGGGGACCACGACCATGCCGGATTCGGAACCGATGATCAGCAGATTGTCGATGGTGCGGGAATAGCGCAGCGGACGCAGGGCGTTGCGGTCGACGCCGGCAACAGCCCAATGGCCATCGGTCATCGCCAATGCTGCCGGACCATCCCATGGTTCCATCACGCTGGCCATATATTCGTACATCGCCTGATGCGCCGGATCGATATCCGGGTCATTCTGCCAGGCTTCGGGGACCAGCATGATTTTCGCGGTCGGTGCATCACGGCCGGAGCGGCAGATGGTCTCGAACACTGCATCCAGAGCGGCCGTGTCGGAGGAACCGGCCGGGATCACCGGCTTGATATCCTCGCTGTGATCGCCAAAGGCCAGACTCGCCATCTTGATCTCATGGCTCTTCATCCAGTTCTTGTTGCCGCGAATGGTGTTGATCTCGCCATTATGGGCAAGGCAGCGGAACGGCTGTGCCAGCCACCATTGCGGGAATGTATTGGTCGAATAGCGCTGGTGGAAAATCGCGACCCGGCTTTCGAACCGGTCATCGGTCAGGTCGGGATAGAATATCGACAGCGATTCGGCGAGGAACAGGCCCTTGTAGATGATCGAACGGCAGGACAGGCTGCAGATATAGAAATCCTGAATTTGCGCGGCGATGACTTTCTTCTCGATCCGGCGGCGGATGAGATAGAGATTTTTCTCGAATTCGCGGGCGTCCTGCTTGTCCGGCATCGGACCGGCAATCATGATCTGCTCGATTTCGGGCCGGGTATTCTGTGCCTTGGGGCCGATCACCGATACGTCCACTGGCACCTGACGCCAGCCGTAGATCGTGTAACCGGATTCGATGATTTCGGCCTCGACGATGGTGCGGCAGGATTCCTGCGCATTGAGATCGGTGCGCGGCAGGAAGATCATGCCCACGGCAAGCCGGTTGGGGCGGACCTTGTGACCGCTGTCGGCAATCGCATCGTCAAAGAAACGCTCGGGAAGATCGACGTGAAGACCGGCACCATCACCGGTCATGCCATCGGCATCGACTGCGCCCCGGTGCCAGACCGCTTTCAGCGCATCAATGGCCGAGGACACGACGCGCCGGGACGGCTTGCCATCGGTCGCTGCGACCAGACCCACACCGCAGGCATCGCCTTCAAATTCAGGCCGGTACATGCCTTCGCGGGCGAGGCGTTCATGTTCGGGGGTGGGATAAAAGTGGGTCATGTCAGTCTTTCTGCAGACGCTTTCTGGCGTTTTCTGTTGCGGCTTCCTGGGCCGCGAAATATTTTTCAAAGGCAATTTGATGTTCGGCTTCCAGCTTTGCTACCGTTTCGCGTTCCCGGGCGGACCAGCTGCCCGGATCAGCAGCCAGATCGCCTTGTGCTTCCGAATAGCATTCGTCGTCCTCGCTACAGAATTCATCCGCGGCTGAATCGGCCGCTTCCGCGAGGTCTGTTTCAACGGCTTCAAAACCAGAACCTCCCATTGATTCGCGATCAACGCCCATCAATTCGGACATTTTGCGCAGATCGTCCTCGCCTAGATCGCCAAATTTGCGGGGAGGGGGAAGGCTATCCGATCCATTGGTGATTTCTTCCATCACGCCAAAAAACCGTTCCATGAACTTGGGCATCATTTCCATCGATGCAGACATGACTTCGGGGCTCGTGAAGATCGCGAGGCTTTCGCCAGCTATTTTTGCGCCCGCTTCGGTCTCGTAAAATTCTGCTGCCGCTTCCAGTTCGCTCGCGGAGAAACGGCGAGCATAAGCGCGCGCCATTCCGGTCCGAATGGAAGGTTCGATCTCGTCGGACAGATCGATCATGACGTCGGTGATCTTGGTCATCATCGCGCGATTGCGTTGCTTGTAATGAGGATCGATGATGGTCATCACGTCGGATGTGGTCGCACCATCTTTGAGCGCGATATTGTCTTCAGGAACGCCGGCGAAGGCCGCGATTGTCGACAGTGGGACCTGGTCGATCCCGTCCATCATCGGTCCGACGACTTTCTGAAATGTCTCCGCCATGATCTTCCGGTAGCTGCCGGCGGGGACGAGGGCTCCGGCGATGCGTTCGCTTTTGGCGAGAAGCGCAGGTTCGATCGGCGTGTCGTCTTTCGGGAACATATTCCCGAACAATTTGGTGAAGACGTCCAGTTCATTTGCGCCTCTTTTAGCAAGACTAGTCTCGGCATCGGTCTGATTGTCATTCGCCATTATCGGCGTAGAGAAATTCAGAGCGGCGATGGCCGCTCCCAGCAGGAGAAATTTCTTCATTAAACCATATCCCGTTCTGAATAGTGATGTGTCATGCCGCGACCTTTTCAGCCTGCTTCTTCTCGCGCAAATAGCGGTGCATATGTTCGGTCACATCGCGACCATCCCTTATACCCCAGACGACCAGACTGGCACCGCGAACGATGTCGCCTGCGGCGAACACGCCTTCCATATTGGTCATCATTGACTTGTGATCGACCCGCAATGTTCCCCAACGGGTGACCGCGAGGTCAGGGCAGTCAAACAGGCCGGGCAGATCTTCGGCGTCAAAGCCAAGCGCCTTGATGACGAGATCGGCGTCGACCGAAAAATCGCTGTCCGGCTGGGCTTCGGGTGACCGACGGCCACTGGCATTGGGCGCGCCGAGCCGCATCTTCACCGTCTTGACTGCGGTGACATGTTCGGTGCCTTCGATCGCCTTCGGGGCCGAAAGCCAGACAAATTCGACGCCTTCTTCCTCGGCATTGCGCACTTCGTTCTGCGAACCCGGCATATTGGCGCGATCACGCCGGTAGAGACATTTTACCGACTTGGCGCCCTGTCGCACCGAGGTCCGCACGCAATCCATCGCGGTATCACCGCCACCGATGACGACGACATTCTTGTCCTTGGCGTTGAATCGTCCATTGTCGAAATCGGGAACGTCATCGCCGAAGCTTTTGCGGTTGGAAGCGATCAGGAAATCGAGTGCTTCCTCGACTCCCGGCGCGCCAACGCCCGGCATCTTTATTTCGCGCGCTTTGTAAACGCCGGTAGCGATCAGGATTGCGTCATGCTTGGCGCGCAATTTTTCCAGCGTTGCATCGCGGCCGACTTCGAAATTTTCGTGGAAGTTGATACCACCGTCTTTCAGCCGCTGAACCCGCCGCATGATGACTTCTTTCTCCAGCTTGAAACCCGGAATGCCGTAAGTCAGCAAGCCGCCGGCGCGGTCGTGCCGGTCATAGACATGCACTTCGTAACCGGCGACGCGCAGATATTCCGCAGCGGTCAGGCCGGCTGGTCCCGCACCGATGATACCGACCGACTGGCCTTTGGACCGGCCCGGGACGAGCGGTTCGACCCAGCCTTCTTCCCAGGCGGTGTCGGTGATATATTTTTCGACTGCGCCGATGGTGACCGCGCCGTGACCGGAGAATTCGATCACGCAATTGCCTTCGCACAAACGGTCCTGCGGACAAATGCGGCCACAGATTTCCGGCATGGTCGAGGTCAGATTGGACATTTCATAGGCTTCGCGCAAGCGGCCCTCTGCCGTCAGGCGGAGCCAGTCGGGAATATGATTGTGCAACGGGCAATGGACCGAACAATAAGGCACGCCGCATTGCGAACAACGAGCGGATTGCTCGGCTGCCTTGTCCGGCGCGTAGCGGTCGGCAATCTCGAGAAAATCTTCGGCGCGGAGACTGGGCGCGCGCTTTTCGGGATAAGACTGGCCTTCCTCGACAAATTTCAGCATTTCCAATTTCTGCGGGCTTTTTGCCATGCGAGACGCTCGTTTCCGGTTGTTTTGATTGTGGTCAGTGGCCCGGTTGCGCGGGCATGTGGGCCGAAATAACCGAGAAAGCGGCCAGAGTCACGAAAAAACTGCTAATAAGGACAGTATATATGTCCTAATATATCCGTAGCGACCCATTATCCTTTTAATATTTTTCCAGATCCTCATTAATAGTATCGCTTCGGCCATATATTTTCCTCACGACAATGGTCTGACGAAACGCTATTGCGCGCGAGATCAACATTTGGCCGAGCCAACATACGGCCATAGAAATATACGGAATGCCCATGACCTTCATCCAAATGCTGCTTCTCGCGATCGTGCAGGGCGTTACCGAATTTCTGCCGATATCTTCATCGGGCCATCTGATCCTCTTGCCGGTGTTTACCGGCTATGCCGATCAGGGACCGATGATCGATATTGCCGTGCATGTCGGCTCGCTGCTCGCGATCATCACCTATTTTTTCAAAGATGTCTGGTCACTGGGCCGGGGCGGTCTCGCCACCATCGGTATTGGCCAGGCTCCGGCCGAACGAAAGCTGTTCTGGTGGATCATCATCGGCACGATTCCCGCCGTCATCGTCGGCCTGTTCCTGAAGACCGGTGGTTATCTGGATGGTTTCCGCAGCACCACATTGGTCGCCGTCAATCTGATCGTCTATGGCATCCTGCTCGGCATCGCCGACCGGTTCGGAAAGCAGGTCAAATCTTTCGAGGACCTGACGCTGAAGGACGGCATCATTGTCGGACTGGCGCAGGCCATGGCCCTCATTCCCGGCACCAGCCGTTCCGGCGTGACCATGACCGCTGCCCGTTTCCTTGGCTATACCAGGGTAGAGGCGGCGCGCTTTTCCTTTCTGCTGTCGATTCCGGCGGTGGCCGGAGCCGGCGTGCTGATCATCCCCGATCTTATGGGCGCCAGCACCGAATTGCTCAAGGAAGCGCTGATCACCGGCGTGCTGACCTTTGTCGCGGCTCTGGCGACCATGACCTTCCTGATGCAATTTTTGCGCAAGGCCTCGATGATGGTCTTCGTTATCTACCGCGTCGCCATGGGTATCGCGCTACTCGCCCTTTTCTAGGGGCTTCTAGTTTGCTTTGGCGGTTGCTCCAAAGCGACCGTGGGCAGTATATTTCTCCATCCAGCCGCTGGCGACTGCAGCGAGCGGTGTCGGAGCCACGCCAAAGGCGCTCAGGCCTTTGGCCCCGTCTGCAACGACATTATCTTTCTGCAGCATCTTATATTGATCCGATGTGATCGGCGCGCCGGGTAGCGGGCCGAGCAAAGTCGCGATCATCCTTGCGGCGAAATCGGGAATATCGATAAAAGTCCGCTCGCGGCCGGTCATCGATGCGATGCGGCGGTTGAGATCACCCATGCTGATCACTTCCGGCCCGCCCAGCTCAAACGTCTGTCCGGCATATAGCGCAGGCTGGCTCAGCGCCTGCGCCACGACATCGGCAACATCGCCGACAAAGATCGGCTGGAATTTTGTTTCGCTGCCGATAACCGGCACGATCGGCAGCATCTGGATCATCGCGGCAAAGCGGTTGATGAATTCATCCTCGCGGCCAAAGACAATCGAGGGTCTCAGGACGATCGCGTCGGGAAAGGCGGTCAGAACGGCCTGTTCGCCTTCGCCCTTGCTGCGGCCATAGCGCGACGGGGATGCCGTATCGGCACCTATCGCGGACAGGTGGAGCAAAGTCCGGCAACCCGCTTTGGCTGCCGCCTCGGCGACATTGCGCGCACCCTCGACATGAATGCGCTCGAAATCGCCGGTCAGCACGCCAACCAGATTGACCACGGCATCGCAGCCATGGACCGCGCGGGCGACGCTCTCCGGCTTGGTGATGTCGGCGCTGGCAAACTGGGTCTGGCCGAGGTTGCCGAGCGGCTTGATGTGCATCGCATTCTTGATATTGCGCTCGGCAATCCGCAACCGCGCGCCGCGCGCCAGCAGTTCCTGGGCAACATAGCGGCCCAGAAAACCGCCGCCGCCAAATATGCAAATCAAACGTCCATCGAGATCCATGTTCATCTTCCACTCATGCCTTGGTTTCCGCTTAGCCTCTGCCCCAGCGCGGCGGGCGAAGCAACAGCCGATTCTCCGTCCAGACTAGCATATTTTGCCCGAGGAAGCAGCGCTTCTGCACCCCCCGCGCAGCGACGGCCCTGACGCGCGCGCATTTGTCGGGATCAATCGCGATATGAATCATTGACAGCAGAACCACCAAGAGGCTAATCGCGCGCCTCTATCAGGCGGTATTCGGATGATTACCACCTGCATGGGCCCAGATGGCGGAATTGGTAGACGCGCTAGCTTCAGGTGTTAGTATTCGTAAGGATGTGGAGGTTCGAGTCCTCTTCTGGGCACCATTTTTCAAGACATTATAGTCGGCGACAACACGCCGCTCGACCGACCTCAAAACCGGCGCATGATCCCCAGTCTGGTTTGAAAATAGCTGTAGCTGCTTCCCGCCGATGCGCTGTCTGAGGGGGTGTCGGTATAGGTGATCTCGGCTGTCAGCGACCAGTGTTTCGCGTTTTCCGGGCTGCGGACGCGGAATTGGGCGAAATTGGATTGGCGCCAGTCTGTCGCGGAATCGCGTTGCACTCCGATCCCGCCCGCGCCGACCACTTCCCAGCCATCGACAAAGCGGCGAAGCTGCACGACCGGCATCGCCTCGGCGTACCATTTCGGCGAGTAATAATCGAATTCGCGCGGGTCGCTGCTGCGGAAATAGCGGCCGCGCAGCTGGACGCTCAAACCCCAGTCCGGCTTCAGGACATGGACGTAATTGCCACGCAAATGGGTCCGGACATTGTCGCCGGTGAACGCCTGAAGCCCGACCAGCGCGGTGACGATGTTGCGGTCATTGAGCGGCAGGTCGATCGCGGCTCCGGCAAAAGTCGAGTAGATACCCTGATCGAGCCCCTGACGCGTTTCGACAATGTCACGCTCGATGAAAACCTCTTTGCGGAACTTCGAATTGTCGTGGAGCGAGGCGCTGCCGATGATCGTGTCGCCATCGGTACCGACGCGCGCCGCCCAATTCCAGTTTCCGCTTCTATCGGCTGCCTGCAGAAAAATGCGCTGACGCTGGGTTTGTCCGCTGCCCGCTGGATCGTACCAGGCATTTTCAACCCGGACACCGAGACGGCGGTCTTTCCCCTGATTACGCAGGTCAAAGTCGATCGCCGTGCGCAGGATTTCCGTGTCCTCGCTGTCGGAGGAGTAGAAAAGCTCGCCACCGGCTGCCGGGCGCGGTTCAAGCTCGTCGGCCAGAGCGATCTGCGGCATAGCAATTGCGAGTGCAGTCAGGATCACCTTTGTTGTCAGATCGAGTGCCATTGTTTTCTCCTGCCGGTAATTTCTGTAAAATATCCCCAGACCGAAATCGGCTGCATCAGGAAGGGATAGATGAATGCGTAGACAAGAAAGCCGACGAGGCTCTTGTCCATTTCAACTTCCTCGCGCTTCAGCATTCTGGTTTGAATCCGGAAAATTACGATATTCCAGAGGCACGCCAGCGGTAGCACCAGCAAAGTGATCGGCCCCGCCAGCCAGTATATCCCCAATACGGCTAGAATCAGCGCCGGAATGAAAGTGAAGGTGAAAGCCAGATCGATGCCGACAAACAGCAAATTCCACCAGATGAACATCGTCCGGAGCCGCGGCATGACAAGCAATCTCTTATGGATGGCGAGGCTCTCTATCATTCCGCGTGCCCAGCGTTTCCGCTGGCTGGCCAGTCCTTTCACGGTCTCGGGCACGAGGGTCCAGGCTATCGCATCCTCTGCATGTCTGACGGTATAGCCCTGTCTTAACAAGGACCAGGTCAGGACGATGTCTTCGCCCACCGTATCCGGCCAGCCGCCAACCTCGATCACCGCCGCACGCCGGTAGATCGAGCACGCGCCTTGCGCGACCAATGTGCCGTGATACATCCCCTGCATCCTTTTCACCGCTGCAATGCCGTGGAAATAATCCCATTGCTGGGCGGCGGTAATCCAGCTGTCCTTCTGGTTGGCAACAAGCACAGCCCCAGCGATTGCCGCAGTGTCGGGCGGGCTGGCGGCAAGATGTTCGACCAGGGATTCGATGCAATTGGGCTGCAACAATGTATCGGCGTCGATCGTCATGATCAGCTCGTTCGACGCGAGTTCCAGGCCGTGATTGAGAACCCGGGCCTTGCCTTGGTTCTTTTCGTGGTCAACGAGGCTAATGGTGATCTGCGGTAAGGCATCGAACATCGGCTTGCATGCGTTGACCACATCAGAGGTGCCGTCGGTCGATCCGTCATTCAATATGATGATTTCCAGTCGGCCCTGATAAGTCAGCTCGCTGAGCGCTTGCATCGTATCACCGATGCGCGCCTCTTCCTGGTAAGCGGCAACCAAAATGCTTATCGGAGGCCATGTTGCAGGCGTCGCTCTTGCCGAAGTCGGGCGCAAAATCAGACTGACCAACAAAAACGCATTCATGAAGCCGGGCACGTAGGCAATGAATGTCAGGATGATAAGAGCTACCAGCGGGTGCGACAGATTTCCGAGGTCCGAAAGCCACGGCAGCGAAACCCAGATGCTGAAGATCACCCAGGCCGACGCAAATATCATCGATAATATAAAACGGAAGAATATCTGCTTGCGTCTCTTCTTCCAATATTTGTGATCATATAGCAGCGCAGAGTCTACGGCTGGATCAATCTCGATGTCCATATCATATCTCTCCTCGAAACGTTCGAGCACGGTCCCGCGAAGGGATGGTTAATGCGTCGGAAACCTAGTTGCGTAACGGATTCCGAACCAAGGTCGGGCATCTCGTGGGGGTAATTGGAGCGACCTCGCATGAACGACAGCATTTTAGAGCGTATCACCGACGCGATGATACTCATTGGCCTGTTTGGCGGTAAGGCTGCGTTGATGCTCGCAATATTCTAACGGGGAATCATCTGTCACATCTTCTAATTTGGTGGATAACCGGCAGCTCAAGTCATCGCATCATTCTGTAAAGTGACGCTATTTTCTTGTCTGCGGCTACTCGGTGAGTAATTTCAGTTCAGTAGGATGGGCTATCCATTCATTCTCGGCAGCGACCTTGAGGCCTGAACTGGCAGCCCAGACGAGACACAATGCTCCAGCCGCCGCAATCAGCGCAAGGCCGAAAACCGAAAGCGCGCTCGCATTGTCGTAACTATAAGCCTGGACCCGTCGGGATTCGTGGCCAACATCATTTTTATCTGAGTGTGGAATCGTGCGTCCTTTCAAAAACATGCTTGTAGAGCAAATATGGACGATTCAGAAGATGTCTGGATGTAAAGAGATGTATCTCACAATGCAGAACTGCAGGTTTTTGACAAAACCCAAACCACATTATTTCTGAGTTTATTGTGATATTTGCAAATTATTGCGTATCACGAAGAAATAGTTCCAGATCGATTTCCTGCAAAATAATCGATTTGGCGGGTACGGCCGAACGATTGACAATCCGCCACCGAACGGCGACCAGCGCTATGCTTTCGGCAGGACCGTTCTGCTTGTTACAGTCCGCTACTTACGCAGGCTGTAGCCGTTTTGGGCCTGCTGATTTTTCAGATCAATGATCCTGGCCAGCAGGGCGCGGTGCCGCTGCGGCAACCATCTGCCCGACCTCTTTTACCAAAAGCGCAGATTGGATGGGTTTGGCGAGATGCAGGGATCCGGAAAAGGCTGCCGGCCGGTCTTCGACGCTGCGCCCCGAAACCGAAAGATAAGGCGTCCCCATTTTTGACAGCAGTTTTGCCACCGGCTCGGAGGTTTCCTTGCCCAGATTGATGTCCAGCACAGCCGCGTCGCAGTTTTCGCTTTCGAGCTGCTCAAGCGCCCTGCCGACGGTGGTTACCGGGCCCAGAATATCGAATCCGGCCTCCTTCAATATTTCAGCAATCTCGATTCCGATAAGGACTTCATCCTCCACAACCAATATCCGGCGCGTGGCCTCGGCCCGCGGTTGTCGCAACTGGATTACCGAGTTCGAGTCCAGGACGGACGTATCAGAACCGCTGAGCACTTTGTCGGCCCGACATGAAATCCGGCACACAAGACCAGTTGGCTGCCAGTCGAGATCAACCTCGCCTTCAAGACTGGCGGCAAGCAACCGGTCGATTACGGTTGAACCGAAACCGCTTCGCGTCGGTTTTTCGACTGCAGGGCCGCCGCACTCGGTCCAGTGCATCGAGAAACGCTGCTCTGCCGCACCACTTTGCTCGATCTTCCAGGATATCTCGATGACCCCGTCGTCATTGGATAACGCGCCATATTTTGCCGCGTTGGTTGCGAGTTCGTGCACCGCCATGCCGATTGCCTGGGCCGCCGGTGCGGTAATTTTGAGGGGCGGGCCAGACAATTTGATACGCGACTCGAAAGTGTCCCGGAAATGCGCAAGCTGCGATCGCACCAGCTCTTCCAGCGGTACATCCTGCCAGCAGCTTGTCAGCAGAACGTCGTGGCTGGCGGAGAGCGCGAGAATGCGTTCTTCGAAGCGCTGGACGAAGGTTGTGGCATCATTGGCGGCGGTCTGCCGGGCAATGACCTGCACCAGAGTCAGCATGTTTTTCGCGCGATGGTTGACCTCGCCCATCAGCAAGCGCTCGCGCTCTTCAGCCAGCTTGCGCTCGCTGATATCATGCGCGATTTTTGAAGCACCGACGATATTGCCGGCGGCATCGAAAATAGGAGAGACATTGACTGCCACGTCTACCCGCCGTCCATCACGACACACGCGTATCGTTTCGTAATTGCTGATCTTCTCGCCGCGGCTCATCCGCGCAAGAATATCGTCTTCCTCACCTTGGCGATCGGCCGGTATCAGGAGCCGGATAGACTTGCCGATCATATCCTCTGCCGCGTAACCGAAAATCTTTTCCGCACCATCGTTCCAGCTGGTGATGATGCTGTTCAGGGTTTTGGAAATGATCGCTTCGTCGGAAGATGCAACGATTGCGGCGAGATGGGCCTGGGCCTGTTCTGCGCGCTTCCGGTCGGTGATATCGGTTATCGAGGCATAGAAAAGATTTTCGACCCCCGGGAAAAACTGCAGCTGGACTGCCACATCATAACGCGATCCGTCTTTTCGTTCGTGCACTGTCTCGAACAGCAGGGTCGGCACCTCGCCGTTCCGCAGCGGTGCTACATATTCAATGAATTGTTCTTTGGTATAATGGGGCTTCAGGTCCCAGGGTGTTATCTGGCGAAGCTCATCCATCGAATAGCCAAGATTTTCCCGGGCACCACGATTGACGAGCTCGAAATAATAGCTGTCGGCTCCGAAAACATAGACCTCACTGACGGAATCCTCGACGATCCGTCCGAGACGTTCGTTGAGCGACGAGGTTGCCAGTCGTTCCAGTTCGGCCGCCGCGCGACCGGAAAACAGCTCCACGATTTCAGCTGCTTGTTCAGGATGTGCAATAATCTTGTCGTCGAGAACCGCGAGCAAACCGAGAGTTTTTCCGGACGAGGAGCGTAGCGGTGTTCCGACATAGCTCTTTGCGCCCATGTCTTTGAGCATCTGGTCCTGCGGGAACAGATCGACGATATTGTCCGGAAAGCAACAGGCTCCCTGTCCGACGATATCGGCGCAGGGCGTGTGTTCCAGTTGATATTCGAAATTGTCTCCCGGGCCGTTATCCCACACGGCAACGGTGCATGCTTTGCCAGCGTCAGCCGGATGGAGAGCGGACAAGAAGACATACCGTACCGAAAGCACCTCTGCCAGAGCCTCTACCATCACTGGAAAAAATGCTTCGCCCACTACTTTGGAACAGGAAGCGAGCTTGGCCTGTACCGAAGCGAAAGACTGTATTTCGCCATCTGGCGGTCGAGTAGTTTGCACCATCGTTTAGTCTCCCAGAGGCCAATATGTAAAACCTTCGTACCGTTCCTGCAATAGGATGTTTTGACGACTATCCAATATGTTAGCGGATATAATCCAAAGCCAGGGAAATTGTCGGCGGCCGAGAGGATGGGCGGCGAGCAGAGCGTTTTCAGGGGTATCCGGAGCAATTTTTTTCGGAACCGATTTTATCCTGTCCGGTTGATATTTCAGGCGGCCAAATATTCGCCTCCCCCGAAAGCGGCGGTGTTGGCGGCCTTGCAAATGTCAAAAGAAAGGACCCTGAAATGATGTTACAAGACAAGGAAATGAACAGCGATTTGATTGGCAGCGATCGAGTGGAAGGAACCGCGGTCTATGGATCCGATAACGGCAAGATCGGTTCTGTCGAAAAGCTGCTGATCGAAAAACGTGGCGGGCAGGTGACCGACGCGATCCTTTCGGTCGGCGGCTTTCTGGGCATCGGCAACGAGCATCACAGCATCCCCTGGTCCAAGCTGGACTATGACACCGAACTCGGCGGCTACCGGCTTGATGTGACGGAAGAACAGCTGAAAGACGCACCGCGCTTTGCCAGTGATCAGGCAGACCGCGCCTATGATCGCGACTATCAATCCAGTGTCTATGAATATTGGACCGTCACCCCTTACTGGTGATATCCACTGCCAAATAACCGAAGCCGGGCGAGTGCACCTCGCCCGGCTTTCTTGTGAGCGATTGTCTCATGCCAGCCTGTGGATTGCGATATTCTAGTTTGCTGGATGTGGTGTCAGCAACCTTTTTGCCCCCGGTGAGTAATCTGGAAATCAATTTAGGAGGATATTCTGATGTTACGTTATGCCATTATTTTTCTCGTGATCGCGGTTATTGCAGCCATTCTTGGTTTCGGCGGGATCGCCGGTGCCGCCGCAGGAATTGCAGAGATTATTTTCTATATATTCCTGGTGCTTTTCGTGATCGGACTTGTCGCGCATTTTTTTCGGCGAGCCTGAACAGAACCGAGATGGCGGGCGGTTGGTTCGCAGTTGCGGCCAACGCCCGCTAACCCTTAATTTCGATTATCGCTTTGGTCGGCCTTGGTCGCGCTGACGACGCAATAGCGCAGGACCGAGCGATGATAAGCCCATTTGAGAAACCGGCTGGTCACGGCATATTTGCACCATGCAGACCACCGCAGTCCCCTGCCATCGCCGGAAGTGAAGGCGGGCATTACATGTTCGCTGATATCGACGAGAGAGATGTTACCGAAACCCTCTTTCTCCAATTGATCCAGATAGACGTCCCGGTGAACGATATTGGTTTCGGTGATATGCGCGCTTTTGAGCATCCAGCGCAAAAGCCGGTGGCGGAAACCATCGGTACGGTGCTGTTCGGCAAGCATGAAGTCGGTCAGCGCCATTCGGCCCGCCGGTGCCAGATTTCGCTGCGCCAATTCCCAAAATGCCAGTCGGTCGGGAAAATGATAGGCACAATCGAGGGCCATTACATGGCTGGGCCGGGCCCCGTTTAGCGCGGTTGTCCAGATTCCCGGATCGTTGACATCACCCTGTAATATTGCCTCGGCGCTTACCGGTCGACCGTTTCTGGCCAGCAGGTTTCCGGCATGAGCGGTCTGGCTGTGCGACAGGTTTACACCGTATATTTGCGACACGCCAAAATGTTCCAGCCAGAGCAGCAGCTGGTCACCGCACCCAAAGCCTGCGTCGAAAACAATCGACTTGTGATCCAGTCCGGCTTGCTCTCCGAGCAATGTTGCGAGCGCGCGGCAGGCGTCTGAATAATCGGTCGCGCTTTGCCAGTGACCCAGATTGCCCCATGACTGCCCGTCGCGGTTGAGCGCCAGTTCTGCGAGATCATGGAATTCGGTCACCGGATCAGTCTGCTGCGGCGGGGCTGGCGTTCCAGGGGATGACCGCACCCAGTTGCTTTGCCACCGCAACCGAAGAATCGACTGCAGCCTCGAGCAGCGGGATTTTTTCCGCCATATAGGAACCGCATAGCCACAGCTGGTTTCCGGCGTGGTTCTGCTGTTCGCGTAAGGCGAGGACGGCCAAACGGCTGTCCCGGGTCACTGTGGGCCGGGTGAAATCGACTCTGGCCAATTCGCGGTTCGGGGCGATCCTGCGCATCGGGTTCCAGGTCTGGAAAACCGGTTGCTGACCGGACAGGCGAGGGATTGCCTTAGTCAGGTTGACCGAGACTTCGGCGCGGTTGCTACCCTGCGGGACATGATAGCTGACCGGAGACAAGCTCGCTGCCGATGCTGGCAAAATATCCTGATCGGTGTGGACGCTCATCGTCGACTTTTCAAAGGGAATGCGGTTTAGCAATGCCTGCCGATCTTCAAATCCGGATAGCATCGCCGCTGCCTGCTGGGCTTGAGCTGCCACCACCACCTGATCGAAACATTGATCCTCGCCCGCCTTCGTCGTCACCCGAAGTTGCGTTCCTGCCGGTTCGATCACCGCAACCGCGCTGTTTGTCCGCAATTCCACATCGGTCAGCATTCGGGGCACGATATCATCGACCCCGTTTGCGGCGCTCATTATCCCGATTTCGTGGATACCGCAGGTCAGATATTCCAACATCAGGTCGGCCGGATAATCGCGCACCGCCTGATAGTCGCAGGTGCAAGTCACCGACATCATCGGCAACAGGACATTATCGACAAATGATTGACCCGCACCGGACTCGTCGAGATATTCGCCGAAGCTCGATTCGGAGAGATCCGTGCGGCCCATGTCCCGCTTTGCTCGAGCAAAAAACCACCGGCTCTGCAGGCCGATGGTCCAGGCTGCGGGGCTTAGCCAGCTTCGGCCTCTCGGGTGAGGAAAGCGGCCCTTGCCCCAATTGCTGTTGCCATAATGGAGGATGATCCGGCCCGTTTCATCGGAGAAGACACCGGCATGGTCGCTGGTCAATATCTCGACGCCGATATGATCGTAGAGCGCGAGCAGATTGTCATAATAGCCGTGGCAGAAAATCCGCAGCGGGATGTCGATCCGGCGGGTGATGCCGTTGCTGACATAATCGACGCTATGCGCGCCCATGCCAGCGCGCGCCTGGCTTTCGAAAACCGTGACCCGATATTCGTCCTTGAGCAGATAGGCAGCGCTTAGACCGGCAATACCAGTGCCGATGACGGCGAGGCTGGGCTTATTCCGGTGATCGGCGGCGGCTACCATCAGGCGTAATAGGCCACGCTCTGCATCGCGGTTGCCATCAGCTCGCGGCGGCTGTTCCAGATGCTCATATATTGGCTGCTGGCGCCATGATCGGCGTGGTGGGTGTGCGAATCGATTAGCCACCAGCCATCCTCGGTCGTCAGCTGTTCGGCAATGATATTGATTTGCCAGTTCATCGAGCTGACCATCGCATTTTTGTCGAGCAATCCCATCACCGACGGCGGCAGACTGTCGCACATGCACAAGATTTCGGCGACGGGATCGAGGCCGTCGCGCTGTTTCAGGCGCATCCAGCGGGTCAGGCGATTGGTCTTGCTGCTGGTGTCGATCCGTTTGCCGACATATTCCATATTCGAAGTGAAAAATTGCGGCGGGCCGCTGTGCAGATCCTCGCCGTCGGGGAGGGGCGGGAAATCGGGCTCGACGATATCTGATGTAGTGACTTCGGTCGGGCGGGGCGCGGCAAAGATGAAATTGCAATGCAGCCCCAGACCCTTTTCCCCGAATATCTCGGACTGGACAAAAGCGGTATTCTTGCCACGACGGAGCATAGCGGTTTCCGCAGTCAGTGCCCCGAACAGCGGTCCGGTGAAGGCAACCTGCGCCGAGCGTAGCGGCGGAAGATCGTCCTCGATATGGCTGGCGGCGTGATAGGCAAGCGCACCGGACAGCCCGCCAAAGGCGGTTCTACCTTGCGTCCAGCTTTGGGGCAGAGTGACGGGATGGCCCGGCCCGCCGGGCCCGCATTGTTCGAGCAGCTCGGCGAGGGCGATTGGTTGTGGTTGTTTATCGGTCATCTTTTGCGCATATCGGGCTAATCGGCTGAAATCCACTGGTAAGTTTGCTGGCGACATTTACAAAAGCTTGGATTTGATTTATGGCTTTGGTTACTTTTCAATCTCTTGATGGAAGATATTGTGATGAGCTATACAAACACCCTGACCCGCGCGGATCTGGCTGAAACAATGAACCGGCTGGTAGGTCTGTCGCGTGCCGACAGCGCTGTCATGGTGGAATCGATTCTGGATCATATGATTGATGCTCTGGTCGATGGTGAAAATGTCAAAATCTCGGGCTTCGGCACTTTCGTGCTGCGCGACAAGGGCGAACGCACCGGGCGCAATCCCAAGACAGGTATCGAAGTGCCGATCGCACCGCGCCGGGTTTTGACCTTCCGCGCCAGCCAAACGATGCGTGACAGGATTATCGCCGCCGGTTAATCGGCCAGGCGAACCCCGGGGGGAATCAGAATATGACCAAGGAACAAGGGGCTTTTCGCACCATCGGAGAGCTGTCTAAAGAGCTTAGCATCAAACCCCATATCTTGCGCTACTGGGAAGACCAGTTTGCAATGCTGACGCCGCTCAAGCGTGCTGGTGCGCGGCGTCACTACCGCCCCGAAGATGTTGTCATGGTCAAGACGATCAACCGTCTGCTCAATGAAGAAGGCTATACGATCAAGGGCGCCCGCAAATTTCTGGCATCGCGTAAATCCAGTGCTTCTACGGGAACCATCGCCGAATCGCCCGCAATCGCTTCGGCGCTGCAGGCTAATGCAACAGCGCTGCCATTGGCGACTAGCGGCCAGCCGGACAATCGACTGATCCTGGCCGAACTTAAATCAATCCGCGATCAGCTGTCGCAAGCGCTAGACGCTGCATAGTCTGGATAGTGGATTTGGAAATCCGGGCCTAATCGTAATTCGGGCCCAGTTCCGGGTCTAGGTCGCGCGGCCGGGTGAAACGATCCAATGTGCCGCATTTTTCCGTGATATCCGCCCAGTTATCGATGGCGAGGGTCATTTCGGCCAGCGTTGCGGTCGGGTATTTTGTTTCTACCTCGTCTCGAGCGGGTGAGGATCCGTCATCGGGGATGAGGTCGAAGATAAGGTCTTCCAGTCCCGGATTGTGGCCCACCATCAAGACATGCTCGGCTTCCGCACGCGCGCCGCGCAGCACATCGAGCAGTGTCGCCGAAGAGGCGAGATAGATTTTGCGGTCCCAGGTCGGCTCCATCGCGAGATCGCTGGCGCCCTCAACATGTTCCAGTGTTTCGATCACCCGTACGGCGGGCGACGCCAGAATCTGATCGAAGGTCAATCCATTGCGCTTGATGAAGCTGCCCATGACGGCTGCCGCGCGCTTGCCCTTTTTATTGAGAGGCCGGTCAAAATCGCGATCTACCGGGTCATCCCAGCTGGATTTTGCGTGGCGCAAGAGTGTGAGTTTTTTCATTGCGGATTGTCATGCATCAAACTTGTTTCAGTTGAAAGACCGGAATCTTGCATTTCGGATGTTGCCTTGTTTATCTCTGCCAGCGCCTGTGCCAGCGGCATACGTTCGATCGGCGTGCCCTCGGGGAAGGCCGAGAACAGACGCGAAGGGAAAGACGAAGATAGGATCACAAAATGGCCATGGTCATCGGCGCGGCGGATGATCCGGCCAAAGGCCTGGGCGAGCCGCGCGCGGATGATCCGGTCGTCATATGCGCTGCCGCCACCTGCCAGTCTGCGGGCGCGATGGAGAATATTCGGTCGCGGCCACGGCACCGATTCCATCACCACGAGGCGAAGGCTCTGGCCAGGGACATCGACGCCGTCACGCAAGGCATCGGTGCCGAGCAGGCTGGCCTTGGGGTCGTCACGGAAAATATCGACCAATGTGCCGGTGTCGATCGGATCGACATGCTGGGCGTAGATTGGCAGCCCGCTTTGCGCCATTCGATCGGCGATCCTTGCATAGACCGTGCGCAGGCGGCGAATTGCGGTGAACAGGCCAAGTGTGCCGCCTGCCGAGGCTTCGATTAGCTGGGCATAGGCGCCGGCAAGGCCGGCCATGTCGCCGCGCTTCACATCGGTGACAATGATGACCTTCGCCTGATTGGGATAGTCAAACGGGCTGGCAACTTCGAATTCCTGTGGGGGATGCGGAAGATGGATAGCACCGCTGCGCGCCCGAGCGGTATCCCAGCCGCCGCCGCCTTTTAGCGTGGCCGAGGTGATCATCACGCCATGGGCGGGTTTGGTGACGACCTCGGTGACCGGAATGGTCGGATCAAGCCAATGACGACAAATTCCGATGTCATATTCGCGACCTTCAAAGCGGTCGATCATCAGCCAGTCGACGAAATCGGGATCGGCAGGGCCGCCGATGCGGGTCAAGAGCGAGAGCCAGCCAGACAAAGTATCGCGGCGCCAGCCGAGGCTGGACAAGGCGCCTTCCATCCGTGCCCGGGCCGGGGCGTCCATCCAGTCGGGGCCTTCCTCGATCAGATGTTCTATCCGTTGGCCGAGCCTGACCAGCGGTTTGAGCAGGGCATCCATCGCCTGTGCGGCAGTGGCGACGGCATCTATCATCGGGCCTTCGACGTCGGTCAGCTCGGTTTCAAGCCCATAGCCGGCATCCGCACTCTGGCTTTCGTCGCGGGCGAAGACCATCGCGCGGACTTCCTGGAGCAATGCCTCGATCGGGCCGAAAGGCTCACCTTCACCGATACGCTGGAGCCATCCATCGGCCGGCATCGCTTCGGCTGCAAGACGGGCGCTTTCGATCGCGCGACCGCCTTCCTCGTCATAGGATGCGAGATCGGCGAGGCGAGCGGCCAGGCCGCGACGCCGCCCTCGATTCTTCGTTTCCGGCCCGATCACCCAGCGGCGTATCTCTATCGCTTCCTGTCCGGAAAGCCGCGCCGCAAACATCGAATCGGCGGCGTCGAACAGATGATGGCCTTCGTCAAAAATCAGCCTCGTCGGCCGGTTCTGCTGTTCGCGTCCGCGAGCAGCATTGACCATGACCAATGCGTGATTGGCGATGACGATATCGGCCTGCTGGCTGGCGTGAGCCGCTTTCTCGATGAAACATTTACGATAATGCGGGCAACCGGCATAGACGCATTCCCCGCGCCGGTCGGTCAGCGCGGTGGCACCGTTGCGACGGAACAATGTAGTCAGCCACCCGGGCAGATCACCGCCGACCATATCGCCGTCTTTGCTATAGGCAGCCCAGCGAGCAACCAGATGGGCCAGGATCGCTGCGCGCCCGGTAAAACCGCCTTGGAGCGCGTCTTCGAGATTGAGCAGGCAAAGGTAATTTTCCCGTCCCTTGCGGACCACGACTTTCTTGCGGAACGTCTCTTCATCCGGATAGATGCGGCGGGTTTCCCGGTCGAGTTGCCGCTGCAGCGCCTTGGTGAAAGTTGAAATCCACACTGTACCGCCAGCCTGGCGAGACCATAAGGATGCGGGCGCGAGATAGCCGAGCGTCTTGCCGATCCCCGTCCCCGCTTCCGCCAGCAGCATATTGGGCTCGCCCTTGATCTTGCGCGGGTTGAAAATCTTGCTGACGGCGGCCGTATAGCTTTTCTGGCCTTCGCGTTCTTCCGATCCTTCACCGGTCAGGGCATCGAGCGTGGCGAGCGCCTCGCTCTGGTTCATGGTGACCGATCTCGGCGCAGGGCGCGGTGCTTCCTCTTCCCATTCGGTCAGCTTGGAAAAAAGCCAGCGCTCGGCTTCGACCGGTTTTTCCAGCTTGCGTCCGACTTCCTGCGCCCACGGCCAGCGCAACCGGTAGAGCGCCTGGGCGCTGCTCCACGCGCCTTCGCGCTCTTTCCAATAAGGTGCTTCCAACCCTTCCAGCAAAAGGCTCGCCGCTTGCCGGCAAAGAGCCGCAATATCGGCCTCTTGCTCCGGCGGGGTCAGGCCTAGTGTCTTGGCGAGGCCAGCCGGCGTCGGGACTACAAATTGCGCCGGATGGATGAAGGCGAACAGTTCGAGCAGGTCCAGCCCCGACAGATCGGGATAGCCGAGCCTTTGCCCCAACAAAGGCGCATTGAGCAGAATATGCGGTGTTTCCGCGACCCTGCCGATAGCCTCGCCTTTGCCAATCGCGCGGGTTTCGCCATCGACAGAGCAAATCCAGATGCCGCTATGGCTGGCATGGAGCGCGGGATAGGGGAGAGGTGCGACCATTTATCCGCCGACAACCGATACGCCAGCGATCCATGGATGAACGAGCATCAGGACGGCATATAAGATGACAACAATGGCGATACTTAACATTTCGCGGCCAGCGGTCGCGATCTTGGCCGGCTTCACCCAGACGCCTTCGTTGCGCGACACGGTGATGATCGAAATCAGCGCCCATAGTCCGAGCCCGCCGAATAATATTAGCGACTTGTTGTCGCCATTGGCCAGCAGATGGCCGACCGCCCAGATGAGCACACCGGTCAGCATCGGATGGCGGATCCACTGCCGGATGCGCGAAGCGCCTTGTGCCGCGCCGAGCAGCAGGATTGCGACAAACAACAGCGTCATATTGGCATGGCGGCCCCAACTTGGCGGGTCATAGACAAATTCTGCGGTGGTCGAGCGCCAGCCGAAAATCATCAAGGCCAGCGAAACCAGCAACAACAGGGTGACGAGACCTTTGTGCGGTCCTTCACCGACGGCGCTCTGGATCGAGGCGCGCAGTCCCGGCGTAACCGACTTCATCAGATGTACCAGGCCCCACAGCAGAACCCCCGTGATCAGCATTTCCATGTTCATTCTCCCGCTTTTGTTGCGTTCTACCTTGCCATATAGGCTAAGGCTACTATTTGCGCAGCATTGACTGAGAAGGACAAATTGTGACCGATTATCGTGAAGCAGCAGAGAATTCCAAAGCGTGGCCTTTCGAGGAAGCCCGCAAGCTGCTCAAACGCTATCGCGGCGAGCGCGGAGCACCGGCGCCCAAGCCGGGTGGCGAACCGATGCTGTTCGAAACCGGCTACGGTCCATCGGGCCTGCCGCATATCGGTACGTTCAACGAAGTGTTGCGCACGACGATGGTGCGTCGTGCCTATGAAACGCTGACCGGCAATCCGACCCGGCTGATCGCGTTTAGCGATGATATGGACGGCTTTCGCAAGGTGCCGACCAATGTCCCCAACCAGGATATGCTGGCCGAATATCTGCACAAGCCGCTGACCCAAGTCCCGGATCCGTTTGAAAAATTCGAGAGTTTTGCCGCGCACAACAATGCGATGCTGCGCGATTTCCTCGACCAGTTCGGCTTTGATTATGAATTTATCTCTTCGACCGAGCAATATCAGAGCGGTGCGTTTGACGAGACGCTGAAGCTGGTACTCGCCCGCAACCAGCAGATATTGGACATCATGCTGCCGACCCTGGGCAAGGATCGTCAGGCGACTTACTCGCCGATTCTGCCGATCAGCCCGAAAACCGGTCATGTTTTGCAGGTGCCGGTCGAGATCGTCGATGCCGAAGCCGGGACTGTCCGCTTTGACGACGATGGCGAGATGATCGAGCATAATATCCTCTCCGGTGGCGCCAAGTTGCAGTGGAAAGTCGACTGGGCGATGCGCTGGACCGCGCTCGGCGTCGACTATGAAATGTACGGCAAGGACCTGAC